>NZ_CAJYOJ010000027.1 GCF_913776295.1 uncultured Pedobacter sp.
TGCCATAATCCTGCTGGTTGCCCTGCCCTTTTACCTCATTATCGTTCTCCTTACCGTTAAAACCATAACGGTAGGCCTGTGCGCCAGGGTTGATAAAATCGCGGCCGTTCATCTGCCCACCAAAAGCGTAGTAGTCGTTACTGTTAATTACATCGGGTACATAAGTATTGCCGCTTTGCAAACGGTTATCGCTCACCACCGCCATAACGTTACCCAGGTGGTTACTCAACTCAAAGAACTTAAGGCCATAGTTGTTCCAAATACTGCTACCATTGGCTGTAGCTAAATTAAGGTTTGGTTTCCACATTCCCAAACGGCTACTGCCATACAGCTGTTGCTCGCGCCAGTTGCTGGTATTGCCCGCATTATCATAAACCGCCAAGCTGTTGCCCTGGACATCGCGTACATAATAAGTAGTGATATTATTGTAGAGCTTGCTTACCCGGTTGCCCGATGGATCATAAGTATAATCAATGCCCCCGCTATTTTTGCTAATGCTCCTGATTTTACCATATACACTCCAATCAATATTACTGATACCTTCGGCAGCATCAGTTTTTAAGTTGCCAATATCATCGTAGCTGTAATTGTTGTTGCTAATATCATTTCCATTGGTTACGCCAACGGCATCGTTTACAGCGGCCAGGCGGTTATTAATAAGTTTGCCCGCTGCATTACGGTTGTAGGCATAGCTCAGATTATCCATGGCATTGCCATTCTGGTTATTGCGCTGCAGGTTTAAAATGTTTCCGTTACCATCGTAATTAAAACTTTCTTTAAACTTATTGCTCGCACTGGCAAAATTCCAGTTACCGGTACCCAAATCATGCTGGTTTACATTTTTAATCCGGTTTAACTGATCGTAACCGTAACTGTAACCAACGGTTGCACCACTGTTAATACCTGCAATGGCGTAAGTGCTGTTACTGATATTACCGTTAAACAACGGCTTACCCGTAAGATCGCCATTGGTCCCCACATAGGTGTTGGCAAAAGCACCATTGCCACCAATTGGGCTGTAATCGCCATTGTAATAGCCCAGGCTATAAGCCAGTGCATCTTTGGCAATGGTTGCGTTCTGGCCGTTTCCGGCATCGACACCCATTTCTATACCTGGGTTTAATTGGGTTCCATTTACACCTTTTAACCAACCTTGCAGGGTATAAGCATAATCCATTCCCTGTACTTTCTCCAGGTTGCGGCCAAGTTCCATCCTGGCCAGCGGGCCATGCAGGTAATATTGGTAGCTGGCATCCAGACGCCGGCTTGGATCAGTCAGCGTACTACCAAAACCATAATTAACTACATTGGCCTGGGTACTGCTCCATGCAGCGGTTAAGCGATTATCGGCATCATATTTATATTGATAATAAAAGGCATCGTTCTGGCCATGCTGATAAGCCAGAAAATTAACTTTACCGCTAATTAAATCGTATTCGTAATTGATGGTTTTTAAACCCAGTCCGTTAATCTGCTGGTATAACGTTTTCACATTACCACTTACATCATAGTTATAATACGTTGCATTAATGGCTGATGTTCCCGCTGTTTCGCGGTATACACTGGCCGATACCCGTTTACGCGGATGATCCTGCCCCAGGTTGGTCAATGTACCATTACCGCTAATCAAACCATCATAGTAAGTTTGGGTAATCTGGGTATTACTTCCTGAGCTTAAAAAGTTACGGTAAAAAGTATTGTCTACGTAAGCCGGTTCGGTTAAACCGCTGCTTGTCGTATTTTTCTGGCCTACCTCTTTTATCCTGCCCAATGCATCATAATCGGTATAGCTAAAATTATTACCTGTGGCCTGTTTTGCATTTTGCGAAATCACCAAACGGCTGAGGTAATCGTACCAGAACTTGCTGGTACCGGCATCAGGGGTATATTGTTTTACCACCTGGTTGGTGGCGTTGTAAGCATAAGTGGTGGTTAACCGGTGTAAAGGATAAGTACCATTAAACTGGGTTTCCAGGGTACTGTTTTCGGCAATGGTGGTAGGTTCGCCCGCTGCCGGTATGTTGAAACGGTACCAGGCCAAAGCAGTGCCATCGGCAACGGCAAAGCAGGGGCTTGCGGCGTTGGCGGTAATTTCGCCGGCGCCCATTAAACGCCCGTTATAAATACGCAGGTGTTTTAGGTTAGTAAAATTGCGCGGCATATTGATCGGGTTACTGGTAATGGTCCAGCCACAACCTGCCGCAGGTGCACCTGCCACCGGACTATAAGATTTTCCGTTTACCCAGATCTGTGCAATACCCTGCGCAAGATCTGCTCCCTGTACCACCACGTGTGTCCATGGCGATAATGGTAAAATATCGCTCACATTGGCAGTTATGTGCCTGCTTAATACAATACTTACCTGATCTGCTGCCGTTTGGTTTAAGGTAAAAATATCAACATTAACCAGGTTGCCGTTTACGCAGGCCTGTAACATGTATTTCATATCGGGCGTGGCGGCAATAAACTGTTTGCCCCCATCGGCATCCGTATGCAACCACATTTCTACCGCGGTATTGCCGTGCGCCTGTAGAGTATTGCTTAGGGTTTGTAAAGCCGTATTCTGATCGGCCGCAGTTAGCGGGCCATTATAATTGCAATCTTCAGGCTGTGCTTTTCTGCCACGCTGTACCAGTTCAATTTCGTTATCGGTTAAAAGTGTTACCCCTTCCGGCGGCACGGTACGGATGAGGTTACCAGCCAGATCATAATAGTATAACGTATAGTGATAAATCTGTTGTGAAGCCTTAAGCATCACATTAGCCTTTGCAGCTGCACAGGTATTCACATAGGCATTAACAAATTTTCTTTTCTCTTCATTAATATAACTGCTGTATTGCTCGCTCCCCGTTCCGTAAGCCTGATCGATTAATGTTTTTACGCATGCCATCGGATCAACAGGTGCGGCAACATAAGGAGGCTCGTTACACAATAGGTCGCGGTTGCTGGAACTGTAATCCACGTAATCCTGGTACGATAGGAAAAAGCCGAATTTCTGGTTTAAATAGTTGCTAAAAATAGTTTCGTAATGGGCAGATGCCGGATTTAAACTATTGCCAAAAGCAGTATTTAAATCGGAAACAACTGTATTATAAGCATTTCTGGTTATACAACCAGTTGCCCCTGCGTCCAGAAAAACAGGGAGTTTGATATCATAATCCAATAAATGTTTGCAATTGGTGCAGCCTTTAATCAGGGTATTTAATTCTGCTTCGCTTAAAGTCATTGCACCACCGTATTGTGCCACCAGTGTATTGTAAAAACCGGAGGTACCATAACCCGGCAGGTTCATTAACTTAGTACAGATCGCATCTGTAGTAGCGGAGATGGAAACCTGGGTAGGTTGCTGGATCACCTCATACGGATAGGGCGAATCGATTAACCATGGGTTCAGCAGATCGGTAAAAGCATTAATTCCTAGCGTGTATTTAATGACGTCGCCAAAATTTCTGGCCGCATGTCCATTAATATTTATAGTAGTTGAGCCGGGTAAACTACTGGCACCAAAAGGATGATCGAGGTCTCCTCCCAGCGTACATAAAGTGATTAAGTTGTTTCTGAGTTCATCTATTTTTGAGGTGAAGTTACCCGCTTCCAATCCTTTTTGAAGACGCTGAATCCAGCCATCGGCACTACCGGTACAGGAAGTATTGATCTGGCTGGTTAATGCAGCATATTGCTCTGCCTTATACTGCGCCTCGGTTAAACCTGTTTTGGGTGCGATGATATCTGGATCGAACCTGCTCTTTTTTTCGGCATAAATGGCCGGGCAGTTGGCTGGTGGTGGCGTTGAAGTGCAAAAACTTGCACCTGATATGGTATTCTGGTTTAAATATACCTTTTGGAACGGACTACAATTCTGTACTTGTATGTAATAGGTCGAGTCGTAAAAATAAGTAGCAGAGCTTTGTCCGTTTGGAACTGATATGACTACGGATTCGTATGTACTTGAGTAGTCGTGGTCAACCCTGAAATTTACAGTTACCTGTACATCCATATGGAATGATACCGGACTACCATTCTGATCAACCAGTTCTACCGTTGTTTTTCTGGGATTGTGAAAGTAATAACCATAACAATCTATATATTTCGAAATATTACCATCGTTTAAGTTGGCCTCATCGCTTATTTTTGCACAAACAGTAACCGTATTTGAAACCCGCATTGCATTTTCCTCTTGCGGCGCACTGCTCCTCATGGTCATTGATGGTGTAGCGGCGAGCTCTGGCTGATACCTGGCTACCCAAACATCTCTATAAATCTGATAACTCCCTTTCTCATTTTGTACCGCGAAATAGGGTTTAAATTCATATTCGCCAAATTGGCCTGGCGTTTCTGATACAGGCGTATCAATATCACTTCTTCTGGCCTGTGTTGTAGCATTTCTATTGGCCTCCTGGTTGTTTACTTTATTAATGCTGTAAATATTATTGCTGTCAAAATCGGCGACAACTTTCTGTTGATTAGTATTGTTGGCCATTAACTGCATGGTAATTTCGCAAGGCGGCTGTTCTACGTAATTGCTGTTGGCTTCAACTGCTTTAAAGAGTGCTGTTGGCTGCTGATCACATGGATTACCGCCACCTCCCCCGCCTCCGCCACCGCCACCAATATAGTTATTACAGATACTTACCCATACATTATTAAATAAGTAACTTGTATTATTATAAAAAACGGTATAACAAGGATAAAAAGTAAGATCGCTATTATATAAACCTCCGTTACAGCCTACAGCGGGTGGATCAGCTTCATCATAACCTTCAAAAATGGTATATTGATATTGATAAGGATAATTAACGGTATAATAAGAACCATAACCATAACTGCCATCGGGTGTTAAACTGCCCTGAAAAGCACAACCGGCAGGAATAGTTTCTGTACAGGTCATTTCCCATACATTGGTGTACCTTATGGTTGCCCCCGATGGCATAGTAACGTCTAAGCAGCTGTAAAACTGCCTGGTTCCCAGATTGCTGCAAGTAATGGCGGGCGGTGCACTATGCATTCCCGTAATGTAAGTATATGTTACCTGCTGGTTATTGAGGTAGTCGAATGTTTTATAGCTATTTGGAGACAGTTGCTGTGTAGATGCTGCGAATATTCTTGTCGAGCAATCGCCATTGTTAGTATAATCATATTCAGCACTCACAGGTTTCCCTATGGTACAGGCAGTAGCAGGATTACAGGTTTCGTTATTTCGGATTATTTCTATATACTTTTCTTTAAGCTCCAGATAATAATCGCGGTAAAGTTGCCATTCGCGGTTTTCTACCCTACAGGCATCATTGGGGCTGCAGGTATTCCAGTTCTGTGCGGTTGTATTTACCCCTAAATTGGTAGTACCGGTTGTGTCTGCACAATAAAGCACGAAATCAATAAAACCATTGATATTTTTTACAGCAACATCATTACGCCCGGTTTTTACCACACTGAAATTATTCAGGTCGAATTCCATATTGCTCTTGTAGGTAGCATACGCGGGATTAGTAAAAAAGGGATCGGTATTGAGCAGCCAGTTTACCGGATTATTGCGGTGGTAACCAATTGCTGCTGCCGTTTCTATTTCCTTTAATCGGTTGTCCCATGCTTTTTCTCCGGAGTGGTTAATGCAAAACTGAAGTTTGCAATATTCGGGGTGGAAACGGAGAAATTGTTCTGCCCAATCGGGTTTCCAGTACTTTACCAGGTCAGCTAATGTAAATGAGGCATCATATGGATATATAATACTGCCATCCTCTTTGGTTACGGCACTATTGATATAGGCGGGATCAGCACTATCCAGGTTATCAAATGCACCATGTTTAAAATATAGCTGCAGTACGTTGGTAGCCGTCTCTAAAAAGTTACCAGAATCATCAACCATGGCATATTGTCCGCCGGGTGAAACATCCAGCAACATGGGGTTGCGGTAATCATCGCAAGGGCTGGCTGTGCTTACACAAGCTGCTTCAAGTGCCGCTACTTTATTTAAAAGATCATCATAAGTACTTGAAATCAGGTTCTGATAAGCACCCGGGGCTTCGCAAAGCTGATTAAGCCTGGCGATAAACATGGCTGTAAAATCTGCCTTGTTGCCTAGTTTTGCCCTTGCTGTTTTACAATCGGCAAAACAATCCTGAAAGCGGCTTTCGGCAAGATACCTCAATACAAAATCAGACTGTTTTTGAAGATAAAGCGCATTCTGGCCTTTTTTTACATATTCGTCTGTAAAGTAATTGATTACTTTTTCGCTCAGATTAAAATTAAAGGTAATGTAATATTCGCCAATCTGGTTAAATGCCGTTTCAATAGTACCGTTATATACCCCTCCATCATCACAATTTGAGGCATCAGCGCCAATTTTAACAGGAGTAGCCGTATTATACACCACAACATTACAATTATCCCGTATGGTAATGCCCAGTTCATAATAGCAATTACTGCAGGGTTGAAAAGTGGTACCCGGATATTGTGCAATCAATTTTTCTATATCATACTTTAGCGTAACAAGGCCAGGTACCGATGCAGTATAAGTGGTAGTTGCATTCAGGCTTAAACGGCTGGCATCAAAATTAAATTGCTCTGGTTTTAATATTTTCATGTTAAGCTCCTGTGCAGCAGGTTTGTTATCCAGGCTGGTAACATTATCAGGTGTATTACCGGTTAATGCCGTTGCAATAGTTTTACCACTGGCATTCAGGTAGCTGATACTGATCTGTCCGTTTGGATCGATCACCATATTTTTAAGGTAATGCTCAGCAAAACCTACGTCGTTACCAAATAGCCTGTCCAATTCCCATTGTTCAGGTTTACCATAATAATATCTGGTGGTATGCTTTTCGCTGGTGCCAGGCTGGAAAGTATAACCTACACCACCCTGTAATTTTATCCTACCTGTATTATCCGGCGTATACTGCGTTACTGATAAAGGATAACCGCCAGCATCAGGAATATATTGATTAAATGAGGTGAGGTTTTTAAACTGATTTTGTGTTGAATAATAGCGTGATGCGCCGGATGATATGTTTAAAGCCGATGGCAAAGGTTCGCAGTTGGCCGCATTTAAATCGGTATAACTATAGGGTAAATTGCTGGCATTCCGGTTAAAAGCAGGAAAATAATGCAGAGATTGGCTGGTTGTACTTTCTCTAACCGGAGCAGGTAAAATACTCGCTGCAGCACGCCCAAACTCATCGTAAACATTTTCTTGTACAACAGCTACATCATCACTGTTGTTGAGGGTTACGGTTTGGCGCCCCCTCAACGAGCCATCAAAATAACTGACTACTTCTTTCTTTTTTCCTTCTTCGGCGTAAGTAACAGCATATTGCCAGTTTAAATTCTGCTGATGCCAGCCCGGCTCCCATATTGCATAGTTATTATTGTTATCCTGTTTGTAAAACCATTCACCGATATTTCTGAGCCCATCGTTAGTGTATTGCACCTGCCTCATCCTCACCAATATATATTTGGCATTATACAACAAAGAAATGGTATAGTTATTTTCGTGAGTGGTGATCCGCGTGGCATTGTTTCTGAAGATGGCTCCAATATCATCATTAGAATATGCTCCGCTATTTGATTTTAATGCGTCTGCAATTGTTTCCCATTCCGATCCATTATCAATACTTACCCACTCGATATCATATTCTTCTGCCCCGGGTATTAAAGACCAGCTCAACTTTAACTGATTATCCTGAACGGTTCCGACGCTTAACCGCTGCATACCTTTAGTTTTGGACTGTACTGCCTGTTCGCCATTAATACCTAAAAACAAATAAGGTTTAAATGCATATTTACGGTCGATATTGATCATGCTGCTCAATTGCAGCACAGGAGGTAGCTGAGTTCCAAATTCCGGACTGTTAATGGATACCACATATACCTTTACGTAATAACCATTTTGAAAACTATAGGTGTCTATCCCTTTATAAACTGCTCCTGCATTTTTATCATAATTTACCTTAAGCTCAATATCATCAATTTTGGTTGCATCGATCTGCGCCGGAGAACTAAAATACTCAATCCTGATTTTTAAGGTACAGCTAAAAGACTGGCTAATGGCCTGTTCATCCAAAACCTGCAAGTTAATGCTGTTTTTAACTGAAATATTGGTGATATCGGCCCAGTTGAACGATGTATTTTTAAACTTTTCGTCTTTTACCAATAAGGAGTCGCCAGCTTTAATGTTCCCTTTCAAAAAATTTTGATAGGGTTCTACCGCTGCAAATGCATATTGTTGCAGCAATACCAATAAAGAAACCACAAAAATAAAACGGAGCGTTTTTAACATAACTAAATATTCTTAATAATATCTTATTTCAATCAGGCATCCATTACCTGATTATTCTTATCTCAATAAGTTAAAACACCATAGGTGTTTAGTCGCGCACCTTGCTGCTTGGCTTTTCCTTTAATTGAACGGCAGGTGGCAAGCTACAATTAACGGCCTATCTCAATTACTTCGTAACCTGTATAGGCATGGACAGCTTTAAACCCGTGATCTGATTTCGCCAGTATCCGTTCTATGGACAATAACGCAGTTTCGTTCAGGTTGCTCCTTTCTGAATATTTCATCAAAATGGTTTTATCCATTTTTGAATTTAAGGGATCTTCGAGGTTACTTAACCGGATAAAAACTTCGGTTGGCTTGAATGTATCACGATTAAAGGTTAGGCTATATTCCTTGCAGGTTACATGATGTGGATTGATAATGGATATTTTACGAAATCCTTCCGGAGCAGGCATTTCCACCACACGATATCTTTCCCCGCGTAAGCCTGAAACGAGTTTTTCTATCTGGGGGAACATCAGTTGCGGGTTTATGCTTTTGTGCGGCGAAAGCATGATTTTTTTTTGCTGTCCATCTATCTGCACACAATACGCGCTCGTATTGATCATTTCTACCAAATTCATCTTATAGTAGAAACTACTGTCTTTTTTAATAAAACAATAAGCGGCATTATCAACATTTACCGAGCTGTCACTCCCATCGTGAACACTTAAGGTACCTGACAGGGTAAGATCATGGGCATTAAAATCGATGGCCTTCGCGGCCAAAGTAAATAATTTCAGTTTTGCGGTATCGATATGAATGGTTTCAACGGTATCTTGTGCAACTACTACAGTTGCTTCGCTTTTATTCGCCGCTATTTTTGCACTCGCAATGGCAACAAAAAGGATAGCCGCAAGGCCAACTGACGAAAAGAATAGTTTTTTATGTAAGGTTTTCATTAGTTCTTTTTTCTGTAAGATGAGCGGCTTTCTTTAATGGTAGCAATGCCCCTTTCGGTTTCTTTCTTCACCCTGATCAATGATCCCTCATCATCATATTCATAGAAGGTTGCAAAAGCGTTTTCATCCAACTCTGCCATGAGTTTAAAATTACGGCTATCGTAAGTGTATGATTTTAAAAGGGCATCTTTTGGATGTATCCTGATATCATCAATGTAAATTCCGCCATAATTGGCTTTCAGCAGGAGATCCATTTTATGATATCCGCTCACCTGGGTATTGATTCTGCCTTCCAATAATTTCCATCCTTCTACAACCGCTTTATAGTTTAATGTTATCGGGTAGTTGTAGCCATAACTAGGTACCTGATAATAAGCACTGACGTTAACACTTTTATTTGTTGGCTGGTTATCTTTTACCCAAACGTTAAAAATATATTCGTTTCCCTGTACCGGTTCAAAACCGCGAGGCAGTAAACCATAATTATTGAGCAGGTTAAATTCGCCATTGTTGTTCCTCGTGAGGTAAGGTGAGATTTTTTGCTCTTTATTATGTTTTACAGTAGAAAGTACAATCCCATCAGTTGACAGCGCCAGGCTATATTTACCAGTGTGTGATACTAAATCAGAAATAGACCAATATAATGGTTGGTTATATGGCTTTGATACAAACTCTTTCACGATATTGGAATCTGGCACAACCACGTGGCGGTTGCGGTCTTCAAAACTGTTGACATAGATTTCCCTGTTTCTGGCATTTGATGCCACTGCCGATGGTAACTCACCCTTAAAATCAAAACTTGCAGCACTATATCGGTTTAAGGCATCTTTGTTTTCCAACTCCTGACCATATTTATCGTACTGGGTAATGATATTGGAAGTAATCCATTTAGGTTCCCAGAAATTTTCGACCAGATTTACCCAAGGAAAGCCCGTATTCCAGTAAGATTTAAAGTTCTTGAAGTACCCGGCGTTAGCAACGTTCATACCTTTCTTTCCTAAAGAGAATATATTATCATAAGCCCTAGTCTCCTGATATACTTTCTGTTGATACGGACGCCAGTTACCTTTTAGTCCTTGAATAAACGGGTTGTAGAAAGTACTATAGGTAAAGTGCCATGTTTTAGGTGCATTGAGCGATCTAAAACTTTGAATCTCATTTGTGTTTGCAAGATTTAATGTTGTAAAAATCGTTTTTGGCGGGTTACCGGCAGAAGATGCAAAAATCTGACCAATAGTGTTATCGTAAATTTCGACCCCTAAAGAACCTGGGTTTTGACTCCAGTTATGGCAACAGTTAGGCACATTGTAACCTTCAACTTCGATATTATGCGTTCCGGCTTCCAGATACAATGGAAAAATATTCCAATAATCACTTTGCCCTATATTGGTTAAGCCAGGTTGGAACACATTACCATCTATAGTAATGGTTATTCTATCATCACCGGCAAAGCCGATATAATATTGTTTACTTACCTCGGCATTAAATGTTGATGAAAACCCAACTGCCTCAGATAAAGCCGGTAAATCTTCACCTTGATATCTGTTTGGAAATATACCAATAGAAGCCATTCTGGTATTGAGGTAATTATTGCCAGAATTATAATAATAGTCTGGATTTCCCTGATATTCATTCGTACAATTTTCACAATAGGGGTCATAAGGATTATAAAAGCGAACTCCTAGCCTTCCGTGTTCAACATGATTTCCAACTAATCTGAAAATAAAATTAAAGGAGGTGTTTTCAATACGCTCTGTAACCTGCCCTTGTGCATCAACCGGCCATTCATCATCGTAAGTGGTTAGCGATGCGGATATTACCTTTAACTGACTTAAATCGCCGTTAATATTCAGTTTATTGTTTTTTATCGGATTATTAACTGATACAATACTTTCGGTTGAGGCCAATAAAGTATTTCTAAATCCTGAACGCACTACTTTAAAAGTTTTGGCTACTCCTTCACCTGTAATCGATTTTAACACTTTACCGTTGCGATCGATCAGTATTTTCGATGGTTCCAGGAGATTGACGGCAATTGTATTAGGATTAGTAGGGTTACCATGATAAATTGTACTTCGGTTATCTATAACCCAATAATGTGTTCCTGTTCCCAAATTAATTAATTCATCTCCCTGTGTTAATAAAGCCCAATAACTGTCATTAATTTCATATAGATTATTCAGGTACACATTTTTGAGAACCATCCCCAGGTTCTGGTAGGCTCCGCCCATTTTCCTGTAGGCCCAATAAGCCGGTAAATTAAGTGAATAATAATCTTTATTAAACTCATTCTGTGTTTTGGTTATCAGGGCTTCGCCGGTTACACCATCATAAGCAATATTTTCAACTGCAATAGAAGAACCGTTCTCCTTTTTAATCACGGTTTTAATCAAACCATTGGTTTGTATAACCTTTACCGCACAGGCTGATCTGAATAACTTGTATTCATTATTGCCATTAACAGGAAAATGAGGAATAACTAAAGGCGCGAAAATAAAAGGAATAACATCAACCCCTAAATTTACGGCAAGCCCGGTATTATTTGTTTCCTGCTCCCTAAAGTCAGTATAAAACTCTATATCTCTTCCAATTACGCCAGGACGAACATTTCCACTTGGTGCAACAATACTCACAGTATTATTTAACCTTTTTTCTACCGCATTTTGGTCGTCAACCTTATATTTATATTCCGTTGAGGATATATCTACTCCGGAACTATTAAATATACGGTTTGCCTTTGGTTTTCCATGCATATCGTTTAATTCTATGCAATAGCCCTGAGCGAGTACCAATTCTTCTATACTATTGGTCCGGATAAGAGAATAAGTACTTTGGGGTTTTGGGTTGTATTTTTTTAATGGCAAAACATTAACCCTGACCGGAAAATCTTTGGCGGTATAAAATTCGTTTACAACATAACCGGTTTTAGGAATCTGATCGGATGGTAAACTACCACCGGCTTCCAGATCCTTAATGGTTACTTTACTGTACCCAACACCGGGCGATGGATAGAGGGATTCGCCAAAAGGTGCCTCCAGTTCAAAATAATTGTTAATTGTTCCCTTTATTTTCTGAATATAGGGAACAGGCTGTTTTAAAGCATTTTCGTCATTACCGATAGATGGCTCATAAGTAGCTACCCCACTACTGATAGTGTTTCCATTAGCTGATGTAGTTTTGTATTCATAACTTTGGCCATAAACCCCTTTTGGGGTGTTGGTTCCCGTCAGCAAATCCCATTCATCTTTTATGGTAATTTGTTTAACCCTGGCACCACCTCCTAATTTAGCCTTTGCAGCCAAACTGATACGCGCAAAACTTTTACCTGATTCAACCGTGCTACAATAACCTTTTCGCTTGGCTTTTTGATAAAAATTTTCACGGAGTTCTTTCAGGTTTCCTGCAGCGTTCATAACAGCACTCACCGCTGCAGCAACGCCCGTATTCTGATTATCACCTACCCTGTTCTGATAGCCCGGATAGGCAAACTTTGGATATTCATTTTTCATCTTTTGCCATGCAGCAAAACGAATGGGGTTAGTTATTGTACCACCTTCAGTTATTTGCTCTAAACTTAGTTTTGCTATGCCCGAATTCACATCAACCGAGGTTACTTTACAATATGCGGATACAAAATCAATTCCATTATTACTGGAAGGTGCATTTGTAGTACTTACATTAATCTGCGATTTTGTATAGATATAATCAGAACCATTCAGATAGGTATTTTTGAACCACTGGGTTTGGTCCTGACCAGGCGGTGGATCAGAATCTACATTAAGCTGTATAATAGCATTAGGATTGGCTAGGGTCGTACCATCAGAAAAACTGTATGGAACCATCACTGCTGCGTGCTTATTTTGCACATAGGCATAATCGTCTGCTTCGTACATTACCCCGATATTTCCACCAGAAGGCAATTCAATATTACTAAGGTGCCATAAACCCACAGCCTGGTCTGCATAAGCTTTATCCTGTGTGGCATAAGGATATTCTTCATTTGTCAGATTTCCCGGATTGGTCTGATTTTTATAAGTACCCCAACGGTCGGTCATCATGATTCCATAAGGAATATCAACGCCATTTATTTTAGAATTGTAGGTGAAAATATAGGGGTGATATTGCCCCTTGTGGGTATTTCCGTATTCGAACCAAACCTTTTTTAACGTTAGTTTACCCCCGCCACTTGCAGTAGAATTTGGCGTACCTGGGCATAAATCATATCCATATTCAAATTTCACCACTTTAATTGGTTTGCTTAAATTCTCTTTTGAATACAGGCGGATTTCTTTTAAACATTTCTGTTTTGTGCCAATATCCAAAGCACCTTTCCAATCTGTTACCCCCAGGCCATCAAGCCTGTCTTCGGTAAGAAAGTAGGCGATTTTTGTTTTCGATTCGATCGAGTGAACATAATAGATTTCCTTTTCTCCGTAAACGATAGATCCCTTGTCATCATCCGGATCGGCTAATAAGCCCCTGTTTAAACTTCCTTCGGGTACATGTGCACCTCCGTTTTTCTTATTGCCAAAAGGAGTACGCCACCTATAGGAATTAATTTTGCTATAGTTAAATTTAATACCGGTCCCATTATCGTCCAAACTGATCCCATCTCCGGTTTTATCTACATAATCGGGAGATAAAATACCACTGATCAGATAACTGTAAGCATATGCTGGTTGCGAATCCTTATGATAATAATTATCAAGTCCCTGATTATGATTAATTTCATTGCCATTTAAAGGCACATCAACTTTTCCGCCACCATTATTTCCGGCATTGTTTACTGCAAATGAAATTTCTTCCTGACGTTTATTATAAACGGGAACACCATAAACCATTCGTTGTCCGGAGGTGTTTGTTATTGTTATTTCGGAAATATGATGTTTTTTCCTTAAGGTATCAACCCTTGAAACGCGTGTAGGCAATGCTGCACCTACTCCCATATTATTTGGATCAAAAGTCTGTGCATCTATAAAACTGTAGGTATCTATCGTTTTATTCAGGCCGGCCATGGATGCCTCTCCTGCAGTTAAATATGATATCGAGGTTCGCTGTATCTGGCGTTTATCTTTTTCTATTTTTTCGTTAGCCGGTAATGATACGTTGCCGCCAAAATTATTTACTGTACTAAAACTCTGTGAGGCAGTTTTATCGGAAGTTGAAATTGACAATGGAGTTGCTCCATGTATTTTAGAGACCATGGCACTGTCTTCGATATTTTTATCTTCTGCATCCCGAAAGAAAACGTGCTGCCTGGCCGGATTAGCAGTGGGTTCATCCTGAAAATCACCATTTTTTAGATAATTATTGTCGCTTGTCCATTTTCTGGTTACAAGTGAGGTAGATTGATTAAAAACAGTTACTCCACCATGTGCATAGGCACCAAATCCAATATCGCCACCAAGACTGGTCACTCTACTATTGTCCGCAACTTCATTATCAAAGTATACCCCTGTTCCACCCCTGTAGAGCCTGAATTGACCCGAACCTGTTTGACTATTATAGGTAAATACATCAGGTGTAGCAATGGGCAAAGCGAGGTTAGGCAATTCGGGTATTACCGGATTATCTTTTTCCCTGATAAAATCATGTATAGCTTTTTTTTGATTTTTTCCCTGCTCTGAATACAAATAACCATATTCCGGATTTCTGAATTTGCCCCCATTAGAGATATACCTCACACTCTTGTAACCTGTTCCGCCTGCACTCCCGTAAATGCCAAAAACGACTCCACCAACGTCTACACTAAAAGAACCATATTCTGAAGTATAAGGCACCTGAATTTTCGGCGTTACAGGTTCAGTGTTATAAGAGATGGATGAAGAGGTATTATAACTCATAAAACTCTTATTAAAACTTAATGCCTTTAAACCTGAGCGGCTATTGTACCCTAAAGAGGAACTGAAACCTGCGTTTACCAGGGTCTTTTCTTCTTTAAATGCGGATATAGCTAACGATGCATTTGGTGTAACATCTACTCCAGAAGCGGTATTGGATAAAATACCGATCCCCAAACCTGCTGTAAGCTGACCATCATTAGCCAATGAAAAAGACATACCGGCATTTGCACCGATTTCGGCACCTATACCCGTATAATTATCACTAAAAATACCAAAAGTGAGAGAGCCGTTTATTCCCGCCCCACCTTTAAAAGCCGTATTCTTTCCAAAGAGCTCTACTTTAGCGGTTAATTTACCGCCCACCGTTATTTTTGGCTTAGTATATTGTTCTGTTACCAGCTCATCTCCGCTTAAATCATCTGGTACGCCTCTTAACTGCCTGTTAATGGCGCCCACGTTCAGGTTCCAGCCCAAACCAACCCAGCTGGCTTCATCATCAATGCCCACCCCCGATTGATAGTTTAAATTGATGGGATAACCGTCAACATCCAATAATGGAATGTTGTATTTAAAATCTCCGCTAAATAAATCAACCATATCTGAAACACCAACAGGTTGAAAAGACTGCGCTTCTGGCTGAGCCGGACCTGACGTTAGTGCGTAAACACTTAAGGGCTGAAAAATTTGTATCAGCCACAGTGCCAGCAAAAATTTAGCAATAAATTTGGTCTTATTGATTAAAGTATATCCCATATTATTTGATCGTGAGCACGTATTTTTTTTTATTAATCATCTGATCCTGATAAATCAGTATATATTCTTTTGACGAAAGGTTTTGGTTATTGAATCCTACAAGAAATTCATAACTCCCTTTTATTCCATTGACTATGGGTTCCACATATTCGGGATATAACTTTGCATTGTTTTTAAGTAGATAAAAGCAACTGTCAGCGTGATACAGAAAAGATTCGGCAATTTTTTCTTTCCCTTGCTCCATAATTTTTTGATCAGGAAATACCCTAACCATAAAAGTCTGCATCCTATTATTTGATGTGTTTTTTTTTAATTGGGCCATTACCTTTATGTCCTTATCGAAATACTGGCCTGAAGGACTCTTAGCAGTACAGGAAATGATACCAAGTAACATTATTATAGCGTACTTTCTCATTCTGCGGGTTGTTTATAAAGAAATCTTAAACTTTTCTGACTGCCATCTGGCATTTGAATTTTCATGATATAGGAATAGTTATCATCAAATGAAAAATTATGGCTCAAATCAATATTAACTTTATTTTGACCACGTTTAAGCCTTAACTTCGGTAGTTTTTTTATCTTTTTTGAGGGGTTATTAATGCAGAGTACAGTGTATTTAAGCGGCTGGTCATGATAGGAATTAATCAGTGCAAACCTGATTTGCCCGTTTGCCACATAAAAATTGCCCTTAACCAAATCCTCTATATCCCGATATCCATAATCTTCAGGTACAGCCGTAGTCAAGCTATCCTGGCAGTTTACTTCGAACGACCAGATATCGGATCTGTTGATTATCGTTTGATCGCGGTAGGCGCTCACCTGCCAGGCATATTTTTTACCTGCAACCAATTCTTTCGAATTTGGTGGATAAACCAACAAATTGGCCACTACCCCTTTCTGGTTTACAATCGGCAAATTATAGTTTAGCGCTTCAACAGCATTTTGTTTATCCTTAATCTCTACCAGCATGACCTGGTAAAGTAAACCATCAACCTTGGGTACAGAGGGCTGCCAGGTAAGTAACGGGCGTTTTTCACAGATTTCATCCTGATCGTAAGGCTCAATCAGATCCAGTGGTGCCGGAGGGGTAATTTCATTATTAAAAGTCTGATCGATAATAATCTCCTGACTTGAAGAGGCTGAATAGATATTAAATTCATACTCGTAATCGCCCTGTGGAAAGTATTGGTTACGCCTGATAAAATTTGCTGTTGCATTCTGTGCCATGGCTACACTGGCTCTACGGGCCACTCCCGGCGGAATGATGTTATTCCCCGGTACAATGGTGAATGCTTCAGTTTGTATGGCAGCTATTTTTCCGGCGCGGGCTTCCCTAACAATAATGTTCATCCTCACCGATTTAACTCCAGACGAATTGTAGATAGATGCCCGGAAAAGTCCGTTAAGGGTATTACCATAAACCTCAGGAACAAATACGATACTGCTTTGCGCCCAAAGGTGGGAGGCCTGAAAAATAAAAAAAACGACTACTATTAATTTAAGCTTGCTCATTGTTTGTCGAGATAATAACGTATAGATAACTCTCCCCTGTTGGTCGAAAAAAGATCGGGATAGGTTGGGGTAATCAGGTTTTTGCGAATGTCTACGTAAGCGGAGATATCGAAATGTTTCTTCAGCAAAAACTGAATACTTTGTTTAATACCGGCCTGGCGGGCAAGATTTTGATTATCAAGATAACTTAGTCCGCTAGACATGGAAACGTTCCTAAATAAAAGATACTGCAAAGAAGCATCTGAGTTCAGCATATTGCCTAATATGGTGTTTGCATTAAGCTCGCGGTTGTAAAATACATTCCCTGAAAGTGAAAATTTCTTAAATACTATAGTCTGCACATAGTTTAATTGCATCAAACTCGAATTGCCCAACGATAGTGGATTGGCAATTGCCTGCTGTGCTACACTTACATGGCTAAAACCGCGCTGACCAAAAAGTTTATAATTTGAATGGAGATCAAGCTGGAATTTTTTAGCCGCATAAACCGGTATATTGCCCTGAGATACTTTATCCACTCCATTATCAATATATTTTAAACCTAAGTTGGTTGACCTGGAAACCCGGAATCTTGAATCGAGTTGTATATTGTGGTTGCTCCAATGCGAATTATCAGTTGCACTGACCGGCATTTTCTTAAAATCAGAACGTACCGAAAGCGTCATTTTATTGTGGAAGAAATTTTTGCGGATATTACCCCCAAACCTTAAATTGAGATTACCGATGCCCTGTTGGCCTGGGTTTTGAAAGCCCGCCCCAGCATAATTAACAAATACTGTACTTCTAAGTCCCGATTTTTTAGCATCAATGGAGTGGTTTAGCCCAACAGACATGGTTTGTAAAAAGTCATCCCTGAAATAATTGCCATTGGTATTTCTGTCAATCATAAGCTGATCCGGACCAAATGCAGCAAGCTCTTTATATTGGGTAGAAGATTTGGAAACATCAAAAGTAACTGTACCTGCTTTATTAAAATTAAAAGCCTGGCTAAGGGTAAACACCATGTTGTTGCGCGGCAAAGTATTTTGTGCAAAGCCGATGTTACCGTTAAACTGCCGATCATAAGTACCCACCCATGAAAGCTTGCCCGAGCCGAATGAAAAATTGGTAGTAGGTACACTTAAATAACTATACAATTTCGGAATTGTATAGGTAGAAGAGTTAAAACCAACATCTTTTGATGAGTTAAGATCACGGTTTGTACTCACGCCTACACTAACAGGTCCCCTTGCCGTACGTAAGGAGAAATGGAATCCATTTAAGAAAAGATCCCGATTAAGGAAACTACCGGGCAATTGATGACCAAAATTACCAGCCTGAAATTCCCGCAGCCGGGCATAACCTTTTTGTAAGAAGCCCATATCCTTTCCTTTAGAAAGTTCTGATACAAAGAAATCCTCCAGTTCTCTTTGTGAGATTTTACCCTGGGCAACTTTTTCGAGCAGTTCGAGTTTTTCGGGATCTAGACCGCTCTCGTAAACCGATTGCTGCACTTTTTGGATTTCGGTAAACAGCTCCTGCTTTTTAGCATTTAAAAGGTTGGTAAGCGAATCCTGCCCATTTTGGCTAAGCTGTCTGCCCCCATTCTGTGTCTGATTTTTAATTTCATCCGTAAACTCGTTCAATTTTCCTTTCAGTTCCAACTCATCCATTTTAAGCATGCTCCTTAAATTTTGTGGATTGTTTAAATAGGCCTGCAGTTTTGGGGAAGCAGAAAGATCGATGTTTTTAGCAATCTTATCCTGTATCTTTTTACGGAGGAAAGATTCGGCAGTTTGTCCGCTTAATATGTTTTTACGCAGATTACGGTACCTATCCAAGTCGGCCTTAAAAAACTCGTTAAAGCTGGGTTTAGGTAAATTGAATTTAAAAAGATTGCCCTGATCGAACCTGAAATCGCGCATGACCGTATAATTATTGGCCAGCGAAAGATCGATTGGGATATTGTATATTTTTAGCTGCCCCGCAAAGGTTACGTTGTTCAACAGGTTTTTACCGTTGGCAGGATTTTGCGTTTTAATGTACTGGGTTTCATTTCCTACAGAAACATCGCTAAGTTGTATTTTATTGCCCTTATTAAGCGTATCTTTCTTAAATAGCTTAGCAATATCAGATTGTTTTACCCGCTGATCTGCCTGAGCTAATACCGATTTTTTAGCAGTCTGAATTTTGTCTTTCGCCAAAGAATCGGCTTTAGATAGCTTTTGCTTCCCAAATTTAAGTGAATCAATAAGGCTTTGCTTCGTTTTAACATATTTCGCTGTTGTTTCTGCTGAAATATTTACAGGTTTTCCATTAGGTGCTTTTTTTAGGGAATCTTTTTTTACCAATCCGGTTAAATCTGGTTGATTAAAACTTTGCTTCACCTGTGAGACAATCGCTCTTTTCGTTGTTTTGATTTTCTGTAAAGCCAGAGAATCTAATTTCTGAATTTTCTGCTTGCCCAATTTCAGGCTGTCTGCAGCAGCCTGCCCTATTGAAGGAAGCTGCGCAAAAAGCTGCACCGATTGCAGGCAGAAGAATACCAGCACAGTAGCTGTTATTAGGGCTTTGTTCATACGTTATTTAGCGTTGCTTTATCAAGGCTTTCCACACCATTAGGCAATAGCAGGAACAGACATCAATAAAGCGTTAATTTGTTTGATTGCTGAGCCGGAGAACTCATTTTCGAATATCATCATAAAATAAGGGGCAAAAAAGCTCAACAAAGCCCTTTTCCACAGACAGTAACTTTCTGCTGACGAAAGCGACCTAATGTTTGATGAAACCCATAATATGTAAATCTGATTTTTTAAAAAAATAATAAATGCCTGGTCATCGCAATTGCGTAATACGCCTATAAACATGGGAACCATCACTTTTTATTATTTCTAAATTGTTTTTTATATTAAAGTCTCGTTAAAATCATTGCTACTTTTTCATTTTCTTTTTGGTTGTTTGGTTATTAGTCGTATCACCTCTGCCCGTAATGTTAAAAGTATTTGCTTTTGATCTTCTGCCTGCTTTTTCAGTATATTGATATCGTTTTGCTGGACAATCAGGGCTTTATCTTTTTGAATCAGATGCAAGGTCAACTCTTCTATCTTTTTCAATAGCAATAGATTCATTTCACCAATCTCCATCCCATCACGTTCGAATTCCGCAGCTGATGGTACCTCAGGCAGGTGTTTGTTCTTTTTAATATAATTTTCCAATTCATTCAGCGTTCCGAGTTTATATTCCTTTTCAAAAACATAATCTGGTGCACCCTGGCCATCCACGCGGATCTCATTAGCTTTAATTTTACCATTAACGGTTAATTTTTCACTTGGTGTAGAAGTACCAATTCCAATATTGCCGTTTGGCCATATGGTCATTCTGGTCTTTAACCCATCGCCATCACGGGTGTAAAATTTCAAACCTCCTCTGTCCACATACTGGCCAGTTCCGTAATAAGCTTCTACCCTTGCATTTTCCAGGGCAAAATTAGAATTAAAGAAACCCAAGCTACCATAATCACGGTCAACCCCTGTATTATTGGGATTAGGGGTATCTGCCTTACTCAATGCTAAATTGCTATAGGTATGGTTATCTCTTGCAGTAACGCTGGCAAATGTTTCTCCTTGTGATGGAATTCCAAGAAAGTTACGAACGCTGGTTACATCAAATTTTCGAACGAATTCATCTCCTGAAGAGGCAAAAATGCCTGTAAGTCCCGTCGCACCAACCTCAAGCATTGCCTGAGTTCTAAAATAGTTTGCCTTTAAATGCCCTCCTTCGTCTCTTCTGGCCATCGTGTAAGGATTAGCATCATAAGCAAACCCTATAAAAGCTGAATTCCCAAGTTCCGAAACCAAGGCTAAACGATCCCAAGGTGTATGTTGTATACCGGCACCCCAATCCCAGTTATTTCTTACCCATACAGCATTACTTGCAGTTTCAAACATTAGCTGGGCATTTCTGGAAGGCTGCCCTAAGCTGATTACCTTAAAATTAGAACTGGTTACTGTGCCATGTGGTGTGTTGGTTAAGAACCCTCCTGCTGTTTCAAATTCATATAAACCAGGTTCCTGATAAGTATTAAAATCTGTGTTCCCGGTAACATAAGTACTCAATGCATAAGGGCCAACAAATGTCCTCATAGAAACAACGGGTGGCGAATGATCTGTAGATACGCCGATATCCCGTAAAGAATAGATATCTATCTTATTTCGACCTGTCGTGTTATTTTTATTAATGGCTCCAGCATCGGCTAAGAAATGAACATTCTGTTGCGAAAATACAACAGTCGCATTGCAAATCAATATCATATAAAGCCATATTCCTTTGCTTTTCATTAGTTTTTATTTTTTATACTTTTTACCCTGCTATTTTTTTTCAATTCATCAATATCAGTTTGCTGTTTTCGGATTATTTTTTCCTGCGCGATCAAATGCAAGGTCAGCTCTTCTATCTTTTTCAATAGCAGCTTATTCATCTCGCCAACGGCCATTCCATCCCTTTCCAATTCCGCAGCTGATGGTACTTCAGGCAAGTGTTTGTTCTTTTTAATATAATTTTCCAATTCATTCAGCGTCCCAAGTTTGTATTTCTTTTCAAAAACATAATCTGGTGCACCCTGGCCATCTACACGGATCTCATTAGCTTTAATTTTTCCATTAACGGTTAATTTTTCTATTGGATTTAAGGTATTAATACCTACATTACCGTTACCAGCTATTATGATATCATCGCCGTAAAACCATTCGGTAGGTTTACCATTTTTATTAAAGGATCGGCGTGTACCCAAAATCATTTTCCCTGTAGCATCACCATTATTACTATTTCCAGCTACGGTAATAATCCTTCCCTGGCCCCATGGGTTACTTCCATCAACCGATGCTGGTACAACAAATTCTATTTGTGCACCCCGATCGGCTGTTCTTCCTCCTGTATTGGCCTGTACAACCAAGCCAGTACCAGCAAATTGATAGCTATTTCCACCATCAGTTGTAGCATATGCCCCACTAAGATGTAACAGACCTGCTGGTGTATTGGTACCAATTCCAACATTACCTACAGTAAAATAAGTTGGCGTAACATTATTATTCGCGAGTTGGATTACAGGATTACCTCCCCCATTTGCGCTGGTTATCCTAATTCCATTGCTAAAACGATGGGTGGCCCATCCGTCGTTTAAATCAACGATGTCTCCATCATCAGCAAGTTTTATTCCCCCTCCGGTAGTATTACCTTTTGATACCAACAGATTACCAGAAACAGCAATATCGCCATCGGCAACCTCTAATTTTGAGGTTGGATTAGGAGTGCCAATCCCGATAAAGCGGTTATTTGCCCGTATATGGAAAATATCATTATACTGTATACCATTATAGTGATTACTTATCGTAAAGTCTTCTCCAGAATAGTCAGAATAACCTAAAGCCCAGTTTCCATTATAATTCCCTCCAGATGGATCATTCTTCGCAAGACGTAATCCCGCCCAGCCATTCGGCTTAACAATCAATATCCCTTCACTCCACGCATCATATTTAGCCCTTATTTTCAAATTATCTTCAAAAATGCCATTACCGTTTACATGTAATCTGGCGTTGGCATTCATGGTGCCTAGTCCAAGGTTACCCGCCAAATCCAGATGAAGGCGGGGAATGCCCTGTGTGAATAATTTTATTCCTTGAAATCCTGATAAATAAACATACGGTGGAACATTGTCTACTTCGTTATACCAGCCTAAACTGTAATAAGATACATCTTTACCCAGGTAATTAAAACGATCCCAAAAGTTGTAAGCGACAGCTGGTTTATTTTCACCTGCTTCAAAAGTTTGGGCAAAACAACAGCTGTGAATATTGATCAAAAAAAAGATCGACAGAAAATACAGGAAAACACTCTTAAGTTGTTTGCCATAAAAAAAACAAAAACGGATTACGATCATCATTTTTTTATCACTTTGATTAATTAACGTTAGCTCAAAATTGCACTACTCAGCACGCTAACTGCAAACACTACCAATTACACAACTGGTGTTTTACCTATCTATTTATATTGGGTTAACAATCAAGATGTATACATTTTGTCTGTTTGTATAGTGGTGAAATTCTGTACTAATATGGGTGGAAAAAAACAAAATGCATATCTCTAAGCTAAGGCATTACACATAATGGATGTATTTATACTTTGAACAAGTTAAAATGTATGACGAAACTACATTTTTTACTAAGTCTGTTTTCTAACTCAACGTATACTTAAAATGAAATAATTTTGAAAGGCAACAATAGTCGGATATAATAACTATTTGAAAAAGAAGTTTCATTTCTTAATAGATTTTATTTTTCTCTCCAATTGAGTAATTTTTGAACGCTGAACATCTAAGATTCTGGCTCGTTCAGTATTTAGCTTATGTTCGTCTATAAGATAGAGAGTAAGTTCTTCTATTTTTTTGAGCAGCAACTTATTCATTTCACCAACGGCTATTCCGTCCCTTTCAAATTCCGCAGCTGATGGTACTTCAGGCAAGTGTTTGTTCTTTTTAATAAAATTTTCCAATTCATTCAGCGTTCCGAGTTTATATTTCTTTTCAAAAACATAATCTGGTGCACCCTGGCCATCCACACGGATTTCATTGGCCTTAATTTTACCATTAACGGTTAGTTTTTCGCTAGGTGTGGTTGTACCGATACCTACATTGCCTTTATGATATACATTGCCCATTGCATCGAAGGAATGATACAAATTTCCACTGTAGTTTCCACAGCTATAGCCTACGCACGAGTTTCCATAGATCCTGAAAGATTCCGTTTCGTCATCATTAAGCTGGAGTTCTAACCAATTTGTATTCGCTCCCCCCTGAACTTTCCTTAAACGGTAAGGATCGGAATCATCTCCTCCATCCGCATTTCGAAAAGCAATCTCCGGGGTACTAATAATCCCTCTCACATCGAAAGCTGTTGATGGCGATGAGGTACCAATTCCAATATTTCCATTTCCATTCATGGTCATCAGCTCTTTTTCAACGCCCTGATTATTATGGTTATAAAATGTAAATCCACCATTAGAACCAGCACCCTGGTTAGCAATAAAGCTCGCTTCACCCCTACCACCAGACCGGTTAGAACCGATTAACATTTTCCCTGTTCCGTTCAAATAGCCAAGATTTCCACTGGTTGAATTTGGATCAATGTTGCTCCCAAATACAGCAGTTCCCAAAACCTCAAATGCGCCAAGGGGGTTCTGCGTACCAATACCAAACCCGTTTGAGCCAAATAAGGTTGGGTGATGATTCCCATTAGACAATTGGATTACTGGCATCCCACCTGAATTTGCATCATTGATCCTAATTCCATAGCTAAAACGATGGGTGGCCCATCCGTCATTCAAGTCAACGATATCTCCATCATCGGCTAGCTTAATACCACCCCCGGTTGCATTGTCAGAAGAAACGTAAAGAGTGCCGGAAGATCTGATATGTCCTGCCACATCAAGTTTAAAAGCTGGATTTTGATTGCCTATGCCTATATTACCTGAAGGGGGCATAAAAAGCCCTTCAGTTGTCAGGTTGCTACCTCCCGGCTGCAAACCAAATGTGCTTGAGTTGTTTAAAAGACCTAAGCCATAAACCATATTGCCGTCTCTGATCAGCGAAATATGGAACAAGTTTCCCTGGTTAGCCGGGCGTGCAACTTGTAAAAAACCGTATCTGGATGGATCGTAAGCATCTCCGACATCAAGCGAAGAATTAATTCTGAGTCCATTATTGGTTATATTGCCACGATTAGTTACGCTTTGTAAAGTTTCCTGCGCATTTGATTGCAACAACCCACTAAAAATTGCTAAAACCGTACCAATAAATCTTAATTTTTGATTGCAGTTAGGTTTCATTTTTTCTTTATTTTATTTGCTCTGTATGATGGATTACTGTTTTTTTTATTGATAACCTAATGAAAACTGACTAAATGCATTACATTGAAAGTCAGTCAATGTATATGCATCATTTTTGTTTGAGAAGGATGGATAAATTATCATCGAAGATGAGCGAAATAAAATAAAAATCATATGCCCAGGTGCTACATTTACACATAAAGGCAGTTTTTGTATTATGAACAGTATAAAATGTATGATGAAACTGCTTTTTTTTTGTTATTTATCGATACAGATTATATATTTGGGTGAAATAGCTCTCTCCTATATGAAATTAAAGTGTATTGCAGTAGATGATGATCCTGCAAACTTAGATTTACTCTGTGATTATCTCAACTCGCTCGACGACTATGAACTTTTAGAAAGTTTTACAGACCCCATTAAAGCGATGAAACACATTACTGCAGGCGATAGTCTTGATATTGTTTTCATGGACATTGAGATGCCAGGTCTTTCAGGAATAGATTTAGCCAAGATTATCCGCGATAAAACAAGAAACCTGATTTTTACAACAGCACATTCCAGATACGCACTAGATGCATTTGAAATCGAAGCTGATGCTTTTCTCCTCAAACCCTTCTCTCTGGGCCATTTTGCTTCAGTGCTACATAAATTACACAGCAGGCGTTTGCTCTCCATCCCGGAGAAAAAAAATGATGAGCAGTATTTCTTTATTAAAAGTAAAAATGATAAATCAAAATTGGTAAAAATCAGGTTTGATGAAATTGTGGCAATAGAAAGCATTCAGAATTACATTTCGATATATACTACCCAAAAAACTGTTATTGCGCATATCACCCTTACAAAAATCAAAGAAATACTCAAGCATAATAGTTCATTTATTCAAATTCACAGGTCTTTTATCATTTCAAGAAACTATCTGGAGGAAATAGAAAATAATCTGGTGAGAATGAAAAACGATCTTTTACTAACCATTGGTGAAAATTACCGTGATGAACTTATCGGTTTCGTAAAAACAAAAACAATTAAAACCGGACGAAATTAATTAACATTAAGGTTATTTAAATTATAAAAGATAACCTGATGTAATGTATAAAAATTGTTAATATCTTAAAAAAGCACAACACTTCTCAATTTTGCCGTGTTACGAATGCAAATGTTCAATGACACATATTATGCTACCACTTCAAATCAAACTCAACTGAATATCATGCCGTGAAACTATTGACAGAGAACAAATGTTAGTGATAGTAAATATGAACAATGAGCGAAAAACAATCAACAGGCGCGCCGGGCGACCATTTGGCCAATGAACGTACTTTTTTAGCCTGGATCAGGACTAGTATAGCTGTTATGGGTTTTGGATTTGTAGTGGTAAAATTCTCCTTATTCATCAAGCAGATCTCGTTGGCCCTTGGAACTAAAGTTTCTGTGCACCAGACCGGCGATTCGAGAAAAATCGGGATATTGTTGGTTGCGCTTGGCACCATCACCATTATACTATCGTTTTTAAGGTATCAGAAAACGAAGTTTCAACTGGAAAAAGGGCTTTATTACCATTCTACAATATTTATTAAGGCAATTACCGTGATGATCTTTGCTGCCAGTATCGCGTTGCTTATTTATCTGATGAAAGCTGTTTCTTGACGTTCAATAAAATAAGACAATTAAAATATATAGAGCTGTAGGCCCTGCATTTTTATTGTATTGCTAGCAGCTAAACTAATAAATATCATTACTCTTCAATTCAACTTTAAATACAATCCTGTAAAAATATCATCGGTTCTGTCATTTTTCTTCCAAACAATATCATAGAAATCCAGTTTCCACTAGTGAGCAATCTGAGTGGACATCCTTAGCTATGGGAAAAAAGTATAAAATATTACGGCTCGTGTTGGGCGACCAGCTCAACACACAGCACTCCTGGTTTGAGAAGGCAGCGCCTGATACGTTGCACGTATTGATGGAAGTAAAAACAGAAACCAATTATGTTTGGCACCACATCCAGAAAGCATGTGCGTTTTTCGCAGCAATGGAAAACTTTGCCGAATGGTTAAACGCTAATGGATTTGAAACTATTTACCTGCAACTCGACGACCCGAAGAACAAACAAAATTTTTCAGATAACCTGAACTACTTAATAAAGAAATTCGGAATAACAGAATTCCACTATCAGTTGCCTGATGAATATCGGCTCGACCAGGAACTGAGTAAGTTCTGCAATAACTTAAATATCGCCAGCCGAGTTTTTGATACCGAGCACTTTTACACTGGCAGAACTGAGTTAGCAGATTTCTTTTCGGGTAAAAAAGAATTGTTGATGGAAAGTTTCTACCGGGCTATGCGTTTGAAACATCACATCTTGTTAGATGATGGCAACGATCCGCTGGGAGGCAAATGGAATTTCGACCAGGAAAACCGCAGGAAACTCCCTAAAAACCACCAACCAAACCCTCCCCTTTTATTTGATAACGATGTAAGCAAAACATATGAAAGAATAAGAACTGCAAAGATTAAGACCATTGGCAATGTAGATCCCAAAAATTTGCTCTGGCCTGTAAACAGGCATCAGTCTTTAAAACTTCTACGCTATTTCTGCGAAAATTGCCTTCCGCTATTTGGCACTTTCCAGGACGCGATGCATACCCAAGAATGGTCTCTTTATCATTCTCGCCTGTCTTTCAGTATGAACACCAAACTTATTTCACCGGTTGAGGTAGTCAACTTTGCGATTAACTACTGGAGGGAAAATAAGAAATCGATCACTATAAATCAGATAGAAGGGTTTGTTCGGCAGATTTTGGGCTGGCGTGAATACATGCGGGGGATTTACTGGATGAAAATGCCTGCATTTGAAAAAATGAACTTCTTTGACCATAACAGAAAACTTCCAAAATGGTACTGGACAGGAAAAACGGATATGAACTGTTTAAAACATTCCATTAACCAGTCTTTGGAATATGCCTATGCGCATCACATCCAGCGATTAATGATCACAGGAAATTTTGCGCTGCTTGCCGGCATCCATCCAGATGAAGTTGATTTTTGGTACCTGGGTATCTACATTGATGCGATACAGTGGGTAGAAATTACCAATACCAGAGGAATGAGCCAATATGCAGATGGCGGAATTACAGGTTCCAAACCCTATACCGCCACCGCAAACTACATCCATAAGATGAGCAATTACTGCGATAACTGCAAGTACGACCGAACAGAAAAAACCGGCGAAAATTCCTGCCCGTTTAACAGCCTGTATTGGGACTTCCATGATAGAAACCGAAACAAGCTTGGCAAAAACCGCCGGCTTTCTATGGTTTACCGGATCTGGGATAAAATGGATGCCAATTTGAGATCCGAGGTGCTGAAAAGAGCAGACTTTGTCTTAAAAAATCTGGACAATCTTTGATGTAACCACAAGTATAAATTGGAATGTGTAACAAGATTTAACATCACCGCATTTTCTTGTGGCTATAAAAAAGAAATGTCTGCTCAATAAATTACGATACAGCGTCATTAATTTTTAGCTGCTTATAATGCTCAATAAACCAGTTTAACACCTCGTTTCTATTCGATTCTTTATAAGCCAATACTACCTCTGTATTAATAGGAATGTCTTCAATTTCAATAAAAGATAAGTTTAGCTGTGCGTATTGCTTTTTTAACGACAACGGTAAAATAGAAACACCCAAACCCGCCTCCACCAACTGTAATATCGAGTGTACATTGTTAGCCTCATGCGTAATATCAGGCGTGAAGCCCAATCTCTGGCAAATTTCTATGAGTTTCTGGTTGTACTGTGGTGCAAATTCTTTATTGAAGAAAATAAACGGACGCTTACTTAAGTAGTCAGCAAGAGCATATCCATCAGCTATTTGATGTTCTCTTAAAGGCGTAACCACCACGAAAGGGTCAAAAAACAGAGAATCTACCCTCAGTTCTTCGGATAAGACCGGTGCTCTCAAAATCCCAACATCTAAATCGCCATGTTCCAGCGCCTTAATCTGGGCGAGTGTAGGCACTTCAAATAAACTCGTTTTTAAGTAGGGAAATTCCTGATGCATCAACTTTAAAATTTCGGCAAGCTGCGATTGGTAAACCGAGCTGATATAACCGATCTTAAATTCGCCGCTAACACCTTTATGGATTTTACGCACCACTTCTTTACTTTCTGCAAGCTTGGCGAATAAAGCGTCTACTTCACTTTTAAAATATTTACCGGCATTTGTTAAGGCCACTCTTTTATTATTCCTCACCAATAACATTACGTCGAGTTCCTCTTCCAATTCCTTAATCTGCCTGCTTAAGGGCGGTTGCGAAATAAAGAGCTTCGTTGCCGCTTTGGTAAAATGCAGTTCTTCTGCAACAGTTTTAAAATACAAAAGGTGTCGTAGCTCCATATTCACAATACTTATTAGGTATCAATAATTGCAAAATTTGATATTTTACAAATATGATAAACCGTAATAACTTTACAAAAAATCAAAAACATGAATCAAGATTATTCGCATAAAGCAACAAACGATGAGATAAAAACAAGGTTCCACAGCGATGTTGAACGTTTCTCCAATCTGGAAAGCGGTCAGCAAACCACCATTGATGCACCGTTAACAATGGAACTTTGCACCGAAGCTGCTCAATACACTAATCCAAATGCTACTGAACTTTTAGATATCGGCTGTGGTGCGGGCAACTATACGTTGAAAATGCTGAGCAAAATCCAACACCTAAACTGTACCCTGAATGATTTAAGTTTACCGATGTTAACACGCGCAAAAGATAGGGTATCGGCGCAAACCACAGGAAAAATAACGCTGATACAGGACGATATGAGAAACCTGGATTTGCCCGACAACCATTTCGATATTGTACTGGCCGCAGCTACATTTCATCATTTACGTACCGATGCCGATTGGGAAATTGTTTTTACCAAGATTTACAAGGCTTTGAAGCCAGGTGGCAGTATCTGGATTTCAGACCTTATTGCGCACGACTCAGTGGTGATAGATAAACTTTTTCAGGATCAGTATAGGGCTTACCTGGAAAAACTTGGTGGTAAAGATTACAGACAAAAAGTACTAGATTATATTGAATATGAAGATACCCCACGGTCACTAAACTATCAACTGGGCTTATTGCAGAAAGTGGGTTTCAGCGTTACCGAAATTCTGCACAAAAACTCCTATTTTGCAGCATTTGGTGCAATAAAATAAAAAGTTTATACCAGGTGGAGGATCACCGATATCTGGTATATCCTTATCAGAAAGAATACTTTATGTTTTCATTACAACAGAAATCGAAAAATAAATCGGGTAAAATATGAAAGTAGCAATGTCAATTATCGGATGGTCTGGGGTGGTATTTTGCACGCTGGCATACCTTTTTTTAAGTATGAAATTAATCCGTTCCGATTCATTTTCTTTTCAGGCCCTCAACATTCTGGGCGGATTGTGTTTAGCAATAACTGCGTTAAACACAAACGATCTACCCAATGCTGTCGCAAATGTACTCTGGATGTCTATTGGTTTGTATGCTTTAAGCAAGCAGTTTAGCAAGCAGGATCAGAAAGTGCCTTAGTCGGAGGTATGCAAAGCAGATCATAAGCTTTCTGCTTATAATAGGCTAATCGCTCCGAATAAGCTTTTTTATCATTTTCCAACGAAAGATAAAAATAAGCGCCGTCAACCATTACAAAAATGAAATCGGCTGCAACCTTTGGGTCGTTTACATTTGTAATGCACTGCGCATTGCACTGTTCAATCAACAACGCAAGTCCTTTGCGCAACGAATCCAGAATTAGCTTATACTTTTGCTTGATTTTTTTCTCCCTAAACGCCAAAGCATAAAAAGTATAAAACAAACCGTCATCAAAAAGCAGGTTCCATTTTTTAGAAAAAAGCATTTCAATCGTACTTTGCAAATCGCTTAAGGATGCTTTCTCTTTATTCTTTACAGTATAGATCAGTAAATACCGGTCAAGTATGTGGTCGATCAATTCGTAAGTGAGTCCTTCCTTGGTTTCAAAATAATGAATAATGAGGCTCGGGTTAATATCCATCACCTTTGCAATCTTGGCTATAGAGGTATTTTCGTAGCCCTCTTTTTTGGCCACCTGGTAAAATACCTTTATAATTTCCTGTCTCCTTGTCTCTTTTAGACTTTTACGTCCCATCGTGCAGCTAATTTAATGGGGCAAACTAATCAAAAGCGTTTGGATTCTGCAAATTTATTTTATTAAATATATTGAATGAACGTTCAATTAATATATTAATTGAACCTTAACCTATCCTTAATATGATATGTTCAACTTAGCACCGCTGAAAAGAGCTTATCATTCCAAATCAAACAACTAAATATTAAGAAAATGAAAAAAAGGCTAATCTGGATATTCATGCTATTGATTCTGTCTACAAGCGGCTTTGCACAAGGGATCGCAATAAAAGGCGTGGTTACTGATGCAAAGACAGGGGAAACGCTCCCTGCCGTAAACATTACTGTAAAAGGGACAAACCTGCATATCGCTACCAACAGTAATGGTATTTACACCTTAAGTAATGTAAAACCTGATGCCACACTTATATTTTCCTACATTGGCTACAAGCAACAGGAAATTTTGGTTAGTGGCCGGGCAAAAATCGATATTTCTTTATCTCCTGACTTTGCCAACCTCGATGAGGTAATGGTTATTGGTTTTGGAACCAAGAAAAAAATCAATGTTGCCGGCGCAATTGATCAGATTTCTGGCAAACAGCTCGAATCGAGACCTGTAAGCAATGTATTGCAGGGCTTACAGGGCATTAGTCCCGGACTCAATATCACTTACTCAGGCGGCGCGCCAGGCAGTGTACCCAACATCAATATCAGAGGCTATACTTCCATTAATGGTGGCTCGCCATTAATTGTTATCGATGGTATTCCTGCTACCAGCACTGATGATATGTTGCGCTTAACCCCTAGCGATATTACTTCGTTTACCGTATTGCGCGATGCGGCATCGGCAGCCATTTATGGCGCACGTGCTGCATTCGGTGTAATTCTGATTACCACTAAACAAGGTGTTGCTGGTAATAATACCATTAGTTACAATACTTTCCAATCATGGGCAAAGCCAACCTTACTACCCAGGCCGGTGACCGATCCCTATATTTTTTCGAGGGTATTAGAAACTGCTACAGATAACACTCCATGGGATTATGTAAATTATTCTGACGAATATTACCGCTGGGCGAAAGAAAGATCGGATAACCCTGCTATAGCCGATACCCGGTTAAATCCAACCGACCCTACCAAATGGGCCTATATGGGCAGTAACGACTGGTATGAATATTTTTTTAATCACTCTAGTTTATCTAAAAGCCATACCCTTACTTTTTCTGGTGGAGCTGCGGTAAACGAAAAGCCTTTAACCTACTACCTCTCTGCAGATTATACCAGAGATAATGGGTTAAATAAACTGACTGCAGATTACTGGGACCGTTATGGACTGAGGTCAAAAATTGGTTTTTCTCCACTTTCGTGGCTTAAAATAGATAATAACCTGAATATTTATCAAACTAAACGGGCACTTCCAAACGGAAACATTACGGACCTGTATTACCTGATGCCTACCGACGTAGCTACGAATCCTGATGGCACATGGGCGAATACCGCTGCCGGAAAACTAGCTGCAAAACTTGTAGATGGAGGAAATAACCTTCAAAATATGTTTGGTTTTCAGAATATTACGAGTGCAACAGCTTTATTTTTAAAAGGTGATCTTCAGGTAAACGCTGACGCTTCTTTTAAACGTGAACTCTGGAAAACGCATAATGACAGTAAAAAATACAAAATCGGCTATGGTCCGAATGATATCCGCGAAGAAGGTGGGACCGGTTCAGTAACCGAAAACAATGGTTACCTGTTTAATAACGCATTTAATATCTATAGCACTTATAAAAAGACGCTTGGCGACCATTTTTTCAGTGCAATGGTAGGTTTTAATAGCGAAGACTACAGCTATTCTACTGTAAACGCGAGTAAAGACATTCTGATTTCTTCTTCTCTACCGTACCTATCGCTCACCAGTGGAACGGCTACTGCTAGTGCAGGTTATTCCGCTTATGCTACCAATAGTGCATTTTCGAGATTAAATTACACGTACAAAAACAGGTACATCCTGGAAGCTACAGGAAGGTACGATGGTTCATCGCGGTTTCCTGTAAATAGGCGCTGGGGATTCTTTCCTTCAGCTTCTTTGGCCTGGATAGCAAGTGGAGAAGATTTCTTTAAGATACTATCGCCTGTAGTATCTACCTTTAAACTTCGAACCTCATATGGAGAACTTGGCAATCAGGGTGCTCTTCCAAACGATAACGTAGCAAACTTTGGTTATATCCAATCACTGGTAACTGGTACTTCTGGTTATTTAATTGGAGGAAGTGGCCAGAACCAGGTGATCAATGGTGCCCCTGGATTAAACGTAGACCCACGAACCTATACATGGGAAAGAATATCTACCTTAAATATGGGTACCGATATTGGTCTGTTGAACGATAAACTTTCTTTCACTTTCGATTATTATATCCGTGATACCAAAGGAATGCTTACTGCAGGACAGGAACTTCCAGGGGTGTTAGGCACAGGTGTACCACGTCAGAATTCTGCCGATCTTCGTACCAAAGGATGGGAACTTTCAGTAACTTACCGAGACAGGTTTGAACTGGGTTCAAAACCTTTCAGCTTTGATACTAAAATATTCCTGGCCGATTCTAAAGCTAAAATTACCAGATTTAAAAATGATCAGAACCTGTTTTCAAATTACCGCGAGGGGCAAACACTCGGAGAAATCTGGGGATTACAGAATGATGGGGTTTTCCGTAGTAAAGCAGAAATTGCTGCTTTAGATGAATCTGCCATTATTCCATGGGGCGCCCTCTCCATTGTTGAAGGATGGCCAAAATATGTAGACCTAGATGGAAATAAGAAAATTGAAAGGGGTTTAAGTTCAAACGATCCGAAAGATTTAAAAATTATCGGTAACAGTGCTGACCGTTATACGATCGGTGCCAATCTGAATATGGATTGGGGTGGTTTTGATGTTTCTGTATTTTTGCAGGGCGTATTAAAAAGAGATTTTTATCCTCATCACTATCTTTTCTGGGGGCCTTACCAGCAGCCGTATGCCAACGTTTATCCATGGAACCTAGATTTTTACCGTGGAGCAGCTGATTCGCCGGAACAAAGAGCCAAACACTCCGCTTCATATATTGCCGCGGGCCTTGCTGATGCCAATACCGATTCTCAATATCCGGTATTACAATCTTGGCTTGCCGATGCCAATTATGGATCGGGTTTAGATATTCCCCAGACTAAATATTTATTAAACGGTGCTTACCTGAGGATCAAAAACGTATCGTTTGGTTATACCTTACCGGTTCAGTGGACCAAAAAGTTTCATGTAAACCGTCTTCGCGTATTTGTGACCGGAGAAAACCTGTATGAGTTCTCTTCTATCAAGAAATTTATTGATCCGGAAGCGGTTAACCAGGGACCAAGTGCCTGGGCATATCCTTATCAACGGAGATATGCCTTCGGTTTAAACCTCGATTTTTAATTTTTGGATCTATCATAATTAAATCATTAGAAAATGAAAAAGTATATATATATCGTGTTTATTGCAGTTGCAGGTATGCTCGCAGCCTGTAAAAAAGCAGGGCTTGATCGTTTCCCTCAAACCTCCGTCTCCCCTGGCCTCTTTTTTAACACAGAAAGTGATCTTTCGCTCTATATCAATGGCCTACTCTCTCAGCCAGACCGCAGTACTTACCTTAATGATCAGAGTACGGATAACGTATCCACTACAGCAGCAGTTGAGATAAAAAATATTATGGGAGGAAATGCGACCGCCCAAAACATTACCACTGGCTGGAGCTGGAGCAGGTTAAGAAACATTAACTATTTTCTAGAGAATTGCGGAAAAGCACAGGTTTCTGCTGCCGTTAAAAACCACTACGCGGGTTTAGCCAGGTATTACCGCGCTGAATTCTATTTAGATAAAGTTAAGCGTTTCTCTGACGTACCCTGGTATTCAGGTACATTGGAACCTAGTGATGATGCACTCTACAAAGCCCGGGATCCAAGGACGTTGATTGCCGACAGTATCATGGCAGATTTAGATTTTGCCTATAAAAATGTAAGGGAGAGTGTTCCGGTAGGTACTCCGGGAAAATGGGCAGTGGCCACTTTATATGCGCGGGCAGCACTTTATGAGGGCACTTATCGTAAATACCATAACGAACTCAATTTAAGCGGCTCAGCAAATGCATTTTTAGAAACTGCAGCAAGAATTTCAGGAGAAATCATCGCCAGCAAAAAGTTTAACATTTACAACACCGGAAAACCGGAACAAGATTATGCAACGCTTTTCTCCAGTCAGGATTTAACAGCCAATAGCGAAGTGATTTTAGTTAACATCTTTGACCTGAGTAAAAACAAAAGCCAGAATGTAAATTCTACCGTCTTTGGCGATTATGAGCAGGCACCAGCCAAGAACCTGTTAGAAACTTACTTAATGAAAGATGGAACGAGGTTTACAGATGTAGCAAACTACACGCAGCTGGGTTTTGTGACAGAATTTAAAAACAGAGATCCGCGGATGTCGCAAACAATGGTTTACCCGGGCTGGATCAGGGTACCCGATCCTACCCCCTATATCCAGCGTTTAAACAAAAATTTTACAGGTTATCATCAGTTGAAAGGTTATGTAAACAGCACTGATAACGCGATCTTAAACGGTGTAGATTTTCCGGTATACCGCTATGCAGAAATCCTGTTAACTTATGCTGAAGCGCTTGCTGAATTGGGCACCTTAACGCAGGCCCAGCTCGACCAATCGATAAATCTTCTTCGTAAAAGAGCGGGTCTGCCTGATCTTAATCTGGCAGCGGCTAATGCCAATCCAGATCCGGTATTGCAGTTACAGTATCCAAATGTTGCGGCCAATGCAGGTGTTATACTTGAAATCAGAAGGGAACGAAGGGTAGAATATGCTTTCGAAAACATGCGCTTTGATGATTTAATGCGTTGGAAGGTGGGCAAACTGCTAACCAAAAGTCCGGAAGGCATGTATTTTGCCGGATTGGGCAAATACGACCTTACCGGTGATGGTGTTGATGACATCATGCTGATTGACAGAACGGCCACTATCCCTGGTGAAGACCAGAAAGAAAAAAATTCGCTTGGGGTAAAACTTATTTATTACCGTGCAGGACTTATCGGTACTGATGCAACGGTTTATTTGAAGAATGGCAACAACGGCGGTAATATTGTAACAGAAAATGTGACCAGAAACTTCGAAGAACCCAAATTCTATTACCGCCCTATTCCGCAGCAACAAGTCATCCTGAATCCTAAACTGAAACAAATTTTTGGCTGGTAATGATGGCAGAAATAACGAGAAGGTCTTTAATAAAGGCAATAGGAATATCGGCAGGAACGGCATTTTTGGGCGCATTGCCCAGTCTGGCTTCAGAAACGCTTACAGATAAACCGAAAGGTAAGAAGCTGGTGCTTACTGTGCCACACATTACTGATGTTCATATCCGTGCAGGAGAAAATGCCCCATTGCGATTCAAAGCATGTTTAAATCAGATAATCAGCAAACATAAAGTTGATTTCTTCTTAAACGGAGGAGATTCCATTAATGATGCTTCTTATGATAATGTGGTACGCGATCAGGTAACTGAACAATGGGATATTTGGGATGAATGCACTAAGGTGATCGATAAATACAAAATATACAGTTGTATTGGCAATCACGATATCTGGTGGAAAGCGCCTGCAACAGACGATGAAATGTATGGAAAGAACTATGTGGTAAAACGGCTGAAAATTCCTAATCGCTACTACAGTTTCTCTAAAAAAAACTGGCACTTTATTATCGTTGACGGCAACAACAGCAAAATTTCTCTTGATGATGAACAGTATAACTGGCTTGAGCAGGAATTAAAAAACCTGCCTGCCGGCACACCTACGCTGATCATGTCACACTATCCGATCCTGGGCACCACCCAGGTATTGGTTGGCGGCGGACATTCGGATTGTAAAAAACTGAAGAATCTCTTCTACAAACATCGCGATAAGGTAAAAATCTGCCTGAGCGGACACAACCATCTCTCTGATCAAACGGTATACAATGGTATTCAATACTGCTGCAATGGAGCCATGAGTGGTTTTTGGTGGGGCAAAGGCGATGCAGAATCAGAAGGCCCCGGTTATTACCAGGAAACGCCACCCGGATATGCATTGCTTAAAATGTACGATGACGGAACAGTTGAAAACGAATATTTCCCACACACTTTCTAATCACAAAACGATGTTACTAAGGACCATTATTTTTACCTGCTTTTTTCCTTTATCGCTATCGGCACTTGCTCAAAACGGGCCACGAAAGGTGGTTTATGTTATCGCCGATGGTATCCCTGCCGATGTAATAGAACGATTGGAATTACCTAATTTCAAGAAAATCATCTCTACAGGTTCCTATTCGCGCATGCATGTGGGCGGAGATAAAGCAAGTTATAACGAAACACCAACTATATCTGCTGTGGGTTATAATAGCTTGCTTACCGGCACCTGGGTAAACAAGCATAACGTACCTGATAATGATATCAAAGCTCCAAATTATAATTATCAGCATATTTTCAGGCTTTTCAAAAATCAATACCCTGATAAAAAAACAGCTATTTTCTCCAGCTGGACTGACAACCGAACCAAACTACTTGGCGATGGTCTTCCCGAAACCGGAAACTTTAAGCCCGATTTTGTAGCTGATGGTTTTGAGTTAGATACTGTCCGCTTTAAACATGATAAAAAAGCTGACTATATGCATTTTATTGATGAGGAAGTGGTTAAACGAGCTGCTAATACCATTCATGATCAAGCACCTGATCTATCATGGGTATACCTGGAATATACGGATGATATGGGCCATCGCTATGGTGATAGTCCGGAGTTTTATAAGGCTGTTGAGATGCTGGACAAACAAATGGGCCATATTTGGGATGCCATTAATTACCGTCAACAGCGATTTAAAGAAGATTGGCTGATTGTAATCACAACCGATCATGGACGTGATGAAAAAACAGGTCGCGGACATGGCGGACAATCTGATCGTCAGCGTTCTACCTGGATGGTAAGTAATTATAAAAACCTGAATACTTATGCGCAATACTTCGATCTTAGTATAGTAGATATTATGCCTTCCATTGCTGGTTATCTGAATATAAAACTTCCAAAAAGTGTAGAACAGGAAATTGATGGTACTTCATTTATTGGCCCGGTATCCATATCCGCACTCAAGGCAAATTATGTACAAAACCACTTAGACATCACCTGGAAGGCATTGGAAAAAAAGGGAAAAGTAAAAATCTGGCTGGCAACCACTAATGCGTTTAAAACCGGTGGAAAAGATGATTATCATTTACTGGGAGAGGTTGACATTAATCAGCAACATTATCTGGCCGACCTTAATAACGATCCATCCCCATATTATAAACTAGTGGTTGAAGCACCAGACAATACGCTTAACAAATGGATAAGTGTTAAATAATTAATTTCATTCCGAAAAATTCATATTCCTAAGCCCTATATCTGATCTTAAGCGATCAGCTATAAGGCTTTTTTAATTACTTATGGCGCTTATTCTAATTGATAAAATAATAAGATATGTCCTTAAATTTTAAATATTCGTACCTTTAAACCAATTTTTAAGAGCTTTAGACCTTTTTTGAAAGCTGTTCCTGATCGAAATTTGTAGTCAAAAATTTCATTAATGCGATTTATCAACAATTTGATTTTCGCTGATCATCAATCCAAATTCATCAAGGTGGCTAATCATCAAATCACATCAAACCCAAAAGGTTTTAGAACTGCCCTTCTCCGGCTTATTATTTATAGTGCATTCATTTACCTGCTTGCCGAATTTCTTAAATGGAATGTACAACATGAAGCAACAAGCAATAAGTTTAGCGAAGATTCTGCAGTAGAATATATTCAGAGCCTATTGCTACTAATAAGTTCAATCATTTTTCTCTATATATCATTTAAATATAAATCCATATTTCCACTTTCGTTCGCCTTATTTGCTTTTATGATGGCCTCTTTTATCAGAGAACAGGATGCTTTTTTAGACGAGCATATTTATGACGGTGCCTGGCAAACCGGAGCTTTTGGTCTCCTCATACTGGCCACCTTGCTTATTTACCGGAAGAAAGCGCTGTTTTTCTGCAACTTAAATGATTTTGTACACCAGTTCTCTTTCGGGATCCTACTCTCGGGTATTGTTACCACCTACATTTTTGCACGCCTATACGGAAGAAAAGTTTTTTGGATGGCCGTTATGGAAACGCAATACATTCGCGATGTGAAAAATGTATCAGAAGAGTCTCTTGAACTTTTTGGCTATACCCTGATTCTGGTTGCAAGCATAGAGTTCTATCTGTTGGTTAGGGCAAAAAGCAACCATATGGAATCAGAAGTACAAAAAAGTCCATCATCCTTCCCTATTTCTGCCTGATTATTACTTAAAACTTATCCAATACGCAGTCTATCTACTGATCGCTGTTATCATAACTGCTACAAATTCTTTCAACCTGGTAATACGCATTAGATAATGAAATGAAATTATTCCCAAAAATGCACAGATTACTCCAGCTAATACATCAAACGTATAATGATGACTGGTATAAACAGCTGAAAACCAGATCCCAAACATGACGGTTAAAAAGAAAATATTAATTATTCCTAAACGATTTTTTAAGCCGTAATAAACCACAATAACCGGATAGGATGAATGCAGCGATGGCATGGCGGCAAACACATTGGAACCTTTACTGTATATCCCCTGAAAAAGTGTAATGTTGAAATAATGATCAAAACGGGCCAGGCCTGCAGTATTCCCTACTGTTTTGGCTATAAATTCGAAGCCATGTTCCTGCACATACCATGGTGGAGCCGCAGGAAAGGCATAGTAAACCACAAAACCCAATAAATTTACCCATACAAAGGTAAGTGAGAAATATATAAACTGGTCCTTATTCTTAAAGAAAAGATAAGTGGCAAATGCCAGCGGAACAGGTACCCACATCAGGTAGAATAGCCCTGTTAACACATCCAAAAAAGTAGTGCTATTTATTTTCCAATATTCGTTAGGCGTAAGTATTAATCCGTGATAGTTAATGCCAAAAGTATTTTTTTCCAGATTGTATAAATCTTCAATATGCACGGTATTAAAAAGATAGTTTGGAAAAGCTTTCATGTAATCAAACAGGATCCAGTACACAATAAAGATGGAAAAACCGAGAATAAACTGCCTTGTTCGTGCAGAAATATAAAACAGGGCATTAAAGATAAAAATCAGTACCAACTGATCAGTTTTAAAGCCGACCAGTAATACTGATAACAACAGATATCCAACAGATATAGCAGCTGTGAGATAAATATTGCGGATATTATTAAAGCTTTTTTTAAGCGATGGTTGTTGCTGCATACTACTTTTTATCAAAGTTAGACCTGAAAACGTGGTCCCAGAAAGTCCAGCTTACGCCATAACCTTTGGTCGAATCAGAGTAGTGATGAAGCATGTGATGCTGCTTTAGCTTTTTCCAGAAACCACTTTTAAAATTAGCATGGTGAAGTGCATAATGCACCATATCGTAAAACAGGTAACCAATCATAAAACCTGAAAAAAACGGATAAACGATGGTATCAGGCAACAACCAATCGAAAAGGAAGTAAAAACCCAGTGCCATTGGAATACTGGCGGAGGGTGGCATGACCAAACGCTTGGCATCATTAGGGTAATCGTGATGCACCCCATGAAAAATAAAGTGGATCTTTTTACCCCATTCGGCTTCGGGTTCAAAATGAAAAACATAGCGGTGCAGGACGTATTCGGTGATGGTCCAGATACCCAGGCCAAGCAAAAACCATCCTGTAAAACTTAAAGCCGTCATGTTTATTTCCCAGAGTGCTTTCCAAAACAGAAAGGCAATAACCGGAACATATACGATTAATGGTACGTAAAACTGGACTTTTGATAGACTCTCCAAAAAGTCGTTTTTGAACATCCTGATGGATGCGGTTGAATTGGAAACAAAATTCTTTTTCATTGTAATTATTTAATTGGCTTTCAGCTCCACTCATTTAATCGTCATCCTGAACTTCCGCCCGGCCAGTCGGACGGGTATTTCAGGATCTTCTTCCCAAACAATCTGTCAATATAAAATACGCTATCCTTAAAGATTCTTCGTTACACTCAGAATGACAACTCACTCTTATTCAATCGCCATCACGACTGAAGCGCAGCGAAATGCCCGCCTGTGCGGACAGGCCTGCCCGTACAGGCGGGGAGAGATCTATATCGTTAGATTTTGCTTCGCAGAGCCTTCGGGTTCTCGATTCCGTTATAGTTCACTCGAGACGATTCGAGAGAGATTGCTTCGTCGGCTGAAAAAGCCTTCCCGCAATGACGGAATGGATAAGAACACCACCCGCAAAACGCCTAACGCTAAACCTTAATCCTTTCTACTAACACTTTCGACGGCTCCGAAGCATCAAAACCTTTTATTTCAACATATTTTACATTAGGAAACCAGAATGTGCCCCCTTCAATCCGAAGGAATATCCGTTCCAGCTGCATTTTTTTATTGTTTATGGTGGCAAAAACATGGTATTTCTTATCTACAGCAGATTTATTCAGGTACATCGGCAGCTTTTTATGTGAAGTAAACCGCAATTCAAACTGGCCATTCCCTAAGTTTTTACTAATAATGCCATAAGCAAATTTCCGCTGAATATAACTGAGTTCTTTCTTTTCACCCTGGTCTCCGTAACGCATCCAAAATACATTTACGGGTTGCTCTTTATTCACTTCTCCATGTTTGTCTACATTTAACTGGCAAATGATGGTATTGGTATTTGGATCGCGCTGTAAATAAAACAATTGATTAGGAATATCTTTTGGGGTTGGGAAAGTAAGCGGCGAAGGATCTGATCCCTGCGCATTTGCGGTAAAAGAAAGCACACCACTTAAACCGCTGATCAGAAACAGTCCTGCAATTAATGCCGCTTTGTTGTTTCCCTTTCTCTCGCTAAACTCCTGAGCTTCCAGGCCTTTTTTAGCCTCTTGCAGGCGTTTAACAGCTGTGATATTGGTCAATACCGCCATTATGGCGATTGGCATGGTAAAAACCGACATGGTTTCGAATACATGGAAAGAAAGCCCTGGCACGTAAACCTTGTAATCGCCACCAATAAAATGACCGGTGATACCGCAGGTTATGGCGAAAACACCAATCGTTACCACGCGTTCGGGGCGCTGCATTAAACCTCCCTTACATTCTACCCCCAGTCCTTCGGCCCTTGCCCGGGTATAACTCACCATCATCGAACCAATAAGGGCAATAAACGCAAACAGCGAACTTAAAAAGTAATGATGTGCCACTAAGTAATAACAGATGCCCAAAAACATAATCATTTCGCTGTAACGGTCGAGTACCGAATCGTACAAGGCTCCAAATTTCGAACTCATATTGCCTAAACGGGCCACCTGGCCATCGAGCATATCAAACAGACCAGCAAAAAGCACCAAAGCCCCTCCCCAACCGATGTACGACATATCGCCACGATTTGATTTTTCGGCACCGAGTACAAAAATGACAGCTACACCGATATTCAGGATCAACCCGATTGTGGTAACAGCATTAGGCGTTAAACCGATCTTGATCAATCCCTTTACAAAAGGGTTGATCACCTTATATATTCCTTGTTGCAGGCTGTCTCTTAATTTTTTTTCCATAACCTATTTTTAAAAATCAAATTTTACCCTTGCCCTTATTCCCCATTCTGAAACTTCCGGATGATTGAGATAGTTAAAGCGTTTCACCAGATCGACCCTTAAGAGTTTAAAGATATTGCCCACACCAACGCTACCTTCCATATAAGGATCGTTGCCCAATGCATAAGTACGCTGCGCCCCGTTTTCGTAAATTGGCAACTGATATAAACCCGTTTGTAAGTTTGGATTATTTTCATTCCTCAAACCACCATACAAGGCTTTAAACGACACCACCTCCCTTAATTTTAAACGTTTTAGCAGTGGCACTTTGTTAAAAAAGAAGCCGTTGAAATTATGGTCGATATTGATGCTCACATAATGATCACTCACAAACTCCAGGAAGTTCATCAGATTGTATGAGTTAAGCTGATAAGCATAAGTTTGGTTGGCACGGTGGATATCCAATAAAGGAAAGGGCACCTTCCCGGAGATGTAGCTGCCTTCTACTGTTACATCGCTGTAGCCCAACTGCGATAGATAAAAGCGTTTATCAATACTACCCAATAGGTTGTGGTAATTATATTCACCGCCCAGCAAACCTTTTAAACCAGCCGTATAACGTAAATTAAATACCGGGTAACGATCGGCAATGGGTACACGATAAATTTTGCCCTGGTAAAACTTTTCGTTCGGGGCGTACCTCAACTGTACAGAAACCTCGCTGGTGGTTAAGCGGTTGATCATCTGATTATTTTCATTCAGGTAATTTAACCCGCCAGCCGGTGTCTGGCTCCACTTCTTAAAACCCAGGTTGACTGAAAAGTGGTTTTCGAACTCCTTCACATAATCCAGGCGATAAAAATCGTTGTACAACAGCATATCGTTTACCCCACGTTTAAACGAGAGCAGGAAGTTATCTTCCTGAACAAACTGCAACTCTTGTCCGGGTATTTTGGTATCGCGCTGAAAGCTGGCCCTAACGTAATGTTGAGGGAATGCGTAGATCGATTTATTGTTCAGTGAATAGGTACCGGAAAGGAAAAACTTCCATTTCTCATCTTTAATGCCATAAGCCAGATAGTTTTCGAAATAATAACGTTTGCTCAATTCTGGAGTGGTTCGGCCACCAAACCGCAGCCTTAAACCTTCTACATTGTTAAAACTGTAAAAGGTATTTACCGGACCAATTTCGTAAGGGCCAAGGTTCTGATAACCTGCAAACAAAAGGGTCACAATTTTCATGGTCCGTTTAAAAGATGGCAGATTTTGCAGGGTATCGATATTACCGTAAATTTTCAACTGGTTGCTGGAAATGGTATCTAACCTGTTTTTCTCCCAAAATGTGTTATCTTTTTTTGCTGCATCGGCCAGTACAACGGTACTTTTCCCTTGAAAAATAGTATCGGGCAGCGCCGTATCAAACTGGTAATCTTTAAAAGTAACGCTACGCTCACCCGTGAAGCCAATGCCTTTGGTTTTACCGATTCCAAAATCGGCCAGTAAATTACTTTTGCTCAAACTGTATTTGCCTTTATCATTCGGCTCAAAATTCAGATCGATTTTTAGTGCGCGCACAAAGTTGAGGTTGATATTTTTGTTTACCCCAAAAGAAGCTCCGGTAACCGCGTAATGATTGTCATTGGTGACGTAAATTTTTCCCTCGAACAACATATCTCCGGTATTGCGCGGGGTAAAAGACAGTTCTATAATTTCAGGTTTCTGTGTTTTGAGGGTATCAGTAATGAAAAACTTATAAAAGGAAGGTGCACCATCAGCAATCGGACTTAAAAATTCATTACTGATTACGGAAATGTTGTTTTTGTAGATATCAATATCCTGATACATTCTGTCGAAATAGGTTTTTAATCCCTTATTATCAATGTAACGGTTATCAAACTGAACCTGTTTCTCTCCGATTATGATGGTTTTGTTCTTTTCCGGATTTTTGCTCAGGTAATGATCAGACAGTTGCTCCTGAATATAAATCGGAAGAAGATTTTTCCCACCAATCAATGTCGAATCCTGCTCCTGAAACAAAAACTGGTAGTTCCTGAACATCTTTTTGTTTTTAAACTTATCCGAAACATTGCTCAGGGAGAACAGCATTTTTTCATATTGCCTGAAAGCAACCGTGTGATAACTTTTAATTCTGTTTTCCTCTTTATGGGCAATTACCTGGCGGATCAATTCCACCGCGGGATTATCTTTATTACGGTATTTTATTTTTTTCCCGCCCACAACGATCACTTCATCCAATACTCTCGAATCGGGTACCAAAACAACATCAAGTTCCTGCGTTGCAGCGGGTACCGTATTTTTAAATACGGTGCGATAACCTACATAATTAAAACTCAGCTCACTTTGTGGGTTTGGAGAAACAAGTGTGTATTTTCCGTTGGCGTCTGTCTGCGTACCAATTTGCGTATCTTTAAAAAAAACCGAAACATTGGGCAACGTTTCTTTGGTTACGGCATCGCGTACCGTACCAGATACCACTGTCCTCTGGCCAAAAGCATTTACCAGCAACATAAACATGAGCGCTACGGATAATAAAAATGAATAAATCGCTTTCATTTAATTGGAAAAAATAAACTGCTTTTGCATGATATAATTGTAGCTGATACCCGTTAAAACGGAACTCAAAACTTTGGCTAATACGTAATTGAGGTTAAAAAAACGGGTGAGTACAAATACAGCCGCGGTTACGATAATCAGGTTGCCTGCCCATACCAAAATATATTTCAATATCTGCCATTTAATGGCTGAAGATTCACTTTCAAATACCCATTTGCGGTTTACGTAGAAATTGACTACCCCACCCGCAACCGTACCCGTAATGCTTGCGGCCAGATACCACCAGCCGAAAAGATTTTCGGTCATAATGGTCACCCCGAAGTCTGTTGCCGAGGCCACCAAGGATGATGCCTGTGCTTTTAGAAAAGTGAACAGCATGGTTAAAACAGTTCTAAAACAACAACCAGTTGCAGTATAACATTCGCATAAATCCCGGCCAATACATCATCAGCCATTACGCCCCAGCCACCCGGTAAAACCTCTAATTTGCGGATACCAAATGGTTTAAGGATATCAAAAAACCTAAAAAGTAATAGACCGATTAAGGTATATTGCCATTTTAAAGGTATAAACAGTAGTGTAATGCACATTCCGGCCACTTCATCAATTACTACCCGGTTATGGTCTTTACCCCAAATCTCCTCTACCCGGTCGGCACTCATGATTCCGATCATCACAATCAACATGGTGAAAAGTACCGGCCATAAATAGGGGTTACTGTAAGGCCTCTGGGAAAGTTGCCAGCAGATACAGGTTGCTATTGCAGCATAAGTGCCTGCACCTTTGCCGATATAGCCTATTCCCAGAGCCGTTGATATAAATTTGTGGATAAACACTATACGGTTTCTATTAATTCTTCTTCGTAATCCTGGCCTAAATGAGTGATCAATTCTTCGCCCATGATGTAACGTAAGGTATTCTGAAGTTTCATTAACTGTTTAAAAATGTCGTTTTCTGCAGGTACACCCGGAATCGTTTGTGGTGATTTCAGGTAGAATGATAACCATTCCTGAATGCCCGACATATTAGCGCGTTTCGCCAGATCGATAAACAATGCAAGGTCCAGTACAATCGGTGCGGCTAAAATCGAATCACGGCAAAGGAAATTGATTTTGATCTGCATTTTATAACCCAGCCAGCCGAAAATATCAATGTTATCCCAGCTTTCTTTGTTATCACCGTGAGGCGGATAATAGTTGATCCTGATTTTGTGGTACATCTCGCCATATAAATCGGGATTTACTTCTGGTTTAAAAATATCTTCCAACACGCCTAGTTTTGATACTTCCTTGGTTTTAAAATTATCCGGATCGTCTAACACTAAACCGTCGCGGTTACCCAGAATATTATCAGAGAACCAACCGTTTACACCCAACGAGCGTGCCGCCAAACCCGGTGCTAAAATGGTTTTCATCAAGGTTTGACCGGTTTTGAAATCTTTACCGGCAATTGGGGTATCGGTTTCTTTAGCCAGTTCAATTAAAGCAGGAATATCCACCGTTAAGTTTGGCGCGCCGTTGGCAAATGGTATTCCCAATTTTAAAGCAGCATAAGCATAAATCATACTTGGTGCAATGCGCGGATCGTTATCTCTTAAACCCTGCTCAAAGGCCGCCAATGATTCATGTACTTCAGAGGGTTCGAAATAAATTTCGGTAGAACCACACCAAACCAATACGATCCTATCGCAGTGGTTTACAGCCTTGAAGTTTTTGATATCATCCATTACGGCCAAAGCCAGTTCGTAACGGTTATCGATGTCTTTAACATATTTACCATCCAGGTTTTTTACATAATTCCTGTCAAACGCGGCGCGCATCGGTTTAATAGCCTGTAATTCCTCGCGTACATCGCGCAACAGGTTGGCATCCAGCACACGGGCATTCAATGCTGCCTCGTAAACATTGTCTTCATATACGTCCCATCCACCAAAAACCAGGTCATCAAGATTGGCTAAGGGAACAAAATCTTTAATTTTTGGCTCCTTTTTTTCGGTTCTTTTACCTAAACGGATAGTCCCCATCTGTGTTAACGAACCGATAGGTTTTGAAATGCCTTTTTTTATCGCGGCCACTCCGGCAATCATTGTTGTTGCTACAGCGCCGAGTCCTGGCATTAATATGCCCAGTTTACCTTCGGCTGCTTTTACTTGTTGTTTCATTCTATTTTTATTTAAAATCTATAACCAATTATGTTTACGGTACCAGCTAATGGTTTCATTTAATCCCTCTTCCAATCCGAACCGGGGCGTAAAACCAAAGTCTTTCTGAATGTTTTTTATGTCACAGCCCCAGTTAAGGGCGGTAAGTTCTTTTATCTTATCTACATTTAAGGCCGGGGTCTTATTGAATACGCGATACAATCGCTCCATCCCCCAGGCAAAGCCCTTTATTATCTGCAGGGGTACATTTACAATCAATGTGTTTTTGTTTAATGCTTTACGTACGTGGTCAGCCAGCGCAGACCGGTTATACACCGCCCCGTCAGATACATTGTAACTTTTGCCAACCACATCAGAGGAAAGTGCCCTTATAATGATATCGGCCAGATCTGTAGCATACACAAAGCTCAATTCCTGTTCTTGTTTGCCTATATACAGTTCCAGACCAGCTTTAATCGTTTTAATTAAGATAAAAATGTCTTTCTCACGTGGACCGTAAACTGCTGTTGGCCTGAAGCTAATTAATGGCAGATTCTGAATCCTGGCCAGGTACGTTTCAGCTAATGCTTTGCTGATCCCATAATGGGTTACCGGATTTGAGGGGCCATCATCTGTGAGTTTTTCATTTTTTTGATTTAAGGGGCCCAGCGCAGCTAAACTACTGATGAAGACAAACTTTTTGATGCGATGTGTAGATTTTGAGGCTGCTACTGCCAGATTCCTGGTGTAGGTTGCGTTAATTTTATTGTAATCACTTAATTGTTTTGCCTTGGTTACTGCAGCAGCATGTACAATATAATCGTACTTTTTCTCTTCGATATTCTCTTTCAGCAAATAGATCGATTCAAAATCAAGATTTACATAATTGATCTCAAAATCTTTAAGATGACCCGCAGTTGCAAGGTTACGTACATTGGCAAATACCTCCAGATTGTCGGCCAAAGCAGATTTAATCAGGTGATAGCCCACAAACCCAGTTGCTCCCGTAATCAACACCCGCTTTTTCATATCGTTTTTTCTAAAATCCTGTATTTACGATATAACTTTCCACCAATATCTTCAATGGGTTTATTGATCAGCTCGTTATGATCTAAAGTCCAGCTGGCCTCCGCATATTTCATTTTTTTAGCTTCGAAATGTTTGATGATCCGTCCATATAAACAGGCTTCGATTCCCATTTTGCGGTAACCATCCACCACACCAAGCAACAAAATACGGATCCCATCGATTTTCTTTTTATTCGCTAAAAGCTTCAATAGCCCCGTTGGGAATAGCCTTCCACGCTTAATTTTGATCAAAATCTGGTTGATATCAGGTATTGCTAACGCAAAACCTATAATCTTGCCATGTTGCTCGGCCAGAATGCAAAACTCAGGATCGAGGATCAGTTTTAAATCGTTCGCGGTATAGTCAAACTCTTTATCCGTCATCGGCACAAAACCCAGGTTTTTGTCCCACGCTCTATTATAAACCTCCCTTACCGCATTACATTCCTCCTTAAATTTCTTCATGTTGATTTTGCGCAGGATGATGTTGTTCCGTTTCAAACGTTCCTCGATCCTGTCCATTAGTTTCACCGACCGGTCGTTATAATTGCCTGCAGTGTAACGGTAGGCCCTTAAATCAACATTTTTTTGAAAACCGGTCTGCTCTAAAAGCGACAGATAGTAAGGCGCATTGTAAGGCATCATGGCTACCGGCGGTCCGTCGAAACCTTCGATCAGCAGTCCGCATACCTCATTCGTTGAAAAATTTACCGGCCCTAAAATTTTTGTCAATCCCTTTTGGCTTAACCAATCCTGCGCCGCTTCAAAAAGCTGTTTAGCCACGGAAGCATCATCAATACAATCAAAAAAGCCAAAAAAACCGTCTTTCGATTCGTAGACCTTATTATGATTGGTGTTGTTGATGGCGGCGATCCGTCCAACTATTTTACCTTCCTCATAAAGCAAAAAAAGCTGTATTTCTGAATGTTCGTAAAATGGATGTTTGCCGGGCGTAAGCAGATCGCGCTGTGCAATAAAAAGCTCAGGCACATAGTTTACATCACCTGCATATAGTTGGTGCGGAAAATCTACAAACGCTGCCAACGCTTTTTTACCGAAAACCTTTACCAGCTCTCTCATGATTGGCTTCCTACTAATTCTACATGAACCGCCTTAAAAGCCGCACTTAGTTTGCTTACTGCCAATTCAATCTGATCAAAAGTATGGGTCGCCATTAGCGAAAATCTGATCAAAGACGAATCTGAAGACACTGCTGGTGATACCACCGGATTAACAAACACACCATTTTGCTGAAGGATATTGGTAATCATAAAGGTTTTGGTATTATCGCGGATGTAAATGGGTATAATCGGACTGTTACTGTGCCCGATATCGAAGCCGGCATTTAGCAAAAGTCGCTTCGCATATTCTGTATTGGCCCATAGCTGGTCAATCCGTTCAGGCTCTGATTCGATCATATCCAATGCGGCAATTACACTGGCTACCGCTGATGGCGGCATACTGGCACTGAACATGAGTGAACGGGCACGATGTTTAATATATTCGATGGTTTCGGCGCTACCGGCAATAAAACCTCCCAATGAGGCCAGAGACTTGCTAAAAGTACCCATGATGAGGTCCACATCTTCGGTAAGATTGAAATGTGATGCCGTACCTGATCCATTAAAGCCAATAACTCCAAGACTATGCGCATCATCCATCATAATATTGGCGCCAAATTCATTGGCAATTTCTACCATTTCTGGAAGATTTACCAAATCGCCTTCCATGCTAAAAATGCCATCGGAAACTATCAATTTAGCGGCATCTTCAGGTAGCCTGCTCAGTTTCCGGCGCAGATCCTGCATATCGTTATGCGCATATTTAATCGTACGCGAAAAGGCCAACCGGCTTCCGTCAATGATAGACGCATGATCGTACTCATCCAGCAACAGATAATCGTTACGATCCAGCAAACAGGAGATTACTCCTAAGTTGACCTGAAAACCGGTACTAAAAAGCACCGCAGCTTCTTTGCCCACATATTCGGCCAAACGCCTTTCCAGTTCGAGGTGAATATCAAGCGAGCCGTTTAAAAACCGAGATCCTGCACAGCCGGTCCCATATTTATCAATTGCTGCTTTGGCGGCTTCTTTTATTTTGGGATGATTGGTTAATCCTAAATAAGAATTTGAACCAAACATGAGTACCTTTTTCCCATTGATCACCACTTCGGTATCCTGGCCGGATTCTATCGACCTGAAATAAGGATATAATCCCTTTTCTTTTATCACCGCCGCATCCTTAAAAGAGGCAATCCTGTCTTGTAATTTTTTACGCATGCTGAACACTTATATTCTTCAGTTTGTTAAACCCTGTTCTGAAAAGTTTGGTCTGCACCTAAACGCCACTTGTAGAGACTAAGTAACGATATAGATTAAGGCTACATTAACCAAACGATTTGATCACACAATTTTAACGCGGAATTGAAAGTAAAAAAAGGTTCAAATGTGGGATATATTGGTCAAAAAGTTGGATCAATAAAATGTGACATTCAGATGAATTGACCAATTGACAATCTGACCTTTATTATAAAATGGTAAAAAGGTTAAAAACAGCCAAAAGCGTACAAAAAACAACATAAAAAACTGAATTTAAGTTAATTAAAATATAAAAAATTATTAATCAAAAACATCAAAATCGATCAGAAATTAGTCATTTTAAAAAAATACACTTGTAAAAATAATCTTGAATACTAGATTTGCCACTACAAAATCCGACAGATAAAAGGGCAGGAACTATCCACAAAAGGGTGGCTGAAATTGTAGTGCAAAAGATGATCGAATCTGTTAAGAAATTATTAAAAAATACGGAACGATTTTATGCAACAACAGTTACTCAATAAAACTTTTTCAGAAAAAAACCACGAGGAGGCGCTTTCTTTAAATGGGGGTTTAATGGCAAAAATCCATCATAGCAATGATCCGCATTATTGCAGCTCGGAGCCTTTCCGCATATCAAGTTATGCTTTAATTCTGATCACAAAAGGGAAAATGAACGTGAGGATAAATTTCACAGAGCAGGTATTAAATCAAAGAGATATTTTACTCGTTTTTCCTCAAGCCATTTATGAGATCAGGGAGCAGAATGATGTTTCTTTTATCAGTATCCATTTTAACAAAAGTTATTTAAAAACCAAGGGGGTATTCTTTAATACCGGGGAAGTTTACAGAATGTTCCAGGACGGTCCCAAACATAAATTTTCACTATCAAAAGAGGACTATACCTTCATTTACTATGATATGCTGGCGCTGCATAAAAAGCTAAATACAGCTAAGGATACCCCGCAGATTAAAAACATTGTGCATAACAGCTTTCTGGAACTGCTTTACGATCTCTTTCTTTTAAGGAACAAACAGAAAGACGCAATGCCTCTTGTACATGATAGCAAAACAGAGCTCACCAATCGTTTTCTATCGCTGGTAGCGGAGCATTTTAAAAAGGAAAAACGTGTAATTTATTATGCCAACTGCTTACGCATTACGCCAAGGCATTTATCGCAGGTGGTTAAAAAGGTAACTGATAGAACAGCCGGGGAAGTTATTGATGAAATGGTGATCAGGGAAGCGAAATTGTTACTGACCAGCCATAGAATGAATATTTCGGAAGTGGCCATGGAACTGCGTTTCAGCAACTCATCTTTTTTTGGCAAGTATTTTAAAAAGCAGACGGGGATTACCCCGTCTGAATATAAGTTATCGAATAATATTGCGGTGTAGGCTAATCTTTTTAATTAAGTCTGGAGAGTTGTCAGTCTGAAGGATAATTTATTTTATAAAAATCAATATAAATGACGTAACTAATTACTTATGCTATACAGCCCAGTCTTGCCTCGGCTCGCCGCCGCCGAAGGGCTCTTACTTTTTGGCATCAAAAAGTAACAAAACCGAGGCTTTGCCGAGCTCATCAATACAAATGAAAACAACAGAAAACTATTAATAAAATGCCGGCTGAAAATTTTTCTTTTAAAGCCAGTAATAGGGCTTGGGCAGTAGAATCCGAAAAATTTGTTAGGCCGGACTTAAGTAGAACGGAGACACAGTGCGAAGGCCTTTTTGGATGGAAAT
>NZ_CAJYOJ010000028.1 GCF_913776295.1 uncultured Pedobacter sp.
TTGATGCCAAAAAGTAAGAGCCCTTCGGCGGCGGTGAGCCGAGGCAAGACTGTGCTGTATGGCATAAGAAATCAGTTACGTCATTTATATTGATTTTTATACCATAAATTATTCCTCAGGATGACACTGATACAGTTTTTAATTTAGTACCTATCCCAGAAAAATGGAGGCTCGATACCCAATGCCCTCAAATACACAAAGCCCTGGCCACGGTGATGTATTTCGTTATCGATAAAATACAAGAGGTGGCTAATGATGGTAAACTCATACATTCCAAATAACTTAATGGTTTCATGAAGCTGCCCCTCATCGATTTGATTAAAGTATTCTACGATTTTTGTAGTATCCCCATCCCATTTCGTTAACAGCTCTTCCTTGGTATGTAATGGAAGATCATGGTTAAAAGATATAGTTTCTCTCGTTATCATTTCCTTTAAACCCGGAACATCAATCGATAATAACTCTTTAATTAATGCTGAAAAAGGTCTCATTCCGCCGATTGAAAATTCGAATAATTCTTTTTCAGGAAATTTTTCAATGGTTTTTCTGGTCAGTTTTCTGTGGCCTAACCAGTGTTGTAGTAATTCGCTTTTGGTAATCATAACTGTTGACATTTTGTTATATTATTGAATAGAACAAAACTAAAACCAGCTTATGACAACTGTTTGTCACTTAAAAAAGTAACAATAAGTTTCTCTCAATTTTTTTTCTGTTGACCTGGAGCAAAAGGTCTGGCCGATTTGGAGCCTGTTCCTTTTTTGGCTTGTCCTGGAGGTACCTTTCCACTGTTGCCAGCCGTTCTGGTACTGTAACAAGCACTGCTAAGTAGCATCACCGATAAAGTTGCAAGAAGGTATATCTGTTTCATAAGCCAATGAAAGCTATAATGATGCCAGAATGGTAGTATTGCTTACAGCAGTGTTGATCCTATCATCGCTAAACGGCATTACCTTTTAAAATAAAAAAGCCTCATCTTTAGAAAGATTGCCAATATTTTGGTCTGATTTTCCTGTTCTTACTTCAGTCCTCTTTCTTTCAAAAGATTTTCTAATTCGGTATTATCATACTTAGAATTATTGACCAATTTATAAATGAAAAATAATGGAATAAGTGTTAGCAAACCTAAAGTATGTTTAGCTATGCTAAAGAATATAACACCAGCCAGAAATCCTATTAACAATGCATTGATAATGGCTGCTGATTTCTTTTTCTTCGCTTCTTGCAATAGTTCCTGATCCGTTAATTCAGATAGTTTTTTTGGTTCCATTTTAGGTTAATTAGCATTTTTTAGTTGATGATTCCAGTTAATACCCCAAATATAGATAATTGGATCCACTAGTATAAGAATTGTGTTTTCAAAACCTGGGTGTCATCTGTAAGAAAACACACCAATCTGGTCTTAGCATCTCGCTAAGACCAAAATGTAACTTACACAGCAAAGTTCAACGGGCTAAAACTGTTTGGCTTTGTTATGTCGTAAGAGTTGATTAGTGTGGCTTTGATAGGTTTTAGAGGTGTGTGAGAATATGGTAATTTATTGTGCTTCAGGATTTAATCTCGAAATCTCATATCATGAATTAAAGGGATTTTTCTCGAAAACATGAATCCATCCTCTGTCCATAGTCCTAGGCCTTAGAATTAAGCAAAAGGAGACTATGGGTTAATAAGTGCTGAACAAGAATAGAGGACTGATAATTAAAATAGATTTATTCTTTAAACAATCTGGGGCTCCTTGTTTAACTCTTCGGAGAGATATGGATGGAATCGATTACTCCCTAACCATATATTATACTAGTACGCAAGTAGTACTAATACTAATGAAAGATAAGTATATTTTAATTTTTGAGATAAATTTCCGAACATTACTTTAAATAATGCGTAGTGTACTAATTTTCACGCTCAAAGTATGGCTTACAACAATAGTGTCGGGAGCTGTTTTCATCATTGCTTTTCTCATTATTTCTTCGCCGCCTGAAAATATGCAATGGAAGTTTATGCCATTATTTCTATTTTTTATTATGCTATATTCAATGATATTATCTTTACCAACGTTGTTGATATTTTACTTTGTATCTTATGGATTGGCAATTATCAAACTTAACATTGTTTGGAATAAAATTATATTGACAAGTGTCGGAATACTTGGATGTATACTTACTCTTCCGTTTTTAATACACCATAAATCGCTGGTCAGCCAGTCAAGTCTAATATTCACTGCATGCTATGGGCTACCCCTAACACTCAGTATAATGTATTATAGATTCAGTTTAAATCTTGAGATTTAACTATTCAAATCTTTCTATTGATATCAACCAATAGCGCCCTTCAGTTTATAAGCTTGCCGATCGTTTATAGACTTCTACTCAGGTAGTGCCCAAGCATCTGTCAAATATAGGCTTAAATTATATCCTGAAAACTAAACGTAATTATTCTATGTTACCTATCATAAAGTAAATCAATTCATTAAAGTGAAAAATATGTGAAAACATGTATCACTTAATGTTTTTACTGGATAAGGTATATAACTAAGGGGCCATTATGAATACCAGAAGAGACTTTCTACAAAAAATGGGCGCATCAGCATTGATGTTGCAGTTAAGTTCAATATCGGCATTTGCTGAGGCTAGCGAGCCAATAGCGCAGCCATACGATGGTAGGGTGCTCCGGGTGGCCATTATGGGATTAGGTGGATATGGCACCCGTGTGGCGGAGGCGATGAAAGCCTGTACCAGGGCGAAACTGGTTGGTGTAATTAGTGGTACGCCCTCGAAGGTTAAGGATTGGCAAACCAGGTACAACATTCCGGAAAAGAATTGTTATCAGTATGATAACTTCGATGAGGTAAAAAATAATCCGGATATAGACGCCATTTATGTAACTACACCAAATGCACTGCACCATGATCAGGTTATTCGTATCGCAAAAGCCGGAAAACATGCTATATGCGAAAAACCAATGGCTTTAAACGCCAAAGAGGGGCAAGAGATGATCGCTGCGTGTAAAAAGGCAAATGTGAGATTACTGGTTGGTTACAGAATGCACTTTGAACCCCGTACGCTGGAGGTGATCCGAATGCGAAAGGCAGGTGAATTCGGAAAAATCATGTTTTTCCAGGGGCAATGTGGTTTTAAAATAGGCGATCCTGCGCAGTGGCGATTAAACAAAGCGCTTGCGGGCGGCGGATCAATGATGGATATTGGAATTTATGCAATTAACGGAGCAAGATATATGGTAGGCGAAGAGCCAATTTGGGTAACCGCTCAGGAAACTAAGACCGACCCGGGAAAGTTTAAAGAAGGGGTGGATGAAACCATACAATTTCAATTGGGCTTTCCCAACGGTGCGGTAGCGTCTTGTTTATCGAGCTATAACATCAACCACCTGGATAGATTTTTCATGAGTGGCGATAAGGGATTTGCAGAAATGCAACCTTCTACCGGTTATGGCCCGATCAAAGGCATAACACACCAGGGTGAACTTACGCAGCCGATAACCACGCATCAAACGGTACAGATGGATCAAATGGCTGACATTATTTTTGAAGATAAAAAGCCTGTAATTCCTGTAAACGGTGAGGAAGGTTTGAAAGACCTCAAAATTATTGACGCCATTTATGAAGCTGTAAAAACAGGGAAAAAGATCAAGTTAACGGTTTAAGCGATGACTTGAAACGGGTGACAGAGTTTTGTCGAAAAATTGCCCTAACTCTGACTTTTTAAGATAAAGAGATTCTGAACGCTACTGACATAATAAATGTTGTTTTCTGAAACCAAATTAAAGGTATATCATAAAAAAAGCGGCTGAGCCGCTTTTTTTATTTCTGAACAATGATATGGTATCTTGCTTTCGTGGTTGTTGAGCTATCGAACCAAACGGTATATATTTTTCCGGCTTGTAACTCTGAACCTGCAATGGTTGTGGTTTCCAGTGAACCAGACATGTTAACATTTAAACTGGTATTGGCATCAATCGTTTGATAAGCTGAAGCCGCTTTAAAAGCTAAAGCAGAAAGGATGCTGGTACCGGTAGATGTTGTCACATTAATGGTACTGCTTAACATCGGCGCCACGTTGATAAAACGAACTTTTGCTTTGCCACTTACGGTATTATCGTCATTGGCGTAAGTATTGATTGCCATTGTACCGTCAGCTTGTTTTACTAAAAAAGCAGTTTGTGAAGAATTTTCACTTGCATTCACACTTGCGGATGCGGTTACCGTCGCAGATCCTGAATTTTTAAAGGCAATGGTTTTATTCCCTGCTGCGGTAGAAATATCTGTCGCCGTGTTGGAATAGGCTATCGCAGATGCATTCACCTTAGCATCATTAATATAGGCATCCTGTGCTGCTGATCCCTCTACGGTATTTACAAATGATATTCTGGCATTAGCATTTAGATCATTGTTACCGTCTTTCTTACAAGATGAGATTGAAAGAACCACCGCTGCGGCTACCGCAACCCTGGTGATTAAAGAATTAGTTTTAAGTTTCATAATTTATTGATTAATACTTTCAAACTTTTCAAAAAAAATGCCTTTACTTATATGGTGATACATATTTTTTATTTAAACAGCTGTTAATCAGCATTTTGTTTGTTTTTTAGGTGATCTCAGATATTTTTTTCTTGTCATCATAATGTATATAAGACGGTTCATATTGTAACTTTATTAGTACGTTTATAGGCTTTAACGTTGTCATGATAGTTAACTCTAGCTTAGTTTGTTAGAAGTGTGAGACCATTGAAAACACTTCTACAACAAGAAGCTATCTTTTCACGGGCTTTTTTAGTAGCGGGGAGTTGCAGGATGTAGCACCTCTACAGGACTTGCCAGCAATCTGTAATCATAATCTTTCGGCCAATACTGAAAAGAATTGATAGCCAGACCAGGATTTTCTATTACCTATCACATAAAAACGTCTTTTGGCGCGTGTTAACGCAACATTAAGCATATTGGGCTTAGATGATGCCCATTGTCTGGATCCAGGTTTCCCGGGATCGCTGCCAAGTACCAGAAAGACAATATCTGCTTCCTTACCCTGAAAGGTATGGATCGTTCCGCATTGTATCTTTGAGTTTATAGAATGAAATTCCTGTTTACATCGCTCTGCAACCGATTTGAAAGGTGAGATAACAAATATTTCCTGATGTAGTTTCCCGAGCAACTGAATTTTTTCTTTTAATAAAGAGATTTCCTCTTCAACAACTTGTCTGTTTTGGATATGCGAACCGTTGATGTCGAACCAGGCAGATGCTCCCAGCGCACATTCAAAGGGTGCATCTGCCATCGCTTTAACCATCTGATTACTATAGGCAATTTCATTGGAGATAGCGAACATGGGGTTATTGCATCGACGGTGGGTACGTAATGGAAACCCTGTCCAAATATCTTCGTTGTCAATTTCTTGCTTCATCCATGTACCCTCAGCAGTTATTCTATCAGCCAAAATTTGTGCTGAACTTCGTAATGGTGACCAAACTGCATCGGTCTTATGTTGTTGATTCAATATGTCGATCAACTTAATCGGCGTAGTAACGACTGGTTCAATCTGTAAGGGGTCGCCGATAATAATACTCCTCCGGGCTCGATAAATAATCCCTGCCGCTGATTGCGGTGTGGCCTGTCCTGCTTCATCAAGTAACAACCAACCAATACTTTCCTTTCCCAGACTACCGAATAGACGGCTGACAGAAGCTAACGACGTTGAAACAACAGGGATACAAAAGAAAAAGGATTGCCATAAACTTAATGCAATAGGTTTGGAAACCTCCACTTTACCATCCATTAGTTCCATTAATAAACCAATATTGTTTTTAAACTGCTTGGCATTTCTTAAAATAACATGTTCATGCAATAACAGGCTCTTAAGAAATATGTCGCTCCGCAGTTTATTTATGCTAACGGAAGACCAGGGATTACATTTGTGAAAGGTATCCTTATCTGTTTCAAACCTGTTCAACAAATTTTCATCGGGAATATCTCTATAAGCTATGCCATAATCGCTGTGGAGTCTTTCTTTTTTCTTATTGTAAATGCCCATCCGCTGATTAATCTCTCGTAATTGGGCCTGTAACTGTTTTATTTCTTTCTCCTTATCAGTGATTTGCCCGTCTAGGTTATCTATCTCTTTTTGAACCGCTATGCTTTTTGTTGTAAGCGCTGTATGTTCATTTAATAGTAGCAGGTATGGTCCGTTCCACTTTTTAAATGCTTTCGTATTGAACAGTTTTTGGAGAAAGAAAAATGCCGGTTTTGTAGATTGGTGCACCTGAATACCATATTGGATTTCGGTAATCCGATTTTTAAGATCAGCCAAATCTCTAAACAGTAGTTTTTTACTATTCCGGATCTCCCCGATAAGGGTGGTAAGCTGCTCAATGCTGTGTATTGTTCTTATTTTATTTTTTTGGTCATTTAAATATGTGGGAACCAACTTAAAGAACTCCGAAGCTACCTGTCTGAATTCATAAAATTGTTTTAGTAATGCAGCAAGTTCAGCTTTCGTTCTTTCATAGTATTTAAGATATTCAAAAGTCCGGTCCTCATTTTCCGGATTGTTATAAAGGGATTGTAAAAAGGTAGCAAATCCGGGTTCGCTATCCTTCCTGTACCAGAAATTATTCTTAAAAAATGCCCTGTTTTCAGAGTTTCCCAACGCTGCGGCCAGTAATCCCCAACTGTCTACCTCAATTAAATTTTGAGAAAAGTCAGTGAAATAGCTGGCATTTGGAAACATGTTCCTGTCTATTTTTTGTTCATCAGGCAGTTCTTTCGATATATTTTCGACGGCTGCATTGTTATTGCTGGCCACTACAATGCCAACATCGTCAAAAACATCACTATTGGTAGGGAAATGATAGGCGAAATTGCTTTCCCTTTCTATTTTCTGGCCTCTGGCAAATAACATGGAAATATTCTTTTCCATCAGTTTCTGCGCACGAAGCACTATCACCTCGGCCACAATGTCTGATAAAAGGGTTGTTTTTCCGATACCCGGAGGGCCATTAATTCCCGTTAGACCTTTATCCTTAAGTAATTCTAAACTGGTATTAACAGCACCTGTTTGCGCTGAATAAAGACCATAACTAGGATTGGAAGGCCAACGCCCTGCAGGTATTTTTGCTGGGTCTATCGTGTCGAAAAAGGCTTCCGCATTCGAGAGTAAATCCGTGCGTTTAAGCTGATGTGTATCGATATGTAAATAGTCATTCAGTCCTTTCCCAAAAGAGTTAGAGTTGTTGATGAGTTGATTGAGGTCTTCAAGATAAAAACTGTTTAAAAATGCGGTGTCGCCTTTAGACTGTTTGGAGACCTGTATGGACTGCACATAAATATGACTATCACAAGTTATGCCATCAACATTCAGCTTGTTTAGAACAGCTATCTCTTTTTTTAGATGTGCGGATGTGATTATTGGCGCCAACGCACTGTTTAGGTCTTTTGCATCCTGATTGTAAGGGTATCTTTCTCTAAACTTTTCTTGTACCTCGTCTAATAGTTTGGATACCTCCGATAATTTTTTCCCTTCCTGCAAGCATTTGACTCCATATAAATAGGAGGCTTGTAAATAAGGACTGTCTCCCGACAATCTCCCCTGTTCATCTATAATCAGGACAGCCATACAGGTATTACCGGTTGGTTTCTCTATCCAGTCTTGTTTTTCAGGTTTATCATGCAGAGCTTTCCCTATAACATCGATTATATTTTCTTTACTATGCTTACCCAAAAAAACAATATGCCTCCACGTACTATTTTGTTTCGGTACAAAAGATAATTCCCATGGTAATGTTTTGCTCAGATCTACAAATTTGGCATTGGAAGGCAAATCAGGCAAGGAGAAGATTTCTATATCTTTCCAGAATGACAATATTGATTTTCGTGCGTTCAATTTAGTTTTCAATCTAATATAAATGCCTACAATTTATCAAATTTATGGGTAAAATAAGCTGTTCATTTTAACTTGAAATCTCAGGGTTAGATTTCTGTGGGTATAGAAGAAAGAACCGCCCAAAATATGTCTGCCCTTTAAGTCGGGGGAATCTAAAAAACTTACTTTTAAAAAGGCTTGCAACGCATGTTTCATTTCAAAAACATCTTGTGCAGCTCTTTCCCCGAACATATAAATTTATTGACGGGAGAGGTTTTGTTCGAGGCAAATTCATGTAAGCGTCTAAAGAGTTTTTGTACTAGTTGTCGAATACCCGTTGGCCAAGCGGGAATAATTTGGTTATCATGTTTTATTGGCATAAAAAAAGGAAACAGCAAAGATATACTGTTTCCTTATGGTAGAGTCAATCGGCGGAAAATCGAACTTTTATGAACATTGTGAGGCCATAGTAAATTTTGAAAAAGTGGTCAATAATAAGATTGAGGGGAAGTATAGGAAAAAGAAAAAGTTGTAAGTGTTTTCCTTAATTAGCGTCATAACTCACATTTTATTCGGAATCAAAAGTCTGTCTGATACCAACTAAATTGCCTGTTTTTTGTAACTTTACTAATTAGAAGGTAAATTTATTTATAGCCTAAAATGCTTGTAAACCAATCTATAATATCAGACCTGAAAGCGATCATAGCTCATTCCAACGATAGGGCGGTGCGAGCTGTCGATCACCAAAGGACGTTAATGTACTGGCATATCGGCAAATGGATTTTTGAAGAAGAACAGCAGAGCAAAGGCCGGGCAGATTATGGAAGTTTTTTGATCAAATACCTTTCAGAAAAGTTGCAACCTCAATTTGGAAGTGGCTTTTCTGTTCGTCAGATGAATCTCTGTCGCCAATTTTAACGTACTTTTCCGGGGGCTGACTAAAAAGGGTATAAAAATTACAGCCGTTGCTTTAAAAAGCAGCGGCTGTTTAGTAAATTTAATTGCGAAAGAAATTTACTATGGCTAAGATACAAAGTTCAGCACAATTCAAAAACT
>NZ_CAJYOJ010000029.1 GCF_913776295.1 uncultured Pedobacter sp.
TCGGCGGCGGCGGACCTGTACCGATTTTTCATCGGTAGCCGAGGCAAGGCTTAGCCCTGGGGCAAAAAAAGAAATGTATACGTCATTCATATTGATTTTTATCCAATAAATTATCCCTCAGGATGACGTTATGCACTAAAAAAACTCGCAGTTTTAAATTCAGAAAAAGGGACATGCAAATTGCACATCCCTCTTGGTAATATCGACTCCAGACTCACGACTGAAGCCTCAGGACTAATACCTGTATGTATCTGCTTTAAAAGGACCTTCAACCGGTACGCCGATATAATCAGCCTGGTGTTGATCTAAAACATCTAATTCTACACCGATTTTTTCTAAGTGCAAACGGGCAACTTTTTCATCTAAATGTTTAGGCAAAGTATATACTTTGTTTTCGTAAGCTGCAGTGTTGGTCCAAAGCTCTAATTGCGCTAAAGTTTGGTTGGTAAAAGAGTTACTCATTACAAAACTTGGGTGACCGGTTGCACAACCTAAGTTTACCAAACGACCTTCAGCAAGAACGATGACGTCTTTACCATCAATGGTATATTTATCAACCTGAGGTTTAATTTCCACTTTGGTATCGCCATAAGCGCCATTTAACCAGGCCATATCGATTTCGTTATCGAAGTGACCAATGTTACAAACAATCGCTTTATCTTTTAATGCCCTGAAGTGTTGCTCACGAACGATGTCGCAGTTACCGGTTGTAGTCACTACAATATCAGCTTCTTTAACCGCATTAGCTAATTTTTTCACTTCGTAACCTTCCATTGCCGCCTGTAAAGCACAGATTGGGTCAATTTCAGTTACAATAACACGTACACCTTGTGAGCTTAACGACTCTGCAGAACCTTTACCCACATCCCCATAGCCACAAACTACGGCTACTTTACCAGCCATCATCACATCGGTAGCACGACGGATTGCATCAACCAATGATTCGCGGCAACCGTATTTGTTATCGAATTTAGATTTGGTAACCGAATCGTTCACGTTGATTGCAGGTAAATGCAAGGTTCCGTTTTTCATTCTTTCGTACAAACGGTGAACACCAGTCGTCGTTTCTTCTGATAAACCTTTAATACCTGCAATTAACTCAGGATATTTATCGAAAACCATATTGGTTAAATCACCACCATCATCCAAAATCATGTTTAATGGTTGTTGCTCCGGACCGAAGTGTAAAGTTTGCTCAATACACCAGTCGAATTCTTCTTCGTTTAAACCTTTCCAGGCATAAACCTGGATACCCGCAGCAGCAATTGCCGCAGCAGCATGATCTTGTGTAGAAAAAATATTGCAAGATGACCAGGTAACTTCAGCACCAAGGGCCACTAATGTTTCGATTAATACAGCCGTTTGGATGGTCATGTGCAGACAGCCTGCAATACGCGCACCTTTTAACGGTTGTGATGGGCCGAATTCTTTACGTAAACTCATTAAACCTGGCATTTCTGCTTCGGCTAATTCGATTTCTTTACGGCCCCATTCTGCCAGTGAAATGTCCTTAACTTTGTAAGGAACGTATGTAGTCTCTACTGATGACATAATTATTTGTTTTTAAATGTAATGCAAAGTTACGGCATCCCTTTGTGAAAGCCAAATAATAAAGGTTTGGTGAGTTGGAGGATTGTAAAATTATGATCTGACTCTTTATACCCAATTTGGAAAAATTATTGAGTTATTTGTTTTTTTTGGAAAGCAAGTCCAGTGGTTCTTAGGTGAGCTTCGGTCCTGCCATACACTGTAGCTCCGATGAAGAATCGGAGGCTGCCGTTTCTGTCAGGTTTAGATTGATGAGGTCTTGCGGCATGGACTCCCAAAGAAGTCAAGTTTGATTTGGCACGGTGCATACTAACTTGAATTCGTTTTAACAATCTCAACAAAATAAAACTTTGATATCCAGCAGATTATTTCTTAAATTATTATAACCAAATTAACCATTACGAAAAGCATAAAACATTTACTGGATACCAAACGGGCCATCATTATTTCCGTACCAGAAAATATTTCTGCCCTGGATGCCTTAAAGTAATCGATTAGCTTGCGGAAAGATTTCTCCCCCGCCTGTACGGGCAGGCACTACTGTTGAAGGTCGGTAAGCTTCAGTCGAAATGACGACTTTAGATAGCTTATTTCCGTCATTTCGAGCGAAGCGCAGCGGAGTCGAGAAATCTTTTAAGGCAGTTCTCCAAGATTTCTCCCCGCCTGTACGGGCAGGCACTACTGTTGAAAGGACGAATTATCTTAAGTAAATTAACCGTATAAAATCTGTGTAATCCTCTCATCTGTGTAATCAACCGCGAAGCGAAAAAAAGAAAGAATCAAACCCCAGATTACTTCCATCTCCACTCACCCGCAATACTCAAAGGTTCTTTTAAATTCTGAGATTCCAGGAAAGCCCTCAACTCTTCTTCGCCCTGAACACCTACCGGGATTTTCGGTGTATTGGCTAAAGCGTAAGTCAACATGGCACTATAACGCACCGTATTTTTAAGCTGTTGCTCATCAACCAGTTTAAAACTATCGCCATCTGAATGATAAAACGGTCCGGAATTGTTTGGAAGTTTACCGCCAAAACCACCGCCGGTAGGGATCCCCTCCAGCATAAATGGCTGGTGATCACTGTGCAAACCTGCACCTGCATTAAACATATTTTTGAAACCAGCATCTATTTTAACGATATCCGCTCCCCAGGCGTTAAACAAATCTTTCATTTCAGCTCTTGAGGTAGAAAAACCTTTCGGGTCGTTGGTCATATCATAATTCAACATAAACTTCACCTGGTTCAAGGTTTTGTCCTTTTTAGCCTGATTTATGTATGCTTTAGAGCCTAACAAACCTTGCTCCTCACCCATAAACAATACAAACTCTACCGTCCGTTTAGTCTTCAAATTCAATTTTTTAAATGTCCTGGCCATGTCCATAATTGCGAATGATCCGATTCCGTTGTCGATCGCACCGGTTGCCAGATCCCAGCTATCTAAATGTCCGCCGACAACAATTTTTTCTTTAGGCATTTCTGTTCCTTTAAAGGTGGCCACTACGTTTCTCGCTTTGATCAATCCTGAAAAATTCGTCATCGCGATATGCGCAAGCTGTTTCTGTACTTTAATATTCTCTTTCAAAGCCATTCCATCTTCTAAACCAATGCACACCGCAGGGATTGGGATCAATTTACCCGTTACCGAAGCCGTTCCGGTTAACAGCACACCATCTTTTACCGTATTGATAATGATTACCCCAATGGCGCCGTATTTGATAGCGATAGCAGTTTTTTCTGAGCGGTGTAGTGATTTCGTTCCTGTCGCAGAGCCGGGCAACACCCCCAGATAAATTAAAGCTATTTTACCTTTAAACTTTTCAGGATTAGCCTGATAATCTGCTTCCAGGCCATTACCTGCATCAACAATTTCACCGGTAACATCAGCGCTGACCGGCGAATGCGCCAGCGTAACCGCTTTCATTTTGGTGAGGCTGTTTTGATCTTTACCAATTTCGACAACAATTGTTTTTCTGGCCCAGCTTTCGACTTCAAAAGGCTGAAATTTTACTTCGCAACCATAAGATTTTAATAAATCGAAGGCATATTGCTCCGCCTTTGCCCCATTTGCTGATCCTGTTAAACGGTGACCGATCGTCTCTGTTTCATATTTTAGGGTTTGATAAGCTTTAGAGTTTTGCTGTACATCAGCATTGATCTTCGCAAAAACATCGCTAAATCTATCCTGTGCATTAGCAAATAAGGTGGTACAAAGTAGCGCGGTAGAAAAAAGGTATTTCATGAAGTTTAGTTTATATGCTGAAAGTACAAATTTTCAGTACAGATTGCCAGCTGTAACGTTTATTTTGCTTTGTTACTTTACCCTATGCTGTCATGCTGAGGGATAATTTATTTTATAAAAATCAATATAGATGACGTAACTAATTACTTATGCCATACAGCCCAGTCTTGCCTCGGCTTACAGCCGCCGAATGGCTCTTACTTTTTGGCATCAAAAAGTAACAAAAAATGCCGGCTGAAAATTTTTCTTTCAAAGCCAGTAATAGGGCTCGGTTAGTGGAATCCGAAAAATTTGTTAGGCCGGACTTAA
>NZ_CAJYOJ010000030.1 GCF_913776295.1 uncultured Pedobacter sp.
TTTGATGCCAAAAAGTAAGAGCCCTTCGGCGGCGGTGAGCCGAGGCAAGACTGTGCTGTATGGCATAAGAAATCAGTTACGTCATTTATATTGATTTTTATACCATAAATTATTCCTCAGCATGACAGCAGGTAACGTATTAACTGATATCAACCTACAGGAGGTGTCATCCTGAACAAAGTGAAGGATCTTTTGGAGAGATTGTTTTTCTTATATTAAATCCCATTAAAGTTTGCTTATTGCACTCATGGCCTTTGAAACTTCGGAGGAAAAAAATCCTGCTTTGAGCTAACAAAGCAGGATTTGAGTATGTTAACAGCTAGTCTTCAAATTTCCAGCGAACAAAAGCTTCCATCGCTTCGTATTCTGCCAGACCAAGCTCGTCATAAGCTTTCGCCGTATCACGGTTGCGGTCCTCAGCCCGCTGCCAGAACTCTCTTGCGTCATCACCAGGGAAAACAGCTCTGTCTTTCTGGCTCTGGTGTTTAAAAATTGCATATTTCTTACGTTCAAGCTCTTGCGGAGAAATTGGAACGGCCATTTCAATTTCATATGTTTCAAACTCATGCCATGCACCGCGGTACATCCATAACCAGCAGTCTTGTGCCCAGGCTTCGGTTTTACGTAAGCGTTTTAGTGCTTCCAAAACAATTTTGAAACAAACAATATGCGTTCCGTGAGGGTCTTCAAAATCGCCGGCAGCATAAACCTGTTGAGGTTTTACTTGCTGTAATAGCGCTATTGTAAGTTCAATATCAGCATCAGTTACCGGGTTTTTCTGTACCTTACCACTTTCATAGAAAGGAAGTGCCTGAAAGTGGATGTGATCATCTTCTAATCCGCAATATCTCGCACCGGCAATAGCTTCGCCTTTTCTGATAAGTCCTTTAACCGTCTGGATCTCTGGTGTATCGATCTGATTTGGTTTTTTCTGCTCAATAAAGGCCCTCATGTTGTTGTAAAGGTCCTTTAAGTGCGTATTATCCATGCCCATTTTTTCTGTGAAATCTACGTTAAATTCCACAAAACGAAGGGCATCGTCATCCCATACCGCAGTATTGCCGGAGGTTTGGTAAGCTACGTGTACGTTGTGTCCCTGATCAACCAGTCGAAGGAAAGTACCTCCCATGGAGATCACATCATCATCCGGGTGAGGAGAGAAAATGATCACATTTTTCCGGGCAGGCTCGGCCCTTTCCGGACGTTGAGAATCGTCGGCATTTGGTTTGCCGCCCGGCCAGCCGGTTATCGTGTGTTGTAACTTGTTAAAGATATGGATGTTGATGTTGTAAACTGGTCCTTTTTCAGTAGCCAGTTGTGCCATACCGTTATTGTTATAATCGTCTTCCGTTAATTTTAAAATCGGTTTTTTTAACGTATTGGCCAACCAGATCACTGCTTTACGGATTAAGATGTCTGTCCAGATGCAATCTTTAACCAGCCATGGCGTATCGAAACGGGTAAGTTCTGAAGCTGCAGGTGCATCAAGGATAAACTCTACATGATCAGAAAGCTGGAGGTATGTTGCCGGAACTTCTCCTGAAATCTCGCCTTCAACAGCTTTTTTGATAATGGAAGCTTTTTTACGGCTCCAGGCCATTAGTATAATTTCTCTCGCTTTAAAAATTGTACCGATACCCATGGTAATGGCCTTTGTTGGCACAAAACTTTTCCCGCCAAAATCGCGTGCCGCATCCCGGCGTGTCAAATCATCTAAAGTAACCAAGCGGGTACCAGAATTTGGTGCAGAGCCCGGCTCGTTAAACCCAATGTGGCCGGTACGGCCAATTCCTAAAATCTGGATGTCGAGACCACCAAGATCGCCTATTTTCTTTTCATATTCCAGGCAAAAAGCCGGAATATCTTCCAGTGAAAGCGTACCATCAGGGATGTGGACATTTTTTTTGTCAATATCGATATGATTGAAAAGGTTTTCGTTCATAAACGTCACATAACTCTGCGCCGCAGTCGGCGCCATTGGATAATATTCATCCAGGTTAAAAGTAATTACGTTTTTAAAACTTAAGCCCTCTTCTTTGTGCAGCCTAACCAGTTCGGCATAAACTGCAATTGGGGTAACACCTGTTGCTAAGCCCAGTACTGCAGGTGCGTTGTTTGCTTGTTTTGATTTAATGAGCTCGGCGATGCGATGTGCCACATTAATTGAAGCAATTTTTGGATTTTCGAACACGCTTACGGGTAATTTCTCAAAACGTGTCTCCTCCAGTAGATTTAATCTAGCCATTTTTTTTATATGGATTTTAATGTACGGAGCAGTAAATATAAAGAGTTATGCCCAATTTCTAACAAAGGTTATTTACATTTATTGCAAGTATCTACATAAAATCTAATTAAGGGGGTACACAAACGTTTGATCTTTTTAAGATAAAAATCAATATGAACGAACAGATCCAGAAGTTATATGCTAAAGCAGGCAAGCCAGAACGTTTAATTATCGGGTTGATGAGTGGAACTTCTATGGATGGGCTTGATATTGCCCTTTGTTCGGTCAGGAAAAGCGGTGCTGAAACTGATATCAGGGTTTTGAAATTTAAGACAGGTGATTACACTGCTGATTTCAGGGCTAAAATAAAAGCTATATTCTCTAAAAAGGAAGTCGATCTGCAATTGGTTTGCCTGATGAACGAGTACATCGCAAACATCCATGCGCAATTAATCAATGAAGCTTTAAAGGAATGGGGGTATAAAAACGAGGACATCGATTTTATTGCCAGCCACGGACAAACGATATTCCATGCACCGAAATCTTTACACCAACTGACCGATTATCCTAATGGCACACTGCAGATTGGTGATGGCGACCACCTCGCTGTTAAGACAAAAATCATTACCCTTTCTGATTTCAGGCAGAAACACCTGGCTGCGGGAGGTGAGGGCGCTCCGCTTGCTGTGTATGGAGATTATCTGATATTTTCGAAGGCTGGCGAAGACCGTGTGATGCTAAACATTGGAGGCATAGCTAATTTTACCTATTTGCCGGGGAATATCGATGCCAGCGAAATTTTTTCAACTGATGTTGGCCCAGGTAATACCTTGATGGACCAATACATGCAAAAATATTTTAATCAGTTTTATGATAAAAATGGAGCTGTTGCACAAAGTGGTCATTCAAACTCCAAACTATTGGTGGCTTTGCTTGACTGTGATTTTCTTGCACTGGATTTTCCTAAAACTACAGGGCCGGAATTATTTAACCTTGAGTATTTAACAAAGGCACAAGAAAAATCTTTAACAGCAAATCTAAGTAAAGAAGATGTAATGGCCACTTTGTGTCACTTTTCTGCAGAAGCTATTGCCAATGCAATAAAAAGTTGTTTTGGAGAGGATGCCCGGGTGAAGGTATTTACCAGTGGTGGTGGAATGCATAATCCATTGCTCATTCAGCTACTTCAGGCTAAGCTGCCTTTTTGCACATTCTTAAGCACGGAGAATCTAAATATCAATCCCGATGCGAAAGAGGCTGTTTTATTTGCGGTACTGGCCAACGAAACGCTCTGTGGGGCGCCGGTTAATTTTGGCAACCGAAAAGGTGTGCCATCGGTTTGCATGGGTAAAATCAGTTTGCCTCAATAAGTCAATCAAACTTAGTCCTAATTTCTTGTTCAATAACGCCTGTTATTATGTAAATGTTGAACTTCGCCGCATTACCATCATCCGAAAGAAGATGTTTTTGATATAGAATTTTATAAAATATTCAATTCCTTTTCTTTGTAGCGGGAAAGCGATTCGTGATCTACATCCAGCTCGGTAATCAGATAACTAATGCTTTCTATCGGACAAACCCTTAATCTTAAGGCAATATCCAATTTTTCGGAGATACATAACACTGCAGTTCTTTTTGCGCAGGCCAGCATCGCTTTTTTAAGTTGGTTAATCTCCCAATAGGTGTCTGTTAAGCCTTCTTCAGGGTGTATAGCGCTGGTACCCATTAAACATAAATCGGCTTTTATCTCAGATAGTTGTGTAATAACCTGCCCACCATAAGTAACCTGCGAATTTTTGGAAAAAAGGCCGCCGATCAGAATTACTTCGATATTATTGTATTTGGCCAGTTCTACTGCCACCAGCGGACTAATGGTAAAGAAAGTGGCTGATATTCCTTGTGGAAGCAGTTTTACAAACTCCAAAATCGTTGTTCCGCCACCCGTTAAAACCACCATTCCATCCTTGATCAGTCGAACAGCTTTTTTGCCGATGGCGATTTTACTATCGCGTGCATATACCGTACTATCATCAAAAGAACTGTGATACGATTTGGATAAAGCCCCCCCATGCACCTTATAAAGCAGATTTTCATCAACAAGTTCCTGCAAATCTCTCCTGATGGTGTCTTCTGAGACATTGAGTAACTGCACCAGATCGGAGGTTAATACACGGTTGTGCAAATTAATCTGTCGCATGATGAAGTCATGGCGTTCTTTTTTCAGCATAGTAGATGTTTTGGCTTTAACGAAAGTATAAAAGTTTTTTAGATTTTTTACATGTTGCGCGTTTTTGCGTGTTTATGCAATAAAATATGGTTTGGCTATGAGAAAAATCTTGCCTATTTGTTTTTTATATCAAAAACATTCATCATATTTACTTAACTAAATTGAAAATGCGTGAATTTGCGTTTTTGCAAACCTAACAAACAACAAATCAGTAACCAAACTTTCTTATTAACTAATTATGATGAAAAAACTACTTTTTAGTTTTATCGGTATCATTATGCTATCTGCACAGATTTTTGCGCAGCAGATTATAACCGGTAAGGTCAGCGCTGCTGACGGGCCCATTCCGGGTGTTTCCATCCGCGTAAAAGGGAGCAGCACCGTTTCACAGACCAATGGTACGGGAAATTATTCTATAAAAGCATCTACAACCGATGTATTGGTGTTTTCTTACGTTGGGTATAAAACTACAGAGCGGGCCGTTGGTACCAGTACAACTATTAATGTTACGCTTGTTTCCGATGCCAGCAACCTGAACGAGGTGGTGGTAACCGCTTACGGGATTGATCGTGATGCCAAATCGCTGGGTTATTCAACACCAAAGGTTTCAGGATCTGAAGTGGCAGAGACCCAACGAAACGACTTTTTTGGCGGTTTACAGGGGCGCGTACCAGGGTTGTCGATCAACAGTACCAATGGAAATCCTGGTGCATCTGCGCAGATAGTGTTGCGGGGTTTTGTTTCTATCAGTGGGGATAACAATGCACTGATTGTTGTAGATGGGGTTCCAATCAATAATAGCACATTGAACCAAACAAGAGAACTTGTTTCGGGTGCGGCAAACAGAGATCAGGATTATTCAAACAGGGGCATGGATATCAATCCCAATGATATTGAAAGTTACGTGATTATGAAAGGTCCGGAGGCCACCGCATTATACGGAAGCGCTGGTGCCAGCGGTGCCATTTTAATTACTACAAAAAAGGGTAAGGCAGGGCGTGGAACCATCAATTACAATAATTCTTTCAGGGTAGAGCAGTTGAATAAATTTCCTGAAATACAGACCAAGTACAATACCGGGGCTTCTAATGGCGTTTATGATGGCGGTTCATCTAACTTTTTCGGTCCCGCATTTTTGCCTAATACGCCGCTTTATGATAACATCCACAATTTTTTCGAAACGGGTTTTACGCAAAAACACAATTTATCGTTTGAAGGTGGAACCGATAAATTCTCTTACCGCTGGTCTAACGAATATACTGATTCGAAAGGAACAATTCCTACAACCAGTTACACCCGGATTTCCTCAAGGGTGACCGCCGTTGGGACCATTTCTCCGATTTTAAAACTCACTACTACCTTCAATTATATCAATTCCAATAACGATAAGGCCAATAAAGGTGCTAACGGTTCGCTGTTGCAGTTGATGCGTTTTAGTTCGGCCTATAATGTTCAGGATTATCAGGACGCCAACGGAAACCGGATTTTACACCTGGCGAGCATTTATTCCGAATTTGATAATCCACTTTGGGACGTAAGTAAAAACATAAATAACGATAAAGTTAATCGTTTAATTGCCAATACCAATGTAGAGCTGACCCCGTTGAAATGGTTGCGTATTAATGGGATCATTGGGGCCGATATTGCAAATACGAAAGGATTGTCAGTGTATCATGCCCAATCTTACCGCGGTTCGGGTTCCGCTGCCGCTCCCACGGGCGGTACAGTAATGACTTACGGTCAATTGGCGAAAATATTTAACGGATCTTTGACCGCTTCAGCCAAACATAAATTTGGCGATTTTAACAATACCTATGTAATTGGCGCTACATTTAACGATTATAATTCCACTACCGATTCTCAGCGTGGAACGAATATGTACGATCCTAATTTTTACAGTATCAACAACACCCTGCCTTCCACGCAGCGCGCATTGACTTATGTAAACCGTTACCGTACTGTAGGTGCTTTTGCACAGGCCATTTTGGGATATAAAACCTTGCTTTACTTAACTTTATCGGGCAGGGTTGATGGTGCTTCACGGTTAATGCCGAACAATCCATATTTTGCCTATCCATCAGCAAGTCTGGCCTTTAATTTCAGTGATCTTGCCAGTATAAAAACCGCTCTGCCCTGGTTGGATAATGGTAAATTGAGGGCTTCTTATGCCTTAACCGGTAAAGAACCCTGGAGAGAATATTCAACCGGCACAAACTATGAGGCCAAAAGATTTACCGGTGGCGGTTATGCTTATTCATACTACGGTGGTAACCCGAACTTAAAACCAGAGGTATCAGAAAATTTTGAAATTGGTACGGAAATGCAGTTTCTGAAAAACCGCATCGGACTAGATTTTAACTATTATAACCTGTTAAGTAAAGATCAGATCATTAATCCTCGCTTAAGTTATGGTACAGGGTTCGTTTTAGAAATGATGAATGGTGGTACGGTACGTAACCGGGGTGTTGAAGTGCAATTAACCGGTACTCCGATTAAGGGAAAAGATTTTAATTGGAATACCACTTTAAACTTTACCCGAAACCGTGGTGTGGTATTATCGCTGGCTAATGAACTTCCTGAGCTTTATGAATCTGATACCTGGGTAGTAGGCGACATTAGAAGTGCAGTACATCCGGGTTATAGTACAGGCGCAATCAGCGGTACCAGGTTTGCCCGTAATGATAGGGGCGATATCCTGATCAACCCATCTTCAGGTTTGCCATCAGTTACCGATACCCAGTTTTATCCAATCGGCGACAGAAATCCAAAATTCACTTTAGGTTTTGTAAACAGATTTGGGTATAAAGGTTTTAACCTCTCTTTCCTATGGGATTTCAGGCATGGAGGCGATGTGGTTAACGGTACGGAGTATGCTTCTTATATCAAAGGAATCAGTGTTAAAACATTGGACAGGGAAGTGCCAAGAATTATTACCGGCGTACTGAACGATGGTTTGCAGAATACCGCAAACCCAACGGTGAATACCATTGCAGTAACGCCATATTATGCTTCGAACTATTATTCTGTAAATGTTGCGCCAGAGATGTTTGTAGAGAAGAATATCAACACACTCCGTTTAAGGGATGTTACTTTGGCTTACGATTTTCCGCCATCATTGGTTAAGCGTATCGGATTTATCCAAAGTTTCGGTGCCTTTTTTACGGTAACCGATTCAATTCTGATCACCAATTATTCTGGTGGCGATCCGGAGAGCAATTCTAACTCGCCGGGTGTGGGCGGTATAGGAGGTTACGGTATCGATTATGGCAACGTGGGCAAGCCGATCGGTTTTAACGTAGGATTTAGGGTTAAATTATAGTGAATAATATGAAAAGATTATATAAATTATATATTGCTGCGGCAGTATTATTAACGGTTGGAGGATGCAAAAAATACCTCGATATCAATACCAATCCTGCCGTACCGCAAACCAGTAAAGCAGAATTGTTGCTTCCGCCAATTTTATTTCAAATGACAAACGGAACGTCGCAGGATTATCGTTTGCTGTGGAAGTTTACCCAGAACATGATCGGTGCCTCAACAGATATTGCATCACTTTACCCCGAAAAACATTCTTTTGTAGCTAATAGTGATAACGGAGGTGTGATCTGGAGGATGACTTATGTAGATCTTGGCTTGAATCTGGAGAATTTGATTAATGACGCCGTGACCAACCAGAAATACGAATATGCGGCAATTGGTTATGCCATTAAAGCCTGGGCATATCAACAAACTACCGATTTGCATGGGCCGATTATTTTAGATGAAGCGTTTACGCCCGGGATGTTAAAGTTTCCTTATCACGACCAGCCAGAGGTGTACGCAAAAGTGCGTTTCTATTGCGAACAGTCGCTAAAATATTCTATGATGAAAAGTCCGTTGAATTACGCTACACAATTGGCCAGCGTTACCGGAGATGGGATTTATAAAGGAGATATGGCCAAATGGCGCAAATTCGTTTATGCCATTTATGCATTGCAGTATAGCCATTTGATCAACAAACCGGAATTTAAAACCATGTATGCCGACAGCGTAGTGAAGTATGTCAACTTATCTTTTGCCAACGAATCTGAATCTGCAACAGTTTACTTTTCGGCCGCCAGTCAGGATGACACCAATCCTTTTGGCCCTACGTTAGGCTATATCAACACTGCCGGAGCAACTGCTACTTATTACGGAAGGATTTCTACTACGATCTTAAATTATCTTGCCGGCGGAGTGAAGGGGACGCCTACGGTAAACCCAACCAGTTCCCTTGACCCGCGTTTGAGCAGAATGTTGCCTGCAAGTACAGCTACCGCTACTTTGGGCAGGTACATTGCCGGAGTACCAACTCAGGGGAGCAGTACATCGGGCCTTCCGATTGTGTTTGGTTCCATTCCTGCAGGCGCTACTATTTATAACGGAAAATATATTTTTGCAGATGCTGCCAGGTATCCGATCATGACTTATTCACAATTGCGGTTTGCCAAGGCGGAAGCATTGTTTTTACAAGGAAAAACCACTGACGCCTATACGGCATATAGAGAGGGTATCTCTGGTCATATGGTTTTCTGCAATACATATGGCCGTTCTTCCAAAACACCCGATCCGTTAATTACCGATGCAGAGATCAATACTTATTTAACTTCCACTGAGGTGGCACAAAGTGCAGCCACCTTAACCATAGCCGATATTATGGGGCAGAAATATATTGCGCAATGGGGCTGGGCGGGTTTAGAACAGTGGACTGATCTACGGAAATACCATTACGATGCTAATGTTTTCAGGCAATTTTATCAGATTCCTGCGGCAGATCTTTTGCTGGGTGGTAAATATGCCTACCGTTTTAGACCGCGTTATAATTCCGAATATGTTTGGAATGCCGAAGAACTCCGGAAATGGGGTGGTTTAGATCCTGATTATATGACTAAAGAAACATGGTTCAGCCAGCCATAACGTTTTATTTTAAAATATACTAACATGAAGATATTTTCTAACTTGTTCACCGGTCTGTTCATTGCCATGGCTTTGGCGGGTTGTACTAAAAATGTACTTGATTATGGTGATACCGAAAAGTTAACTAGTGAACAGGCATTATTAAAGGTAAATTATGCCTCCTATTATTATAACAACAGGGCGATAGCCATTAAAATCAATGATAAAAGGGTAAGTAGCGTAATTACTGCGCGTACACCATTTCCTGGTGGTGGGTTCAACACCGGGGGCAGTTCAACTGCCGATTTTCTGGCGGTAACCCCCGGAAACTTAAAACTGTCTATCATTCTTCCTAAAAAGAAGGATGACGGTACAGATTCGCTGGTACTGTATAGTACAACTTTTCAAATCCAGGCTGGTAAAAATTATGTTGCCCACATTACAGATACTGCGGCCTTTACTAAAAATGTGTTAACGGAAGAAAGTTTTGTAAGGCCCGATACGGCCTATTGTAAATACCGTTTTATTAACCTGATGCCCAATGTCCCTTCTGTAGATCTCTATTATGGAACCAGTGCTTCAGATAACACGAAAGATTCGCTGATTGCAGGAAATGTAAATTATTTAAGTATCAGTAATGAGATTAAATTAAGGTCGGCACAATCAAAAACCTGGAAAATCAGACCAGCAGGGGCAGCTGTAACCACAGCAACTGTTTTGGCCAATTATACCAGTGCAAGCACCTTCTTAAATCAAAGGGTATATACCATCTTTGCCAGTGGTTATAATGGGATCACCACTGCCCCACGGAGGCCATATGTATCCTTTTTTCTGATCAGATAGTTTTTGTCTCTTTTGTTTTAGTTTAAGCCGCCGCTAATATAGCAGGCGGCTTTTTTAGTGAAATTTAAAAAAATAAAATGAGATTAAATCTATTTCCTTGCGCTTTTGTGCGGTTTTTTGCAATAAGATCAGCTAGTTACAAAATTAACCGCCTAATAATTTGCAAATAAGTGAAAAACAATTGTGATATTTACTTAAAATTCAGGAACATGCGGTATTATGCGTGTTTATGAAATAAACTAACAATAAATAGCATTAACTAGTGTTTATGAAAAAACAACTACTATCAATCTTTCTTGGTATATTTTTGTTGCTGGCCCATGCCTTTGCACAACAAATTACCATTACAGGTAAGGTTACATCGGAAGATGGTCCCATACCAGGAGTTTCTGTAAGAGTTAAAGGCAGTACGACGGTTGCGCAAACAAACGTTGACGGAAGTTACTCCATCAGCGCCGCTAATGGCAGCATACTCGTGTTCTCTTACATTGGATATTTAACTGCCGAAAAAACAGTTGGTACGGCTAAAATCATTAATGTAAGTTTAAAAACAGATGCCCAGGGCTTGGATGAGGTAGTAGTGGTGGGTTATGGAACCCAACGTAAAGGTAATCTTACCGGCGCGGTTTCTACCATTGACGTTAAAAAGACATTGGAAGGCAGGCCGATTGCTGATGTAGGCAGGGCACTTCAGGGAGCGGCATCTGGCTTAAGTGTTACTGTTCCAAGCGGCGAAATTGGCTCAGATCCCGTAATAAAAATCAGGGGGCAGCTTGCATCTTTCGCTGGCGGTAGTTCTCCTTTGATTTTGTTAGACAACGTAGAAATTCCAAGTATCCAATTGGTTAATCCAAATGATATCGCATCCATCACAGTTCTGAAAGATGCTGCTGCAGCTTCAATTTATGGGGCTAAAGCTGCTTTTGGCGTTGTATTAATTACAACCAAACAAGGATCAGGCACAGATAAGCCATCAATCAACTATTCCAACAACTTTTCATTTCAAAACGTTTGGAAAGATTTAAAGATGGCCGATGTGAATGGTTTGAAATATACCGTTGATGCTGCTGAACGCGTAGGGATAACTACTCCTGTTGGTGCATTTTATTATGTAGACAGGGCAAGCTACGAGAAAGCAGTGGCCTGGAAAGAAAAATATGGCAGCACAATCGGTCCGGATGACCCAACTGTGTTCGGCAGAGATTGGTATGTACAAGGGGCTAACCAGAAAATGGGCGTGAGGACTTATGATCCATATGATTATATGATTAAAGAATGGGCACCTACGCAGCAGCATAACCTGTCAGTTGGGGGTACAACCGGAAAAACCTCTTACAACATCGGACTTGGCCTGCTTGACCAGAGCGGCATGTTAAAGCCAGCGAAAGAAGACCGTTTTACACGCTATAACGCCTCTTTTAAAATTTCAAGTGAGATCAATAAATATCTTACCATCCGTGGAGGTGCATTATACTCGCGAAGAAATAAGCAGTATGCTTATACCACCAGCTCTACAACAGCCGATCCATGGCTTTACCTGTACAGATGGAGTTCACTATATCCACTTGGAAAAGATGAAAACGGAGATCTGATCCGTAGTCCGCAAAGTGAAGTAGCTTCAGCAAATACGGCTAATATCTTGTTAAACTATGCTAATGTAAATTTGGGAACCACGGTTAATATCATGAAAAACTGGAAAGTTGATTTTGATTACACCTTCACCAATCAGAATGAAGATTGGAAAAGACCAGGTACCCGGTTTACAGCCAGAAACTCATGGGTTGCACCGAAAGCACGTTTAGATGCAAATGGCGCCCCCGTTTATGTTAATGATCAGGGTCAGGTCGTATCAAGTGCTAGTCCGGGGGCCATGGCCGCCTATGATCTCTCATTGGATATGTACACTACACCTGGCTCAAGTCCCGATCACTTTGCAAGGTCGGCAACCAACTTTTTCAGCCATACCATTAATGCATTTACCACCTATAATCTAAACCTGAAACAAGATCACGATTTTAAATTTATTTTAGGTTTGAACCGTGTTACTTCTACAGCTGAATCGCAGTTTGGCCAGATTACCAATTTAGCTGATATTATTAATCCACAGTTTAAATTTGGTACGGGAGTACAAACGGTTCTTCCTGCTACGGCAGCAATGGGTATCATACCTGGTGGAATTAATATTCCAGGTGCCGATAAAAGATGGGAGGCGCAGTTGGGCTATTTCGGCCGTGTTAACTATGCCTTCAAAAACAAATACCTTATTGAGGGTAACCTGCGTTATGATGGTTCTTCTAAGTTTCCTACCGATTTGCAATGGAGATGGTTTCAATCATTTTCTGCAGGCTGGGTAGCCAGCGAAGAAAGTTTTATGGCTTTCACCAAACCTTTCTTAAATCAGCTAAAATTTAGAGGATCCTGGGGTTCCATCGGTGACCAAACTGTACCGAATGGCTTATATATTTCAACCATGCCTAGTGGACAGTCGACCTGGATCGGTGCAAATGGTGCAAAAGTGAATTATGTAGGTACACCTGCTGCTGTTGCTGCGAATATTCAATGGCAAGATATTGTGACCACCAACTTTGGTGTTGATGCAACAATGCTGAGCAATAAGATAAATGTCTCTTTTGATGTTTTCAAAAGAAATACGAATAATATGATCGTACCACAGGAAGGCATTCCGCTAACTTTTGGAGCCGGTGCACCACAAGGTAATTACGGCTCATTATCAACCAGGGGTTGGGAATTAACCTTAGATTTTAACCACAGGTTTAAAAATGGTTTAGGTATTAATTTTAGAGGAAATATTTCTGATGCCAAAACTATATTAAATGCTTATGGTTCAGGAACGCAGGTTACGGGCAATTACGATGGTAAAGATATTGGCGAGATTTGGGGATACCGCACCGATAGGTTATATCAGCTCAATGATTTTGAACTGGATGGTTCGGGCAAACCAATTTTAATAACCTTAACCAATGCCGAGAGTAAATTAAATGCCGATAAGCAGGCCTATAAACTAAAGCCTGGTCCAAATGGCGAAAAACCGGTTTATCAGCCTTTTTTACAAAATGCAGCCACTTTTCGTTTTGGTCCGGGAGATGTTAAATTTATTGACGTTAATGGTGATGGAGAAATCAGCAATGGTGACGGTACGCTGGCAAATCACGGCGATTTAGAGGTAATTGGTAATGCCAACCCAAGGTATGAATACGGGTTCAGGCTAGGCGCAGATTTTAAAGGAGTGGATATCAGTGCATTTTTCCAGGGGGTAGGAAGCCGTAAAATCTGGGGAGCCGGTTTTTTAGCTATCCCCGGATTTAACTCTGCTGACGGTGCGATGCCAGAAGCCATTGCAAGCAACTACTGGACGCCGCAAACGCCTGACGCTTTTTATCCCGCTGCTTATAATAATGCGGCAAGTGGAACCACGAACAACATGCAGATTCAGGACAGATATTTGTTAAATATGGCTTATATCAGGTTGAAAAATTTAACCGTTGGCTATACTTTTCCACAAATGATGACTAAAAAAGCAGGTATAAGTTCGTTAAGGGTATATACTGCCTTAGAAAATTTCTTTACCTGGGATCATTTGGGCGATTTACCGATAGATCCTGAAAGTGTTAGTGGTTATTCGATCTGGGATCAGGCGAATTATAATGGTGGCCGTATAGGAACAGGAATCCCGGCCTTTAAAAGTGTCTCATTTGGTGTTCAGTTGAATTTTTAAAAATTATGAAGATGAAATATTGTAAATACATATATGGATTGCCGATTCTGGCTAGCTTACTATTTGTATCTTGTAAAAAAGATGTCCTTGACCGCCCACCTTTAACCGATTATGTTGACGGGCAATTTTGGCGGGGTGAAGACGATATCCGCATGTATGCCAATGCTTATTACCCGAACTATTTTAACGGATATAATTCGGGCTTCGGAGTGGATTATGCACCAGTAAGAGGTTATAATTTCTCTGATGATTTAACCGGAAAAAATGCCCAAACAAGCTTTGAAAGCAGTGTGCCAACATCAAGGGGTTCTACATTGGAGACGGCTGATTGGTTAGGTACTTATGCAGGTCCAACATGGGATTTCGCCTGGGTTAGAAAATCGAATATCATGTTAGCCCGTTTAAACGACGTGGCCAAACCAAAAATCACAACTGAAGCCTATAACCATTGGACAGCTGTTGCCCGGTTTTTTAGGGGTTTTGAATATAGCCGTCTGGTAAGTGTTTTTGGTGATGTTCCTTATTTTGATAAAGAGGTTTTGGATACCGATCTGCCAACTCTATACAAAGACAGAGATGCAAGAGGTGTGGTAATGGATAAGGTATATGATGATTTTAAGTATGTTATGGCTAATATGCGTGATAATGACGGTGCGCAATTTCTAAACAAATATATTGCCGCGGCATTTATTTCAAGGTTTATGCTGTTCGAGGGTACCTATGAGCATTACCACGGCTTAGATGCAGCCAGGGCGAAAAAATACTTGGAATTTGCCGTAGAAGCAGGCGATTACGTGATCAATAGTAATAAATATAGTTTCACCCGCGATTTTAAATCATTGTTTTCAAGCGATAATTTAGCCGGACATCCGGAAGTATTGCTTTATAGAACATATGACGCTGCATTAACCGTTACGCATAGCATAGGATCTTACCAAAATGGAACCGAAGTGGTTGGTGTTGATGCCAATTTGGTATTGGTTAAATCTTTTCTTCTTAATGATGGTAAAGTATGGCAAAACTCTTCTGTTGCAGGAGCGAATTCTTTTACCATTGCGGATCTTGTAAAAACAAGAGACCCACGTTTTGAAGCTTCATTTTATGATAAAGCCCTGGTGCCTTCAGCAACTTTGCTTTATGGTTTTAAATTTGCCTCGAGAGAAGCGCTAACCTATATAGGCAAAACTTATCCTGCTGCGTGGGGTAGTAACACCAATACCAGTGATGCACCAGTAATGCGTTTGGCTGAAGTGGTACTAAACTGGATAGAAGCAAAAGCTGTATTGGCGCAATATTATTCAGGCGCAGCCATTACACAATCTGATCTGAATAAATCAATAAATGCCATTAGGAGCCGTCCGTTGGATGCGGCGGCTGCTGCAAAAGGGGTGTTAAAAACAGCACCATTAACTTTAGGTTCGCTTCCGGTTGATCCGGCCAAAGATGCTGATGTTCCTGATCTGATCTGGGAAATCCGTAGAGAGCGCCGTATGGAGTTTGTATTTGAACATAGCCGTTTACTGGATTTGAAGCGATGGAAAAAACTAAATAATATGGATTTCAGTAGAAATCCTGATTATTATTTAGGCCCATGGGTGAATGTACAGGCTGAGGCGCCTAGTTATTTAACTACCGCTAATGCAACCGCACGAAATGTTAAGGTTAAAAAAGCTGACGGTACTGTAGTTACTTATGATGGTACCAACGCAGCAGCGATGGTAGGTTATTGGATGGTTACCAATGCATCAAATAGAAATGCATTTACAGATAGAGCTTACCTGGCACCTGTGGGTCAGGCGCAAATTATCCAATATCAGGAAAAAGGCTATAAACTTACGCAAACAGCTGGCTGGTAATTTTTTAGATTATTTTTATTTATCTATAAAGCCTCTTCAAATATTTATGAGGAGGCTTTTTTGTAATCTTTTAATCCTATTGAGTTTGTAGCCAAACCACTTTACCGTCCATCGTACTAACCAGGATGTTTTTTCCGTCGATCACATTCACGGTATTAATCATCGAGTTATCTATTTTATGTGCCCAAACCGTGCTTTGCTGCGTAGGATCAATAGCGTAGACCACGCCGTTTTTTGTGCCGAAAAATACTTTTCCATCTTTTTCGATCAGCATGGAGGGTACATGCTCATACCCAAAACCAGCATTATATCGCCATAAAATGCCCGGATCTTGCGACTGCGCTTTATAGGCTACAATCTCATCCTGCATGGTTTTGCCATAAATAAGGGTGCTATCTGCCGATTGGCCGATTGATTCGCGTACTGTAGCTTCCTTGTTGCGCCAAAGCGTACTGCCGTTTTTCGCATCAATAGCGGTTAGGTATCGGTCTGGAGCAGCAATGTACACAATACCCTGATAGGCCACAGGCGTTACCATTGCCGGGGAAAACATTCGGTTTGCCTGTCCATTGTTCCATTTCCAAAGTAAATTTCCGGTTTTGATATCGAGCGCATAAAGATGTCGGCCCCACGATCCAAAGATAATTTTACCCTGGTAAATCAGTGGTTTGCCAACTATGGTACCTTCAACTTCATTAAAAGCCCATATCTCTTTTCCGGTTTTAATCTCTAGTGCCCTGAAAGTATTGTCACTGCCGCCAATATACACCTGCTGTCCGTTAGTTACCGGCGATCCCAATACCGAGTTGGCTGTTTCTTTATGCCAGATTTCCTTTCCTGTTTTGGCATTCAGCGCATAAATGCTTCCATCCCCCGAACCTAAAATAACTGTTTCGTTAACGGCTACCGGAGAAGAGTAGATGGCACCTTTAGTTTTAAAGGTCCATACCTTTTTGCCTGTATTTTTATTTAAGGCTTCCACCAAACCTAAACTGTTTCCGAAAATGACATTGTTGGAGACAAATACTGGAGTGTTTACCACATTGGCATTAGAGTGGTAAGACCAGATTTCTTTCGTGGCCGGATATTGACCATTAATCACAAAATCAGGTCTTTCGTATTTTCTTTGATCAGGTACAAAGGTTTTTAAAGCGATTTTGCGCCAAGCCGGAAGAATTTGCTGTGCCGGTTTCCTGACCTGAAAAAATACCGTATCCTTTGTCATGCTTACAATATTGTATCCGCCAATACTATCTTTAGCCCTTAAATTAGACCGGCCCATCGTCGCTTCAATGCCTTCAAAATTGTAAGGATGGTTATTGTGCCCGTGTCCGCATATCGCATATTGGATGTTATATTTCTTTAAACGGCTTGTTGCTTCGTACCAATTGTCCAAACTGTTATCCAATGGATAGTGGTTGGCAAAAACAATCGGCGTATTTTTAGGAGTGGCTTTAAGAACGCTATCCAACCAAACGGTTGCGTCTCTGGGGATATGCCCGTCACTCATCCGCACATAAGGTCCGGAGGCGCAGGCAATAAATCGATAACCTTTATGGTCAAACATAAACTTATCATTACCGAATTCTTTGATGAAATTTACACCGCCAGATTCTGACCAGCCTGTATCGTGATTTCCAGGGATGACATAATAAGGCTTGTTTAGCTTGGATAGTATATTTTTAGCTAGTTTAAGTTCATTATTGGTACCCATTTCGGTTATATCGCCAGTAATGATCACAAAATCTATATCTTTTAATTTGTTTATATCAGCAACGGTTTTTGTCAGGTCCTCTTCACCAGTTGATGAGCCAACGTGTGTATCAGTTACAAAAGCGTATTTGAAATTTTGGGCTTTTACCGCGAGCGACAGCAGCACAGCAAACAGTAAAAGAATGGAGTTTTTCATTTTTTTTTAAGCTAATCGTTTCTATAAAAATCGATATTTTTTTGGGTTAAAACCAGGCTGTAATGCCAATATTACATGTTAATAAAGGTGTTGCTGGGAGTTGAAAAACGGTGTTCTTATTTTCAGAATGATTTCAATAAAAAAGACGACCATTGGCCGTCTTTTTTTACTTGCACTGTTGTAAAAACTACAGAATCTTAAATCCTAAACTCAATTGAAAAAGGTTCGGTTTTTGGCTGTATTTTTCGCTTTTGCTGATGTTCGATAAACCAGCTTCATAGCGTAAATCTACCGATATGTTGCCCACATCTATACCAGCGCCAGCTTGTAAACCCAATGCCTGGTTTTTGTAATTGTCAAAATCTGTTGCTTGTTGATAAGCGGAACTAAAGGATGAATTTTCATCCAAAACAAACGAAATAACCGGACCCGCCATTAACCGGAAGTTTAAATTTTTAGCACCAAATTTGGTTCCCAATAAAACAGGAATATCCAAAGTGGTAAATTTTACTTTTCCTTCTGCAGATACCTCGTTACCATTATCCTGCTGAATGCTGATAAATTTATTGCCTTTGCTGCCAATGTAAGCCTCGGGTTGCACAAACAAACTGGCGCCGCCAATACGTGCCCACGCACCGATCTGGTAACCTAAGCGATTTTCTTCACTCGCAAAATCTGCATTTAACTTAGCCAAATTTACACCTGCCTTAACCCCCAGGTTAAAAGTTTGTGCCTTTGATGTTGCCCAACCCAAGGTTAGGAACACAATAGAGAAAATAATTTTTTTCATGTTGTTTAATTTGTTTTTTTAGTGATGATACCAAACCAATGTTTAGGGAAATGCGATGTGTGTTTTTGTTCTTATGGTTTCTTTGCAATGTTCCTTACGGTTGTTCTGGTTTTGGTATTTGGTTTTATAACGCGCATTTAACACAATTATCGTGCGAATTTTTTTCGAAATCAGCTAACTTTTTTAATCCCTTCACATAAAAAGGTATCAACCTGACCAAATATTTTTTACTTTTGCATCAAATAAAGTATGCCATGGCTAATTTTCAACTTACTTCAGAAACTGCATTTAAGGTAAAAACTAAATTTTTAAGGAAATACCGCGATCTGGCGAACGAGCCTTTGGAATTTACACCTGGCAAAGAAGATCAATTGGTTGAAGATTTAATGCGTTTGGTAAAGCGCGACCGTACCTACATCGAATTTACCATCCAAAAAGCACTTGCCGATACTAAAGGAAACAGGCTTTAAGATTTTCATTTTTTCAGCATCTCATTTTTGTTTAAACTTTCTGTTGGCCATTTAACACGTATGCCGCTCCATGTATTTTGCCATTGTTATACAACGAAATACTTTAACATTAGCATTCTTACTTTGGTTAGTGGCGTTTACAGCAACAGCACAAAAACAGGTGTTTAACGATGCTTTCACCGATAGTTTAACTTCGGCGCAGACTAGAAAAGAATTAAATAATTTATCTGCCAATGACTACCTTAAGCAAACTTTAAGTAAAGGAAAGCAATCGATTAATTATAGATTGCTATTGCCGGCGAAGAACAGAAATCAGAAGAAGTATCCACTGGTGATTACGTTTCACAACTCAACACGGATAGGGACAGATAATGAAAAGCAATTAGAACCAATAGCCAGGATCTGGTTACGGCCAGACATACGCCGGAGGTACCAGGCATTTGTAATTGCTCCGCAGTTTCAAACACGGTCATCAAATTATTATCCAGATTCTGTAAGAAATTGCTTAATCTCGAAGCCATCTGACGATGTACATTTATTATTGGATTTGATCCGTGAGGTAAAAAATAAATATCCTCAGATAGATCCTAACCGTATTTATCTGGTCGGTTATTCTATGGGAGCATCTACGGCACAGAACCTGATGAACATGGTTCCTGAAACTTTTGCCGCAATGGTTTCAATTGCTGCAGTTCCCGATTTTGTTAATATAAAAGCAATAGGTCAGAAGCCGATCTGGTTAATTCATGGCAGGCAGGATTATGACAATCCTTATGAGGGGAGCGAGTATTTATATCACGCTTTAAAAGGCAATCGTAATCTATTGTTAACTACATACAATAAGCTAGATCATAATTTAATTACCATTCCGTTATTGCTTACGCCGCAAATACCAGCCTGGTTGTTTTCCTGGCATAAGTAAGTCCTAAATTGTCATGCTGAGCGCTGCGAAGCATCTTTTAATGATGAACTACAAAATTGTAGCTGGTAAAAGATCCTTCACATTGTTCAGGATGACACCGACTAGGGATTAAGCTAATATTTAAATCTTCTATTGCGTAACGCTCAATTTACGCATTACCCTCCGCGAGCCGTTTTTTATATTTATCGCTTTTTGTACATTTACATGGTATATAATCACTGAGTAATCTTTCAAAAAGGCAATATCTGTTTATCTGCACATTTGGAATTAAAACAAAAAGGGGAATGAAGAAACTAAAATACGGTCTTTTAGCAGCAGGTTTTGGGGTGGCTGTTTTATCTTTTTCGTTTAAAGAAGATTTATTCCTGGTATCTAAAAACCTCGATATTTTTGCTTCGCTCTATAAAGAAATTAACATCAATTATGTTGATGATACCAATGCCCCTCAGTTGATGAAAACCGGTATTGATGCCATGTTGGATAGTTTGGATCCCTATACCGAATATGTTCCTGAATCCGAAATTGAAGATTATAAACTGAAATATGTAAGTACACAATATGGTGGTATTGGGGCCAGTACTGTTTTTATTGATGGAAAGCTCTTTATTAACGATGTAAGTGAAGGTTACCCGGCCAATAAGAGCGAACTTAAAGCAGGAGATCAGCTGGTAAGCATTAATGGAATTGCGGTAAAGGGAAAAAATCGTCAGGAAATTAGCCAGTTGCTGCGCGGCCCCAAAGGCACACCGGTAGATTTGCTGGTGGTTAGAGAAGGTAAAGAAATTGCCAAAAAACTAGTGCGAGAGGAAATTAAACAGCCTAACGTTTCTTATTCAGGGATGGTAGGTGATGGAATTGGTTATATCAAACTTGATAAATTTTTGGAAAACTCCGGTCAGGAGGTAAAAGATGCCCTGCTGACTATTCAAAAGGAAAACCCAAAAGGAGTTGTTTTAGATTTGAGGAACAATGGTGGAGGTATTTTGCAGGAAGCAGTTAAAATTGTGAATCTTTTTGTGGATAAAGATCAACTTATTGTAACTCAGAAGGGCAAAAACGCAGAGAAAACCATTGCCTATAGAACACTTTCAGCCCCTGTTTCAACAACAGTGCCGTTGGTGGTACTCGTTAACGGAAATTCAGCATCAGCGTCAGAAATCGTGGCGGGTGCGCTGCAGGATTTAGACCGGGCCATTGTAGTTGGTCAGCGGAGTTATGGTAAAGGTCTGGTTCAGCAAACCTTCAACCTACCTTACAATAGCCTGGTTAAAGTAACGGTGGCTAAATATTACACACCCTCTGGCAGGTGCATCCAAAAATTGGATTACGCGCACAAAAATGCCGACGGTGTAGCTGAACGCTTTGCCGATTCAACCATGGTGATGTATCCAACCAAAGCAGGCAGAAATGTATATAGCGGCAATGGTGTTTATCCGGATATTGTGGTGGATGCGGCCAAGTTGAGCCCAATTACGATCTCCATGATCAATAAAAATCTTTTCTTTAGTTATGCCAATCAATACAGGAAAGAAAAACCAACATTAGCTTCAGCAAAAACTTTCCAGTTGTCGGATGCAGATTATGCTACATTTTCAAGCGGCCTTGCTGATCAGGATCTGTCCTATCAAAGCCGTACAGAGCGGCTTCTTTCCGATTTGCGGGCAGAGGCAGAAAAGGAAAATAAATCTGCAGAAGTGAAAACGGATCTTGAAAACCTTAAATATAAACTTACTTCTTCTAAAAAAACCGATCTGGTTAGCCATAAAGCAGAAATTAAAAGGGTTTTGGAAACACAGATCGTGAGCCGCTATTTTTACGAAAAAGGTAGGATTGAGCAGAGTTTTCAATACGATAAAGAGCTGGCTGCGGCTAAAAATCTTTTGGCCAATCAATCACAAATACTGGCCATTTTAAAGGGCGACGGAAATTATAAGGTAATTGGAAAACCAAGCAAGGCCACAGCATCAATAGATTAAACCTAAACAACCTATATTCATCCTCATGAAGAAATTGACCTTACTAGGCCTTGTGCTATTTATTGCTTTACAGTTAAAGGCGCAGGATTACACACCAACAGCTGCTAATTTGAAACAGAGGGCATGGTTTAATGATGCCCGGTTTGGCTTATTTATTCACTGGGGGCCTTTTAGTGTACCCGGAAGTGGCGAATGGGTAATGAACGAGAGAAAGCTGACCGTTCATAACTATACCAACCTTAAAGATTTTTTTAACCCTGTTGAGTTTAATGCCGCACAATGGGTAAGCATGGCAAAAAATGCCGGAATGAAGTACATTACGTTAATTACCAGGCACCACGATGGCTTTAGCATGTGGGATACCAAATATTCTGATTTCAACATCATGAATACCCCTTATAAAAAAGATATTGTAAAAATGATGGCTGATGAATGCCATAAACAGGGTATACAGCTGTATTTATATTATTCACTTTTAGATTGGCGCAGGGATGATTATCCACATGAAACTGGTCGTACAGGACAAAATTCCGGCCGCACCGGAAAAGGTAATTATGCCAGTTATTTACAGTTTATGAAAAACCAGCTGACCGAATTATTGACTAATTATGGCGAAATCGGCGGAATCTGGTTCGATGGGCATTGGGATCAGACCGAGCCAGAAGGATCAAAAGACAGAACTTCCAGGATTGACTGGAAATACAATGAAATATATGGTTTGATCCACAGGTTGCAGCCGCAATGCATGATTGGGAATAACCACCACTTAACGCCATTTGCAGGTGAAGATTTTCAGATGTTTGAACGTGATCTTCCCGGCGAGAATAAATCTGGTTTAAGTTTTCAGAAAGCATCCGATAAGCTACCCCTCGAAACCTGCGAAACCATTTCCAATTCATGGGGATATAATCTGAGCGATACCTATTACAAATCGGATAAAGAACTGGTTCATATGTTGGTTAAAGCAGCAAGTTTAGGCTCCAATCTTTTACTGAACATTGGTCCGATGCCAAGCGGTAAAATTCAGCCCGAGTTTCAGGATCGTTTGGCAGGTTTAGGCGCCTGGCTTAAAATTTATGGCGAAAGCATTTATGGTACAAAGGCAGGGTTTATTAAACCACAAAGCTGGGGAAGTATTACGCAGACTGATAAGAAAATTTATATTCACATTTTAGATGGCAAAACCACTAAGCTTGATCTGGAAAACGTTCCGGTAAAAACCATCAAAAAAGCGTATCTGCTAAAAGATAAAAGCCTGGTAAGTTTTACCTTTAAGAAGGCGAAATTATCAATTACCAAGGTGCCTATCGCCTCAGCACCAGATCAGGTGATTGTTTTGGAGATTGGGTAAAGTAATTGACCTCCTGAACGCAGTTAAGGATCTTTTATTAAATTAATTTTAAGGTTAGCAAGCTTAAAATGTGCTGACATGGTAAATACTACCTTATAATTTCAGATCAATCATTTTATTCATTGCGGCCGCTTGCGCTTAATAGCCTTTTTATTCCAAAACCAGATAAAATCCAGTGCTTTTATTCAAATTCAATGCTTTTTTTGACCCTTTTAAGTCAAAATATTCATGAAACGTTTTATTTTTAGTGCGAAAATCTATTGCGGGGAAATCGTAAGTATATATTCAATTCAGAAAATCTTCTTAATTCTATTTAACAATAAATGAAAAAAATATTTCTACTGCTCCTATGCTGTAAAGTCTTAATTATAAATGCGCAACAACGTTACGAGCTTAATTCGGGCTGGGTATGCAGCAACATTAAAGATGCAAATGCTTCTGGCTTAGAAATCTCAGAAACGGGTTTTTCGATTAATGGTTGGTTGCCGGCTACAGTTCCGGGAACGGTTTTGACCACTTTGTTGAACAACAAAAAAATTCCTGATCCATTTTACGGGATGAATAACGAAAAGATTCCTGATGTATACAAAACAGGCAACGATTATTATACCTATTGGTTTGTAAAAGATTTTCAGGAGCAGGCAGTGGGCAAAGAACAGGTTTGGCTACAGTTTAGGGGGATAAATTATAAAGCTGAAATTTATCTGAACGGGAAAAAGGTCAATCCGGGAACGCAGGTGGGCATGCACCTCAGGGCGCAGTATAACATTACAAAATTGTTATCTCCCAATGGAAAAAACAGGCTTGCTGTAATTGTTTATCCGCCGGATTTTCCGGGAAACCCAAATGGTGGACAGGGCGGCGATGGAACGATAGCCAAAGGTTTAACTACCCAGTATACTGCCGGTTGGGATTGGATCCAGCCCACCCGCGATCGTAATACAGGGATCTGGGATAAGGTAACCATCGAGAAAACCAAAAGCATCAACATTCAAAATCCACGGGTAATCACTTTGGTGCCGGGTAAACGTTCGCCGGAAGGCAAGCAAAACCCGGCTACGGTTAAAGTTTCAGTCGAAGTTGAAAACCCCACTAATCAGCCTGTTTCAGGTACTTTGCAGTATCAAATAGACGGGAATTTGATTAAACAACTAACAACCATTGCAGCAAATAAAACAACTACAGTTAAATTTCCTGATTTGAAGCTCGAAAACCCTAAATTATGGTGGCCGAGTGGATATGGACCGCAGAATTTATATGATCTAAAAATTGAATTTGTAGCGGCCAATCAGGTATTGGATCAGGAGCAGCTTAAAGTGGGTGTGCGCCAGATTGACAACATCTGGAATGAGCATACCAGGAGTACGGGTGCTTTTGTAAACGGGCAAAAAATTTTTATTAAAGGAGGTAACTGGATCATCAGTGATGCGATGTTACGCTTTAGTGACGCCCGTTATGATGCTGAAGTACGTTATCATAAAGATATGAACCTCAACCTGATCAGAATCTGGGGTGGGGCAATTCTGGAAAGGCCTGAATTTTACAATGCCTGCGATAAATATGGTTTATTGGTTTTTCAGGATTTCTGGTTCAGTGGCGATTGTAACGGCCGCTGGGTAGACCCGATGAAAAAGGAAGACCAATGGACGCGTAGAAATTATCCTGATGATCATCATCTCACCTTAGCTGCTATGGAAGATCAGATCAAGATGATCCGAAATCATGCTTCGCTTGCTTTTTGGTGTGGAGGCAACGAAATCACCCCACCGGAAGATATTTTGGAACCCTTAAAAAATGAGATCCTTCCCCGCCTGGATGGTACCAGAAAATTTTTCGATTTTTCTAACAGCGATGAAATGTCGTACAATTCCATAGGCGGAAATGGCGACGGGCCCTACGGTATTCAGGACATTAAAACTTTCTGGGGAACGCAAACTTTTCCTTACAATTCCGAGGTCGGTTCTGTAGGAGTAGGTGACTATGCTTCTTTGCTCCGTTTCATTCCCAAAGAAAACCTGATTGCACCGCAATACAAAGCTAAACCCGATTCGGTATGGGACTATCACAAATACATCTCATATGAGCAATACCTGAATCCATATGGTAAACCAAAAAATGCAGAAGATTTTGCGATGAAGGCGCAACTGGCCAATTACGATCAGTACCGGGCTTTGATGGAAGGCTTCTCGAACAAAATGTGGGATTGGTATACCGGTTCAATCATCTGGAAAACGCAAAACCCCTGGACGGCCTTGCGCGGACAGATGTATGATTATTACCTGGATCCAAATGCCTGTTTATATGGCTTAAGAAAGGGTAGTGAGCCTTTGCATGTGATGATGAATCCCTTGGATAGTATGGTAACGATTGTAAACAATCGATTTTCTACAAAAAATAACCTGATGGTACAGGCGAAAGCTTATGACATGGAGGGCAAAGATTATTTTTATTCTCAGGTATTTAATTCGGTTGGTCCATCTTCAGTAAGACGACTCTTTCCCTTGAACGACTTTTTGACCAAGCTAGATAAAAAAGAAGGAGTTTTTGTTTCGTTAAGAATTTTAGATCAGAAACAGAATATTTTAAGCGAAAACCTTTACTGGCTCCCCGGAAAAGACGGTGAATATTCGGGACTGAAAAATATCAGAAAGGCGCCATTAAAAGTTTCGGCTATTGATCAGAGAAATGGAAAAGTAGCGGTTACCTTAAGTAATGCAGCTGGAAATCCTGTCGCGTTTTTTAACCGCATTGCGTTAATAAATGGCAATACCGGAGGCCGTATATTACCAGCATTTTATGATGATAACTATATAAGCATTTTACCCGGCGAAAGTAAAACAGTAGCAGTAGAATATACCGGAAAGCAAAGCAATTTGGCAGTTGAGGTGTACGGCTGGAATGTAGAGAAGCAGAAGGTAAATATTCAATAAGTTAGTCGGTATTACAAATTTAAATGGATTACCTAATTGTTTTTTGGAAATGATGGGTTCTGTTGTCGTGGCGGATGGTAGCCCTGCTATCGCTGCAAGTCCTCGCTGCGCTCCGGGCTTTCCGCTTGATCAGGTTTAGCTACAAGGGGGCGCTGCTCCAGATCGCGAGGGATCCGCGTTAGGGATTGTAAGGGTTCAGTACCGGTCCTTCATCGGTACCGGAGCAAAGCGGAGCCCTGAAAAGCCCGACCTTTGCGCAGCTTAGGGAACGCCCAAATCTGTTAGCAGCTTTCATTCTTATTGTCCTCGTTCGTAACCAGGGGTAGCTGAGAAAGACGATTTTATCGCCACTATTGTTCAACTACATTAAAAATGCAAGTCTCCTGGTATTGGCTACAAATCCAGATCTCATGCTGTCGACATTACAAATCCCTGCTAATAAAAAGAGGCGACACTTTACGCATCGCCTCTTTATATAAAATGTTTTACAACCTAACTTACGCCGTGTAACTTTACTTTTAGTCCGTCCATATTGTTGTTTAACTGCAATTGGCAGGCTAAACGTGAATTTGGTAAAAGATCAGGTAAAGTATCCAGCATGGCATATTCATCGTCGGTCATTTCATTAAGTTTTTCTTCGCCTTCCAACACATCCACACAGCAGGTGGCACATAAAGCCATTCCGCCACAAGTAGCCAGAATATCGTACTCTGATGCTTTTAAAAACTCCATCAGGCTTAAGCCCATGTCGGTTGGTGCTACATGTTCTGTAACCGAGCCATCCGGCTCCTGCATATATATATTAATGTTGTTTTCCATTTTGCTCTCTTTCTTATCGCAAATATAACAGAAAGCTTAAAATTCTGAAACTCCGTTTACAGTGGTATATTTCATGGTATATTTCACGCCGGGGTTCATGTAAGAATATGCACTATGGCTCATTAATGCCGCCTCGTGGAAACCGCAAAGAATCAATTTCAGCTTGTTGGTATAAGTATTAATATCGCCAATGGCATAAATACCCGGGATATTGGTCGAGTAATCATCAACATTTACTTCAATTGCACTTTTGCTGATGTTTAAATTCCAGTCCTCAATCGGGCCTAATTTAGGGCTTAAACCAAACAAAGGAATTAAATGATCGGCTTCCACAACTGTTTTTTCCATGGTACGGTTCTGTACAATTTCAACCTTTTCCAATTTATCTGTTCCGTGTACGGCCTGTAGGTTGCTGTTTAAAATCAAGTTGATTTTTCCGCTCTCTGCCAGCGCCATTACTTTTGCAACCGAATCAGGGGCACCACGGAAACTTTCGCTTCTGTGCACCAGAGTCAGTTCAGAACAAACTTCCGCCAGGTAAATGGTCCAGTCTAAAGCAGAGTCACCTCCACCGGCAATCACCATTTTCTGATCGCGGTATTTTTCCGGATCAAGGATCATATAGTTTACACCTTTACCATTTTCGAAGTTTTCTAGATTTTCTACAGCAGGTTTACGCGGTTCAAAACAGCCTAAACCACCGGCAATAACTACCACTTTAGCTTCGATAACAGTACCCATATTGGTGGTTAAAACGAAATCGGCTTCACCGCGTTTTTCTAAACCTTCAATACGCTCGCCCAAAGTAAAGGTAGGATGGAAAGGTTTGGCCTGCTCCATTAAGTTATCGATAAGTTCCTGAGCCAGTACAGAAGGATAACCAGGGATATCGTAAATCGGTTTTTTAGGGTAAATTTCAGACAGCTGACCACCAACCTGAGGAAGGTAATCAATTAAATGACAACGCATTTTTAATAAACCGGCTTCAAAAATGGCAAATAAACCAACCGGACCAGCGCCTATAACGGCTATATCAGTAGTGATCATTAAAGAAAAATTTGACGCAAAGCTACGAAATAAAGTCGTACCAAATCAGCTATTTAGAAATATTCTAGATAATTTTGCAATCCCATTATATTCAGTATTTTATATGTTTTGAGTTAAATTGAAAAAAAAAGTGGGAAGTTTTAGTAGTTTAAAACAAATTATAATTGGTCTATAGGTTTAGTGGATTATTGTTTTGTTTTATGTCTGAATCATAAAAGGATAATATTCTAGCTGTGCCAATAACCCGTTGTCCTTCATGGATATGCCATACTTTGCCCAAACTTAGATAGGAGTGTAGTGAGGGGAAATCAAGAAACCTAACTTTTACGATCCTCTTTTCCCCGGGCTCTATCTTGTGCCAATCGCTAAAAGTAATATCTCCAATGAAGGTTTTTAATATTTGACTTTGTTTATATTCGAAAACATGATTGGGACTGAAGCCTGAAATAATTCCTGTCTTTCTTCCTTCATTATTTGTTGACTTCAATTCAAGTTCGGCCTTTACTGAAATTAAAAAATTTGAATTTTCATACCTTATTTCATTAAAACTTACTAAGGTGTATTTGTTATAGGCTATTACATCAAAAATTTTCGACTCACCTGTTGTTAGCCATTTTTTGTAAATAAGCTCTCCATTTTGATACAAATACAGTTCATTATTTTTAATTTCTTTATGAATTTTCATCATCGCGGACAGACTACCAACTCATCCCCAGATTCTGAAATACAAAGCTCCACACATCGGTTGCTTCTTCAATCAGTTTCGTGGTGGGTTTGCCTGCCCCATGACCAGCATTAGTTTCTATCCGGATTAAAATCGGGTTTTCACCTTTGTATTTCTCCTGTAGCGTTGCTGCAAACTTAAATGAATGGGCAGGTACCACACGGTCATCATGATCGGCTGTCGTGATCAATGTTGCCGGATAATCCACGCCACTTTTTATATTATGCAACGGCGAATATTTGATCAGGTAATCGAAGTCTTCTTTTTTATCGCTGGTGCCGTATTCAACTGCCCATCCCCAGCCAACCGTAAATTTGTGGTAGCGGAGCATATCTAAAACACCTACAGCAGGTAAAGCTACTTTAAACAGATCGGGCCGTTGGGTCATGCAGGCCCCAACCAGTAAACCGCCATTTGAGCCACCCGAAATCGCAATCTTCGCTGGGTTGGTATATTTTTCTTTAATAAGATACTCGGCTGCGGCAATAAAATCGTCAAAAACGTTTTGTTTTTTGGCTAACATGCCGCCTTTGTGCCAGGCCTCGCCATATTCACTTCCTCCGCGTAGGCTTGGTTGAACGTAGATGCCTCCGCGTTCCAGAAATAACATCCTGGAAAGACTGAATCCTGGTGTTAAACTCACCTGGAAGCCGCCATAAGCATAAAGGTAAACCGGGTTATTGCCATCCAGTTTGAGGCCTTTTTTGTGTACAATAAACATAGGGACCTTGGTGCCGTCTTTTGAGGGATAAAATACCTGTTTGGTTTCATAATCATCTGTGTCGAATTTCAATTCTGATTTTTTATACAAAACCGATTCAGCCTTGTCTACATTGTAACGGTAAATGATGCCTGGAGTAGTAAAATTAGAGAACGTATAAAAAAATTCTTTATCCTCTTTGTACCCCCCAAAACCTCCCACGGTTCCGATTGCCGGTAGTTTTACCTCACCAATTTTCTTTCCGCTTAAATCAAACTGAATAATACTGGTGCTGGCATCTTTGAGATAGGTTGCCCAAAGAAATCCTCCGCCCGTTCCGATACCCTCCAAAGCCAATTTTGATTCGGGAATGATTTTCTCCCAGTTTTTGGAGTCTGGATTTTTTGGATCGACCAAAACCACCTGTTTGTTTTCGGCACCCAGATCGGTATTTACCAGCAATTTATCGCCTACATTATCAATAACACTGTGGTTGTGTTCAAAACCTTTAATCAATAAGTCAATTTTACTATCCGGCGTTTTTAAATCCTGATAGTACACTGCATTGCCGGAGGTGCCTGCACTGGCATAAATTATTAAAAAGCGTTCATCTTCAGTAACGGTGGCACCCAGATATAAATTTGGATTGGTTTTGTCTTCAAAAACTAACTGATCATTTTGCTGCTGATCGCCCAATTTGTGGAAATACACTTTTTGGAATTTATTGGCCGCAGAAAGATCGGTTCCTTTGGCAGGCTCGTCAAATTTACTGTAGTAAAACCCATTGCCTTTCCAGGCCGCTCCAGAGAACTTGGTCCACTTTAGCTCATCGCTTAATTTGGTTTTGCCGGCAATATCCATTACATAGATGTTGCTCCAGTCTGATCCGGCCTGTGCAACCGAATAGGCCAGATATTTTTTATCGTGCGAGAAACCGAGCAGTGAAACCGCCGCTGTTCCGTCCTTAGTGATCGTATTTGGGTCAAGAAAAACTTCTTCTTTGCCGTCCAGCCCTTTTTTAACAAACCAGATACTCTGATTCTGAAGGCCATCATTTTTGGTGAAAAAATAATATTCACCTACTTTAAAGGGGGCACTTTCTTTGGGATAGTTCCATAATTCTGTTAAGCGCTTTTTAATGTCGGCACGGTAGGGAATTTGCTCAAGATAGTTTTGAGTGACTTTGTTTTCTGCAGTTACCCAGGCTTTTGTTTCTGCCGAGGTGTCATTCTCTAACCATCTGTAAGGATCGGCAATGGTGGTGCCGAAATAATTATCTTTTGTACTGTCTTTTTTGGTTTCAGGATATTTCATCAATGTTATTTTTTCTGCAGGTTTTTTGTCCTGGTTACAGGCAAAAAGGCTTAGTGCAAATAAGCTTAATAGAATTTGTTTTTTCATCTTGGAATAGATTTATTTACTAATATATGTCTTTTTTTCTTTTGGCGTGATTAAACAGATTTCAGGATTTTACAGATTGAGGCGTTTTAAGCTTTAGTCTTTAAGCTTTTTTTTTTCGGGGTTTTCACCATTAAGAAATCAAGGGAATTAAGGTTTTTGCCACGGAAACACAGGTTTACACGGAGTTTGGTTTATTATGTTGGTCTTTGGTCTTTCTGCTTTAGTCTTTAGACTTTTTTCTTAGTGGTTTTCATCATTGAGGAATTAAAGGCATTAATTTTTTTACCACGGAAACACAGATTTATACAGAGTTTGGTCCGTTATGTTAATCTTTAGTGTTTATGCTTTTGTCTTTGGCGTTTAAGCTTTAGTCTTTAAGCTTTTTTTTGGCGGTTTTCACCATTAAGAAATTAAGGGCATCAAGGTTCTTGCCACGGAAACACAGGTTTACACGGAGTTTGGTTTACTATGTTGGTCTTTGGTCTTTCTGCTTTAGTCTTTAGACTTTTTCCTTAGGGGTTTTCATCATTGAGGAATTAAAGGCATTAAATTTTTTGCCACGGAAACACAGATTTATGCAGAGTTTGGTCCGTTATGTTAATCTTTAGTGTTTATGCTTTTGTCTTTGGCCTTTAAGCTTTAGTCTTTAAGCTTTTTCCTTTACCTTTGAATTATCCATGGCAAAAAATATTTACTTCGCATCTGATTTTCATCTCGGTACGCCCAATTACGCTGAAAGCCGTGCCCGTGAAGCACGAATTGTAGATTGGTTGAACTTTATTGAGCCAAATTGTAGCGAGTTGTTTTTAATGGGCGATATTTTCGATTTCTGGTTCGAATATGCTAAAGTGATTCCCAAAGGATTTGTTCGTTTGCAGGGCAAATTGGCGGCAATGACAGATGCTGGTATAAAAATCTACTTCTTTAAAGGTAATCATGATATGTGGGTGCGTAATTACTTCACTCAGGAAATTGGCATGGAGATCATCAGCGATGAACTGATTATTGAGCGTGGCGGGAAGAAATTTTACCTGCACCATGGCGATGGCTTGGGCCCGGGAGATCATAAATATAAATTTTTGAGAAAGATTTTTAGAAGTAAACTTTGCCAGTGGTTATTTGCCCGCTTGCATCCAAACCTCGGTATTGGTATTGCGAGTGCATGGAGCCAGGGTAGCAGGGCAGCACAAACGGAAAAGGAAGTTTTTTTAGGAGAAGATAGAGAATGGCTGGCCATTTATGCGAAGGAACAATTACAGAAAGCTCATTTCGATTATTTTATTTTCGGGCATCGACACTTGCCGCTTGATATTGATTTAGGCAATGGTAGCCGGTACGTAAATATTGGCGAATGGCTGAATTATAATTCTTACGGGGTTTTTGATGGAATGGATTTAAAACTGGAATACTATGAGCCAAAACCCTAGTTTTTTTGTTTTTAGGAAAGCTATGCATATATTTTTTAATGTTCTTGCTACTTTTCGTTGTAGAATGCACCGCCCCTTCGTTCCTAAACCCCCACCTGCAACGGGCAGGCGATAGAACGTAAAGCCCGGAGCGTAGCGAGGACTTGAAGGGATAGCGGGACTGCTGGCCGCCATGGGATCGGAACTGCTCATTTCCAAAACATTCAGTAATATAACCACTTTCCTTTTTATTCATTCCTTTGCTCAATGCTGTACAATTAACCTATTTGAACAGCTCACCAATTAACCCTTCTCCCCAAACAAACTAATTCATCTTTTTTCCCTATTTTTGCATTTCCTGAATTTTGGGCCTGTGCCGAGCATCAGGAATTTTAACAAGAATAAATATGTTAGATAAATTAGAAGCTATAAAGCTGCGTTGGGAAGATGTAGAAGAATCGTTGAGCAATCCGGATGTTATTCAGGATATGAAACGTTTTGCGGCTTTAAATAAAGAATATAAAGACTTGGGCAAGATTGTAGATGAATACAAAATCTACAAAAATGTAATGAGTAATATTGATGCCAATAAAGAGATTTTAGCTACTGAAAAGGATCCTGAAATGCGCGAAATGGCCAAAGAGGAGCTTGACCTGCTGCTGAAACAACAGGAAGAAATGGAAAGCAATATCCGCCTGATGTTAATTCCAAAAGATCCTGAAGATTCTAAAAACGCGGTTTTTGAAATCCGTGGAGGTACTGGTGGAGACGAGGCCGCTTTGTTTGCCGGCGATTTATACCGCATGTACACCCGTTATTTTGAAACCAAAGGCTGGAGTGTTGAAGTGGTTGATGTAACTGAAGGCACAGCGGGTGGTTACAAAGAGGTTATCTTAAAGGTTAGCGGTGAGGATGTTTATGGCCAGTTAAAGTACGAAAGTGGTGTACATCGCGTGCAGCGTGTACCAGATACGGAAACCCAGGGCCGTGTGCATACTTCAGCTGCGTCTGTAGCGGTTTTGCCAGAGGCGGAAGAAATTGATCTTTATATTAACCCTGCCGATATCGAACTGCAGACCTCACGTTCGGGCGGTGCTGGCGGGCAGAATGTAAATAAGGTAGAGACTAAGGTGCAGTTAACACATAAGCCTTCGGGTATCGTTGTAGTGTGTCAGCGTGAGCGTTCGCAATTAGGGAACCGTATAATTGCAATGGAGATGTTGCGGAGTAAACTTTACGATATTGAATTGCAAAAAAAGAATGGTGATATTGCGGCCAAGCGTAAAACGATGGTATCAACCGGAGATCGTTCGGCCAAGATCAGAACTTATAATTACCCTCAGGGACGTGTTACCGAACACCGCATCGGCTTAACCATGTATAACCTGCCAGCTATTATGGATGGCGATATCCAGGAAATTATTGATGCACTTCAATTTGCAGAAAATGCAGAGAAGATGCAGGAAGGTGCTGTGGGTTAAGGATTTAGATATTTTTTTAAAAAAAATTTGCGAATTAAGATATAGTCTCTATATTTGCAACCTCGAAAGAGAGAAGAGGTTCGAACTTTAAAGAAGAACAAAAGGAGTGGTAGTTCAGCTGGTTAGAATGCCTGCCTGTCACGCAGGAGGTCGCGGGTTCGAGTCCCGTCCATTCCGCAACAAAAGCCTTAACTTGCAAAAGTTGAGGCTTTTTTGTTTTTACAGACTGTGGCGGCAACTCTGGATCAAGGATCAATAGGATCAAGCAAAAAAGTTGGGGGGATTTTAAGCATATATTTTTGATAGCCTGAACATAAAGAATTCAACATTTCTTACTCCCCTGAACTGGGCCCTTAGCGCCTTGATCTTAGCATTAAAGGATTCGGCGGA
>NZ_CAJYOJ010000031.1 GCF_913776295.1 uncultured Pedobacter sp.
AAGTCCGGCCTAACAAATTTTTCGGATTCTACTGCCCAAGCCCTATTACTTGCTTTAAAAGAAAAATTTTCAGCCGGCATTTTTTGTTACTTTTTGATGCCAAAAAGTAAGAGCCCTTCGGCGGCGGTGAGCCGAGGCAAGACTGTGCTGTATGGCATAAGAAATCAGTTACGTCATTTATATTGATTTTTATACCATAAATTATTCCTCAGGATGGCAATATGAACAGTTAACCCATTAACTATCTATTTATTAAAAGCTGTCATGGTATGGGCAGGCCCAATGGTAACGAAGCTTTTAATCAACTCTACACTTTTATCAATTAATGCAGGAAGTTCTAACTGTTCATTTTTATCAAACAAACCCAAAACGAAATCTATTTGCCTGCCTTTCGGATAATCGTTTCCGATGCCGAAGCGTAGACGTGCATAATTTTGTCCACCGCAAACTTCTTCTATGCTTTTTAGCCCATTATGACCGGCGCTAGAACCCTGCAGTTTCAACCGGAGTTTTCCAAGCGGCAACGCGAGATCATCAACAACGACCAGCACATTTTCAGGCGCTATTTTTAATTCCTTCATCCAGTAGTTTACCGCTTTTCCGCTCAGGTTCATAAAGGTGGTCGGTTTAATTACATGCAGTTTTTTACCTTTAAAACCAACCTCAGCATAATAGGCCAAACGGATATTGTCGAAACTACCACCTAAGCCTTTTACCAATTCATCGGCAATGTCAAAGCCAATATTATGTCGGGTATGCGCATATTCCGGTCCGATATTACCTAAGCCAACGATAAGATATTTCATGGAAGCAAAGATAAATAAAAAGGCTGAAGGCGGGAAGGCTGAAGGTTTAAGGTAAAAGTAAAAAGACCAAAGACCAAAGCTTAAAGTAGCGACTACGCATTAAAAACAAAAAAGCGGTACAAAATTGCTTTTGCACCGCTTTTAAAATCTGTGTAATCACATTAATCTGTGAGATCAGCTTACTATTTTTTACCTTTAGCAGCTTCAGTTTCTGCTTGTTTTAATGCTCTAGACATTGCAACAGATACGATAGTATCTTCAGGAGTGTTAGTGATTACATATTTGTCACCTTGAAGGTCACGAACACGGAATAAACTACCTACTTCTAATTTCTCTAAGCTTACTTCTACGTTTTGCGGCATGTTAGCTGGTAAAGCTTTAACACGTAGTTTACGTAATTTCTGGATTAACTTACCCCCCATTTTAACACCTGGAGAAGTTCCTGTTAATTTAACCGGGATCTCCATAACGATTTCTTTATCGTCAAATAACTGAAGAAAATCGATGTGCAATAATACATCGGTAAGTGGGTGGAACTGAGTATCTTTTACGATAGCTTTGGTTTTGGCACCGTTAACATCAATCTCCACAAAGTTTACTTCCGGGGTATAAATAACATCTCTTAAATCAGCAATAACCACAGCTAAGTGTTGTTGCTCTTTTCCACCATACAATACCGCCGGAACTTTACCTTCGTAACGAAGTTCCTTGGCATCGCGTTTCCCTACGTTCTCTCTTGGAGAACCGCTAATTGCGATTGTTTTCATTTTATTTATATTTAATTATTAGTAGTAAGTATCGAGTATCAAGTAAAAGCCTTACGCCTTCAACCTTTCACCTTCCACCTTAATTTAAACCCTAAACAAGTCACTGATCGATCCATGTTCATTTACATTGGCAATTGCCCTGGCAAATAAACTGGCTGTACTCAGTACCCTGATTTTTGAACTTTCCTTTTTTAACGGGATCGTATCGGTAACAATCAATTCAGTTAATACCGAGTTCTCTACCGTTTCTACTGCTTTGCCCGATAATACAGCATGTGTACAAACCGCCCTGACACTTGCTGCACCGTTTTCCATAATCAAAGCAGCAGCTTTTGATAAGGTTCCGGCAGTATCGCAAATATCATCAATTAATACCACATCTTGTCCGGCCACATCTCCAATAATCGACATCGATTCGATCTCATTGGCACGTTTACGGCGTTTATCGCAGATAATGACTTCAGCATTGAAAAACTTGGCAAAAGTACGTGCCCTATACGAACCGCCCATATCCGGCGATGCAATGGTTAAGTTTTTTAAACCTAAACTTTTGATATAAGGCACAAAGATTACCGATCCATCCAGGTGATCAACCGGAATATCAAAGAAACCCTGTATCTGTGCAGCATGTAAATCCATCGTCATGATACGGTGAATACCTGCTGATTTTAGTAAATTGGCCACCAATTTGGCACCGATTGCTACACGTGGTTTATCTTTTCTATCCTGACGGGCTAAACCATAATAAGGAACAACTGCCGTAATGTAATGTGCTGATGCCCTTTTAGCAGCATCAACCATCAGCAAAAGTTCCATTAAATTATCGCTGGGCTGATAAGTAGACTGGATTAGAAAAACATCACTACCACGGATTGACTCATCAAAGGAAGGCTGAAATTCTCCATCACTGAATTTGTGAATGGTTACGCTACCAAGTGGCTTGCCGTAATGTTCGGCAATTTTAAGTGATAATCCTTTAGAACCTGTTCCGGAAAAAAGCTTTACCGGGTTAAACTGCAATGGCATGGGTTCGTGTAGTTACGGTTAAAAAAAATCGGATCATGCCTATTTAAAACATGATCCGTTATTAAATTTTAGTTGTCCGACCTGGATTCGAACCAAGACAAACGGTACCAAAAACCGTTGTACTACCCTTATACTATCGGACAAGCTTTATCAAGGATATTCTCCTCGAAAGGGAATGCAAATGTAGGAACCTTATTTTAATTATGCAAGAGTGATTTTAAAATATTTTTAATTTCTTTCCTGCTGTTCCTGTTTGCGATGCAAAGATAAAAAAATCATCATATAGCATGCAACATTTTCTTTTTTTATACGACTTTTTTTACCGCGAACCACTTAAATCATTTATTATCAAAAGACTAAAATTAAACTATGAATTACTCAAGGATCAACACCATTGGAGGCTGGCTCTGTTTTATTATTGCCGCACTCACGTACATTTTAACTTTAGATCAATCTGTAAGTTTCTGGGACTGTGGGGAATTCATCTCTTCTGCGTTTCGGATGGAAGTAGTTCACCAACCAGGTGCTCCAATAGTCTCGATGATCCAAAGATTATTTTCTACGCTTGCTTTTGGCGATAAAACTAAAGTAGCCTATTTCATTAATATATCTTCTGCACTTGCAAGTGCAGGGACTATCCTATTTCTATTCTGGACCATTACCGCACTGGCTAAAAAAACTATAATCAAAAAAGACGAAGAAATCACCAATCAAAAAATCATCGGGATCATGGGTGCAGGTTTTGTTGGTGCTTTGGCTTATGCTTTTTCTGACAGTTTCTGGTTTTCGGCTGTGGAGGCCGAAGTTTATGCCATGTCGTCGCTTTGCAGCGCGATTGTATTCTGGGGTATTTTAAAATGGGAATCGCAGGCCGATGAACCAAAATCAGACCGTTGGTTACTTTTTGTGGCCTATATGATGGGGATATCAATCGGCGTCCACATCTTAAACCTATTAACCATCCCTGCCTTAATATTTGTTTATTATTTCAAAAAGAATCCGTCGCCAAAATGGCAGGGCGTCTTAAAAGTATTTTTTATCTCCATTGCTGTTCTGGCGGCGGTACAATTTGGAATTATCCAGTATGTAATATCTTTTGCCGCCAGCTTTGATTATTTTTTTGTAAATACCCTGGGCTTAGGCTTTGGAACAGGCATATTATTTTTTGCGATAATCCTAATCGGAGGCCTGGTTTATGGCATCCGCTATTCTATCCTTAAAAACAAAAGGTTTTTAAACCTGGTGATGTTATTTACCGTCTTGCTGCTTTTCGGCTATAGTTCTTTTGCGTTGCTCATCATCAGGGCACAAGCAAAGCCAAACCTGAATAACTATAACGTAGATAATGTATTTTCTTTTTCGAGGTATGTAAGTCGCGACCAATACGGTGACAGGCCGCTACTTTATGGTGAAAACTACAACTCAGAAAAAATCGGTGTTAAAGAAACGGGCAAGATTATCCGTAAAGGCGAGAAAAAATACGAACCTGCAGGAACCAAATCAGCCTATATTTTTGCCGATAAAACTTTACTGCCCCGCATGTACAGTGATAAACCTGAACATATTAATTTTTACAAAAGCTACATGGGTTTTGATGACGAACATAAACCTACCTTTTTGGATAATTTGAAATATATGTTTTCTTTCCAGACCGGACAAATGTACATGCGCTATTTCATGTGGAATTTTGCAGGCAGACAGGATAATGAAGATGGACAACTTGGCGGGAAAGACGGTAATTGGCTTAGCGGCATAAAACCTTTGGATGCCATTAGGCTGGGCGATCAAAAAAACCTTCCACCATCCATCGTAGAGAACAAAGCATACAATAGATTTTTCTTTCTACCCCTAATAATCGGCTTAATTGGCGCCTTTTGGCATTTTAAGCGCAACCAGAAAGATGCAGGTATTATTGGTTTACTTTTTGTATTTACCGGGGCGGCCATAGTGGTGTACCTCAACTCTGTTCCTGTTGAACCCCGCGAAAGGGACTATGCTTATGTAGGCTCGTTTTATGCTTTTGCCATCTGGATCGGTTTAGGGGTGCTGGGATTAAAGGATTGGTTTTCACAAAAATTGACACCGTTGCGCGCAAGTATCGCTGCTATAGTTATCACCTTATTTGGTGCCCCGATCATTATGGCCAACCAGGGCTGGGACGACCACGATCGTTCTGATAGTCACATGGCAAGAGACGTGTCTGTCAATTACCTCAAATCCTGCGCACCCAATGCCATCTTGTTTACTTACGGCGATAATGATACCTATCCGGTTTGGTATGCACAGGAAGTAGAAAATATCCGTCCGGACGTGCGGGTGGTGAATTTAAGTTTATTTACTGCCGACTGGTATATTGATGGGATGCGAAAAAAGCAAAATGAATCTGCTCCTTTACCCATCACCATGAAACATGCGCAATATGTGGAAGGTACCAGGGACATCATGTATTACCAGGATTATAAGATTGCACAACACATCGAATTACAAGAAATTTTGGATGTGTTGCTGTCCGATCATGACGAAGATAAGGTGACCATGACCGATGGCTCTAAATACAACGTGCTACCTACGAAAAACCTTAAACTGGCAGTGAGTCCACAAGAGGTACTGGATACCGGAACCGTTCCGAAAGAAGATGCCGGAAAAATAGCAAGCAGTATGGAATGGACTTATAACTCGAATTTTGTAACCAAAGGTACGTTAGCTTTTTTTGATATTCTGGCACACAATAACTGGAAACGGCCCATTTATTTTAGTGGCGCAATGCCAAACGAGCAATACCTAGGGCTTAACAAATATCTTTATTCTGAAGGTTTAAACAAACGACTGCTACCGTTAAAACCTGATACGACTATCACCCAGGATTTTGATCGGATAAACCTAAAACCGATGTATAACAACCTGATGAATGTGTATGAATACGGTAATATTAAATATGCAAACCATTTAGACAGGCAATCTGCAGATGAGGTAAACATGTTCTCGAATATGTTTAACGGTCTATTAACCGGCCTGATTAATGAAGGTAAAATTACCGAAAGCAAAAAAGTTGCTGATAAATATTTCGAGGTAATTCCGGCTAAATTTTATGGTATGCGCCAGGTAATGAGCACCTATTATTTTACCGAAAATCTTTATCGGTTAAATGATTTAAACCGTGCAAATGCCATGATCAGAAAAACCGCCGATTATATAGGTAAGGAACTCACCCACCTGGCCGATGTTTCGGAAAGCAAAAACCAGCTATCATCAGAACAGGATGTACGTTTATACCTGGGTTATTTGGGCCAGATGGTAAAGATAACGGATGCATTTAAACAGGTAAGCCTGAGTAAAAGCCTCGAAAAGCAATATAACGATCTGATTACAAGGTTTACCCCTTTCGCGGCCGGATAGGCAAAAAACACCCTAAATTTAACCAATAGGCGGATTTTAACGTTCTGCCTATGGGTTTTTGCTTTCAAACAACTTAAAATCCTTTATGAGAAAGGTATTAAGCCGTTAAAAATTGTTAAATCGATGCAAAAATTTAACCGTTTTATCGACGAGAATAGTTAATTTCGGCAGCATTTTTATGTGAAAACAATTTTTAATATCATTAAACAAACCAATGAATTATTCAAAAGTTAATAATATAGTAGGCTGGATCTGCTTTTTAATTGCTACACTAACTTACATTTTAACCTTAGAGCCTTCAGCTAGTTTCTGGGACTGCGGTGAATTTATCGCATCTGCATTCAGAATGCAGGTTGTTCACCAGCCTGGTGCGCCTTTATTCTTAATGATCCAACGTTTCTTCTCCATTTTTGCAGCTGGGGATCTAACCAAAATCGCCTATTGGATGAACGTGGGTTCGGCCGTTTCCAGCGGAGCAACCATCTTATTCTTATTTTGGACAATCACTGCATTGGCTAAAAAAACAATATTAATAGCCGGTGAGGAATTAACTACAGGCAAATTAATCAGTATTATGGGCGCAGGCGCTGTTGGTGCTTTGGCTTATACTTTCTCTGATAGCTTTTGGTTTTCTGCGGTAGAATCTGAGGTATATGCGCAATCATCATTGTTTACTGCTATTGTATTCTGGGCTATATTGAAGTGGGAGGCACACGCTGATGAACCGAGGGCCGACCGTTGGTTACTGTTTATTGCCTACATCATGGGTTTATCAATTGGTATCCACTTACTAAACCTCTTAACCATACCAGCACTTGCCTTTGTTTATTATTTTAAAAGAACCGATAAAGCAACCACTACTGGAATTTTCAAAACACTTCTGGTGGGTATCTTGATCTTGGCGATAATCCAATATGGAATTATCCAGTACCTGGTTTCGTTCGGTGCTTATTTCGATCTGTTTTTTGTAAATACATTAGGCCTTGGTTTTGGAACCGGTGTTTTATTCTTCGCTATTTTATTAATCGGTGCCCTGGTTTGGGGAATCCGTTATTCCATCAAACATCAGAAGAAACTGTTAAACTTAGGTTTAATTTCTACTGTTTTGATTATTTTCGGTTATGCCTCTTTCTCCATGATCATCATCAGGGCAAAGGCAGATCCAAACTTAAATAACAGCGCACCTAAGGATGCTTTCTCTTTCTTAAGTTACTTAAACCGTGAGCAATATGGTGATAGACCACTGGCCTACGGACCAAATTACAACTCCGAAAGAACAGGTGTAACAGAAGGTAAAACCATCTGGAGAAAAGGTAAGGACAAATATGAAGTAGCGGGCAAAAAAACCGATTACGAATACAACAACAATACTTTACTGCCACGCATGTATAGCGACGATGCCAGACATGCTGATTTTTACAAGGAATGGATGCATTTAGATGATAGTAAGCATCCGAATGTAGTTGACAATGTTGGCTTTTTGGCCAGCTACCAGATCGGCTATATGTATATGCGTTATTTCTTCTGGAATTTCGTTGGTCGCCAGAATGATGAGCAAGGCCAGGGCAGCGGATTTGAAGGTGAATGGATTAGTGGTATTAAACCATTTGATAGCTGGTTACGTGGTGATCAAAGTCATTTACCACCATCAACTGTTGATAATAAAGCTTACAACCGGTTCTTCTTTTTACCATTGATTATGGGGATTATTGGCGCACTTTGGCACTTCAAACGCAACCAAAAAGATGCTGGCGTAGTGGCTTTGTTGTTCTTTTTTACCGGTATTGCCATTGTATTATATCTAAATCAGAAGCCGTTAGAACCTCGTGAAAGGGATTATGCTTATGTAGGCTCTTTCTATGCCTTTGCGATATGGATTGGATTGGGCGCGCTGGGAATTAAAGAATGGCTGTTTAAAAAACTAACCCCAACTGCCGGAGCTATTGGCGCCACAGTAATTGGTTTACTGGCCGCACCGGTTATCATGGCCGAGCAGGGATGGGATGACCACGACCGTTCTACCAAACTGGTGCCGCATGATATTGCTTATGATTACTTGCAATCCTGTGCACCAAATGCCATCTTATTTACTTATGGCGATAATGATACCTACCCGCTTTGGTATATCCAGGAGGTAGAAAATGTTCGCCCTGATGTACGTATTGTAAATTTAAGTTTATTCGATACCGATTGGTACATCAATGGTTTAAGACAAAAACAAAACGAATCTGCTCCATTGCCAATTACCATGAAACCCGAGCAATATGTACAGGGTGAAAGGGATGTAATGCCATACGATGATTATAAAATTGCAGGTAGTGTTGAGCTTAAAAATGTAGTTGATTTATTGTTATCAAACGACGAGAGCGATAAAGTACCGATGCAAGATGGAACAAAATCTAATTTCCTGCCTACTAAAAACCTCAAAATTACAGTAGATCCTCAGCAGGTAATTAGTACCGGAACAGTGCCTGCAGCTGATGCTTCAAAAATTACCACTACCATGGATTGGAAATTTAATAAAGGTTATGTCACTAAAGGAACTTTGGCCATGTTCGATATCCTGGCTCATAACAATTGGAAACGCCCTATTTATTTTGCATCTACTGTCCCTTCCGAGCAGTACAACGGTTTAGATAAGTATTTATATAGTGAAGGTTTAGCCTTGCGTTTACTACCGCTTAAAGCTGATACCACTGCATCTGAAGAGAGACCGGAGCAACTGAATACACCTGTTTTGTATAACAATGTAATGAATAAGTTTAAGTGGGGTAATATGAAAACCGCTAAATACTTAGATCCGCAATCGTCAGATGATACATTCATTTTCACCAATATCTTCAGCAGTTTAACCAACAGCCTGATTAAGGAGGGTAAAATAGATGAGGCCAAAAAAGTGGTGGATAAATATTATGCAGTAATGCCTGATAAATTCTTCGGCATCCGTACAGTTGTTGTAAAATTCTATATGGCTGAAAACCTATATAAACTAGGTGAAACGTCAAGAGCAAATGATATTTTAAATAAATCAGGCGATTACATCAATAAGGAATTGAATTACCTGGCTGATATTTCACAATCAAAGGGTTTAACCGGATCGCAAAACATCCAAACCGGCTTATACTATCTGGACCGGATGATTAAAACGAGCAAAGCCGCTGGTCAGGATAAATTGAGCGATAAACTGCAGAAGATTTTCAACAATCTTGAAGGTCGTTTATCTATGTTCTTCCCACAACAGGGTCCGCAACAATAAACGAATCTGAAAATAGCTTAACAAGCAGCTGCATTTATTTGTAGCTGCTTTTTTTATCTGCGGTAGCGCTCGTTACAAACTGACGTGAGCGATCAGGAAATGTTTGCGCTCGTTTCTAACGAGTGCAGCGATAGCCTTACGATTTTATCGTAAAAGATTGCTCAAAATGTGATATGTTTTAAAGTCGTAGATACGACGAGTTATTTACACGCCCGTTAACAACGAGCATGAGCAAGCATAAACGGTCTTGTGATTTTTCTGAATAAATAAATATCTTTATGTATGTCAGACCAATATCAAGTCCGTGATGCGGGTGGAATTTACTTTCTAACCTTTACTATAGTGGATTGGGTGGATATATTCACGCGTTTATCCTACAAAGAGATTATAATCAACTCACTAAAATACTGTCAAGCAAAAAAGGGATTAACACTTTACGCTTATTGCTTAATGACGAATCATATACACCTTATTGCGTCAGCCAGCGGTAGTATAAAGCTTTTTGAAATTGTAAGAGATTTTAAAAAGTTTACAAATAGGGCAATCATCGAAGAGATTTATTCAGGAAATGAAAGCAGAAAAAAGTGGCTACTGAATAAATTTGAATTCGCGGGAAGATATCTGACAAGAATTGAGCATTATAAGGTTTGGCAAGACGGTTACCATGCGGTTGAACTGATAAGTCCCGAATTTACATACCAAAAGCTAAATTATATTCATCAAAATCCAGTTAGGGCGGGAATAGTATCTGAACCGGAACATTATACGTATAGCTCAGCATCTAATTATTGTGATTTGAGCGGTCCGATTGACGTGGAATTATTGGATTTTGATTAATACAAACTAGTTTTTACCTGTGCCCGTTTCAAACAAGTGCAATGATAGCTTTACGATTTTATCGTAAAAATCACTTTAATAATAAACTATATCTAAAGTCGTAGATACGACGGGCTATTTACACGCTCGTTAAAAACGAGCCTGAGCGACCAGGAAATGTTTGCGCGCGTTTCTAACGAGTGCAGCGATAGCCTTACGATTTTATCGTAAAAATCACTTTAATAATAAACTACATCTAAAGTCGTGAATACGACGAGCTATTTACACGCTCGTTAGAAACGAGCGTGAGCGGTCAGGAAATGTTTGCGCTCGTTTCTAACGAGTGCAGCAATAGCCTTGCGATTTTATCGTAAAGGATTGCTCAAAATGCGATATGTTTTAAAGTCGTAGATACGACGAGTTATTCAGGGGCTGACTAAAAAGGTACAATGCTAATCTAGTCAGCTTTTTTTTCTATGGCTATAGAATACCTCACCGAACTTATTTTGTTGGCTAACTTTTGATCGACCTTACATGAAATTGGGATTAAAAGG
>NZ_CAJYOJ010000032.1 GCF_913776295.1 uncultured Pedobacter sp.
TTTTGATGCCAAAAAGTAAGAGCCATTCGGCGGCGGTAAGCCGAGGCAAGACTGGGCTGTATGGCATAAGTAATTAGTTACGTCATCTATATTGATTTTTATAAAATAAATTATCCCTCAGGATGACAAGTGGATTAAGACTTATGACTTCTGAGTCTGGGCTAAACTTATTTTCATAAATATTTTGCTTTTTCAAAATTCTTTATATTTTTGTGGCTCATGATCAACAATATACATATCTGGCTTTGGCAAAGTAATTCGAAAACGGATTGCGCTGGCTGCGTATGAAAGAAATATAGTTTATCAACCTAAACCTTATTAAAGAACCATTAAAGCCCGGCGTAGAACCACACGCCGGGCTTTTTATTGTTAAGATAATTTAAAAGTTATTGCGATGCACGAAGCAATAGCAACATAATAAAATCATGTATAAAATAAATACAACTTACAAAAAACTACTTGCCGATACCACCACGCCGGTAAGCATTTACCTGCGCTTGCGCGATGTTTATCCAAACAGCATTCTGCTGGAAAGTTCCGATTACCACAGTCGTGAAAACTCCATGAGTTTTGTTTGCGCCGATCCCGTTGCAGGAATTATTTTAAAAGGTTCCAGACTGGAGACATATTTTCCCGATGGGACGGTCGAAATAACCGAGAGCAAAAACCTGATTGATGAAATTGCCGGTTTTAAGGATAAGTTCAAGGAAACTGAACTACCTGAAATTAAATTTATATCAAGTGGCCTTTTTGGCTATTTCACCTGGAATGCCGTGCAGCATTTTGAAGATATCAGGTTTACCTCCGAAACGCCCGAAGGTGAAGAAATCCCGGAGATGCAGTATCATTTGTATCGCTACATCATTGCCATCGATCACTTTAAAAACGAGATAACACTATTCAAAAATACTTTCGAAGGAGAAGAAGAGGGTGGATTGGAAAAAATGGAATACCTGATCCAGAATAAAAATTATCCTGAATATAAGTTCCAGCTTCGTGGCAAGGAAAGTTCAAACCTGACCGATCAGGGTTTTATGGATCTGGTAGAGAAACTGCAAAAGCATATTTATCGTGGTGATGTTTTTCAGATTGTACCTTCAAGAGCATTTAAACAAGCATTTACCGGAGATGAATTTAATGTATACCGTTGTCTGCGTTCGATAAACCCATCGCCTTATCTGTTTTATTTTGACTACGGGAATTTTAAACTGTTCGGTTCGTCGCCAGAGGCGCAGATTACGATCAAAAATAATTCAGCCAATATTTTTCCAATTGCCGGGACATTTAAGCGAAGTGGAAACGACATTGAAGATGCAGAACAGGCGAGAAAGTTAGAACAAGACCCTAAAGAAAGTGCCGAACATGTTATGCTGGTTGATCTGGCCAGAAATGACTTAAGCAGGCATTGTAACCGCGTTGAAGTAAAGTCTTTTAAAGAAGTACAGTATTATTCGCACCTCATCCACCTGGTGAGTAAAGTGAGTGGCCATTTGCAGGAAAATGTAAGTGCCTTTAAGGTGGTTGCCGATACCTATCCGGCCGGAACTTTGAGTGGTGCACCAAAATATAAAGCCATGCAGCTGATTGATGAAAATGAAAAACTGGGCAGAAATTTTTATGCGGGTGCCATCGGCTTTATGGGTTTCAATGAAGATTTTAATCATGCCATCATGATCAGGACTTTTATGAGCAAGAATAATGAATTGCATTACCGTGCAGGAGCGGGTATTGTAGCTGATTCGGTACCTGAAACCGAAATGCAGGAAGTAAATAATAAAATTGCCGCATTGCGTAAAGCGGTGCAAATGGCAGAAAACATTTAATCATGGTAAAATGATAGGTTCACCGGAAAGCTGCAAAAATATTGATGAGATCCGCTTAGCTATTGATACTATCGACCAGCAAGTTGTTCAATTAATTGGGGAAAGATTCAAATATGTAAAGGTAGCCTCCAGGTTTAAGGTAAATGAAGAGGCGGTTAAAGCACCCGAAAGGTTTAAAAATATGCTTTTACAAAGGCGGGTTTGGGCGGAAGTTGCCGGTTTAAACCCCGACATTATTGAAAAAGTATACAGAGATCTGGTAAACCATTTTATCAGTGAGGAAATAAAAAATTGGAATATTGAAAATGGAAACAAACAATAAAGTTCTGGTAATCGATAATTACGACAGTTTTACGTATAACCTGGTTCACTTAATTAATGAAGTTGGTTATGAAGCCGAAGTTTGGAGAAATGATAAATTCGATTTGGCTGATGTAGAGAAATACGATAAAATCTTGCTTTCACCAGGTCCTGGTATTCCGGAGGAAGCAGGTTTATTACTGGATGTAATTAAAACTTATGCACCAACAAAGAGCATTTTTGGGGTATGTTTAGGTCAGCAGGCCATTGCAGAAGCCTTTGGTGGTACACTATACAACCTGGGTAGGCCCATGCATGGAATTGCTACACCCGTTACGGTTGTAGATGGCGATGAACCTTTATTTTGGGAATGCCCGCAAACCATTAATGTTGGCCGTTATCATAGCTGGGTAGTGAGTAAAGATAATTTTCCTACCTGTTTAAAAATTACCGCCAGAGATCATAAGAATGAAATTATGGCGTTAAGACATGAAACATTAGATGTGCGCGGTGTGCAATTTCATCCTGAGAGCGTGCTTACTGAGCATGGCAAACAGATGATGGAGAACTGGTTAACGTCGACTCCTTAGCCCTTTATTCATCCGGTCGTCATCCTGAACCCGATTCAGGATCTTACTGGGATTAGTTAACTTTTAGATGCTAAACAAATCCGATAACTATCGGATCAGCATGACGAATTAGTAAAATGAACATTTTAGATAAAATCGTACTACGTAAGAAAGAAGAAATTGCTGATGCGAAAGCTTTGGTTTCCGTAACTGATTTAGAAAATTCGCTACACTTTAAGCGTACACCTTATTCTTTTAAAGAGTTTTTATTGGCTCATGATCGCACAGGGATTATTGCAGAATTTAAACGCCGGTCGCCATCGAAAGGTCTAATCAACGGCATTGCCGATGTTGCTGACGTGACGCAGGCCTACAATGCTGCGGGAGCATCTGCACTTTCGGTATTAACAGATATAGACTTTTTTGGGGGTAAAACCGATGATATTCTGGCTGCCCGGGCAGCAAACGATATTCCGGTTCTAAGAAAGGATTTTATGATCGATGAATACCAGATTTTGGAAGCAAAAGCCTGGGGTGCTGATATTATCCTGCTAATTGCCTCAATATTAACCCCGAAACAGATCAATGATTTCGGAAAGTTTGCGCATAATCTTGGTTTAAATGTGCTTTTAGAGGTGCATAACCTGGAAGAGCTGGAAAGAAGTATTTCACCGCATTTAGATGCGATTGGGGTAAACAACCGGAACCTGGCCGATTTTACGGTCGACATCCAGACTTCATTCGATTTGGTGAATAAAATTCCGGATGAATTTTTAAAGATTTCGGAAAGTGCCATTAGTGATCCGCAGACTATTAAAAACTTGAAAGCTGCAGGATTTAACGGATTTTTGATCGGTGAGAATTTTATGAAAACCGATAATCCCGGAGCTTCTATCAAGGAATTTGTAGCACAGATTTAGCCTTTATAAACCTCGGGGGGTTTTAAAATCTGTGAGGTTTAAACAAACAAAATACACGTTCGCAAATTTCGTATCTTTGTATTAATTACATGGGAAAACAAAAATTTTATGATACTGCCGTAGTGCAGGAAAGGGCAATTTTGGTCGGCGTGGTTACGCCCGGCGAAAAAGAAGCCCAAACAAAAGAATATTTAGACGAGCTGGCCTTTTTGGTAGATACAGCAGGAGGGAAGGTGGAGAAGGTTTTTACGCAAAAAATGCTCAAGCCAGAACGTGCAACCTTTGTGGGTACCGGTAAGCTGGAAGAAATTAAAGCTTATGTAAAATCGGAAGAAATTGATACCGTAGTATTTGATGATGAATTATCACCATCGCAACTGCGCAACATAGACCGTGAACTAGGGGTTAAGGTATTAGACCGGAGTAATTTGATTCTGGATATTTTTGCGAACAGGGCACAAACTGCACAGGCTAAAACACAGGTAGAACTGGCGCAATTGCAATATGTTCTGCCACGGCTAACCGGTATGTGGACTCACCTCGAACGCCAGAAAGGTGGTATCGGGATGCGCGGACCGGGTGAAACGCAGATTGAAAGTGATAGACGGATTATTTTAAATAAAATCTCTTTGTTAAAAGAGCGTTTAAGAAATATCGACAGACAGAACGAAACACAGCGTAAAAACCGTGGTCAGCTGATTCGTGTAGCATTGGTGGGTTATACCAACGTAGGTAAATCAACCATCATGAACATGTTGTCGAAATCGGAAGTATTCGCAGAAAATAAACTTTTTGCTACTTTAGATACCACTGTCCGTAAAGTAGTAATCGAGAATTTGCCATTTCTGCTTTCTGACACCGTTGGGTTTATCCGCAAACTGCCTCACCATTTGGTTGAGTGCTTTAAATCTACTCTGGATGAAGTTAGGGAGGCCGATTTGCTGATTCACGTAGTAGATGTTTCACATCCAAACTTTGAAGACCAGATCAATACCGTTAACGAAACCCTGAAAGATATCGGTGCAATTGATAAAGACATGATTTTGGTTTTCAATAAAATTGATGCCTATGTTTCGCCGGAGGCAGAGGGAGATGATGAGGACGGTAAATTAACATTGGAAGAATTTAAAAATAGCTGGATGAGTCATGGCAAAGTACCAGTCTTGTTTATTTCAGCCACTCAGAAAGAGAATATAGAAGAATTTAAAACGTTATTGTACGATAAAATCAGGGCTGCGCATGTAGCAAGGTATCCGTATGATAGCAATTTGCTTTATTAGATTAATTCCGTTATTGCGATGCGAAAAGTAACCTCGCAGGTTTTTAAAACCTACGAGGTCGATTGCAATTACGATAGATAGATACATTATGGAAAGTAAACGTCAGCAGAAATTTGCAGGAGTATTACAAGAGGAGTTGGCACAGGTTTTTCAGCGTGAAGGTGCTGCATTTTTGCCTAATACATTGGTAACCATTACCCGCGTAAGGGTTTCGCCTGATTTGGCAGTGGCTAAAGTTTATCTCAGCTTTTTAAATACCAATAATACTACACTTTCAATCAATACGGTGAATTCGCATGCCGGAGAGATCAGATATAAACTGGGCAGCAGAATCCGCCACCAGGTGAGGGTAGTTCCAGAACTTACTTTCTTTGTAGATGATACCAATGAGTATGTAGAACGTATGGATCATCTTTTTGATAAGATTGCCAAAGAGCCAAGGCAAAAAGACGAGGACAGCGAATAATTTTTGTGAGGAAGCTAAGGGAACCCGTTAATTTCTTCACACACTTTATACCGGCTTTGGTAGCAATCCCGGCCGGATACTTTTTGCTCCAAAAGTGCAATACACCAATTGAATATACCGCTGCATGGATTTATAGCGTAGCTACTTTTATTCTTTTTTCCGTAAGTGCCATGTATCATGGTTATCCGGCAACTGAATATGGCATACGTTTTTGGCAAAAGTTTGACCATTGCTGCATTTACCTCATGATTGCCGGCTCTTATAGTCCTACTGCTTTAATGGTTTTCGATGGTTGGCTACGCTGGAGTCTCTTTGCCGTTGTATGGATAATAGCCATTACAGGCTGTCTGCTCAAAATCTTCAATCGCTTAAAGAGTACAGCCATGTCGTTATCCATCTATATTTTAATGGGCTGCTTAATTGTGCCATTGCTCCAAAAAATGTTAGGCACCTTACCCGTCGGCGCCATATTCTGGCTATTGTTAGGAGGCATTTTTTATATCGGCGGCACTTATTATTATGCAAAAGACAAACAATTGTCCAGGTGGATGCATAGTCATGAACTCTGGCATTTATTTGTAATTGGCGGTGCATTATCGCACTATATTTATAATTATGTTTATATTTTTAAATAAACCTTCACTTAATGCATATTCTTGAGCAGGTAATTGAAAAGAACTATAGCTTAATCCATCATGTTGTGGATTTTAATCCAAAATATGACCGGCTTGTAGGCCTTGATTTTACCGCTACAAACACTGAGCTTACCAATGAAATTTTAGATAATATTGATCGATTTTCGACTTGGATTGATGAAAAGCTTAGCTCAAACCATGCTCTTTACGGCATTGGAGGCTATAATGAATACCGCACCATATATTCGCGCAGTACACATTTTGACACTGGTGAAGAACCGCGCAGGCTGCATTTAGGCGTCGATATATGGGGAGCAACCGGTACATCAATTTACAATTTTTACGATGCAACCGTTCATAGCTTCGCCAATAACAACAACTTTGGCGATTACGGCGCAACGATTATTCTGGCCTATGATATTGCCGGGTATAAATTCCATGCCCTTTACGGTCACCTGAATTTAGCTTCTTTAAGTAATCTAAGCGAAGGAATGCCAATAAAAGCGGGTGCAAAATTTGCAGAACTGGGTAATAAAGATGAAAACGGTTGCTGGCCACCACATCTTCACTTTCAGCTAATAGAAGATATGCAGGGATTAAAAGGCGATTACCCCGGCGTATGTAAGTTTAGCGAGCGGGAAAAATATCTAGCCAATTGCCCTGATCCGGATTTGATTTTGAAGTCTACTTTTTCTTAACCGCAAAGAAAAGAAGGAATGCGCAACGGGTGTTAAGTTTTTTCCGTGTCTTTCTTGCTTCTGTGGCTGAACGTAATTTTAAATTTAACCACAGAGAAAACCGAGGGAAGCCACAGAGATCAAAAAGTGGTTTGTTGCGATCATCATTGTGCAAAAACTTTTCTAGCTGATGAAACAAATCTTGCAGCTATTAGCGTGCGCTTTAAGATTGACTTTGATTAAGTTGTAGTTTCCACCTGCGTGTGAATGATTGAATTAATCTCTCATCTTCTCTGTGAAAAAACTCCGTGCCTCTCTGTGGTAATTACTTCGGCTTTTTTTAGTAAATTAGTACAATGAAAAAACTGTTCACTATCTGTTTAATTTTCTGCTGCTCGCTGGCCATGGCGCAGGTTCAGTTTAAATCTGGTAAAAATGGTTTTACTAACTTCTTAACGCAAAATACCATCTATCCACAGTTTTCTAAAGACAATTGTATCCAGGGTACGGTAAACATCAGTTTTAAGCTTAATGCACAAGGGAAGGTTTATTTCTCGAAAGTGAGTAAAGGTATATTGTCTGACCTGGACGAAGAAGCACTGCGTTTAATCAGAATGAGCAGCGGTAAATGGCAGGTTCCTGCAGGTTATGATACCACTGTTTCAATCGTTGCTCCGGTTAATTTCAAGCTTTCAGGTTATAATTGTGAAGGAAAATCGAGTGAAGCCATGCAGGAAGCCATTCGCAACTATCAGGCTGAAGAAGCACTCACTAATTCGGTGATTAATTTCTATAAAAACATTGATCAGGCCAAACCCGGACAGGAAGTTCAGATTATAGCAATCAAAAATCAGCTGGGTATAGATGATGATTACCTCGATGATCGCATTCAAATGGGTTTGAAAAAAATAAAACAAGGCGATAAGCAAGGCGCTTGCGAAGACTTTCTTTTTGTTAAGTATATGGGAAGCAATAAAGCAGATGATTATTTAGCCAGGTATTGTAAATAAATGAAGATTACAAGTCGATTTTTTGCCTTACTGGATCTTATTAGTATCGTTTTGTTAACCAAACAGTTTTGGCAGATTTTAACACATTTAAATGAAATTCCCGACCAGATCCTTTCACAGGCTAAAGTAGTTTTACTTTTACCCTTATTTGTTTCATTATTTGTTTCTGCAATCGGGTTAAGCTTATTTAAGAAGTTTGGTTTTATCGCCTATTATATCCAATTTCCATTTAGGTTGGTGGTATGGGTATTTTCCATCGGTTTTATCACTTTTTTACCTGAAATGTTAGACTTGAGCCAACAGTGGTTTGATATCTTATTCCGGATCTGTTTTATTGCTGAATTTTTCAGGTTGTATTTTACCATTAAAATTCATCGCTCAGTTTTCTAATACCTCAGGTAAAACCACTGTTATGGCAGCTGGAAGGATTTTTGCCTCAACCGTATTTACCTTTCCAATGTATTCTCCATCTACCTGGAAGTGCGCTTTGTGTTTGGAAGAAATCTTGACTTCAGCGGTTTGAAATACCTCTATCTTTTTCGGGTTGAAGGGTAATTTGGTGATCCATATCTTTATAATTTCCAGATAGGAGTAATCCTTTACCAAAACCACTTCAAAAAGATCATCATTTAATTTTCCGTCAGGATTAATCTTTAATCCGGTTCCATACATCGTAGCATTGGCAATGGCTACCATTGATGCTTTAGAAGTAACGGTTTTATCTTTAAGCTTCAATTCTACATCCATTCGCTTGTGGTTCCACAAGGCATGCCAGGTAGCTTTTGCATAACCCCACATCCCTCGCTGGGGCAGGGTATCAAATTTCTTTACCAGATAGGCATTAAAGCCTAAATCAGATAAATGAATGCTAATCTCGTCGTTAAGTTTAACTACATGAATTTTTTGCAGATGGCCTTCATCCAGAATGTCTAAAGCTTGTTCAATATCAGTGGGTATGCCCAATTCTTTTGCCATCCCATTAGCGGAACCGGCAGGAACTATGCCGATGGGCGTTTCAGTATGTAATAAACATTCTGCAACCAGTTTCAACGTTCCATCGCCACCAACCGCTACCACACGATCTGCTTTTGCACTTTTGATTTTCTCCTTAATTTTTTCCAAAGAGCAGTCTTCCGGTAATTCATAAAGATCAATTTCAGTAGTTTTTGAATTGAAATGGGTAGAAATTACTTCCTTTAGGTTAGTATCGTTGCTGCCTGAGCCCGGATTGATGACGAATAATAATTTCATGTATTACCTGATGGTTTAATCAACAAACAACTTTAAATAAACTCTGTTTTAACTAGATGAATAAATCTGTTAGTGTCAAAGTATATCACGGTTATGGGCATGCACACAATCTGGTTGTTTATGGTCATGTTTTTAAACGCAAGGCCAAAACAAGGCAGGTTTACAGTAACAATTTGTTTGTTAATATTATCCATCTATTAAAGCTCTTTATCCTAAAACCTTACGCTTTTGTTGAGGTACGTTTAAAATTCTTTGATCAGACCATTTATAATAAGACCGAAAGAGATGGTTTCTTTAAGTTTGAATGGAAGGCCGAACACGATGTTCCGGCAGGCTGGCATGAAGTGAAAGTGGAAGCTGTTGATCAGCACGGGTCTGTTTTGAATATTGGAGAGGGCAGGGTATTTGTACCACACATTACCCAATATGCCTTTATTTCTGATGTGGATGATACGGTGATGGTTTCTCATTCGGCAACTATTGGCAGAAGGTTGAGGGAGTTGTTTATTAAAAATCCGCATACGCGTAAAACCTTTTCAGATACTCCGAGCCACTATCAGCAGTTGGCATTTTCGCATACGGATGCAACTCAACCCAACCCTTTTTTTTATGTAAGCAGTAGTGAATGGAACCTTTATGATTACCTTGTTGAAACTTTTAGGTTTAATAAACTGCCTGAAGGTGCTTTTCTCCTAAACACAATTAAAAGATGGAAAGATCTGATTAAAACAGGTAAGACCGGACATGAAGGCAAATTACTGCGGGTGATGCGTATTCTAGATACCTTTCCCAATCAAAAATTTGTATTTTTTGGAGATAATTCACAGCAGGATCCCGAAATTTACAGTGCGATAGTTGAAAAATACCCACAGAATATTGAAGCTGTTTACATCCGTAATATCCGTCCTGAAAAGGAGTCAGAAGCAAAAGAATTACTTAGAAAAGTAAAAGCTAAAGGGGTAGAAGCCTGTTTATTTAAAGATAGTGCGGAAGCGATTGAACATTCTAAATCCATAGGGCTTATTCAGTAGTTTTTGGAGCGCAATTGTTGTGCTCTTCGGTTGCGGTAGTCCCGCTTTCCTTCCTGCCCCGATGAAATATCGTGGGCATCCATTCAATCGGGGCTAGGTACAAATTTTTTTGCAAATGGGGACAGGCCAAAATTCAATAAACCTGACAGGAGCGGGCACCGAGCGCAGCGAGGTAAAGCGGATGGCAGGACTTTCGGATCCGATAAACACAGAACCCTGCTTTTCAAAAATACAGGAGATATACGACGAAATGTCGTGATTGTAAGCCAGGGATTGGATGAGCCGAAGCAATCTGATACATTAACTGGCGATTGAGATTGCCAGCCTGTTGCCGACAGGCTTCGTCGGCTGAAAAGCCTTCTTGCAACGACGAATAAGTCATGGGAATGAAGGAGCTATATAGATTTATTCAAATCAGGAAATCGATTTTCCGAAAGGCGTAAAGGCCAGATTCATCAGTTTAAAATGCTGGCGGCCGAACGGAATGCCTATGATCGTAATGCAAAGCAATATTCCGAAAAATAAATGTGTTAAGGCAATCCAGAACCCTCCACAGAAAACCCAGATTAAATTCATAATGGTTGACAGGCAGCCGGTATTTGAGGAAGTATCAGTTATTTTAACACCAAAAGGTGCAAGGCCTACGATGGCAAATTTAAAACACTGTATGCCAAAGGGAATTCCCACGATGGTTAGGCAAAGAATTAATCCTCCGATTACATATTCAAGGAAAATAAAGATCCCTCCAAATATAATCCAGATAATATTGCCTATTAAGTTCATGTTGCTTTTAATGTTAAGACTTAATATCGGATATTTTGTTACAGTCTGATCATATATTCATTGATTTCTTTGTAATTTAGAATTACACACAAAAGAAACACAATATGAAAAAATTAACCCTGGCAGCGGCAATGACCACTTGCTTTTGGCTGTCTCATGCCAAAGCACAAAATGTAAACGGCAAGAAATTGGCCAATATCCATGTAGATTACATTCAAATTCGCGCGATAAGAAGCTTTTTAGCTGATAAACAATGGATTGCGCTCGAGTACGGACAAAAAATAGGTGATTATAGCGAACTATATATCAGAGATGATAATGATAAAAAAATTGAATTTAATTCAGCAATTGATGCGGTGAATAAAATGAAGTCCTACGGTTATGAATTATTTAGTGTCTACACAGAGCAGATAGACCAATCTTCAAACAGGCCGGTTTATGTTTTAAAAAAGAAGTAGATCATAAAGAAGTCAAGTTTCATAACACCCTTGCCATTAAACTTGACTTCTTTGTAAACCTTATATAAAATCCAGCGTATTAAACTTTTTATTCAGGATATCGGCATTATTTACATCCAGCCATTTATCTAAAATGGTACCGTAAACCTGCCTGAAATCCAGCTGGTATTTTAAATCTCCGGTGTCTAAATCGCTTAGGTTAGGCGCCGCATTGAAGATGCCCTGTTTCTTCAATCTCCCACCAAAAACGAACATGTTATTTGCCGTTCCGTGATCGGTTCCATTGCTGGCATTTTGCTCTACCCTGCGGCCAAATTCAGAGAAGGTAATCACTAAAGTATCTTCAAGCTTATTGTTCGATTTTAGGTCTTTCAGGAAGGCTGCCATGCCTTCGCTGTACTGTTTAAGCAGGTTGCCTTGCTGACCAGTCTGATTCACGTGGGTATCAAAACCGCTTAACGACACATAATAAACCCTCGTTTTTAATCCTGAAGAAATAAATTTTGAAACTGTTTTTAATTGATTGGCAAAACCCGAATTGGGGTAGGTGAATTTAGACTGATAAACTTTGGAAGTATTTTGTATATAATTTGCTGATGACGAGGTTTCGATCATGGTTTTATATAAATAACCTAAATTATCTTCATCTAAATGTTCCTTGTCATTCTGCAACATGGCTTTAAAAAACGGATCATTGGTATTGCGGAACAAAGCTGCAGGATCTTTTAATGCAATTCCTTTTTTGGTCTGACCTTTCATGGCCAACGAGAGTGAGTCGTCAACTTCTATCGCAGTATAGGGGAATTTGCAGGTTTGGCAGTTACTGTCTAAATAACGGCCAATCCATCCGGTTGATAAAAATTGGTTACTATCACTACCAGTTTGCCAGATATCCATCGATCGGAAGTGTGAACGGTCGGGATTTGGATAGCCCACGTCGTTGATAATGGTCATCCAGCCTTGGTCATAAATCTCTTGCAGGGCGGCCATATTCGGGTTTAACCCCTGCATATCATTCAGTTTAATTACTTCTTCGGGTTTAATGGCAATACTGTTTCGTTTTTGATAGTAAATATCGTTTCCAAAAGGAACCACCGTATTAAGGCCGTCATTTCCGCCAGATAGCTGTACAACAACCAGATTTTTATAGAGGCTTAATTCGTCGAGTGCCATGGCCTCAAGTGGTTTCATAAAGGCAGGAACAAATAGCGAACCTGCTGCAACAAACCCTGTATTTCTTAAAAAATTTCTTCTGTTCATCTTGTTAGTGTTTTCTGTTCACTTGTCAATGGTTCATATTTTATCACTGATAGCCTGAGTGTTTAGTGAAATGGTTATCAACCATGAGCCATCAAACGATCAACCAATATGCACCTAGCACAACTGATACTCAGGCATGCTGGTAATTTCTACTGCTGTACTCCTTAAACCTTTATTATCGCTCACCATTGTAGTTATTTTAGAATTTAATTTCGGTTGCAATAAATATTCGGTAAGTTCCAATGGCGTTAATCCTTTTGGTAAAGTGCTTAAAAATTTTGGCCAGTTCGCATTCGCATTGACGTACGATTTTGGTTTGGTATTGGCATTTGCATTACTCGTAGCCGTTCTGCTTAAAGCGATTACAGCTTCATCTTCAGGATCGGCTTTGCCACTAAAATCAATTTCCCCATCATTTAAAACGAGCGAAGGTATCCGCATTCTTAACATTAACGATGAGCTGTCAATCCAGCTTTGTCCGCCAGGCCAGCCTGCAACATTGGGGGGATTAAATAAATATTGCCCCAAACTGCTCTGTAACTGTATTAAAACCTGTGGCTTGTTATAGGTAACATAAAACTCCCGACTCAAACCGACTAAAAACTCGGCTGGCGATTTAATTTTGGTGCCTACATTTTCCGGGCTATAAAACCAATCGGACGTAAACATTTTTTTCATCATGGAAGCGATATCGTATTTCGAATTATAAAAATGTGTGGCCAGTTCTTTAACATGTGCCTCATTTGGATTATCGTTAACGAAGAATTTATAGACTTTCCAGGCTATAAATTGTGCGGTTTCAGGCTTTTCGAGAATAATATCAATAATATTCTCGCCTTCAAAATTCCCTATTTTACCGAAAAAGGTTTTTGTTCCGCTATCGTGCTGGTTTTTCCTGAAAATAAACGAACCGTCTTTGTCGTACATCCAGCCCGTAAACGAGCGGGCAGATTCTTTAATGTCCTGCTCGGTATAATTTCCCCTTCCTAAAGTGAAGAGCTCCATGAGTTCCCGGGCGAAGTTTTCATTTGGTTTACCTTTTTTATTCTGCTGGTTATTCAGGTATTGTAGCATTGCAGGCGATTTAGATACCTCGACCAATAAGGTTTTAAAGCTGCCTAAGGCATTTGCCCTTTGGATATTGTTTAGTTGTTGCGCAAAAAAAGGATTGTTGCTGCGACAGGCAAAATGACCATGCCAAAAGAGGGTCATCTTCTCCCTCAACGGTGCATCAGTATTGATCATTTTGGTAACGAAAGCAATATTTAGGTCGCGGCTCACCTCATTCTGCTCACGGATAATCTGCTGCCGCATTTTTTTTTCATCATCAGTCAGATCTTTTTTCGCATATAAGCCGGCCTGCACCAGAAGATGCCGTTTTGATTCAAAATCGTTTACCAAGTTAATTGGATCTTCTTTCTGTGAATCTTTAAGCAAATTATCTACTACTTTATCTAATTTTTTCCTGCTTAATTTTTGTAAGTCGGCATAAGAAATTCCGAAGCCCGCCCGGTTGTAAAGATGTTTTATTTTTAGAAAATTATCTTTCGTGTTCATAATGGACTGTTTTACAATATGACTTGTTTGAAACCCGAGGGTTTAATCTTTGTTTTCTTTCTTATTTTTGGTCATGTTTTTTCAGCTACTAGATGATCATCCTGGCTTTCCTGATCCGGCTTTGGCAGAGGAGGATGGTTTGTTAGCCGTTGGGGGCGATTTAAGTACGGAGCGATTACTGATTGCCTATTCAAATGGTATATTTCCATGGTTTAGCGAGGGTGAACCAATTCTATGGTATTCGCCACACGACCGCTGTGTGATTTACCCAGATAAAATCAAGGTCAGTAAAAGCATGAGGAAAATTTTAAAGCAGGAGGTTTTCAAGATTACTTTTAACCAGGCTTTTGCTGAGGTAATCCAAAATTGCGCTAATACAGTAAGAAAAGGGCAGGATGGAACCTGGATTACCCATGAAATGCAAGATGCTTATACCAAGCTCCATCACCAGGGCTATGCACATAGTGTAGAGGTTTGGCAGGAAGGGAAATTAGTTGGGGGCTTGTATGGTTTAGAGGTTAACCGTGTTTTTTGCGGCGAAAGTATGTTTAGCCATGTGAGTAATGCTTCAAAGGCAGCATTGATTTTTTTAAGCAAGATGAATATCGATTTGATCGATTGTCAATTGCCAAATGATCATTTGATGAGTTTGGGTGCCGTAATGATCAGCAGGGAATTGTACATGGAAATGCTTCAAACTTCTTAAAGCTACTACACTTAACTTTGCTGTTTCAAATGAATAATGATGAGCCAAACTATCTATAAAACAAAACCTGCAAACTTTTGGCCTGCAGGTCCTTTATTATTTTTTTGTTGAAATTATAAATCGCAATTCTTGTCGATCTTCATTATAAACGAGGACCATATAATATGATTATAATTCTCTTACCCAGATGTTTCTGAAACTGATCGCTGGACTAGGGTCACCATGATCTTGCAATTTTATAGAAGCCGGGCCATGTTTTTTATACTCGGGGGCGCCGATATACCTTGTTGGACCTTTTAATACAAATCCATTCTGTAAGAGTACACCATTTAGAAATAAAGTAACACTGGCTGGTTTTTGTACTGTTCCATCTTCATTAAAACGTGGTGCATTCCAAATGATATCGTAATATTGCCATTCACCAGGTTTTTTGTTAGCATTAGCTAAAGGAATTGCTTGCTTGTAAACGCTTCCTGTTTGTCCGTTCACATAGGTTTTATTGTTATAAACGTCTAAAATCTGGATTTCATAACCATCATCACCACCTCCTGTTGAAGCTAAAAATACCCCACTGTTCCCACGTGCCTGACCTTCACCAGAAATGTTTTCTGGTATCTTCCATTCCATATGTAGTTGGTAATCAGTAAACTTTTTATTGGTTTCGATGTTCCCTGTCCCTTTTTTTACAGTGAAAAAGCCATCATCAATCGTCCATTCAGCAGGCTTAGATGGATCTTTAACAGAATGCCATGCATCTAAATTTCTTCCGCCAAAAAGAATAATAGCATCAGATGGTGCATCCTGAGGCAATTTACCCGGTGTAACAATTTTAGGGACAGGTTGCCAAACTTCAGTTGTTTTAGGGTCATTGGCAGGATCCGGTTTCTTATCTTGCGCCATAGCTTTCCCGGCAAAAAGTGCGGGGATAAATAATAGTGTGTACTTGTTCATGATTGTGGTTTAACTTTTTAAAGTTAACCAGTTTATTAAGAAATGGAAATTTAGTATTTAAAATTTTACCCTAAATCGTCAACAACATAGGTTTCAGTAATCACTACTTCATCAGGAGCTACGTCTTCTTTGCGTTGCTCTGCCAGATCGCGCATTGGGCAATAGCCCGTAATACCGCGGTAAAGTAGCCCCGCACCAATTGCAGCACCAGTTAAGCCAATTACAGGATGCGAAAAAATGCTGGTGATACCCTTAAGAAATAAATAAGTACCTGCGGCACCAGATAACCAACGTTCTGATTTTGAGACATTTTCGAATAATTCCGGATATTTCCATGCCTCTTTAACATTGTTAACAGCAGTATTAAAATCTTGATTTGTCATAATAATAGAATTTATGTTCCATTATATAACAACCAGGGAGAGAATGAGTTTTGAAAAGAAATTTAAATTGTTTCCTCTATGAAATTTATCGTTATTTTGAATGTAGCTCAACGGAATGTCAAAATCTATAAAGTAATCTGTCATTCTGAACGTAGTGAAGAATCTTTAAAAGATGAAAACTTAAGCCCTCTGATGAAGATCCTTCATTGCATTCAGGATGACAACCAGACCTTAATTGATATCTCTGATATCATCTTTACTCGGCGATTTAAAGAAACTTCTTCGATAGTGATCAATGAATACGAAAATTGAAGCCCACTGATAAAGATCCTTCATTGCATTCAGGATGACATAGATATTAATTCAAGATATCCCTGATATCCTCTTTGCTCAGTGATTTGAAGAAGCTTTCTTCAGTAGTGATCAATGAACTGGCTAACGATTTTTTGCGGTTCTGCAGAGCCAGGATCTTTTCTTCAACAGTATCTTTTGCAATAAATTTATAGATAAAAACCTTTTTATCCTGGCCGATACGATGCGTTCTGTCAATAGCCTGTTGTTCTACCGCAGGGTTCCACCATGGATCGAGAATAAAAACATAATCGGCCTGGGTTAAATTTAACCCAACACCACCAGCTTTGATAGAGATTAAAAAAACTTTCAGCCCGGTATTCTGTTGAAATTCAGAAACGATCTCCCCACGGTTACGGGTTGAGCCGTCCAAATAAGCAAATGGTATCTGCTCTGCTTCGAAATGTTTTCTGAAGATATCCAGGTGTTTTACGAATTGTGAAAAAACCAAAACTTTATGTCCGCCCTTTAGCACGTTATCTAACGTATGGATTACATTTTCGAATTTACCTGAATCGGACATGTATTCACCATCAATCATTACAGGGTGGTTAGCCAGCTGACGTAAAGCCGTTAATCCCTGTAAAAGCTGAACCTGTTTCTGTGCAAAGGTTCCGTCATCCATACTTTGCAATAGATCGTTGCGGTAAGCTGATTTGGTTTTTTCGTAATAGGCCGCCTGGTCTTCGCTCATATCGCAATAAATGACCTGCTCAGTTTTAGGCGGTAATTCTGCCGCTACCTGTTCTTTTGTTCTCCGGAGTACAAAAGGTTTAATAATAGATTGTAGCTTACGCGCTTTTTCTTCGTCTTTTTTCTTTTCTATTGCCTGCACATACTCTTCATAAAAAAAAGCCTGCGTACCCAGTAAACCAGGATTTAAGAAAGTCAATTGAGACCATAAATCACTTACCGAATTTTCTACCGGTGTACCGCTCAAAATCAGTTTGTGTTTAGATTTTAGGCTTCTAACAGCTTTGAACGATTTTGATGTGGGGTTTTTAATGTTCTGACTTTCATCCAGAATGATATAATTGAAATAGAAGTTTTTCAATTCGTCTATATCTACCCGGGTTACACCATAGGTGGTAATGATAATATCATAATTGGCAAAATTGGCTACGTCTTTATTTCGGTTAGTGCCCGTATGTGCCAGTATTTTAAGCTTTGGTGTGAATTTTTTAGCCTCTGTTAACCAGTTATAAATCAAAGAAGTAGGCATGATGATGAGGGAGGTGATTTGCGTTTCACGCAATTGATCATCTTCCTTCACTTTTTGCAGCATGGCCAGTGTTTGGATGGTTTTACCCAAACCCATGTCGTCAGCTAAACAACCACCAAAATTATATTCGCGTAAAAAACTGAACCAGTTATAGCCGGCTTTCTGGTAATCGCGTAAACTGCCTTTAAAATGCACCGGCATTTGTGTATCGGCAATATTTTCAAAGTCTGATAGCCGTTGAAGCTTACGTTCAAGGGTAACGTTTGCCAAACTATCTTCAGCCAGATCGTTGATTAAACCGATATGGTGTTTTTTTAATTTGAGTGTTTGGCCGGCTTCTGCAAGACTAAACAGACTGCCATATTGGCTAAACCACTTGTCAGGAATAATGGCTACTTCTCCGTCAGGCAATAAAAATTCGCGCTTTTTATGTAAGATATGCTGTTTTAAAGATAGAAAAGGGATTTGATATTTACCAAACCAAACCACGGCGTGGATATCGAACCAATCATTTCCTTCTTTAACCTCCAGATCAATTTTACTCGCCCCGAACAGGAATTTTTTCTGCCCGGTAGCCTGTTCAAGTTCAAAACCAGATGCCTGTAGGATTTCGATATGCTCATTAACCCAATTTATAGCTCCATAACTTGGATTTTCTTCTTCAGAGGCTACTTCCAGGTTACTGAATAAAGAACTTGTTTTTTTTAGGCCTAATGAGAGAAGGAGATTGAATTGTTTTTTTTCCCAGTCTGCAGAACGTTTAATGCGGTGGAAAATATAGTTATCTGCTGTTTTTTCTAAACGTACGGTAACTTTATGTGCATTTTCTACCGGAAATGTATATTCTCCATATTTAAAATAGAGCTGAATCTGAGATAGACCGCCGTCAACATATAAAACTTTAATAACCGGTATAGCTTCAAACTGCTCGGTCCTGATCTCGAAGCCTTCAGCATACACGTGGTGTTTTTCTATTAAGGGTGCAACAAATTTTTCAAAATAAGTGGCTTCTGTTGTTTTAGGTATGGCAATAAAGCGTTTATTTAAAAAAGGTTGTAATTTTTTTCCCTCAATGTCCTGATCAAAAAAGTATAACACATCATTTAGCAACAACCAGGCAGGTTTGTTGCTAATAATCTGTGCTTCTTTAAACATAAATTCGATGCGCAGGTTTTGGTATTTAATGGTTGGAAAATAACGTGTTTCCGTTTCGTTTCTCCGGAAATGGAAAAGGATAGATGCAGCCTCATGAGCAAGTTCTATTTTTCGCTCTACAGGCCAGCCGTCTTTGTCCATTACATAAAGCTCATTTTTAACCTTTAAGATTTCTAAAGCTTCGGCAAGTTTCTTTTCAATTTTAGGACGAACATTTTCATAAAACTTATCGTCAAAAATTTTGGTAAAGAATTCAGTAGGCCTGATTAATTTTTTATAATATTTTTTAATCAGCGAATCCTGTTCGATATCATCCAGAATCTTGATCAGCTTATAATCAATATCACTTAAACATGCATTAAATTCTTCAGCGGTATGGGTGAAAATTCGTTGATAGGTAAAGGAGAAATCTCCCTGCGGATTAAGCTGAACGACATGTGGTTCAATTAAATAGCCCAGATACTCATGTTTGCACAATGAGTACACCACTTTACAGGCTTTAGCGCTATCGACACGTAACATTGATTGGTTTAAAATTTTTATAAGCTAAGCGCTTAAAAAACTCTAAACTTACAATATTTTGTGGTTACATCAAAAAAACTGGCCTTTTTTGGCAAAAAATATGGGTATTTTTCATCTGCATTGAAAAATGGGTTATGATGCCGCAGTTTAATGGGTTGTAAATCAACAAAAGAGTATATCTCATTTTAAAGATGCTTCGCTGCCATTGACACTCTCTGATAGAATGGTCGTCATCTCGACCGGAGCAACGCGAAGTGCCTGTATGGGCAGGCACTACGGTCAAGATGACGATATCGAAGGCGATCATATCGATTTTTATACCATAAATTACCCCTCGGGATAACAAAAAAGTCCTCTGTGCTTCTGTGGCAAAAGCATAACGCGATGGATTGTAGAGACATAGCCCACCAAATAAAAAGGCATCCTGAAAAATCAGAATGCCTTCATTTTGCTTGTTGATTATTAATTACTTCCAGCCACCGCCTAATGCACGGTACAGATTTACCACCGATTGAAGTTTTTGTAACCGATCATTAATTCCGCTTAACTGAGCTGTTAATAAACTTTGTTCTGAGGTTAACACATCAGTGTAGTTTGTTGCCGAACTATAGCGTAATAATTCTTTGGTAAAATCTACTGCTTTGGTTAATGAGGCAATTTGTTTTGCCCTTGTTTCCTCTTTCTCAGCAGCAGTTTGGTAAGCATACAAGGCATTTGATACTTCCTGTCCACCTGTTAAAAGTGTTTGTTGAAAATTGTAAAAAGCAATTTGTTGATTGGCTTCAGCAGTTTTCAGCCGGGCTTTGTTGGCACCTCTTGCAAAAATTGGTTGCGTTAAGCCCCCAACTAAGTTATAGAAGATGGATTTGCTAAAGAAATCCTGTAATTGTAAGCTTGATAATCCACCCGCTGCGGTAATGGTAAAAGCAGGATAAAAATAAGTTTTCGCTACGTTTGTATTTTCGAAAGCCGACCTGAAGCCAAATTCTGCGGCAATTACATCTGGACGGTTTTTTAACAGTTGTGCTGATATCCCTGTTTGTAAATTCGCATAAGGAGTCTGTTGATCTAAAGTGGTACGGTTAATCGCATCAGGTGCTTTTGCTACCAGTACACTTAATGCATTTTCAGCCTCTTTAATGCTTCTTTTTAAATCAGGCAAGGTTACCTGTGCAGCATATAAATTGGCTTCACTTTGCACAACTGCCGCACCATTTACCACAGCACCTTGTTTCAACTCTTTCATAGTTTCTACATCCTGTGCCCTCACCTTAATAGTTTGTTCGGTAATGGCCAGTTGTTTATCAAGAGCCAGTAAAGTGTAATAGTTATTGGCGATGGTAGCGATTAATTGGGTCTGTACGGCTCTTTTTGCAGCATCAGTTTGTAACAAAGCTGCATATGCGCTACGTTTTGCACTTGTTAACTTTCCCCATATATCGGCTTCCCAACTGGTGCTCAGCTGTGCCTTGTAAGTTTGGGTTTCTAAATTAATATTGATCCCGGGAGGAAAGTTTAAAGAAGCCTGCGATTGCTTATTGTCAGTTACATTCACATCAGCCTGTAAGCTCGGTAGTAATGCTCCACGACTCTGTATTAAGGTGGCCTCTGCAATTTTGATTCGTTCAATGGCCTGTTTCAGGTCCAAATTTTCATTTATCCCTTGTTGAATCAGCGACTGTAAAGTAGTATCCGAAAACAGCGTTTTCCACTGTAGATCGGCCATTGTAGTCGTATCTGTTGTATTATTACCCCGGTATAAACCCTGGCTTTTTACCTGAGGGCGTTCGTATTTTTTAGTTACGCAGGCACTCAGGGCAACAATGACTAAACCGATTAAAAGGGAATGTTTATATCTAAAATTCATTTTCTTAATATTAATGTTTGCTGTTCGCAGTAGCCAATTCGTATTCCTCTGGCGTTTGTTCATGGTCAATACCCTCATTAAAAGGCGATTTATTACTGATCCGCTCTTGCAAAGACTGAAATATGATAAACAGGGCAGGAATAACGAAAACTCCAAATATCGTTCCGATCAACATACCACCCACTGCACCTGTACCAATTGAAGTATTACCTGCTGCCCCAACACCTGATGAAAGCATCAACGGCAATAACCCAAGGATAAATGCAAAAGAGGTCATTAAGATCGGGCGTAAACGTGCTGTTGCACCATCAATTGCCGCATTGGCGATACTCATACCTTTTCTTCTCCTGTCTACCGCATATTCTACAATCAAAATTGCATTTTTGGCGAGTAATCCAACCAGCATGATCAGCGTAATCTGCGTATAAATGTTATTATCTACTCCGAAAATTTTATCAAAAACAAAAACACCTGCTAAACCAACTGGTAAAGAGAACAAAACGGCCAGTGGTAAAATATAACTCTCATACTGTGCGGCAAGCAAGAAATAAACAAAGATTACGCAAAGTAAAAAGATGAAAACAGTTTGACTTCCTCCTGCCATCTCCTCACGTGATAAACCCGAAAATTCATAGCCATATCCTGCAGGAAGATTTTTAGCGGCCTCTTCCTGAACAGCTTTTAATGCATCCCCAGAGCTATAACCAGCATTTGGGTTACCCGTTACCGAAATTGATGTAAACAAGTTGAAGCGCGAGATAGCCTGTGGTCCGTATACCTTGGTTAAAGTGATAAACTCTGATACCGGAGCCATCTGCCCTGAAGAGGTTCTCACAAAAATACGGGTTAACGTTTGCTCATTAGCGCGATACTGCGCATCGGCCTGGTACATTACCCTAAACTGTTTCCCAAATTTATTGAAATTAGAAGCATAAACGCCGCCGTAATATCCTTGCATTACACCCAATACATCACTCACATTCAGGCCAGCCTGTTTAACCTTTGCCACATTTACATCAATCTGGTATTGTGGGAAATTGGGGTTAAAAGAGGTGGAAGCATATTGAATTTCAGGACGTTTACTTAACGCTGCTAGGAATCCGTTTCCAATTTCGTTGAATTTTTTGATATCCCCACCGGTTTTATCCTGTAGCTGGAACTCAAAACCACCACTGGTACCAAAACCCTGAATAGTTGGCGGCGCAAAGAAAATAATTTTGGCCCCTTTAATGCCTGCAGTTTTTGCAAACAATTCGCCAATAATTGCCTTTACATCGCGGCCTTTGCGTTCATCCCATGGCGTTAAACGGGAAATTACCATACCATATGAACTGCCTGAACCACTAATCATGCTTCGGCCAACAATCCTTAGCGTATTTTTAATTTCAGGTATCTGGTGCGCAATACTATCAATCTTAGTGATAATCACACTGGTTTCTTCCTGCGATGTGCCTGCCGGTAAGGAGATATCGCTCATGATGGTTCCCAAATCCTCGTTCGGCACGAAACCTTTAGGTGTGGTATTCATTGTCCAGACCAATACCACTGCAAAAAAAGCAATAGCCAAACCTACGATCCATTTTTTTCTGGAAAGAAAGCTTACCGATTTTTTGTATTTTCCGGTTACCGCATCAAATGATGTATTAAAAGCATCGTAAAAACGCTGTAAAAAGTTTTTAGATTTTTGGTGCTCTTCTTTATGTGGTTTTAAAAATAAAGCACATAATGCCGGACTTAATGTTAAGGCATTAATGGCCGATAAAATGATCGAAATGGCCAGCGTTAAACCGAATTGTTTATAAAATACGCCAGATGATCCGGAGATAAAACTTACCGGGATAAATACGGCAGCCATTACTAAAGTGATGGATATAATCGCTCCGCTAATGTCGTCCATGGCATCAATAGTCGCTTTTTTGGCATCGGTATAACCTTCATCCAATTTGGCGTGTACAGCCTCCACTACCACAATGGCATCATCTACCACAATACCAATGGCGAGTACCAGGGCGAACAAGGTGAGCAGGTTGATGGTAAACCCAAATAAGCTCAGGAAGAAAAAAGTTCCGATAATGGCCACCGGTACGCTGATTGCCGGAATCAGGGTTGACCGGAAATCCTGCAAGAAGATAAATACCACCAGGAACACCAGAATAAATGCTTCAATTAAGGTATGGAGCACTTTTTCGATTGATGCATCCAAAAAGTCGTTGACGTTAACCAAAGTGGAATAGTGTACGCCTTTCGGGAAGGATTTTTGCGCTTCATCGAGAGTCTTGATAGAATTTTCGATTACCTCTTTCGCATTTGAACCTGCGGTTTGATTAATGGCGATACCCAAAGCCTGTTTTCCGTTAAATTTAACCGAACTGGCATAACTTTGTGCACCTAATTCTATTCTCGCAATATCTTTTAACCGAAGAATCTGGCCGTTATCCGTAGTGCGGATAATAATATCGCCAAACTGTGCCTCATCTTTTAACCTACCTGTATATTTTAGGGTATATTGAAAGGCCTGATTACCCAACTCTCCAAATTGACCGGGAGCGGCCTCTACGTTCTGATCGGCAAGGGCTACACTAACATCATTTGGCACGAGGCCGTAGGTAGCCATTACATCAGGTTTTAACCAGATCCGCATGGTATAATCCAGTGTTCCGAAGGCACTCGCATCACCAACACCATTGATCCGTTTAATCTGTGGAATAATATTGATGTTGGCATAATTTTGCAAAAACTTCTGATCGTAGGAAGGATCGTCGCTATATAAACCAAAGATCAGTACGTTACTCGCCTGTCTTTTTGCGGTGATTACACCCGATTTGGTTACCTCAGCAGGTAATAAACTGGTTGCACGGGCAACCCTATTCTGTACGTTAACTGCTGCCAGATCAGGATTAGTACCTAATTTAAAGTTTACGGTAATGGTTGCGGTACCATCGTTACTGGCACTTGAAGTCATGTAAGTCATGTCTTCCACACCATTGATCTGCTCTTCCAGCGGAACAACTACGCTGTTCATCACCACATCAGCATTGGCACCCTGGTATGAAGTAGAAACCTGCACCGTTGGCGGGGCAATTTCAGGGTATTGTGAAACCGGTAACGTAGCTAAACCTAAAACACCGAGTATAACGATGATGATGGATATAACCGTTGATAAAACCGGTCTTTCTATAAATTTCTTGAACATAATTGATATTGATTACACTATAAAAGTGTGATAAGCAACATGATATGGTTATTTCTTAATCTCAGCATAAACTGAATCAGCACTTTTTTCTTCAGGTTTGATTTTGGTCCCGTCTTTTAAGGATTGGAAACCCTCTAAAACAACTTTATCTCCACTTTTAAGGCCTTTGGTTACCACATAGAACTTGCCCTTGGCCAGATCCATAATCTCAATTTCAGTGTTGATTACCTTAGCAGAATCGCCTAAAACATAAACGAACTTTTTACCCTGTAAATCGATGGTTGATTTTTGTGGGATTAATATGGCATTATCAATGTGCTGTGGAACCCTAACGGAAGCACTGGCACCATTTTTTAATAAAGAAGTAGGGTTGGGGAAAGTAGCCCTTAAGCTTGCAGAGCCTGTACTGGTGTTAATCTGTCCGTTGATGGATTCAACCTTACCATTTTGTGCATAAACGGTTCCGTCTGCCAGTACCAAACTTACCGCCGGGATGTTTTTCATTTGCTGGGCCAAGGTATTTCCTTTATAGTTTCTGGAAAAATCAAGCAGTTGTTTCTCATTTAAAGAAAAGTAGGCATAAACTTTCGAGATATTAGAAACTGTTGTTAAAGGCTGTGTACTGGTACTGCTCACTAAACTTCCATTTCTGAAAGGAATGCTGCCAACCACACCATCAACTGGGCTTTTAACCGAAGTGTAGCCTAAGTTAACCTGTGCGTTTACCAATTCGGCCTTTGCCTGTGCCAATGCTGCTTTTCTGCTTTGCAGTGTTAACTGAGCGGCATCCAGATCATATTTGCTAATGATGTCTTTTTCAACCAGGGGCCTGGTTTTATTTACGGTTAACTGGGCGGCATTAACGTCTGCTTCTGCACTGCTAATAGCTGCTCTTGCGGTGCGTACCTGTTGTTCATACTGAGGCGCATTAATGGTGAAAAGTAACTGGCCTTTTTTAACCACTGCCCCCTCATCTACAAAAATCTTCTCAATAAACCCGTCAACTTTTGGGCGGATGTCGATATTTTGGATGCCTTCAATTGTTGCCGGATAATCAGAATCTAGAGTGGTATTTTGTGTGTTTACGGTAAAAACCGGATAGGCTTGCGGACCAGCTGCTGCCGCAGCTGCTGCTTTTTTAGCATCGTCATTGTTCCCGCAGGACGCCAGGAGCATACCTATGCTCACGCTAAAAAAGAGAGTTGTAACTTTTCTCATGGACTATTTCTGTGTGTATAAATTTGAATTTCCGGAATTAAGAGCGTCGCTAAAATTTAGGACTTCGATTCCGCTATAATTATCCAAAAATAGAGCCTAACCAAAAATAAATCTGTCCAAATTCTGTCATTTAATCAATCGATTGATTTATTTTAAATGTGGAGTAGTCGTTTTCTTCATTTAAAAGGTTATCATTTAGTGCTTTAAATGAAGTTTTTGCTAAAAAATGAGTGTGTAAATATCTTGAGACAGATGTTAATAGCTGTTAAAATTGCTTGGTATAAAGCACTTTTTTATAATTAATCCTGTTTATTTTAGTAAACAGAAAGTGTTTTTGGTGTATGTTTTACACGAGACATTTTGATTGCGGGCAAGCCCGAAGGTTTTAAAAAACTGTAAGGTTTATAAAAAGATTAGCCTACCTCTCCTTCGAAAACTAATTTGGCTGGTCCACATAAAAATACATTGGTAAATGTAGTACCGTTATAGTCAAATTCTATTTTAATATCCCCGCCCAAAACCTTAATATCGGTTTTAATATGACCCGTCTGATTTTTATGTTTGGCCATAGCCATGGCAACCGCGGTTACGCCGGTACCACAAGCATAGGTTTCGTCTTCAACACCGCGCTCGTAAGTGCGTACAAATAAATGATCGCCTTTATCTTCAACAAAATTTACATTTATCCCCTTTTCCGCATAGTTAGAATTGTAGCGGATATTTCTTCCTCCCGTAAAAACGTCAAAATCTTTTAAATTACTTTGTAGGGCAACGTAATGTGGCGAGCCGGTATTCAATATGTAAGCTTCACCATCTTTGGTAATGGTGTCAACATCAATCATTTGCAGATCGATCCATTCTCCGTTTTCTGAAATTCTGGCATAATGTGATCCATCTACTGCCAAAAAGTTTGTTTCCCGGTCAATGATGCCGAGTTGTTTGGCAAAAGCGACAATGCATCTGCCACCGTTTCCGCACATGCTCCCGGGCTGACCATCTGCATTAAAATAATGCATTTCAAAATCATAATCCTCATGTTTGGTTAAAAACATCAATCCATCGGCACCAATACCAAATCTTCTATGACATAATTTTTCAATTAATTGATTGTCAACGTCTTTTAATGTTTTTTTGGTGTGGTCTACTAAAATAAAGTCGTTGCCTGCGCCCTGGTATTTAAAGAAATTAATTTTCATGAAAGCTTCATTTTCTAGTGCAATATTTGGGATGCGGAAAGCTATTTATGGATCTGTGTTTTTTGATTTAACATTTTTTAACACAAAACCAAGTGCTTTGAGCATACAAATATCGTTTATATGGTATTAAATTTGAATAAACTTACTAAAGAAAATTTAAGCAGACGAGAACTGCTGGAGCATCCTGCTTAAACCAAAAATAAACCGCTCCTGCAAACAATAAAATTTAGTAACGATGTTATAGGCTAAACCATTAGCTAGCAAATTAGTTTATAATAATCGGAGCCATTAAAAAACAATATACATACACATGAAAAAAATATTAGGAATTAGCGTGTTGGCTGCTTTTATAGGTGGGGCAGCAGCGATTGGAGGTTATAAGCTATTTGAGCATAACCAAACCGGCAGTACAATTACTGAAAAACAGAATTTGTATTTTGCCAATAATCCACTAAAAGTATCATCAGCAGGTACTGCAGATTTTACCCAGGCAGCCGCCGCAGTGGCACCGGGTGTAGTACATATTAAAACTACTTACGCTGCGCAGAGTGGTGGAAGCAGAAGTTCTTCACCGTTTGATATGATGGAAGATTTCTTTGGTGGCGGTGGCCGTCAGATGCAACGTATGCCAAGAGCCGCGTCCGGTTCTGGGGTAATCATCAGTCAGGATGGGTATATTGTGACCAACAACCACGTGGTAGAAAATGCAGAGAAAGTTGAGGTGGTTTTAACAGACAGACGTAAGGTAGAGGCAAAAGTAATTGGCCGCGACCCGAATACCGATTTAGCATTAATTAAAGTAAATGCGACAGGTTTACCTGTAGTAAAAATGGGTAATTCAGATAATGTACAGGTTGGAGAATGGGTATTGGCTGTTGGTTTTCCGTTAGATTTAAATACAACGGTAACAGCGGGTATTGTAAGTGCAAAAAACCGTAGCATCGGTATCATTGGCCGTGAGCAGCAGGGTAATGAAATTACAGAAGAAGAATATCGTGAATACCAACGTACCGGTAAACGACCAGATCGTCCGGCGAATACCAGTATTGAGTCATTTATTCAAACGGATGCCGCCATTAACCCTGGGAACAGTGGGGGGGCACTGGTAAATGCTAACGGCGAATTGGTAGGTATCAACTCCGCAATCGCATCGCAAAGCGGATACAACCAGGGATATGGATTTGCAATTCCGGTAAACCTGGCCCGCAAAATTGTAGATGATTTTATGAAGTATGGCTCGGTTAAACGTGGTTATATCGGAGTTAACTTTGTACCCTTGAGTGGCGAAGAAAAACCTGAAGGCATTAAAACCAACGAAATTAGTGGTTTGTATGTGAGCGATGTAGTTGCTGGTGGCGGTGCTGCGGCGGCTGGCATCAAAGCAGGCGATGTGATTAAAAAAGTTGATGGTGTAGTGATTAACGATTCGCCTGATCTTCAGGAAAGGGTAGGACGCTTAAATCCTGGCGATAAAGTTAGATTAACCGTGTTGAGAGATGGCGCGCTTAAAGATTATACCGTAACTTTAAAAGGAGAAGCAAGTGTTGGCCTAACAGCTAAAAATGCTGCAGGCAAAAGCATAGAGGTTTCTAAACTAGGTGCAACTTTTGTTCCGGCTACTCAAGCGCAGAAATCGAAATATGGCATTAACAGCGGTGTGGTGGTAACATCAGTTACTACTGGTAAAGCTTTCGATAATATTGGGATAGAAAAAGGTTTAATTATCACCAAAGTAAACGGACAACCCGTAAATTCTGTGGCCGATGTTCAAAAAGCATTGCCTTTAGGCAGAAACAATATGGTGAGTATCTCTGGTGTAAGTGAACAAGGTTCTTATAACTACAGTTTCCCGGCACAGTAATTAATGGTAATAAATAGTTTAAAGGCTTCCCGGTTTAATTTGGGAAGCCTTTTTTATTTTAATCCTGATTAACAGGTTCGTGATTGGCATGACAGGCGTCCGCACATTCTTCGCAGGCCGCTGCACATTGCCTACAGTGTTCATGATCATGTTTGCTACATTCTGCTGCACAAAGCCTGCATATTTCTTCGCAAAGTAATAAATACTGACGACCTATAACTGAGTCTCTTTGCAATAATCTGGCCGCCTGGGTACAGATATCCGCACAATCCCTATCCAGTTTAATACAATCAATCATCATGTTGATGTCTTCTTCTTTCAAGCAAGATGATGCACAATGTTCACAAGCTAACGCACAATCCAGCAAGTTCTGGATTAAAGCATGGTTATTTCTCATTTCCATATCAATTTTATTTTAGTGATACATGTTTTATATAGTAGTAACCTGCCAGCTAACTGAACAGTTTTTTAAAATTGAATTATCATAGTTTGGTCTGCGTTTTACTTTGGTCTGGTTATGCGAAAAGATTCTTCACCGCGTTCAGAATGACAATTGATCGGAATGCAGTTTGTTAAAATACCTTAAACATCAGTTGCTCTGCTTAATTTTTTATACCTAAATCAATATTCATCCGTTTTTCATAATCAAGATTTAGTTTCGCTATTATCGATTGATCATTAGCCTTTAAAGAGATTAACTAATTTTTATAGTTCCATATTTGAATCACCCACAAAAACCGAAATTATGGCTTTAGCTAGTATTAACCTCAGCATAAAACAATATTTCAATTTTATGTGCAGAACGGATTTTGAAAGAAGAATATTTCATGATACTTACAAAGAATTTCAAAAAAGATCAAGAATATACAGCCTGGATCAACAGGTGCATACCTTTTCGCAGATGCAGCTAAGTAACGAAGAGGTGGGTACGCTAAATCAAAAGCTTCAGTATTCGGTAATGAACAGCATTGCTTCCTTGGAAAATAAAATGCCTGTTTTAAATGATCTTAAAAACCGTCCAGTACTTTTCGACTGGGCCGAGTTACATATTTATGCTTCAGACCTATTAAATAAAGCAGCACACGTGGTTTCGATTACCTATACCAGTCCGAAATTAATTTTACACGAAATCGTCGGTAATTTGTTAATCTTAAGCTATAGTGCTAAGGCCAACGAAACATTGGTTATAAAAATTACCGAAAATGTGAAGGTAAATTATGAACAAAGCGAAAGCCTTGTTTATCGCTAATTTGAGATGAATTTGTAAAGTTTGAAATTTTGATTTCTGGATTTGCTTTGTTTACGCGGGAAAGCAACTTAGAAAAGCTTGTTTTTAATACATTTTAGTGATAAAACGAGGTGATGTATCCATAATTTATACAATAAATCTGATCTCAAAAGGGACTTAAAACACAAATAGGGGATGTATTTGGCATTATTTACATAATAAAAAAATAAAAAATTGATTTATAGGTATTTAAACCTATCTTTGGTGCAAATTAAAATACAATATAATGCAACAAGGAACAGTAAAATTTTTTAATGAAACTAAAGGTTTCGGATTTATCACTCCATCTAATGGCGATGCCGAAATTTTTGTTCATGTTTCAGGCTTAATCGATAACATTCGCGAGAATGATACCGTAAACTACGATGTAGAAGAAGGTAGAAAAGGCCTAAACGCGGTAAATGTTAAAGTAGCTTAAGAAAACTCGAATACATAAATCGTAAAAAGTCCCGATGCAAATCGGGACTTTTTTTATTGGTTAGTTTTTTACCTTATTCTGGGCTGACCAGATGTTTGCTTATTTCACTATCCACGAAATCAAGTGTAAGGTCGTTATTGCTGAGCACGATACCATTTTTATCTGCCAGGAAGAAATAGGTTGCATTAAAATTACTGATGTTTTTCGCGTTAGGCGATTTTGCGCCTAAAAGATCTGAATATTGCGGCCAGATCAGCTGATCAGCTTTAATCACTTTTTCCCAGCTATCCCTATTTTTATCAAACGATACGCCAATAAATTCTACGTTCCGGTCCTTATACTTTTCGTAAAGATGAGCCAATATCTGGTTATTTTTTCGGTTTTTTCCGCTGTAAGAAACCCAGCAGATAATCAGGTTGACTTTTTTCAATATACTCCTATCAAACTTCTTCCCATCAGGCGTCTCGCCTTCTATATCCGGCATTTTGTTCCCCGCCATCATTTGGTTGGCCTGCATGATTTCTGATAGCAGTTTTTTGCCACTTTTGCTATCCTGTACCTCCCTATCCAAACTTTTAAAAATTGACAGGTATTTTTTTGCTTCAGAATCTGCTCTTCCAAACCTGTTTAGCAAGAATATAGTGGCACCGGATCTGGGATGTCTTTTGGCGAAAGTTTGAATATTATTCAGTTCTAAATTTATTTTTCTCTCTCTCCATATATCAGCCTTTTTTGCTTTTTCCGCAATGTTTTCAGGAGTAGCCAGGTCGAGTTCATGCTCTGCAAGCGCTAAACTATCCAACAGACTTTTGTTCATCGCCTCCTTTTGTTTGTAAAAGCTGATCATTTCTTCACCTTCTTTAGTCGGCAAGATTTCAAACGGGTAAGTAGCAGTATTTTTTCCATCAAGAAACCCCTTGTAATTACCTTGATCCAGATAAAAGTAATATTCTTCATCATGACCGTTGTCATATGTACTTAATACGGCGTAACCCGTTTTGGGCATGTTGATTTTGAATGTTTGATTGCCATTGGTGATATTTTCGACTTTTAAGATTTCGCCGTTTTCTGAACTTTTGACGGAGATCACCGCGTTAGGGCCAAAATTTTTGGTTTCAAGATTAAAAATAGCAGGAGCGGGATTGCAGCTATTAAAGAAGCAGGCAAACAAAATAAGTAAGTAGCGCTTTTTTTTCATATTGATCAATTGGTGAAGCGATATAACGAAAGAATTAGTTATACATCGAAATTTTAAGTTCAATTATGCTTTGGCATTTGTCTAAGCTATTGGCTTAATTATCAAGGCATTTTTGGTTTCAGATTTAATATTCAAACTCTCTTCATTACGCACCCTTAAAAACTGGTAGCAAATTGGGCAGTTATTTCGATAGCAGTAACGTTTCGGTCGGACAACTTGATATCATTTTGATCTTCCATGTTATTAAACCCCTTGATCAAGGCCACTGCATTTGAACTATTCTTAAAATCGAAACGCTAAATAAGCACATATTCTTTCGATTGATTACGAATATGCTTTAGAATGTTTCTAAATAAATGTTTTATCGCTGTTTTGTCATAATCGTTTATAAATTAAACTCATAATTAGATATTTTTGCAGAAAATTTAGATATAAATCCTAATCAAATGAGTGGTTTCGGAAATGCACTTTCTTCATCAATTGGAAGAAAATACGTGATGGGTATTACAGGGATATTCCTGATACTCTTTTTAATTGTACATGCTGGTATTAATTCGTTAATATTTCTTGACGATAACGGTTTGAAATTTAATATTGGGGCGCATTTTATGGCTACCAATTGGATCATTAGAGCGGGCGAGTACATATTGTTTTTAGGTTTACTGGTGCACATTTACCAGGCAGTTAACCTTACTATTCAAAATAGAAAAGCAAGGCCAGAGGGTTATGCAGTTTATAATGGTAGCGCCAACAGTAAGTGGTACAGCCGCTCCATGGGTTTATTAGGAACTTTACTCCTGATTTTTCTTGTTATCCACTTGAAGGACTTTTGGGTGGTTTCCCGTTTTACAGGAATTCCGACGGTTGATGCCAACGGAAATGAGGATTTATATGCCGTAATGAGAGCGAAGTTTCAAGATCCGGTTAGGGTTATTGCTTATGCTTTGTTGATGATTTCCCTTTGCTACCACTTATTGCATGGTTTTGCTTCGGCATTCCAGACAATGGGATGGAACCACTCAAAATATAACGGTATAATTAAAGGGGCTAGTGTTTGGTATTCAATTATTATTTCGATTCTTTTCGCAGCCATGCCGATAGCAGTTTATTTTGGTCTTATTCAATAATTTTTAGCACAAAAGATATGTCAGATATTAATTCAAATATTCCAGAAGGCGAATTAGCCAGTAAATGGACAAAATATAAGTCTTCAGTGCCTTTGGTTAACCCATCGAACAAAAGAACTATTGAAGTAATCATTGTAGGTTCGGGATTAGCTGGTGCATCGGCGGCGGCTACTTTAGCCGAGATGGGTTACAAAGTAAAATGTTTTTGTTTCCAGGATTCGCCACGTAGAGCACACTCGATCGCTGCTCAGGGTGGTATCAATGCAGCAAAAAACTATCAGAATGATGGTGATAGTGTTTATCGCCTTTTCTATGATACGATTAAAGGAGGCGATTATCGCGCCCGCGAAGCCAATGTGCATCGTTTGGCCGAGGTAAGTGCCAATATTATAGATCAATGTGTGGCACAAGGTGTGCCTTTAGCCCGCGAGTACGGCGGTTTGTTAGATAACCGTTCATTTGGAGGTACACAGGTACAACGTACTTTTTATGCTGCCGGTCAAACAGGTCAACAGCTATTATTAGGTGCATATTCTGCTTTAGAACGCCAAATTGGTATGGGTAAAGTGGAAATGTATACGCGCCATGAAATGCTTGAGGTGGTTAAAATCGATGGCAAAGCACGCGGTATTATTGCCCGTAACTTAATTACAGGAGAAATTGAGCGTCACTTCGGTCATGCGGTAGTATTGGGTACTGGTGGATACGGTAACGTTTTCTATCTTTCTACTAATGCGATGGGGAGTAACGTAACGGCAGCGTGGAAAGCACACAAACAGGGTGCTTATTTTGCAAACCCTTGCTACACACAGATCCACCCAACCTGTATTCCGGTTTCAGGCGATCATCAATCTAAATTAACCCTAATGTCTGAATCGTTGCGTAACGATGGACGCATCTGGGTGCCTAAAAAGAAAGATGACACCCGTAAAGCTTCAGATATTCCGGAAGAGGAAAGAGATTATTATTTAGAGCGTCGTTATCCTGCTTTTGGTAACCTGGTTCCCCGTGATGTGGCTTCGCGTGCAGCAAAAGAGCGTTGCGATGCAGGTTACGGTGTAGGTGCTTCTAAATTAGCGGTTTATTTAGACTTTAAAGCTAATACAGAGCGTTACGGAAGAATCGAAGCGGCTAAAGCAGGTAACCACAATCCGGATAAAGAAACCTGCATGCGCTTAGGTACGGCAGTAATTAAGGAAAAATATGGGAACCTGTTCGATATGTATGCACAGATTACCGGTGAAAATCCTTACGAAACACCAATGCGTATTTATCCGGCAGTTCACTATACGATGGGCGGGTTATGGGTTGATTACAACCTGATGACATCTGTACCTGGTTTATATTGTACCGGTGAGGCTAATTTCTCCGATCATGGTGCCAACCGCTTAGGTGCATCTGCTTTAATGCAAGGTTTAGCAGATGGTTATTTCGTTTTACCTTACACTATAGGTGCTTATTTATCGAAGGAAATTTCTACCAAAGCCATCCCGACTGATCACCCTGCGTTTGCCGAGGCAGAAGCCAGAGCGGTAGGCATATTAAATACCTTGGTCAACATTAAAGGAACGAAATCGGTGGATCATTTCCACAAACGTTTAGGCCACATTATGTGGGAGAAATGTGGTATGGCCCGTAATGAAAAAGGTTTGAATGAAGCTATTCAGGAGATCAGGGCTTTGCGTGAAGAATTCTGGAAAGATGTACGCGTACCTGGTGCTGTCAATGAGCTTAACCCTGAATTGGAGAAAGCAGGCCGTGTGGCTGATTTTATCGAACTTGGTGAGTTGATGTGTATTGATGCCTTAAACCGTAACGAAAGTTGTGGTGGCCACTTCCGTGAGGAGTATCAGACGGAAGAGGGGGAAGCATTACGCGATGATGTAAATTACGCCTACGTAGCCGCCTGGGAGTTTAAAGAAGGTGTAAACTTCGAACTTCACAAAGAAGAACTGAAGTTTGAAAATATTAAAGTTGCACAAAGAAGTTATAAATAGTGACGCGTATGGCGTTCAGCGTAAAGCGGTTAATCGCCAAACGCTAAACGCAACCCGCTAACCTAAAACCTCAATATCATGAGTACAGGAAATATGAACTTAACGCTAAAAGTTTGGCGTCAAAAAAATAACAATACCAAAGGTGCTTTGGTGGATTATAAATTGGCCGATATTTCACCGGATATGTCTTTCCTAGAGATGTTCGATGTATTAAACGAACAATTAATCAATAAAGGTGAAGAGCCGGTTGTATTCGACCACGATTGCCGCGAAGGGATTTGCGGGATGTGTTCCATGTTTATCAATGGCCGTCCGCACGGACCAAAAGATTTAGTTACCACCTGCCAGTTGCATATGCGTTCATTCAAGGATGGTGATACCATAGTTGTTGAGCCTTGGAGAGCCGCTGCTTTTCCTGTAGTAAAAGATTTAACCGTAGATCGTTCTGCATTTGACAGGGTTATTGCTGCCGGAGGTTTTATATCTGTAAATACCGGTAATGCTCAGGATGCCAACAATTTGCCAATTCCTAAAATGCAGGCTGACGCGGCTTTCGAAGCGGCTGCCTGTATTGGTTGTGGTGCTTGTGTGGCAACTTGTAAAAATGCATCGGCGATGTTATTTGTATCAGCTAAAATCTCTCAGTTAGCGCTATTGCCACAAGGCCAGCCCGAACGTTACCGTAGGGTACAGAGCATGGTAGCGCAAATGGACGCTGAGGGTTTTGGTAACTGTACCAATACGGGTGCCTGTGAGGCAGAATGCCCTAAAGGAATCTCTTTAGAAAACATCGCCCGTATGAACCGCGATTTTGCTTCTGCAAAATTTATTTCAGAAGAGACCGTTTAAACAATATACTGTGTTCCTGGTTTTTGATGGCCGGGTGCTAAGCCTCCACACTGTGGGGGCTTTTTAGTTTGCTGCTTAATCGCCACTAAAGTATGATCATATTTCGGTATTATGACTCGATTAAAAATGTGCTGCTATAATTTATAAATAACAGCCTCAGGTCAATATGAAAACCGATGAAACTCTAAGTTTGAAAATCGAAAGTTTATATAATAAATTTTTGCCAAAATAAAAGTTTGCGAAAGTGGTAATAATCTTATGTTTGCATATTAAATTTTTGTGTATTTAGAAATTATATTCTGTAATATTTGCATATCTATTAAAGTTTTTCTAAATTTAATCTTCCGAGACAGGAGAGAAAACACAAAACCCCGGCAATTTCGCTGGGGTTTTGTGTTTGAATAATGCATTAAATAACCGATTTTATACCATTTTGAAATTAATATGGTATCTCACGCGTACAGCTGTTCCATGTAACAAAGCCGGCTCCCATTTAGGTGATGTTTTCAGGAGCCTTAACGCTTCAGCATCTGTTTCTGGAGAAATACTTTTGATTATCCGGATGTCAGTTAAACTACCATTTTTTTCCACTATAAAACTGGCGAATACTTTGCCCTCATATTTGTTTTTATTGTCCGTTTCTCTGTATTTAAATTCCCTTTTTATAAAAGCATAGAATTTTTCTATCCCACCTGGGTATGCGGGTTGCTTTTGAACGGAAACAAAGTCGTATACTTTGTTGTGATTATTTTGTGCCTGTGCGATATTAAAACACATGGCGATGCCCGTTAGCGCTAAAAAGATTAGCTTTCTCATATTGTTATATTAAAGGTTTAAGATTTAATTTTTCTTTGGCGCTGCTGTTTTGGTTGTGATAATTATGACTCCATTTTTACCTTTGTCGCCATATTGTTTTAGTGCGCCGGCATCTTTTAGCACTTCCATTGATTCAATAGCGTCTCCCTTTAACTGAGGATTATCAACTTCTTTCCCGTCTACAATGTAAAGTGGTTTTGCCTGATCATCAAAATCTCTGTTTAGCAGATATCTCCTGATAACAGGAGTTTCACTATCAGGTAATGGTTTTGCCTTAAAGCCTGATACTTTTCCTATTAGATTAAGGCCTGCGGTATCTATAGCTTTGTTTTTGAATAGGTTAGATCCAGTGTTGGTATTTTCGGTTTCAACTTCTATTACCCCTGCAATACCATCTGTTCCATATTTTGCAATAGCTGTACTGTCTTTTAAAATGTTAATAGTTTTAATATGGTCAGGACTGATTTCAGATAGTGAAGCAGTTCCTCTGATATATTGCTTGTTACCATCAATTATAAATAAGGGTTCGGTACTTGTTGCGGCATTCCCTCTGATTATCATTTTAGTGTTACTATTCGTCTTTTGCGCAAAACTGGCTATGCTGAAGCTCATTACTAGGCTAAATAAGATTACTTTTTCCATATCGAATTAGGCTTAGGTTAAAAATTTTTTTTAAGTTCAAAAAAATTAGTGTTTTTATCTATGCTAAGTTCTCTTGGGTTAAGTGGCCTGAAAACATTACCATTTGAACTTTTACTGGTCACTAAAATCACACCGTCACTGGCTCTTGGTCCATATAAGTCTATTGCAGTTTTATCTTTTAACACATCAATTGATTCAATATCATTCGGATTGATCTTATTCAGCAAACTGTTATCTGCTAATTTAACACCATCTAAAATGATTAAAGGATCAGCATTTATGCTCTGTTTTAACCCTGATCGGTCGCCAGGAATACTGCTTTTTAGTGTTTCCTTTGCAGGATCATTAAGTGTGAAGTTAATGTTGATGTTATATTTTACCCTTACGGCTAAGCCATTTTGGATTCCAGGGTTCCATTTCGGTGATTCTTTTAGTACCCTTATGGCCTCCTCATCGGTACCGCTTCCTAAACCCCGTGTAATCTGAATATCGGAAAGAGAACCATCTTTTTCAACCACAAAGCAAAGAAAAACCTTACCCTGAACGTGGTTATCCTGTGCCATCTTAGGGTACTTGATATTATTGCCTACATATTTATAGAAGTTGGTGATGCCACCTGGAAATTCTGGTTGTTTCTCGATCGAAACAAAATCGAATACTTCGCCTGTATTTTCAGGTGTAACATTGCTGTTTTCCAAATCGTTAGCTAGATAGGATGTGATCGTAATTTTGTTCAGATCGACATATCCGGTCGGTTTGGGCAACAGCTTGTTTTTAAACTCTTTTGAAGATTCTGGAATGCTGAAACTTGCTGTTAGGTTATATTTACCATCAGCAAAAGTTTTAAAACCTTTATAAGATAAAATTACTTTTGTCAATTCTTCGTCGCAGCCGCTCCCTAATTTTACATTTGATATTATACGGTTAATCTTACCTTCTTTTACATTAAACCTGACCTGGGCGTTACCCTGAATCTGATTGCTGTTTGCTGTTTTCGGATATTTGATGTTCCTTGCCAAAAATTGATAAAATCCTTTCCAATTCGGATCTGTTTTGCCTTCGACCGAAGTTTCAGGTTCCATAACAGTCTTCTGTTGTGAGGTAACCATGTTTTCCACCATTTCGATAGGCTTATCCATCGGTATTTGATTGGTAATGGACAACAATTTCTCGTTTTTACGTATAGTAGCCGACGAAAGTACAATGAGTAAGGCAAATAGCGGAATAAAAATTCCATACTTCAAGATAGCGATCTTTTTAGAGCGTTCTTTATGAAGCATAAAAATCCTTTTTTTGATCAATGATTTTTCTAAAAAGCCGTTTGTTAAAGTATTTGGTGAAATACCAAACGACTTACTGAGTAATAACATCGCATATTCGGCCTTATCACCTTGAAACGCTGCGGCCTGTTCATCAGCCAAATACTCATGGATATTTTTAATGGCTTTCTTATAAAGATAAATCACGGGATTTAGCCAGGTAATAATTCCTATAATTTCGAAAAATAGAATATCTATGGTATGCCATTGTTTGATGTGTGCTTCCTCATGAATATCAATTACATCCATTTGAGGTAATTCCTGATCTATCACTTTTTTTCCGAAAAAAGAGAAAGCGGAGCCGGCTTTGCTTACTGTGATGAGTTTTTTAACGGCTAACAGGTTAAATATGAACCTACCAAAAAAGAACAAAATCCCTGTACAGTAGATGTATACAAATGTATTGCCCCAGTTAAATCCGTTGCTACGTTCCGTTACAATTGTTGCCTGTGCCAATACGGCTTCCCAATTAACCGATGTATAAACCTGTTGCGCCGCCCGCTGTTCTGTTAACCATTCTAAACGGATAAACGGTGTGCATAAAGATAAAATACCAGCTGATACTAAATAAATACGATTTAAGGTAAAATAGGTTTCCTTATCTAACAATAGTTTGTAAAAGCCAAAAAAAACAATCAGGTATAAATTTACCTGTAGCAAGTAGTGGGCAAAACTCATTTTGGCTTATGTTTAATCTGATTAATCATTTTTAAAATTTCATCAACATCACTTAAATCCAGTTTTTCTTCTTTAACGAAGAAAGAGAACATACTCTCTACAGAGTTTTCGAAGTAATTGCCCAGGAGTTTTTCTGTTGCATGGCGTTTATATTCTTCTTTGCTGATTAAAGGATAATACTGATGAGCCTTTCCGAAGGCTTCGTGACCAATAAAACCTTTGGTTTCCAAAATTCGAATAATGGTTGATACAGTGTTGTAGGCAGGTTTGGGGAGGGGGAGTTCATGAATCACTTCTTTAACAAATGCTTTTTCCAATTGCCATAAAACCTGCATAATCTGCTCCTCTGCTTTAGTTAAATCTTTAATTTCCATAATAGTTAATAATAAGGATGATGGCAAATCGATTCGCCTTAACTAAATTAAAACTAATTAGTTAGTTGTCCAAATTTTATTTAATAATTATGCGGAAGTAAATAAGATAGCGTTCTTATCCCTGTTTTAGGAGTTTTTCTTCTCAGAAAAGTGCTAAATAAATATTGTAAGTGTCTGTTAATCAGTTTTTTGATCGGTTTTTAAGTTAAATATTGATCAAATTGTTTTTGATGCCATACACTACTAATCCGGTGCGCGACTTAATATTGAGCTTGGCAAAAAGAGATTCCCTATAGTTGTCAACCGTTCTGGGGCTAACATTCATCAGATCAGCAATTTCTTTATAGGTAAGTTCAGTACTGCAGTATTGAAGAAATGTAAGCTCTCTATCAGAAAATGTGGGTTTAACGTTGCCCTCTTTTAAAGCTACTAAGAGCCTGCCCGATACGAGTTCATTTACATAAAATCCCTTACTTACAATCACTTTAATGGCGGTCAATAAATCAGCAGGTGTAGATTCTTTGAGCATGTAGCCTCCCGCACCTGCTTTAAGCATTCCTATTATTGCTTTTTCGTCCTCAAGCATGCTAAGTGCGAGTATATGAACATCCGGATAGTTCGCTTTAATCCACTTGGTAGTGGCAAAGCCATCCATTACAGGCATGTTAATGTCCATCAAAATAAGCTGAACTCCAGGTTGCTGACTGATTTTAGTTTGAAGATCGATTCCGTTCATGGCTTCGAACATCACTTCTATTTCATCAAATTCTTCCAGTAAACTGGCCAATCCAGAGCGGAAGAGGGTATGGTCATCAACAATTGCAATAGAAATATTTGGATGCTGCATAGTTAAGGGTAAGGGATTTCAATTGAAATGGAGGTGCCTTTGCCTGGTGCCGAATTTAATACTAATTTTCCATTGATCATCTCAATTCTTTTATAAATAGAATTCAGACCCATCCCCGATTTTTTTGTCTTCATTTCATCGGGGTCAAATCCTATACCATTTTCAGCTACCTTTAAATGTAAAACATTTTTGTCGAGGCAAGCATCGATCTGTATATGTTTTGCCTGAGCATGTTTGATGATGTTGTTGATGATTTCCTGCAATAAACGAAGGATAATCAAATCTTTATCCGGCGATGTGACCTGCAGATCTAACAATTGATTATTCACCTGAAGCCCATATGTTCCTGTTTTGTTGAGCCAGTTAATTTCCTGATCTATTGCATGACCAATTCCATTTTCTACCAGTTGTTCCCCGTGTAATAGCTTTGCCAGCTCCCTTAACTCCTTGATGGATTTGTTTACCAGCGCTAATGAATTGTCTATTTTCTTTCTGGCCTTATCCTCGTCATTTAAATTTACAGAGTTTAAGGTAAGGGTGGTAAGGCTGAGCAGCTGGCCAACATTATCATGTAATTCGGTAGCAATACTTTGCATGGTTTGGTCCTGTACTTCCACACGTGTTTGAAGTATTTCTGACGCAAATTTCTGCTGCATATTCTGTTTTTCCAGAAAATGATTCTTTTTATGCCGATTGTAAGATCTGATGTATAAAATCAAAAATACAGGCACCAGCAGGAATATAAGCGTTGCAATGGCGACTAAGAGGGCAATTTTCGTTGTTTCATTCTGCATATGAAGGAATATAGCCAGCAGCTATATAGAATAAGGTTTAGTATAATGTAAATACAATATCTTAAGGTAGCAAAGCCTATAAGTTTAACTGTAAATAGTCCATCAAAAAGATTTGACATCGTACTTCCAAAGTAGTAAAACAGGACGCCTGTAACCCACCAGAATTCGGGGTGTATCTGAATCTCAATGAAATTTTCATCTTTTAACAGCAAATAATAATAATAAAGGCAAAAAAGCGTGAAAATTACAGACATTACAGTGATTGTAACCGTATTTAAATGCGAAAAGGATTGGGTTGCTAAAAAGAAAATATAGGTCAGTATTATAGTGACCAAACCTATAGTGAATATAGGCTTGGGATTAACATACTGTTTTAGGCAATAGTAAAGGCCATATAATATTGCACTGATCTCAAAAATAATATAAATGTTAAATAGCCATAAATTATGTATTCCTCTTATGGCTAAATAAGCTGCAGCCTCTTCGGTAACCAGCGCAATAGCTAAATAGCAGGTAATTACTTTTCCGAAGGCATTTTTATCTTTCCATACGATAGTGAGTGCGGCTATAAAGCATATCACTTCTGCTATAAATATGGGGGATAGATATCTCATGGTTATAAAGCTGTACCATTGCACTGATCTGGACAGCCCTGCCCGCGGTTTCCAATATTGCCTAAATCATCATCATGATCATCGTCATCATTGCCATAACCCAATCCTGGTATAGTTGGTACCAATAGTAAGGTATTTTTACCTTCGTAAGATTGAGGTACACCATCAATTGCTCCTTCCAGATATTGTGCGAAATAAATTCTTAATCCATCGTATTTGCCTTCATCCATTGATTTTGCGATATCCAAAATCTGTTCTGCCGGAAACCATACTGCCTTGGTGTAAGATGCTGAAGAGGTCATTCCGTCTTTGGCATAGGCAACAACCATGGCCTTTGCAACCTTTGGATCAATAGGTTCCATGTTTAATTTTTTGCTCATAAAATTTAAAGTATTTGTTTGTAAAGGCCTAAAAATCGATAATAATTACTGATCTGTCAAGAAATATTTACAAATAAAATACCGTAAAAACACCCTATCATTTAAGGTGTTTTATGCTATTAGCGTATTGCTGGCGCCACTATTTTTGGTATATGTAACAGATTATTAATCTGCTATTTTAAAACAAGCTAAGTTTATTCTTAATGAGAAACTATTTGAAATTATTTTAAAATAGTTCTTAATAAATTGAAGACTAATCAACAATATATACGATCTAATTCTCTCAAAAATGATAAATAACATCCTGCTGAAGGAAAATAATGCTTCGATCAGTGAAAGGGAAGTTGAAATTGTACACCTGTTATCAATGGGTTACAACAGCAAAGAAATAGGCTCAATGCTTTTTATCAGCGAGCATACAGTTAATACGCACCGAAGAAATATGGTAAGAAAGCTCGACCTAAAAAATTCTTATCAATTAATTGTCTGGGCGTTCAAAGAAAGGATATTGTCTCTCTAAGAGTTTAAAAATATATACAACCTCTCAGTCTAAACAAAAAAGCCTGCTATTTGATACTAAAGTCAGATCAGCGGGCTTTTATTTGTGGATATGTTTATCAGGGCAATTACCTTTAATCTTTTGGCACGATTACTTTATGCTCTTTTTGGTTACAATAAAATAACCAATGATGAAAAGGGCTGAAGCATAAATCAAACTCGTCCATATCTCCTGTGTAAAAACAGGGAACGCTAACGGATCGGCACCTTTTTTTACGTTGGTTATTCTTAAAGCAAGCGTTGGCAAAGAATAGGGATTCAGATAAGCATATTTCCAGCCTACGTTAGCAGTAATAATGCCCATAATGGTGCAAATAAAGCCAATCCCCATTGGCTTTAGAAAATCGCTCCATAACAGGCTCAATATAAATTGCATAGACAAAATGCCCAGGGAAGCTAGAAATAATTTGGTATAGGCGTTAATCAGTATATTTAATGGATTGTATTGATCAAAGTTAAACTCAGGAACCATCAGCTGTAATAGATGTCCAAATGCATAGGTGAGTGTGCCAAATAAGAATAAGCAGATAAATATCAAGAGTATAGCATACAGGTATTTTGCACTATAAATTGAAAATTTATTGAGAGGCTGGGCAAATAACATTTTCCAGGTATCATTTTTATGTTCAATATTATTGACGGAAAAGGCCATAAATATGACGTAGAAAGGCATTATCAAGAATCCCATTACGTTTAGTGCTGCGCCACTATAGCGTGCCCACAACAACATGGGGGGATAGTGGCTAGCAATTATTTTTTCAGCGTCGTAATAAAAACCAGAACTGATCAGGCCACAAATAATGAGTGGTAACAATATGGCGGCCCAAAAGGCCAGGGTTTTCCTGGATTTATAGAATTCGGATATTATGGAAATATAAAGAGCGCGCATGTTAGTTGGCTTTAGTGATGTCAAGGAATAAATTTTCGAGGTCTTTCCGTTGCTGATACAAACCGCTCACCATGAAGCCATTCTGGATTAATAATTTATTCAGCACTCCGCTGTTTTGAGAGGAAACAAATGGTAAAGTAAGCACGTGTTCTGATTTGTCTGTAACTTCGTATCCCTCCTTAATTAACAACTGGTATGCACTTTCAATATTGTTTACTTCGATTTTCAAGGTGGGCTTGCTCAATAAATGAAGTTCGTTAATCGTACCCTGAAATAATAAGCTACCTTTGTTTATGATACCAACGTGAGTGGCTGTTCTTTCTATTTCTGCCAATAAATGACTTGATACCAATATTGTTTTTTGATGTTTTGTGGCTAAATCGGCCATGAGGTTGCGGACTTCAATAATGCCATTCGGGTCCAATCCATTGGTAGGTTCATCTAGAAGGAGTAATTCAGGATCTGAAATCAGTGCCTGTGCAATGCCAAGGCGTTGTTTCATGCCCAGCGAATATTTGTTGGCCTTTTTGTTTGCGGCATCCGCTAAGCCTACTAATGAAAGCATTTCATCAGCCTTTACTTTTTTAATGCCCAATAATATACAACGGTTAACCAGGTTTTCTTTTCCTGTTAAATGGCCATAAATAGCCGGTTGTTCTACCAAAGCACCTATACGTTTGAGAACGGATATACGGTTACTGTTTATTTCCTTTCCAAATATAAAAACCTGATCGGACGGCGACTTCAACAGGTTTAGCAGGATTTTGATGGTAGTTGTCTTGCCGGCGCCATTTGGCCCTAAAAAACCGTAAATGCTCCCTTTCGGTACCTGTAGAGACAAATCTTTTACTATGGCCTGGTTGCCGAAGTTAAAGTTCAGACCTACGGTTTCGATAGCGTAATTGCCCATTGTTACTATTTGAAAATGGCAGTTGCCTGTTTTACCAGAGAGCCTGATGTTTTTGTAGGTTTTGCCACTATTTCTGCATCATTCTGACTAGTGTTAACAGTAAGCGTTAAAATAATCATCATAAATACTGGTAATAACAAAAGTAAAAATGGTGAGGTGTTTGCTAACTTTTTCATGATCGATGGTTTTATTTGAGAGATTGTGAAAACACCATCAGTAACAACTGTTTGATTTTTGAATTCGATTGCTGGTGATGTTTTCATTTTGTTTTTGTTTTGATGATTCAAAGAAACTGAAGAAAAATAACCTGCTAAAATCTATTATACCAAGTGTCCAGGATTCTAGATCAACAGACATTTTTGGCGTTCGTCGATAAAATTTGCCTATTGGGCCGTTGGTAGAAAAAAAATGCCTGTTGGTAGATTGTATAGGTAAATCGATAAAACTTTAGTTATTTTGGATGCATGAAAAAGTGGTATAGCTATACTTATAGGGCTCGCTGCTGTTTCTGGTAAATAATCTGTAAATGAAAGAAGGTAAAGGCGCTTTAATATTGCACAGTATTTTTTGGGCAACTATATTAATAGGTGCAGTGGTGATTGTAATCACAACTGGCTCCGGAATAACGCTGAAGCGGGAGTTTATTTCATTTGGTGTATTTGGAATCCTGAATGTTTCACTTTTCTACATCAACTACATTTTTTTGATCCCGGAACTTATTAAGAGAAGAAAGAAGTACTGGCTTTATGTTTTTGCGTTTTTTCTGATGATTGCAGTCTTTGCCTTAATCAAGACAATCATTGCCGTCTTATACCCTGCCGATATGATGATGGTAAGAGGAAAAGCCGCTGAATACAATGTGAACGAATATTATGCAGGGAAAGCTTTTGTTGGTGGTTTTTTCATGATCAGTAGCTGTATCATCAAATTTACCATCGATTGGTTTGCCAGCGAAAGGATCCAGCGAAACTTAGAGAGTGAACGCCGCGAGATGGAACTTCAGTTTTTAAAATCGCAGTTAAACCCACACTTTCTCTTCAACTCACTTAACAATATCTACTCGTTGGCTTATCAAAAATCAGATAAAACAGCCGATGCGATTATGAAGCTTTCTGAAATTATGCGTTACATGATTTACGAAAGCAATACACCAACGGTAGCGTTAAGTAAAGAGGTAGATTACTTAACCAGTTACATTGAGCTGCAAAAGATCCGGTTTAAAGATGGTGCCTATATCGAACTAACATTGAACGGTGAGATCGATAATCAGAAAATTGTGCCTTTGATGCTGATTTCTTTTGTTGAAAATGCGTTTAAACATGGTGTAGTAACCGATCCTACGGAGCCTGTAAAAATCAATATCATTGCCAACCAGAAGATTTTGCACTTTAGTGTAGTGAATAAAAAGAATCAGCAAAATAAAGACGCACAGGGTGGGGTGGGTTTAACCAATGTAGAACGACGGTTACAATTGGTTTATCCTGACAGATATAAATTAAATGTTGTAAATTCGGCTACGCATTATACCTGTGAACTGATGATCGACATATAGCCTGAATAACCAAGCATAAGCCGGATATTGTCATTAATTAAAATAATAACCTAAAATGAACCTAAACTGTATTGTTGTTGATGATGAGCCTTTAGCGCTTGATATTTTACAGGATTATATTTCTAAAGTGCCTTTTTTGACCATGGTTAAAAGGTGCGAAAACCCTATCGAAGCATTGCAGATTGTTCAGGGTGGGGGTATCGATCTGGTGTTTTTGGATATTCAGATGCCTGAGTTAACCGGAATCCAGTTTTTAAAAATTGCTGGCAATAAATGTCACTACATATTAACTACCGCTTACCCACAGTATGCTTTAGAAAGTTACGACCTCAATGTATCTGATTACCTGTTAAAGCCAATTGCATTTGATCGTTTTTATAAAGCGGTAGAAAAAGTTCATAATCAGGTAAAACCGGTTGAAGTACCCGTTAGTGTAGCACAACCCATTGTTACCCCTGCACCATTTTCGGGTTCACCAAACCCGGTTCAGGATTATATTTTCGTAAAAACAGAACATAAGATTCAGAAAATTTACCTTCATGATATTTTGTACATCGAAGGGTTAAAGGATTACATCTCCATTTTCACCAAAGATGAACGTGTAATTACGCTGCAAAGCATGAAAAAAATGGAAGAAGCTTTGCCTCAAAGTCAATTTATCCGCGTACATAAATCATATATTGTAGCGGTTGATAAAATTGAAAGTATTGAGCGTAGCCGCATCACCATTAATCAAAAAACGATTCCTGTTGGCGATACCTACCGCGATGAATTTTTTAGGGTAATCGGAAACAAAAATATTTAAATCGGACGGCGACAGGCATTTCGCGATTGTATCCATTAACCAATTTCAATAATTGAGCACCTAAGCTTATAAAGTAACAGGCTGTGCCAGTGGTTGGCCAAGAACTTTTCTGATCTCGTTCTCTACCTCCAGCGTAATTTCATTCGCTGGTTTTGCAGCAGGTTCTATCGGCTTTAAAACTGTCCACTTTAAAGCATTTCCCGTGGTTAAGGGAAACATGCCAAATCGCACAATTTTCCAAGAATTTTCTATAGCCACCGGAACGATCAGTGCATTGGGTACTACTTTTAAAAGCGTAGCAATACCGCCAAATTGAAAAGATTTGAGTTGTCCGTTTTTCGCCCGCGTACCCTCTGGGAAAATAACCGTGCTCCAGTTATTTTCCTTCATTCTGCGGCCCAGTTTGATGATTTCAGAAATGGCCTGCTTATTGTCTTTCCGGTTGATGTTTGCACCACCCCCTAAACGGAGATTTATAGAAATTGATGGGATACCTTTGGTAAGCTCAATTTTAGAAATGAATTTTGCGCTATATTTTCTCAAGAACCAAATTAACGAGGGGATATCGTACATACTTTGGTGATTTGCGGCAAAAATAATGGGCCTATCGGTTGGCAGATCATATTCGTTTTTAAAACTGATGGAGTTGAAAAGGAAAAGCTGGCAATAGGTTAGGAAAAAATTAAGGATATCAACCGAAACCTTATGTGCTTTGTAGCCAAAAAGTTTATAACAAAGCCATTGTATAGGATGGAAGATACAAAGGCTTAATCCAAATAAAATATAAAATACGGGGCTTAAAAGATATCCGAAAAGCTTGCTCATCTGGTTGATTTAATGGATGGCAAAGATAATAATAAATTATTCTGGTTCTCTGAAGATGTATTTTTCTTCGTATTGGATCTCAAAAATTTTTAGAAAATTGCTGTATTCCTCTAAAAAGGTTTTCTTTTTGTGGTGCTGTTCCTGATTTTGTATATATTGAATAACCTGTTGGATATGGCCACTGGAATAGGAAAATGCTCCATAACCTTCTTGTCAGGCAAATTTTCCTTTACAGAATCCCTGATCATTAATCCATTTTGAGCTTTCTGTTTTTACATTCTGGATTAAGCTTGAAATAGATTGGTGCGGTCGCATGCCAATAAAAATGTGAATATGATCGGGCATACAATTAATCTGGATCATTTTATGATTATTCGCCTGGAATATTCCGGTAATATATTTCAAAAGCCTTTCTTTCCAATCCGCTTTGATCAATGCGGCCCTGAATTTAACGGCGAACACAAATTGAATATGCAATTGGGTGTATGTATTTGGCATATCGCTCTAAATTTAAATCATAATCAAACGTTCCTGCGGAACGAAAATTGCCGTCTGCCATTTCTACCGCGGAAATTTCCATACCGGACGTTAAAAATTTTTGGATGATTTAATTTTAGAGATTACTCTGGCAATTTAAACAAGGCCTATAAAAGCGATGTTCTTAATCTCATATTAAATTATAAATTATTTTTCGATTTTCATAAATCCCAAGCCTTTTTATTTCACGAAACGTTCCTACGGAACGAAAATTCTAATTGTATTATTCCTACCAGGGATCTGTTCCCTATGGAACAGCATATATTAACTTTATTTATATAGGCATTATCCAAAGTTTCGTTAAAAAACTAATTTTGATTGTGCGCTGCTCTGAACTTTCATGCGAGATCCCAGCCATTTTTATGTTTACAGAAATTTCAATTAATCTTTGATCGAAAGCCTTGAATAATGTTCTGCGGGCTGTGCTGATCTGAACTTTGATTGGCTAACGTTGGAGCGATCTATCGGTGTGTATAATTTCAATTAATCTTTGATCGAAAGCATTGAATGATGTTCCATGGGCTATGCTGATCTGATCTTTGATTGACTTAGGTTAAAGCTATCTATCGGTGTGTATGATTTCAATCAATCTTTGATCGGAAGCCTTGAATGATCAATGTCCCTATAGGGACATTTCCTGGGTAGAAAAAAATATGCAATATTTTTGATGTTCCGTTAGGAACATTTGGTGGTTATGCTCATTACAGTTCCCCATTTAACATCATCAGTTTAGCTCTTAGGATTGCGGCTACGCTCATCGAATCGGTAATTTTCCCGTCTAAAACCATTTGATAGGCCTCATTAAAAGGCAGTTTTTTTACAACGAGTAGTTCCGTTTCTTCAGGCATGGCAATACCTTGAATGAGATCGGTGGCAATATAGATAATACTTAATTCATCGCTTACCGAATTGGAGAGGTGCATTCTTTGGATCTCCTTCCAGTTCCCGGCACTCATTCCTGTTTCTTCCAATAATTCTCGTCTTGCACTTTCTAAGGGCGCTTCATGGAATGGCCCCCCGCCTTCGGGAATTTCCCAGCTGTAGGCGTTTAATGGATATCGGTATTGGCCAACCAGCCAGGTATTATAGTTTTCATCTAACGGAAGGATGCCTATGGCCAGGTTCTTAAAATGAACAGTGCCATAAATTCCTTGTCCGCCAGATGGATTTATCACCTGGTGCTCGGTTAAGCGAATCCAGTTGTTGTCGTATTTTACCTCGCTTTCCAGCGTTTTCCAGGGGTTGATCTCTTCCATGGCCGCAAGATAAGAAATCATCTTATTTTTTGTTGTTGGTTTTTCCAATACCAAAAAAAGAGCTTAGAAAATCGTTCCTAAGCTCTTTGGTTATTAAAATGAACCTTCGTCCGGACGGTTGTCCTGCTCTTCTTTTTTCTTTTTATTCGTGCCGGTAAAGGTGGTTTTTCCAAAGCGATAGGAGAAAGTTAAATTTCCCATTGTACCCTGAAACTGACGTTCAAAATCAACAATTGTTGCGCGATCTTCGGTAGTCATACTCCATCTTCTGGTATTAAACACATCTCTGACATTGAAACTTAAAGATGCTTTTTTGTTCGGGAAATCGTATTTGGCACCGCCATCAATTCCATACATGGCATTACGTTTTCCCTGTGCCATCACTTCCGGTGCTCTGTAGTCGCCGCGCACCTGTAATGACAAATTTTTAACTACCGTTAAATTTCCGGTCAGGTTGGCATTCCAGCTAAAGCCACTGCTTGATGGAATGTCAAATCGTGCGTCGCCAGCAAATTTTGCCTGGTACAAGTTTACGTTGGTGGTGAAATTTAAAGCTTTAACCAGATCAAAACGGCCAATTAATTCCAGTCCGCTGTTAATCTGGTTCGATAGGTTTTGAGGCGTTGAGGTGATAATTCCATTAACGGGTGTACTTCTTACGCGTTGGATCACGTCATTGGTTTGACGGAAATACAAGCTCGAAGTTAGGGTTACTTTTTTCCAGTACTTGCTATATCCCAGTTCGAAAGAATGTACATCTTCAGGCAATAAATTAGGGTTACCGCCCCTGTAGTTTAATGGATCAGAAACATCTAAAAATGGATTGGTATCCCAAGGGCGCGGACGGTTTACACGACGGGTATAACTCAGCTGAAGCTGGTTATCGCCTTTTAGTTTCTGTGTTAAGAATATGCTTGGGTATATTCTTTTATAATGTATATTTCCTTCGGCACTAGTCAATACATTATTGGTATAACCTTCCAAATACGTATCTAAGCGGGCATCTTCACCTCTTAAGCCTATCTGGTAGCCAAAATCTTTAATCTGGTTCTGGTAATTGAAATACAGGGCATGCACCTGATCTTTGCTATCGAAACCATTGATCAATTTGTTGTTTGTGATATAAATACTGCTATTGGTAAGGATCGAGTCGGCATATTGATCATTTTCACCTAAGCGGATCTGGCTGCGATAACCCAGTTCGATTTTACCCGCTTTACCCACAGGCAATGCATAGTCTGTTTGGATATTGTAGTTGGTGTTGTTACCGGTATTAAATACGCGCTGTAAACTCAGGGTTTCATCAATGGGCACACCATTACGGTTGGTGGTATTGGTACTGTAATACTGATCGCTATTATTGGTGCCATGAGAATAGCCGAAATTAAAGGTCAGTTCTTCTTTCGGTTTTTTAAACTTCTGTACGTAATCTAAATTTGCATCATAGCTGGATCCAAAACCATCCGTACTATTCGTTCTGTTACTGAGCAGCACCGGCAAACTGTTTTTATTTAATTGTCTGATGTCGAGTTGTTCATTTCGCTCGTTATCCCGGGAGTTAAAGCCACCAGATAAACTGATTACACTTTTGGGTGCGATGTAATAATCTATACCCGCTTTGGCATTATGTCCTTTATCCAATGATCTGGATACAGTATTCTGACTGGCAAACCTGGTATTTAATGAATCTGATTTATAGGTAATATCCTGAAAACCACCTCCAATGCGATTGCCATAGCGGTAGCCATAGTTTCCATATATATTTACCTTGCTGTTCTGGAAACTCAAGTTGGTATTGGCATTATAATTATCCCGGTTACCCGCAGTTAAGGCAACTGAACCATTGAAGCCCAGTTTTGTATTTTTCTTCAGTACAATATTAATAATACCTGACTGGCCTTCGGCGTCATATTTTGCAGAAGGATTGGTGATAACCTCAACGCTCTCAATAGAGCTTGCCGGGATGGATTGCAGAATTTGGGCCACATTACCACCAGCAATTAGAGACGGTTTTCCATCAATTAATACTTTAACACCTGAGGAGCCACGCAAACTCACATTACCATCCATATCGGTCGAAACAGAAGGCACATTTTGTAATAAATCACTTGCAGAGCCACCTTCACTGATTACGCTCTGGTCTACAGCAAAAATCTTTTTATCTATTCCCATTTGCATGCCCGGTTTTTGGCCGGTTACAGTAATTTCGCTTAATACATTACCTTTTGCCGTATTCATTTTAATATCGCCAAAATTTAGGGTACCTGTACTGGCCGTTATCTTTACATTATCCCTCACCATGGTTTGGTAACCTACAAAACTAATTTTAAAGGTAAAGGTTCCGGTAGGAAGATCGGTCATTACAAAAGCGCCATTTAAGTCTGTTTGAGCTATTTTTGCATTTTTGGCCGTAGCTTTGTCAATTAAAACTGCTGTAGCAAAGGGAATGGTTTCCTGGGTTTTGGCATCTTTAAGTACTCCGGTAATTTTAGCCTTTCCGCCTGTCTGTGCGAAAAGATTAAATGATAAGCTTAAAAGTAAAAGGGTAATCTGTATAGTTCTGGATTGAAAAAGTCTCATTAAAAATAAAATTTCGTGTGTTTTTATAAAGGGAGACAAAGTAACGGCAACTTAGTTTAATAAAAGGGCCGTAACTATTTTATTACAGCCATTTTATAGTAATATTTTTGTGGGCAATTTGTTGTTGGCAGTTAATAATTTACAGTTTTCAGCTTTGCTGGCAGTAATGGAGAATATTATAATGGAACGATATTTAAAAATTCTACTTTTGTTCATCACATTGAGCATAGGTTAAAAAATGAAAAAAATATTAATTGTTGATGACCTGCACCCCGCATTTAAAGAGCAGGCCATTGCTATGGGCTATCAGGTAGATGATGAGCCCCAGATTACCCGACAACAGACACTGGATAAAATAAAAGATTATACGGGTATTGCCGTACGTACAAAATTCAGGATTGATGCCGAGGTTTTTGCTGCTGCCACCAATTTAAAGTTTGTAGCCAGGGCAGGGGCCGGTTTGGATAATATTGATGATAAAATTGCTTTTGAAAAGAATATCGAATTGATTAATGCGCCGGAGGGCAATTGCGATGCCGTTGGGGAACATGCCACAGGTTTGCTCTTATCATTGATGAATAACTTTCGCAGAGCCGATATCGAAATCAGGAACGGTGTCTGGGATCGGGAAGGAAACAGGGGTTACGAGTTGAAAGGGAAAAAAGTAGGTATTATCGGTTATGGTTTTATGGGACAAAGCTTTGCCAAAAAACTGGCTGGTTTTGAGGTTGATGTAATGGCTTATGATAAGTATAAAACAGGTTTTTCTGATGCTTTTGCCCGTGAGGTGAGTATGGAAGAAATTGTAAAATACAGCGATGTGCTAAGTTTACATATTCCTTTAACCGCAGAAACCAGACAAATGGTTGATGATGAATATTTCTTTCATTTTAAAAAGCCCATCTTTTTTATCAATACCGCCAGGGGAGAGATTGTAAATACCAATGCCGTATTGAATGCGATTAAAGATAGAAAAATTTTGGGCGCCGGACTGGATGTGCTGCAAACAGAAAAATTCCCGGCCTTGAGCGAACAGCCCTGGTATGATGAATTAAAATCTAACGATCAGGTTATTTTAACGCCGCATGTTGGTGGCTGGACGTTTGATTCGTACCGTAAAATTTCGGAAGTTTTGGCTGATAAATTAAAAGGACTTAATTTTTAGCTGGCTCTGCAGCTTCCTGAAAGATTAAATATTAACTGACAAGGACATTACGCTCTTCGGTAAGCCTTTGTTAATTAAACCTGATAGAGCGGAAAGCCCGGAGTGCAGCGAGGACTTGTAGAGATAGCAGGACTTTCGGAACCGAAGCACTGCCGGACCCTGCTTTTCAAAAGCAATTATTTACCTTTTTAGCCATTGGTACATCTAAGCGATAAAACCCGATGGTATTCAAAAAAGTAATTTTATTTTCCTAAATTGGCTATAATCTAACCAGTTTTATTATGCCGAAAGATCATCTATATTCGACCACCGTTACCTGGACGGGCAACAAAGGATCAGGTACAATGGATTACCGTTCTTACGACCGCGATTATGTAATTTCAGTAAAAGGTAAAGCCGATATTGCCGGTTCGTCTGATTCTGTTTTTTTGGGCGATAAATCTAAATATAATCCGGAAGATTTGCTGTTGGCCTCCATATCCAGCTGCCACATGCTCTGGTATCTACACTTATGTTCTAAAAATGGAATTGTGGTTATCGATTATAAAGATGAAGCAGTAGGTACGATGGAAGAATTGGCTGATGGAAGTGGGCGTTTTAAAGAAGTTATCCTGCATCCTCAGGTTTTAATTGCCGATCAGGCCCACCACGGACTGGCAGAATCGCTACACCACGAGGCCAATAAAATGTGTTTTATTGCCAACTCTTTAAATTTTCCGGTTAAACACCAGTCAGTCATCAGTTATTAGTTTGCAGTTTTCAATTGGCAGTTATATCAACTGCCAATTGAAAATTGGCAAGTGTTAACTATTTCGCTGACCAAACATTATCTTTCGGTGTGGCATCCATAAAGATCCCATTATCCAATGCAACTGATTTTATTTTTTTAGCCGTATTCAGTGCTATGTTAAGCTCTTTTTGGTTGGCTTTCCAAACTGAAGGGTTTTTGTGGATAGTCTCCGTTTTCCCATCGGAATAGGTTATCACCATATCAAACGGAATGGCAAATCCGCCTACATTTTTAATGCTTACCGTTGATTTTCCTTTTGCAGTTGTTACTTTGCTAATGGCTAAATCGAGGTAGTTGTTGGTAAAGAACCAATTCTGGAAAAACCAGTTTAGATTCTGTCCTGAACCTGCATTCATGGAGTTAAAGTAATCCCATGGAATAGGATGTTTGCCATTCCAGTTGCTCATATAGGTGTGCAGTGCTTTTTTAAACAAATCATCTCCGAGCATATCTTTGAGCGCCAGATAAGATAATGAAGCTTTACCGTAAGAGTTGTTCCCATAACCTGCGCCCGAAACCTGATCAGACATTGAAATGATAGGCTGGTCTTCTTCTGCAGATTTATCATTAATATAATTGTTTACTCTAAATTTTCTGTAAAAATCGTCGGCAGCCTGTTTGCCATGCTCAGCAATACCAATTAAATATTCGAATGTGGTAGCCCATCCTTCGTCCATATAGGCATAACGGGTTTCATTAATACCCATATAAAAAGGAAAGTAAGTGTGTGCAACCTCATGATCCTGAACCAATTGTGCAAATACCGGATCGCCAAACTGCGAATCATTCACCATCATCGGATACTCCATATCTGCAAAACCCTGAAAAGCAATGGTTTTTGCATAAGGGTAGGGGATGCCCGGCCAATTGTTTGAGAACCAATCTAAAGCATTAAGATTGTACTTCACCGAGTTGATAAAATCTGTTCCTGTAGTTGGGTTGTAAGCAGCCTGGGCACTTGCACGGCGATTTGTTTTCTTGTCTACAATTACGCTGGCTCCATCCCAAACATAGTGGTTACTTAAAGCAAAGGTAACATCGGTAATGTGGTTCACGGCAAATTTCCAGGTATTCCAGTCTTTTTGCTGAGTCACTTTACCATCTTTCATTTCCTGCCCGGTGGCAATATGGATCACTTCATCTCCATTATATGATTTTTTTAAACGTGCAGAAATCTCCGGCTGCAATACCTCATCAGGGTTCAGAAAATCGCCGGTTGCATAAACCACATAGTTTTTAGGGGCTTTAATCGTGAATTCGTAATCGTTAAAGTCGTTGTAAAATTCGGCCCTATCGGTGTGTGGGATTCGATCCCAGCCGTTATAATCATCATATACCGATATGCGCGGGTAACTGTAAGCTACAAAGAAAGAGTTTGGATCAATCTGCCCCTCGCGGCCGCTTTCCTTCGAAAGTGGATAATCCCACTCAATTTTAACGGTGATTTTAGATTTTGGTAACAAAGGTTTTTTTAACGTAACATTACCAACCGTTCCCCAGTTTTTGCTATCTACCTGATATTTTTGACCATCTACCCAAAAAGCCTTAATATTTAAACCTGTACTCAAAAAATCTTCGCTTACTGCGCCACTTCTTGGTGAAGTGGGTTTGTGGAGGTTGTTTACAAAGCGGATGGTCAGGTTTTTTAAAGTATCAGAACTATTGTTGCTATACAAAATTTCTTCTTTGCCGCTCACCACTTTGGTTTCGGCATCTACCTGGATATCCATATTATATTTACCATGGTTTTGCCAATAATTCGGGCCAGGTTTCCCATTCATGGCACGCGTACCTTTAGTGTATGCTGCTTTAATATTCCGGGGCATGTAAAGTTCCTGTGCAGAAAGCGTATAACCACTCAGGCAAACGAGCAGGGCAATAGAAAATAGTTTTTTCATTTTTTAAGAATAATTTAAGCTAAATTAAAATTAATGATTGAATTTTGGATGTCTGTACGACTGAATGTTGCGGATCTGTTCCATTTTGTTTTTGAAGGCAACAGCCTGATGTAAAAAAGGGCTGCGAAAGCTAAAATTCCGTTAAATCTTAATCTTTTATTTGCTTTTGTAATTTCCACATTTTATCTTCGTTATAATTGAAGCAAGACTATGTAGCAAACCAACTATATAGTCTTGTTTGTTTTTTATAGCGTTTGAACAAAATTAATAGAGCAATGACAGAGGTAACATATTATACCCAAGAAGGGTTAGATAAATTAAAAGAGGAAGTTCATTATTTAACTACCACCGGTCGTCAGCTAATATCTAAAGCAATTGCAGAAGCAAGGGATAAAGGTGATTTATCGGAGAATGCAGAATACGATGCAGCAAAAGAAGCACAGGGGCTGCATGAAGCTAAAATAGCTAAATTACAGAATACGTTGGCAAATGCACGTTTGATTGATGAATCGCGTTTGGATTTATCAAAAGTGCTGGCATTATCCATCGTAAAAATAAAAAATGTTAAAAACGGTGCAACCATGACCTATCAACTGGTGGCAGAAAGTGAAGCAGATTTAAAAACCGGGAAAATTTCTGTCAAATCACCAATTGCACAGGGATTGTTGGGTAAATCTGTAGGAGAACTTGCCGAAATCGAAGTGCCTGCCGGCAAAATGCAGTTTGAAGTTTTAGAAATATCAAGATAAGGTAGAAGGCGGAGGGTTTAAGGCTTAAGGTCTACACTCCGCTCTAAAAACCTTACACCTTCCACCTTTTAACCTTCCACCCTATGACTATCTTCTCTAAAATCGTTGCAGGCGAAATTCCTGCTCATGTTGTTGCTGAAACTGTAGAATATCTGGCATTTTTAGACGTTTCGCCATTAACGGCTGGCCATGTGCTGGTTATCCCAAAAATTGAAGTAGATTATCTCTTCGATATGGATGAAGACTTATACGTTGGTTTGTGGATGTTTGCTAAAATTGTGGCAAAAGGCGTTAAAATAGCCTTTCCGTGCAAAAAAGTAGGCGTTTCAGTAATTGGATTGGAAGTGCCGCATGCACATATTCATTTAATTCCAATGAATAATGTTAGCGATATGAATTTCAGCAAGGAAAAGTTAAAGCCAAGTAATGAAGAATTGGCTGAAGCAGCTGAAAAAATTAAACAAGCCTTGTTAGAAGTATAAAAAAAGGCCTGCTGTAAAGGCACAGCTGGCCATTCTATTTGTCCACCCCCAAATTTTATTGTGCAGGAGCAACTGTTGTTGTGGTTGAAACATAAGGCCAAACTGAGCCTGGAGCTGCCGAGCCTGGGACAGTGATTCCCTTGTTATCGCCTCTTTTTGTATCTGATACAAAATAATACAAGGGCCACCCTTTATAGGTAAGCTGTTTTTTATTCACGCTGGCCACAGTAATTACACCCAGATCCGTTTTTGCCATTACTGATGGAACATTCATTATTTCAGAAGTATAAACCGGCCATATTCCTTCTTGTGTTGTGCCTTTTGTATAGGTATTTACACCATTCTTATCAGGAGCAAAAGCATAAAGTGTTCTGCCAAATGCATCGGTAAAGTATTTGGTAAAGCCGCTGCCTTCTATATACGCACTGGTATAACTTTTGGTATCAGCACCTACCAGCTGCGCGTTGGCCAGCATCAAAGAATAATCAGGTTTTGCCACAAACCAGATGCCACCAACTCCATCGCCCTTAATATCACCTTTAGCGGCATCGCCAGCGAAATAATAAAGCGGATACCCACGGTAAGTGCTTTGTTTACGTCCATCAGCACGGGTAACCTCGCCCACTTCTGCTTTGTTCAGTTTCAAATCTGTACTGGCATCGGCACTGTAGTAAAGCGGCCAATTGGTTTCGCAACCATTTGTACATGTAGGTACTCCCGCAGCATCATTGGCAAAAAAGTATAAGGTTTTACCGTCTTTATCTGTTAAGACTGACCCGAATTTGGAATCAGTTGCCAGCTGGATTCCTTTGTTGTTATTAACAGGTTGGTTCATTGCCCCGTCTGAACCGCTTTTTTTACATGCGGCGAATACCACAGCTACACTAAGTATAGCCAGTAGATTTCTTTTTAAGTAGATTAGCATAAGATTTTTGTTTTAGTTTTAACTTTAATAAAAATTGATATGCCACTATTACGCCTATAGGTTTTAAAAGGTTGCTTCCATAAGGTAGGTTTTTAAGCTAAAATGGATAGTTTAAACTATTTTAAAAAAAATGCTTTTTGAAGCAACCTTTCATTGTTCCTGATCGTAATGTGTGTTGAAAGGAGAGTTTGTGACCGCTAAGCGCGACAAAGAAGATATTCTTATACAAAAGTATATTCAAGGCTGCGTTAGAAATGAAAGAGATAGTCAAAAAGCGCTATATCAGCATTTCTATAGCTTTGCTATGGGTATCTGTTTGCGTTATGCGAACGACAGGTTGGATGCTGCGGGAATTTTAAATGATGGTTTTTTTAAAGCTTTTAAGAACATTTCCAAATATGAACCTGGCAAAGCGTTTTTACCATGGCTTGGGCGCATCATCACCAATACGGCTATCGATTACTATCGTGCCAACCTAAAATTTGCAGATCACGTTGATGTTGTTGATCATGAAAATGTACCACAGGTAAGTTCTGTATATGATCAATTGGCCTATCAGGATTTATTGGCGCTGGTACAGGAGCTAAGTCCGGGTTACCGTACTGTATTTAACCTCTTTGCCATAGACGGCTATACGCATGAAGAGATTTCTGAAGTGCTGGGAATATCTGTAGGTACATCAAAATCTAATCTGTTCAAGGCAAGGCAAAAACTACAGGAAATGTTAAAAGCTACAGAGGCGAAAACTTACCAGGTAAGGAGTTCGGAAGTAGACAGGAACCGTTTACAGGTAAGGTTAAACACAAATATGCAATGAAAGAGGGAAAAGATTTAGATAAATTATTTAAGGATGGATTGGAAAATCCCGACCTTCCTTTTAATGATTTAGATTGGGATCATCTGGAGGAGAGGTTGCATCCAAAGCCGAGAAGGAGGATGGTACCGATAATCTGGTTAACTGCTGTGGCTGGGATTGCTGCAATGTTGCTGGTGGTGTTTTTGTTGGTTAAGCCTGATGCTGAGCGGTCTAAAAATAGTCAGGTTAAAACCAAAATAAAAAAAGACAATAATGCTGTTAAACCTATAATTGATAAAGAAGAGTTGGTTAAAAAGCCGGCAGATGAAAATAGTCCTGCCAGAGATAAACAAGAAAGTTTAATGACTGGTAATCATTATGCAGACAAAGCTTCCCGTACGCAGAAAGGAGCTGAAGTAAGATTCGCAGGGGCAATTTCACCAAAAATGATGGAAACTGGCATTGATCATAATAGCCAGTTGGTTGATGTGATTTACAAACCTGAAATAAGGACTGAAACGGTACCAGTAGCATTTGAAGCGCAAACTTCTGTGTTTGAACCTGCCCAGGGAAAGGTGGCAAAAATTAAAGATCCTGTTTTTAAAAAGAAACCCCGACTGATATTAAGTATTCTGGCTGCGCCCGATTTAACCAGTGTACAAAAATCAGGGCAAAGTAGCTTAAGCGGAGGCTTGGGTATTGAAGCGACCGTTATCCTGACAAAAAAATGGAGTATTACTACCGGTGCATCTTATGCAAAGAAAATTTACGATTCGGATTTTAGTTTATACAAGCCCAACACGAACTATGTATTCGGTATAAAACCATCAAACATCCATGCCAATTGTGATGTAGTGGATATTCCGGTCAATGTAAATTACAAAGTTTTTGATAACAGCCGTAATTCTATTTCTGTAAGTACGGGTTTATCCAGTTATTTGATGTTAAAAGAGAAATATAGCTTCTCTTACAATGGTACTTATCAGGGGCCGAAAGATTTCGAAGTCAAAAATGAGAACCAGCATTACTTAGGTATAGCGAATGTTGGTGTAGAGTTTCAGCATAAAATCAATCATAACTTAAGCATCAGTGCGAAACCTTTTATGAAAATTCCGTTAACAGATATCGGTTACGGAAATAGCAGGTTATCCTCAACAGGTGTGGCCATTTCGGTAAATATGAATCTGTTTAGAAGGAATTAGTGTTTAATATTACGGATGGGATCTGGTAAAGGCACAAAATCGGTTTCTCCCGGTACAGGTTTAAAAGTTTGTTCCAGCCACTTTATTTTGGCTTTTTCAATTAATTCCCTGTCAGAGGCCACAAAGTTCCAGTAAATAAAACGTTCTTCAGGAAAGGGTTCGCCCCCGAAAATATAGACAGTGGTATTTTCGTGCAGGGTGAATTCACAAAGTTTAGCATCATTGGCGATCAAAATTAATCGCGGTTCAAAAATATTTCCTTCACTTTCAATGGCACCTTCTAAAATATACAGTGCACTTTCACCAAATAGGGAATCGCCAATGTTTACTTTCTGACGCTTAGTGCTTTTTAGCTCTAAAAAATATAAAGGGCTATATACCGGTACCGGCGATTGATAACCAAAAGCTTCACCTGCAATCAGTTTAAAGTGAACATCATCCTGAGCCCAGCTTGGGATATCTGACTCTTCCACGTGGAAAAATTCGGGATCCATCTGTTCTAGTGCTTTTGGCAAAGCTACCCAGATCTGCAGGCCATGAAGCATTTTATCCGTATGCCTCAGGTATTCCGGCGTTCTTTCTGAATGTACAATGCCACTGCCTGATGTCATCCAGTTTACCTGCCCCGGTTTGATTATCACGTCAGATCCCAGGCTGTCTTTATGCGTAATCTCTCCCTCGAATAAAAAAGTTAAGGTAGATAAGCCAATATGGGGGTGGGGTGGAACATCAAGGTTTTCATGATCACTCATTGCAGCCGGCCCCATGTGATCAATGAACGAAAACGGTCCAACCATACGCTTCTCACGGAAAGGCAGGAGTCTGCCAACCATGAAATTGCCAATATTTGCGGGCCTTTCTTCGATAATGAGTTTAATGTTCGACATAGCGGAATCGGTTTTTAATGATGTGAATTTATGGAAAAAGACTGGGATTGGTACCATAAAAGCAGCATTGTAATTTTGAGTCTTTTTATAAAGATGCAATCATTTCACCTAATGCGTTTCTACAGGTTCAACGTGATAAGCATCAAATATATTCGTACCAATTAATGTATTCTGATAATTAATTTAGGCGACAAATTTGGTGGTTTAATTTTATTTGGAAAGCAGTAACAGAAGTTCTTAGGCAACTGTAGTTCCACTCCCGCTCTGCCAATCGGAAGGAATTGGCATCCCGCTTCGATCCGCGTTTAGTTACCCAGGCCGGTGCTAAATACCTAAATGTTTCCTCATCTCATTAAAACCTGCTGTTACGGGCAAACCTTTGTTAAATAAACCCGACAGCAGCGCATAGCCCGGAATGGAGCGTAGCGAAACGAGGACTAGAAGCAAATGGCGGGACTACAGCACCTGTGAAAAACAGAACGTTCATTTCAAAAAAAATCCTTGATTAGCGGGCATGTCATCTGCTACGCTACAACTAACCTTAAAAGTTAAAATTATTTAGTTGTTTTGGAAAGCAAAACCTGTAGCAATTCTTTTACAGCAGTCCCGCCCTTCGTTCCAAATCCTCGGCCTCATGCTTCGGCCTGTGGGTTTTCCACTATGGTCGGGTTTAGGTGGCGAGGCTGGTCATGCTATTAACGTTTTAAAGCAAATGCCTGGGAACAGGCTTTGCCTGGCAGAACAGAATGTGGTTAAATAAACCCGACAGTAGCGCATAGCCCGGAATGGAGCGCAGCGAAACGAGGACTAGAAGCGAATGGCGGGACCACAGCACCTGTGAAAAACAGAACGTTCATTTCAAAAAAAACAGCAAAGATTGATCAGTAACAGGAAATGTGCGGTTCTCTACCTTTGGCAATTTTAGCCCCGCTTTTGGTACGAGTTCCGGTGAACGACCGGAAGCTCTTCCCGACAATCCGGGTTTAGATGGCTAAGGCATGGCTGCTATCAGAAGTGAAATAAACCCGACCGGCAGCGTTATCGGTGCTTTTTCAGGCGGATTAAGCCAGGGGCGGGGCTGGAGTAACCGAAGTACCACAGGCATTGCTTTCCTCATGATGGAAAAAGTTTTATTTTATTAAATGCTTTTATTGGATAATATAGTTTCTTCCCAGGGTCAGATGGTAACAGCTGACATCACAGATACAGTATTTCCATCGAATAAAATAATTTTTTTACCTGTTATTATAATACAAGAGATTGCCAATAGCTCTCTCTCCCGAACGTTCGGGACTATGCAGCAGTCGAGATGACAGCGACCTGATTTAACAAAAAAGCATCCCTTTCGAGATGCTTTTAAAATAAAGAGAAAAATATGGTTTTTATACCAACTGCATTAAAGCTTCTTTGCTAAAGCCCTTCAATTCTGCTAAACGGTTGTTCTTAATCTTTTCTACCCAGTTCGGATCTGCTAACAGCGGACGGCCAACTGCTACTAAATCAAAATCTCCACGGTCCATTCTGCGCACCAGTTCATCTAATGAGCTAGGCTGCGAACTTTGACCTGCGAAAGCACCAAAGAAATCACCGTCTAAACCAACTGAACCTACAGAGATGGTGGCTTTACCCGTAACTTTTTTTGCCCATCCGGCAAAATTCAGGTCAGAACCTTCAAACTCGGGTTCCCAGAAACGTCGCTGCGAGCAATGGAAAATATCAATTCCGGCTTCTGCGAGCGGGGTTAACCACTGTTCCATTTCCTGCTCGTTTTTAGCCAATTTGAAATCATAGGCAGCGGGTTTAAACTGCGATAAACGGATAATCAGAGCAAAATCTTCTCCAACTCTGTTCCGAACCTCCTTAATTACCTCAACAGCGAAACGGGTACGTTCTGCCAGTGTTTTTCCCCCATAAATATCAGTTCGGTTATTGGTGGCATCCCAAAAAAACTGATCGATCAGATATTGATGCGCACCATGTATCTCTACGGTATCAAAGCCTAAAGCCTTGGCATCAGCAGCTGCCTGGCCAAAAGCGGCAATGGTATCGGCAATGGCAGCATCTGTCATGGGTACTCCATTTTCGAAACCTGGTTTGTTGAAACCCGATGGACCTTCGAATGGTGTACTTGGCCGCCAGCCTGATGCATGGTTTTCCATAATCCCCTGGTGCCAGATCTGAGGACCCATTTGCCCGCCGGCCTGATGCACTTCATTAATAACCTGTTGCCATCCTGCCAAAGCCTCAGTACCATAAAAATGTGGAATGTTTGGATCTGCAGAAGAAGACGGGCGGTTAATTACCGTTCCTTCTGATAATATTAAACCTACTTCTCCGGCTGCTCTTTTTGCATAATAATTTGCAACCTCAGGTGTTGGCACTCCGCCCGGAGAGAATGATCTCGTCATGGGTGCCATTACCACTCTATTTTTGATATTTAATGTTTTAAGGCTAAATGGCCTGAATAAACTATCGGTGTTCATATATTTCTAAATTATAATTCGGTATTAATGATATTGCTTAATTTTTTTAAACCTTCTTTATTTCTTTTGTAATATGTCCATTGGCCGAGGCGTGTGGAACAAATTAAATCGGCGCGCTGTAAAATAGAAAGGTATTCGGAAATAGTACTTTGCGATAAACCACTCTTGATCTGGATCTGCCCCACACAAACACCCACATTTTCGAAATCGGCATTTGGCTGTTCCGGAAAATGCAACTCAGGCTCTTTTAACCAGGTTAAAATCTGTAAGCGTGTTTTGTTTGAAAGGGCTTTGAATATTTCTACTTGATCCATGTCACAAATATATATCGACTTTTCCCGATATACCAATTAAACGATTAAAGTTTACAATTGGATGTAAAACTAAATGGATGGAGAAAAATGGAATATAGTAAATTCTCAGAATTAAAAGATGCGTCGCTTTGCTACCATTGACGTTATTTTGTTATCATTTGATAGTTAGACACTTGTGCACAATTCATTTCCGTCTAACAAGGCCTTCGCACTGGGTCTCCGTTCTACTTAAGTCCGGCCTAACAAATTTTTCGGACTCCACCGACCAAGCCCTATTACTGGCTTTGAAAGAAAAATTTTCAGCCGGCATTTTTTGTTACTTTTTG
>NZ_CAJYOJ010000033.1 GCF_913776295.1 uncultured Pedobacter sp.
AATCCGAAAAATTTGTTAGGCCGGACTTAAGTAGAACGGAGACACAGTGCGAAGGCCTTTTTGGATGGAAATGTATATTTCATAAGTATTTAACTATCAAATAATTACAAAATAACGTCAATGGTAGCCTGTCGAAGACCTTTACTGATTAAAAAACATTTGTGCTTCGACAGGCCGCAACATTCTTGCTTCTTTGGATGGAAGAGCCTTCTCCCAACAACGAAACTTTTAACCTACTTATTTACACCAAGTTTTTTACCTGCTATGTCTTCCCATCTGTAAAAATGAAAAGTTCTGTCATCGCTCATCGCCACCAGTAAACCGTGCTTAAAATCGTTATTCAAGGGAACTGAAACCACATCAATACCATCTGTTTGATTAGCTGAATATTTTATGGTAGTTAACAGCGGATGGAGATTAGCCGTATTGGCTTTAGCAACCCGATCGTATACTTTTAATTGTCTGGCACCCTGATCGGATACCAGGATATATCCTTTGTTGCCCGGAGTTTTATAGATAGCGATACCTTCATTGTCAACAGCAAAATCGCCTTGTCCAAATAGCGCCAGTTCCTTATTTCCTTTGGCAGGATCTGCATAATATTTGCGTACACCAACCTGCTCATCGCAATAGTAAACAAAGCCCAGTTCGTTATCAACAGCAATGGCCTCGATTTCTTTTTTGCCACTGTATGATCCAAATTTTCGGACTAAATCGGCTTTAACATTTCCCTTTCCGTCATCTGCCAATAAATATTGCCAAAGGTAACCTCCGTTTTTAGGCCCGGTTTTCCGCCCCACAACGGCGTAGATTTTTCCATTTGGATCGGTATACATTGAAATGCCCATCAAATCACGGTACTCTGCCCCTGTTTCGCCCTCAAAAACAGGAATTCCACCATTGTCTATTGCTTTCATGTCAGGCAGAGAAAAGATCCGCAGTTTATGGGTATAACGTTCAGTTGTTACTGCAATATCTGTCTTCTTCCCTGCCAAAGACAAACCATAAGCAATATCCACATTGTCGGGCCGCTTTAGGCCCTTAATTGTTTTTGACTTAATGATTTTGCCTTTCAGATCGAAAACATACAAACCACCGTTGCTGTCTTTATCGGTACCGATAACTAAAGACTGTGCAGGATCATTCGGGTTTACCCAAATTGCGGGATCATCGGTATCAAAATCAACAGGATCAGAAACATATAAAGGTTTTACTGCTGTATTACTTCCGTTTTGCGCACCTCCTTTACAGGATATGGCCAGGCTTAAAGCCGCAAGAGCGACAAATTTAAATAGATAACTATGCTTCATTTTTATATTTTAGTTCCGTATGCCCCGACAAATGTAGATGGTGCAGGCGATATATAGGTGATTCCGTTTTTCATTACAATACCAGCCTTGTGATGACGGTTAAAGTTAGTGATACCTTTACCTAATGCCGGCGAGTTACCCTGCAGGTGAAAATCCCATGCGGTATTGAAATCGGCGTTGGCAACTGCGGTATTTAATGGATAATTCACAAATTTTGGATCATTTGCACCGGCCACATTGCTGATCACATCATTTTTACCACCCACAATATCACCGGTTGGCTGGAACTGATTTACAGTAGTCTGATCAAAACCATAGTACCAGTTATTGCTGTAAGCAGAACGGCTGTCTTCAGGCTTTTTCGAATCTCTTTTCACCCCAAAACGAGCATTGGCAAAAAGATTATTATACAGATCGGCACGTACATTACTTTCCAGCCAGATCGATCCACCTTTAGCTGTTGGCCTTCTCCAACCTGTGTTTACCATGGTGTTGTTGTACGCAATAATATAGGTTTGCGGCGTTTTATCTCCTGTATTTGACAATTTTAAAGCATTAGTATTAGTGCTATAAACCAGGTTATAGGCGATATCTGCTAAACAGCCTGATTTAAAGTTCATGGCCTCTCCCCCTGTTACGCCTGTGGTATAAAATATATTATTGGCAAAAATAATTTTTCCGCCCTCAATGTAGGTACAATCTTCCTGCAGGTTTCTGAAGATGCTATTTTGAACAACCAATTTGCCGTTGGCATTGGCAAACCAAAGTGCAGGTAAATTTTCTCCGGCTTTGGCTTTATAAAGCCCCATTTTAACCGATGTGGAAGCATCTGAAGTGGTGGATCCGGCGTATTCGAGAATGACATGATCGAGCACCAGTTCCTCGCAGGTGGGTCCGGCCAAAATACCACCCCAAAGCTTTCCGAATTTTTTCGAGGCTGTTTTATAAAATTCATTTACCGTAAACCTGATCGGATTTTCTGCCGTTCCCAGCGCATACAGATTACCTTTTATAACAATCTCTGGCTTGGCAACGGTATCCATCAGCACCGTTACCCCTTCTTCAATAGTCAGCGTTTTCCCCTCCGGGATAACGATATCACCTTTAATTACCTGCGTACTGCCTTTTGCCCAAACTCCCGAAACTTCACCGATTGCCGAACCATCAACAGCGGTTGTATCTACATCTATATTGGCTTTTTTACATCCTGCCAGTGCCAGCACCAAAAGGATTAATAATTTAAAAATCTGATTTGATTTCATGTCGTTGTTTTTTAAAAAGCTATTAATTCAATTTATACCTGAAGCCAATAAGATAATTTTGGCCATAATAATCGCTCCTGATCAGCGTATTTCCGTTTTTAACCAAATCTTCTTTTATATTGTTGTTTGCCGGATTTGTACCTTTTATAAATAGTTTGGTTGGCGTATTCAATATGTTATTGGCTTTAACGAAAACACTTATTCCGCCTTTAAAACGCTTCTCGGCAGATGCATCTACCTGTATAAATCCTTCCTGCCACAAATCGTTATTTAAAAATTGGGAAACCGTGTTAATACGTGGACCAGTGTAAGCGCCGGCAACCTGTGCGTCCCAGCCTTTTTTGGTATCTTTAAACAATATAGACAGGTTGGCAATATGCGCCGACTGACCATAGAGCGGGCGCTCCTGGTTAACATTTGCAGGCTCCGTATCTCCTGTAGTGCTATTGATTACCCTGGTGGTTTTGGTGGTATTAATACGTGAGTGGGTGTAAGTATAATTTGCCTTTACCCCTATTTTACTGAAATACTTGATGTAATCTAACTCGGCACCAAAGTTCCTTGCGGTACCGAAGTTGCCTGGGCTGTAATAAATATCCTGACCGCGGACAGCATCGGCCTGAAAAGTATATTCAATAGGGTTTTTTATTCTTTTGTAAAAAGCACCAACCAATAACTGCTCGGAAGCGCCTGGAAAAAGTTCGTACCTTAAATCGAAGTTATCGGCCAGTGCACGTTGCAAATTAGGATTGCCGCGTTCCTGAAATTCTTCATTTACCACTTTTCCGGGTACAATTTCGTAAAAGCCGGGACGGTTAAGGGCTTTATAATAAGATGCATGTAGCTGTGCTTTTTCTGTTAAAAAGTATTTTGCAGTTAAACTCGGTAATACATCGGTATAAATCTGGTTTCCTTTCGGAAAAGATTCTCCGGCCGCAAAAAGAAGGTTGTAACCCTGATTGGTGTGTTCTACTCTTGCACCGCCGATTACCTCTAGTTTAGCTGATTGATATTTAAACATGCCATAACCGGAAGTGGTCTGCTCTGTAGCATCGTAAGTTAGCGAATTGGCTACCGCACCTGTTGGATTGCTTACTACCAGATTCAGATCGGTATAATTCTGGAAATTTACACCGTAAATATCATTTGCGCGCTCAGCTCCCGGCGCCATATTATAGTTGTTAAAGAAACTGCTTCTCTGTTTATCCCGGTATAAACCTCCAGCCATAACATCCAGTTTATGGTCGCCAGCTAAAACATGGTAGGTTAAATCCAGATATCCAGCTAAATCCTCATCAGTATTTCGCTCCCATCTGCGCGTAACCGGGTTGGTGTTGACTAAACTGGTGCGTTTGCGTTGAAAATTCTGCTCCAGGCCATTAAGGCTGATACTGGTATTTTCAGGCACATCGTTTTTGGCAGATGAATAAACACCCGACCATTGTACCTTAAATTTATCATCAAAAAATTTGTGTTCGCCATGCAGCGTAGCATTATAAATCTGCTGTTCGGTTAAACGGCTACGGGTATCAAAAACCAGCTGTGCATTCCCATCTATAGGATCATAATCCTTGTTATAAGTAGTGGTTACGGCATCCCTAAGTTGCTGGTTTTTCAGGTTGACATAAACATTATAAAAACTGATCTGGTGATCCTTGTTGAAAACATAATCAATCTTTGCATGCAAACCTGTACGCTGTTGCTGTTCTGAGAATTCACGATAGCTTTTACTGGTGATCGTGGCATAGGCATCTGTACCCACAACCGAATTATTGTAAAACGTACTGTTGCTTCCGCGGTAGGTATTCTGGTAACTACCAGCCAGCACAACACCCAGTTTATTATCTAAATAGCGTTTACTTAAAGATAAACTTCCGATTAAATTAGGTGCAGGATTTTTAAACTTATAATCAAGTGTACCTTTAGTAAAATCGTTCTGTGTAGCATTATAATTTTTTCCGTTTATTTCATAAGGTGATTTATAACTGATATCGGAAGCATTGTATCTGGTAAACTTACGATCGAAAAACAACTGGCTATAACCGGTAGAAACATTGGCATTTACCTGCAGTTGGCCTGGTGCATTTTTCATCACCATGTTGATGGCCCCGCCGATTGCATCGCCCTCTAAATTTGGTGTAAGGGTTTTGTATACCTCCAAACGATCGAGCAAATCAGCAGGAAAAAGATCGAGCGGAACATAACGGTATTTATTGTCAGGACTTGGGATTTTAACGCCATTGACCAAAGTATAATTATAGCGTTTATCCATCCCCCTTAATATGGCATACTGCCCATCGCCATTACTATTGCGCTCTATTGACACACCCGAAATGCGTTGCATTACATTTGCTACGGTTAAATCCGGTGAGATTTCAATTGCCCGGCCCGATACGATGTTCATCAGTTGCGGCGCATTTTTTTCTAAGCGCCTGGCGCCCTGATCGGTAGAACCAACTACATTTGATTTAATGGTCACATCATCCAGACTTTTGGAATCACTTTCCATATAAAACTTTAAATGATCATTGTCTTCCTTCAAAATCATGAATGTTTTCTCAATGGTTCTGTAGGTAATGTAGCTTACGCTGATTTTAGCCGTACCCACTTTAACATCCTTAAATTCGAAAGTGCCATCCAATCCGGTATTGGTTATGCGTTTTGGATTTTCTAATACCACTGTGGCACCTACAATGGCCTCGCCAGTTTGCTTATCGTAAACGTGGCCTTTCAGTTTTGTGGCATGAACTGTGCCTGCACAAAACAGAAGCAGAAATAAAATTTGTAATGGTTTATTCATTGCGTTTGGTTTTGTCTTTTTATTATCGACAGCGCAAAGATGTACACAGCACATTACACGATGAAATGTTAAGGGTTACATAAAAGCAACAGCGTTACAAAGAGCATATACCAAAAGGCAACACACAGATACAATAAACTAATAATGAACAAATTAACATTAAACAAAAACGCCGTTATGATTTTATTACCGTTACATTAACGAATTGTTAAGCCCAAAAAAGTGTTCAAAACAGACAAAATACGACGGCTGGTGTAACGGTTACAAAGCTTGGATAAATGCCGATAAATTATCACCTTGAGCCAGGTTTAGCTTTTTTCTTAATCTATATCTTGATACCCTCAAGCTATCAGTTGATATACCAAGTAAGGTGGCAATATCACCAGAATCGAGGTTCATTTTTAATAAGGCAATTAAGCGCATATCTGCTGAAGTAAGCTCATGGCTATATTTTTTAAGGGTTTCCAGAAACTGATGGTGAACCTGTTCGAAGGCTGCCGTGAATTCTTTCCAGTTGCGTTCGTGGTTGAAGCTCTGGTTAATTTCGGTGAGAATCTGGTTCATTTGCTTTTTCTGATCACGCTTGTCCTCTTTTACCATAGCTTGCAGCGTACTTCTCAGGTTTTCCAAGAACTGATTATGCTTGATTAGATTTAATGTATGTGTAGATAGTTCCCTGCTTTTAACCTCCAGCAATTGTTTCAGGTTTTGTTCTTCGAGCTGAAGATTTTTGAGCTCAAGACTGGTCATCTCGTGCGCTATCGTTTTCTGTCTGGCCAGCATCTGCTGATCTTTCAATTTTAAACGTTGCCTGCTAAACATCACAAAACCTAAAACAACCAATAATATTACTACGATGATAGAAGCACAGGCAATAATCCGGTTTACTTTTCGGTCGTTTTTCAACCTGATAATCTCATCCGATTTTTTATTGATATCGTAAAGCACCTGCAAAAATGCCGCCTGCCTGGCGCCATCTACCGAATACAGGTCAATAGTGTGTTTGTAGCCAAGTTTTACATAATGGTAAGCACTGTCCATGTTGTTCAATAGCTCGTAGGCCTTGCCCAAATCTCTACAACAGGCACTTAACTGATAAATATTCTCCATTTTTTCGGCAAGTTTAAGTGCGGTTTTGGTTTGCACAATACTTTCCTTATACCGGCCGGTTTTACGCAAAATATCGCCTAAATTGTTAATTACCTCAATACTCCCAAGCTGATGATGATCTTTCTGATAGAAATCCAGTGACTGTTTAAAGTGTACATAAGCAGAATCGTAACGCTCCAGATCTTCATAGATACTCCCCAGGTTTTCGTGTATTTTTGCAGCAGTACTTTTATCCCCCAGCTTTCCGCTTAGTTTTAATGCCTTATTTTGGTAATAAAATGCACTATCATAAAGCTGCCCTTTTTCGTATAGCTGCCCAATATTGCCTAAAACAGTTACCTGACCCTTCAAATTATTAATTTTTTTATAGATGCCTATGGCTTTCCGATAACTATGCATAGCCTTATCCTTCTGCTTCATATAATAGTAAAGCACGCCGGCATCGTTAAGATTGGCTGCCAATAACAGCGGTTGACTGGCATTTCCAAATATTTTATCTGCTTTTAAAAAGAATTCTAAAGATTGACTGAAATGGCCTTGTGTATAACAGATCTTGCCCATTTGCTGTAAACATTTACCTTCTAATAGCTCGTCGTTATTATCAATAGCTTTGGCATAAATCCTCTTTAATTGAGCCAGGGCTGTAGTCGGATCTTTCTGATCTTGTTCAATAATCGATTCAAATCTGTCATCCCGAGCCTTTACATTAGAGATAAAAAGAAGAAAAAATATAAGCAGACTACCGAGTTTTTTCATTTTAAAGGCAATTGCATCAGGCAATATGGAGCAAAGAAAAGATACCTGTGTTAAGTTAAAGTTAAGTGAAGTATCAGTTGATATCATTAAGGTGCTTTACCGAATCCATTTGGCTTTATGTTCCAAGTGATATTAACTTTTTACGTGTCAGATGGTAACATCATACACCACAATTATTTTAACTTAAACAGGCCTATGTTAATTAAACCCGACCGGCAGCGTTATCCCCGTATTGATCCCGCAGAAAACGCTGATCTACGCAGAGGTCATTCCATCATCCGTTTTACATCTTCCATGTTATCTCCCGGGTTAACTAGCCCTGATGGGAGCGGCATCCCTTTTGGCTGAGAAAAATTGTTTAAAAAATAAGGTTTCCAAAAGGATAGAGCGCACAGCAGGACAGGACCCAACCGACAGGCACAGGAAACTGCGCGCCAAAAAAATAGAATAAACATTTGGTAACTAACTATAAATCAATAGTATTTTTACCTTTATCAGATGGAAACATCTGATAACACAGCAATGGAATCTTTTTTGTTTGAGTTTTATTGCTATTAACTGCCGGATAGAAACATCAGACAGCGCAGGTGAAAAATATTCCACTTTAGTGAACTGACGATCAGTATTTAATTATCTGATGAGGTCAGCAAGCGTAATAAAAGGTTTGATTTCATTTTTTTAAATGTAACTTTGTTGCATTGAATCTTTTAGAGCATAAATACCGCAATGAAATTTTTACCCGCATATGGGCGGTTTTGATATTGGCATTATTTCTTAATGGGGCCTTGATACAAAGTTTGCACCACCATGGCGCAAAAGAAACGACATCTCATCAACCAGATTCAAAACACAGCAGGCAGCTTGACGCTGCAAAGTTAAGCTGTAAACTTTGTGAGGTACTGAAACAGCAAGCGCACTTTTTCGATATCCCTGCATGCTATTCAATTCTTTTACCAATAAGGAAACCAGGCATTAAATCCTGTGTGTACCTCATCAAACAACCTGTTGCTCATATTTTATGTTATAGCAATAAAGGTCCCCCGAGCTTAACGGCCTAGTTACTAACCAGGTTTACTTTATTTACCACGCAATTTTGTTTAATGTGCAGCTTTACCCGGCCTGCACTATATATACTATATTTTTATGCTTCAAGCTATTTCATTATCTAAAAATTACGGAGCTTATCAAGCCCTCAACCAACTAAATTTAACGGTTAACGCTGGCGAGGTATTTTGCCTTTTAGGTCAAAACGGTGCCGGAAAAACGACCACCATTAATTTATTCCTCGGTTTTATCGAACCGAGTGCAGGTCAGATTTTAATCGACGGTAAAGCGCTGGATACTTACGATAACGAGCGCCGTAAACACCTGGCCTACATCCCCGAAGTGGTGATGCTTTATGGTAACCTATCGGCCGTAGAAAACCTTGATTATTTTTCGAAACTGGCAGGTTTTAATTATGAGACTAAAAGTTTGACCAGTTTTCTAAATCAATGTGGTCTGCAAGAATCAGCTCACCACAAACATCTGTCTGGTTTTAGTAAAGGCATGCGCCAAAAAGTGGGTATTGCGATTGCCCTGGCTAAAAACGCGAAAACCATTTTAATGGACGAGCCAACCAGTGGTTTAGATCCAAAAGCGACAGCAGAGTTTACTGCACTGGTTAAACAACTGGCTACTGAGGGTAAATCCATCTTAATGGCTACGCATGATATTTTTAATGCCGTAAATGTAGGCACGCACATCGGTATCATGAAACAGGGCGAATTAATCCATACCCTTAAAGCAAGCGAAATTAACGCAAACGACCTGCAGGAATTATACTTACAGACTATATAACAAATTAAATCTATTTCATGTACCCAAAATACAAGGCACTTTCTGGTGCCGTTACAATTTCTTTGCTCTTTTTGCTCCATCTGGTAAGCGTCCAGGCCATTGCCCAGATTAAAGTAAGTGGAAAAGTAATCAATGCGGAAAGTCAGCGCATTTACAAAGCGACCATTAAATTTAAAAATGGCAGGGATCAATTGAATACCGTTACCGATTCCTCAGGAAATTTTTCCCTTATTTTACCAAAAACAGCCAATTATGCGGTCACCGTTAGTGCCGTTGGTTATAGCAGCTTTAGCCGCATGTATCCTATCAATCAAACAGGTGATTTAAATCTTGGTGCCATTGTATTGCAAGTTTCGAATGAAGAATTACAAACCGTTGAAATAGTGGGCACCAATGGCAAAAAATACTATGGTAATTACTCTTTCTCAGCCACAAAAACGGCGGCTTTGAACAAAGACATTCCACAGGCCATTTCTTCGGTATCGAAAGAATTAATTGCAGACCGGCAGGCGGCTGTGTTAGCTGATGCGATTAAAAACGTGACCAGTGTATCGCAAAGCAGTTATTATAATCAATTCTCTATCAGGGGGATCAACCAAAATGAAGAAGGTGCCATCATTAACGGCATGCGTACACGCCAATTTTATTTTAACCAACCACTAACCAACAACCTGGAGCGAATTGAGGTGATTAAAGGTCCGGCGAGTGCTACTTTTTCGAGTGTAGACCCTGGGGGGAGTATTAACCTGGTAACGAAAAAGCCGCTGGAAGAAGACCGGAAGGAGATCAGTATCTCGGCGGGAAGTTTTAGCACGATACGTGGCGCGTTAGATTTCACCGGTCCATTAAATATGGATAAAACGCTGTTATACCGGCTTAATGTGGGGTATGAAGATAGCAAAAGTTTCAGAGACCTGCAGTACAGAAAGGGTTATATGATTGCACCTTCCTTCTCCTATATCCCGAATGAGCGTACCAGCTTAAATGTAGAGGCTGTGCTGAACAACAGCCATTCGAGATTAGACCGTGGACAGGCGATTTTTGGTGCAATTGCCGGTCAAACCGATTTAAAAAGTACACCGATCAGCTTTAACATGGGCGCCAGCAACGATCGGTTTAACAGTCAGGATTTAATGCTAATGACCAATTTTTCTCATCGCTTTAACCAAGATATTGTGTTTAATGTAGCTTACATGAAGCAAAACTGGAACGAAGATCTTTTGGAACATCGTACCACCAATGCTTTTGGCGTGGACGAAAACAATCAACCGATCCCTACCCTTGCTGCTATGCGGGCAGTTCAACGTCAGCAAAAGTGGAGTACCGATAATTTAAGCACCTATTTTAGTATAAATACCAATACCTTCAGTTTAAACCATAAAATGGTTATTGGCTACGATCGGATCAATACCCGGAAACTGCGTGGCGGCGGCGAAAATGCGGCACAGGGTTACCGGTTAAAGGACGGAACCATAGCCAGCAGGTATGATCCGACCAAAAAAGAACTTTATCTGTTTAAAATGGTAAATGGGGTAAATGCGCCTGTACCTAATGTTGAGCATTTTAACCTGGCCAACCCAAGCTACACGCTTAAAAATTTAAGCGATTATATTTTTACCAAAACAGAAATACCACCGGCCTATAATTTAGTTAATGCAGCTTATTTTCAGGATCAGATTAATTACGGTAAACTCACCTTAACCCTCGGACTTAGACAGGAGTGGTATGAAGATTACAGTAATTACAAACTGCCAACTGAAAAGAGGATCGATCAGCAGAAGCTTTTGCCGAGAATCGGACTAACCTACGCGGTAACTTCGAACATTAACTTCTACGGAACTTATTTACAGGGCTACCAACCACAGGGCAATACCACTTCTCTGGTTATTGTACCTCCCCCTGCGGGCACCAATTTTAAGCCGTTAACCAGTGACTTAAAAGAGATCGGCGCAAAATCAGAATGGTTGAATAAAAGTTTAATGGTTAATGTTTCGGTTTTTGAAATTAACCAGAAAAACCTGTTGATGAATGCAAACGACCCTCTGGACGTGAACCGTTTGATTGAACGTGGCGCACAGCGCAGCCGTGGCTTCGAGTTTGAAGCTTCAGGTTTCATCAGTCACAATTGGCAGTTTAACGCTGGCTACAGTTATATTGATGCCGTTATTATGGATGATTTCAATCCGGCTCTGGTTGGTCAGCGTGTGCAGAACACACCAAAGCACAGTGCCAGTTTATGGACCCGTTACAATTTTGAAACTCAAAAGCTAAAAGGCCTTGGTATTGGTGCAGGTTTACAATATAGCGGCACTAAACTTCCTTTGTACATCAGGGATTTTATACTTCCGGCCTATACCCTTGCTGATGCCGCAATTTATTATTCGCCCGCAGGTTCAAAGGTTCAGTTAGCCTTAAACATGAACAACATCTTAAATAAAACCTATTGGGTAGGTGCGCAAAACTACCTACGCCTTTTCCCGGGCACGCCAAGAAATGTAATGTTTAACGTAACCTATAGAATATAATGTCAGGTAGAATAAGCACTATTGCAAAACAAACATTTAAAGCAGCCTTTAACAACGGCGCCACCATAGCACTAACTCTTTTGCTAGGTTTATCGCTCTGCCTGGCCACTTATATAGGCTGGCAAAATTTTAAAATGCAAAATAATCAACGGCTTCACTATAAGGCTCTGGTAAGGGCGCAATGGTTAGCCAAACCAGATAAACATCCCCACCGGATGGCACACTATGGTTATCTGGCTTTTCGCGAAAAACACGAACTCAGCTTCTTCGATTTTGGTATAGAAAGTTTTGCGGGGGTATCAATTTTTTTAGAGGCACATAAACAAAATACCGTTAATTTCAGTGAAGCTGGCTTCACAAATGGTATGCTAAGTTTCGGCGAAATCAGTGTAGCCATGGTATTACAACTGTTGGTACCCTTACTTATTATATTTTTGGGTTACAACAGTATATCAGCGGAACGTGAATCGGGTACTTTAAAAATCCTGCTGTGTCAGGACGTAAGCTGGAAACAGCTCCTTTGGGGCAAAACGATAGGTATTATCGGCATTTGCCTTTCTATATTTATCCCGCTCATCCTCCTCACCATCTTGTTATGGGCATCATTAAGCAATTGGCAGATTAGCATGGATTCGGCCTTACGCCTTTTGTTACTGGTTTTAAGTTATGCCATTTATTTTTTCGTTATATCAGCCATTACGGTTTTGGTTTCGGCCTTTGCCCGCAGTTCTAAATCGGCTTTGATTACTTTGTTGGCCTGCTGGATATTTTTCATGGTCATCATGCCGCGCATCACCCAAGCTGTTGGCGTAAAAATCTACCCTGCACCATCTAAAATAGAATTTGCCGATGCCATTGCAGCTGACGTTCATCAGCAGGGCGATAGTCATGATCCAAATGACCCACATTATGCGGCCATTAAAGATTCGCTACTAAAAGTTTACGCTGTGGATGATGTTAAAAAGCTCCCTTTTAACTATGGTGGCTATATTATGGCCGAGGGTGAAAAAATTACCTCAAAAATTTACACTAAGCATCAGGATAAACTGAACAACATTTTTGAAAAACAGAACAGTATTACTACCATTACTGGTTTTTTAAATCCTTATTTGTCGCTGAAAAACATCTCGATGGCCTTAACATCCTCTGATTTCAATACCTACGTCGATTTTCAGCAACAGGCAGAAAATTACCGTTATCAACTCGCTCAAAAGATGAATAAGCTTCAGATTGAGAAGATCAGCAACATTAAACCCGGAGATGAAGACAAACCGTTAGCCATCAGCAAGTCTAATTGGGCTGAACAACCCGATTTTAACTACCATTTTAAAAAATTAGATACTGTTTTGTCGAATGAACTATTGGCGCTAAGTGCCTTAACCTTTTGGTTACTGGTTACAGTTATTTCGCTCCATTACTCAACCAAACGGATTAAAACAATATAGCAATGCACATGAAAAAAAATAGATATCACCTCGAATTTAAATTGTTTTTTAGAAACAGTTCTTCCTGGATTGGGATCTTTATACTCCTGATAACGGGTTTTGCCGGCCAATATTTCGGCAAAACCTTCATCGCCAGGCAACAGGCTGTAATTGAAAAAGCAGCAACATTGCAAAAGAAAAATACCCTTAACAATATCGATCATTTTGGCAATGATATTGGCCTGTTATTTTTTCATAATAAGTTTACGCTGGCCAATGTGCCTGACCATTGGGCGGCTTTTGCCAACGGACAGCGCGATATCAACCCTTATTTAATTTCGGTAACCATGTTGGCCCTTGAAGGCCAGCTTTACGATACCGATATCAATAACCCTGTTAGCCTGCTTTTGGGCAATATGGATCTTAGTTTCGTGTTTATTTTTCTGTTCCCGCTGGTTATTATTGCCTTTACTTACAATCTCCTTTCAGAACAAAAGGAAAGCGGCATCTGGTCACTTTTAAAGGCCCAAACCAACCAATCCTTCCAGATTATCTGGCAAAAATTTTTGGTCAGAGTGGTGGTGATTTTTAGTGTTGCGTTGTTGTTATTAGTAATAGCCATGCTCTATCTGGCACTTCCGCCAGATCTTACCTTCCTTTCGGTTACCGTACTTGTTTTACTCTATCTTACTTTCTGGTTTGCCGTATCATTTTTCATCATTTCTTTGGGTAAATCATCTAATTTTAATGCATCGGCCCTCATAGCCGTGTGGGTTCTGCTTTGCATCGTTATTCCGGCATCGTTTAATCTTTTCCTTACACGGAAATATCCGGTACCAGAGGCGTTACAAAATGTAATCAACCAACGCGAAGGCTACCATGAAAAATGGGATATGGCCAAAGATGTGACCATGAAACCCTTTTTTAAACATTATCCCCAATTGAAGAAATATCCTTTTCCGGAGAAGAAAACCTTTAGCTGGTATTGGTATTACGCCATGCAGCAAATGGGCGATGACCAGGCAATGGCAAGTAGGTTGGCAATCGACAAGAAATTAGCCCGAAGGCAACATTTTACTAGTATTTTCGCCCTTTTTTTTCCCACTATACAAACACAGCTTGGGGTAAACAAAATAGCAGGATCAGATCTCGATACACATCTTGAATTTCAGCAGGCGGTTAGAAAATACCACGAGCAGATCCGCCTGCATTTTTATCCGGCAATCTTTCTTAACCAATCCGTTAATGATACGGATATTAAAGATTATAAAATGGAAAAATATACCCGGCAACAGATTCCGAATGTATGGACGAATATGCTTTCAATATCACTGCTCACCATGGTTATGATCGGCGCTACGGTTTTTAATTTGAAAAAGGATAGTATTTAAAGTATTAATAAAACGGTGTTTATAATATCTTCGGATTTTTCATTCATAAAAATTGTCCTTTCGACTGTAACCGGCCATTTTTCTCGGCGGCGAAATGCCCGCCTGTGCGGGCGGGGAGAAATCTATTCATTATGATTTTAGGCTGCTTTGCACCCGATTATCATTGATAGACTTCGATAGAAAATGTCGTCGTACCAACGGCCAAAGCGCAGTATAACGCTGGGCAGAGAAATCTCTTTTGATAGATTTTGCTTCGCAGAGCCTTAGGGCTCTCGACTGCGTTACACTGCGCTCGAAAGGACGATAGCTTTAAGAAGAAAACAAAGTCTATGAACTAATGACTAATGACTAATGACTAATGACTAATGAACCAACACTACAGCGGATAAGCAGTTTCACTCTTCGGTTCAGAAAGCACGAAATAACTCTGGACAGTGGTTATATTAGGCAGTGTAGCCAGTTTATTCCGTAAAAACTCGTGATAGGCATCCATATCTTTTGTAGCAATACGGAGAATAAAATCATGTGCACCAGTCATTTGCAGGCATTCCATCACTTCCACAAACTTAGAAACCTCGGTTTCAAATTCGATCAGGGTTTTAGCCGTATGCTCTTTCAACAGTACATGGGAGAAAGCGATTAAATTTCTATTGATCTTTTTCCTGTCCAGAATCGCCACCACTCGTTTTATATAACCTTGTTCCTTTAATCTTCTGATCCGTTCGTGTATCGTTGCTATCGATTTATGCAGTTTCAACGCTATCTCTTTATGGGTTAGGGCGGCATCATGCTGCAATAGTTTTAATATTTCGATATCTACCTGATCTAAATCTCCGTGTATCATGTAAGCTTGCGAATGAAAAAAAATATAATAGAGCCTAAAAAAACCAGCCTAAAATGAAATAAAAATTAATTATCGTTAAAAATAACAGAAAATTTCTGAAAAAACCAACGTGTATTGACATAAATAAGAATAATACAGAGTTTTACCGAAATTTAGTTAATTGAAAATTCACTTTAATTGATTTAAAAAAGTTTCCATGCAAGCATTAACAGCAAATGAACTAACAACTTCCAATATGGGAAAATTTGAACATTTATCACTTCTGGTTGGCAATACCCCAATGCTGGAGCTTACTTATACTTATCAAAAAAGTATAGGTAAAATTTATGTTAAATGTGAGCATTATAACCTAACTGGTAGTATCAAAGACAGAATGGCGCTTTACACGTTAAAAAAAGCTTATGCTGAAGGCAAAATCAAAGCCGGAGACCGCATTGTTGAGGCTACGAGCGGTAATACCGGGATTGCATTTGCCGCGATAGGTAAAGCCTTAGGTCATCCCGTAACCATCATCATGCCCAATTGGTTGAGTAAAGAGCGCATGGATATTATTAGAAGCTTAGGAGCTGAAATTATTTTGGTGAGTAAAGAAGAAGGCGGATTTATCGGTAGCATTAAACTTGCAGAAGAAATGGCTGCAAAAGACCCGAATATCTTTTTACCAAAACAGTTCGAAAATATTGCCAATCCGGAAGCACACGAACATACTACAGGGAAGGAAATCTGGGGGCAATTGCAATTGAAAAATATATCTCCCGATGCTTTTGTTGCCGGCGTAGGTACCGGAGGAACCATCATGGGGGTAGGTAATTTTTTGAGAAAGCAAAATGCCAATATTAAAATACACCCGCTGGAGCCTGCAGAGTCTCCAACTTTAACTACGGGTTATAAGGTAGGTAGCCACAGAATTCAGGGTATTTCTGATGAGTTCATTCCAGAAATTGTTAAGCTGGACGAACTGGACGAAGTGGTACAGGTAAACGATGGCGATGCCATCCTCATGGCGCAAAAACTGGCAGAGAAACTGGGTTTAGCAGTAGGTATATCATCAGGAGCCAATGTGATAGGTGCCATCAAACAACAACAAAAAATGGGAATGGACAGCTGCGTAGTCACCGTCTTTTCTGATAGCAACAAGAAATATTTAAGTACCGATTTAATGAAACTGGAACCTGTTAAACCAGAATACATTAGCCCCGAAGTAGATTTTCTGGATTACCAAGCCTTTAGCAGATTACACTAAACCATCACTAATAACCACAACATGAAAAAAATCATCTTTTTATTATGTGCCGTATGCCTGATTAACATTAGTGCGTATAGCCAGATTTTAAAACCCGTAACCTGGAGTTACGCTGCCAAAAAAACAGGTCCAAATACCGCTACTGTTTTTATTAAAGCTACTATAGACCAAGGCTGGCATCTTTATTCGCAATTGGTTAAAGATGGAGGCCCTGTTAAAACAACCTTTACCTTTCCGGCATCCGGAGCTTATACACTGGTTGGAAAAACAATCGAACCAAAAGCAATAACTAAGTTCGAACCTACTTTTAAAATGGAAGTAAGCTACTTCGAAAAATCGGTAGTGTTTCAGCAAAAAGTAAAGTTGAAAGGTAAAACCGCAACCGTTAAAGGCAGCGTAGAATTTATGGTATGTGATGATAAACAATGTCTGCCGCCGGAACAGGTCGATTTTAGTGTTCCTGTAAAATAATAGCGTTACAAGTATATGATATCCTTCAAAAAAATCTGCTTCGGGCTGCTGCTCTTTGGTGCCATATCTCTTAACGGATATGCACAGGACAGCACAGGTACAGATGATCTTACATTTACTGAAATTAAGCCTGAAGCGGCTGACAGCAACACCAAAGTTACTGATACCGTTGTTAACACATCAGTTGCAGTACCCGCTACGGTTAATCAAGCTGCTGCACCGTCAACAGAAGAACATAAGACCTTATGGGGCATTTTTATTGCAGGCTTTGTTGGCGGTTTAGCGGCCCTGTTAATGCCTTGCATCTTCCCCATGTTGCCGCTCACGGTCAGTTTTTTCACTAAAGGTTCAGAAAAAGGAAAAGCTTTTCAACGGGCTGCATTATATGGTTTTTTTATTATCCTCATTTACGTGGTACTTGGACTCTTGGTTACCGTGATTTTTGGGGCCGATGCCTTAAACAGTTTATCAACCAATGGAATCTTCAATTTCGTTTTCTTCTTATTGCTTGTTGCTTTTGCAGCTTCATTTTTAGGTGCTTTTGAAATTACCCTGCCCTCTTCATGGGTAAATAAAATGGATGCCAATTCAGACAAAGGTGGCCTTGCCGGATTGTTTTTTATGGCCGGAACACTGGCACTGGTATCTTTCTCCTGCACTGGCCCTATTATAGGTACCTTGTTGGTACAGGCGGCTACAACTGGTGCTTTGTTAGGCCCGGCAATTGGAATGTTTGGCTTTTCATTAGCCCTGGCAATTCCTTTCGCCCTGTTTGCGCTATTTCCTTCTGCCATGAACAAGCTGCCAAAATCAGGCGGTTGGCTAAACAGTGTGAAGGTTGTGCTTGGTTTTCTTGAGCTTGCTTTTGCCTTAAAATTCTTAAGCAATGTAGACTTGGCCTACCATTGGGAATGGTTTGACCGTGAAATATTCTTAAGCCTTTGGATAGTCATTTTTGGTATGATGGGCGTTTATCTATTGGGTAAACTGAAGTTTTCGCACGATAGCCCGTTGGCATTTATCTCCGTACCGAGGCTTTTTCTGGCTACTATCGTATTAGCCTTTACCATTTACTTAATTCCCGGCATGTGGGGTGCACCATTAAAAAGCATTTCCGCTTTTCTTCCGCCGCAGGAAACCCAGGATTTCGATCTGTATACCGCTAGCTTATTAGGCGGAAAACAATCTGCAACAACTGATGGCCCGCATAAATATGCAGACAAATTCCATGCACCGTTAAAACTGAATGTTTATTTCGATTATGATGAAGGTATCGCCGCCGCGAAAAAGCTGAACAAACCTGTAATGATCGATTTTACCGGTCATGCCTGCGTAAACTGCCGAAAAATGGAAGCCAATGTTTGGCCGGATAAAGATGTATATCGGATGCTCAATAATGATTATGTATTGATCCAGCTGTATGTAGACGATAAAACCGAGCTAGCTCCTGCTGATGTAACGGTTACACCTGAAGGGAAAAAACTTAACACTATTGGCAAAAAATGGAGCGATCTGCAGGCCAGGAAATTCCAATCCAATTCGCAGCCCTTTTATGTACTGCTCGATCCAAAAAAAGAAACATTACTGGCACCACCACAAGGTGCTGATTATGAAATAGCCAATTATAAAAAATTCTTAGTGAGTGGTTTAAACGCTTTCCACTAAACAGATAGGATAAAAGCGTTGAATTTAATTTTAGTTAATGATGTAAAAGGGCAGTACCGGATGGTCTGTCCTTTTTTCTTTTGGATGGTAAGGCCATCAAATTTAATGCCTGCGGCGATGCTTTTGAAATGGAATTGGCCCGAAAAGGAGTAACATTATTAAAACTGGATCGGTAGTATTTTGCTTTTTTGCAACGGAAACACGGAAGGCACGGAATAAAGGATCATTTTCCTTATCCAATGGACGGTGTCTCATAGACCAATGTAAATATTCATTTTTTTGTGACAACACAGGCGGAGGATAGAAAATACTTTTAATAATGGGAGCGCATGGCTTGTACAAAAAACTAAGTTTCTTCCCGTTTTACACTTATACGCTTCGCTGCCTCGTACCTCGTTGCTGCAGGGTAACGTTGCAACCGGGGCTAAATGGCCAAAACAGCATTTCATTGTTAAGGTTGCAAAGTGCACAAAACTCTGCCGTGGTCTGTGTCTCCACAGACCACTTCTAAGAAAACTACCTCACGCTCGTTTTCCAATATCTTAATCCATGTGAGAAATATAAGTGCGATATAAGCTGATATTGAGTATAATGTCTGATATGGTAAAACTAGTTGATTTTTGGAAAAAGCAGTTCTCATTTATGGTTGCATGGTGCAAAAAACCTTCGTTCCTAAACCCGATTACAATGGAAAGCCCGGAGCTTAGCGAGGACTTGTAATGGAAAGCGGGACTGAAGCACCCAAGAACCTCAAACCGTTCATTTCCAGACACCAAACAAGAAACAAACCACGAATACGCTACACGATGCGCCCACCTGATTGACTAAATTTAACTTTTTAGTGTTGCCCGTATCTCATAAAAATATTTAAATGCTTTTACCATATAATCTTTGCTGTTTAAAATTATATTCTTCAATGCGACGATTGAAAAATCGACGGAAAACGAAAAAAATAAATGTTCTCGTGACGTTTATTATTTTAAATATTTTACTTTTACCTTTAGAATCTTCCAAACATTCAAACGATATGAAATTAAATGAACCTGTAAAAAGTATCTTTTCGGCCGGCCTGGTGTATACTTCCATTGCAATTGGATGTACCACGAAAGCGTGGGCACAAGCTGCGAAAGTAATTAGAGTTAAAACAGACCAAAGCATCGCCAAGGTGCAGCCGAACATGTGGGGTGTTTTTTTCGAAGATATTAATTTTGGCGCTGATGGTGGTATATATGCCGAACTGATTAAAAACCGCTCTTTCGAATTTACAAAACCGCTGATGGGCTGGAGCATCCAGGGTAAAAAGCTAAAAGAAGGCGAGGTATTGGTGGTAAACCGTAAAGAGGTAAATACCGCCAATCCCAGATATTTACAGGTAAAAAAACAAAACGACGATTTTGAACTCATAAATGAGGGATTTAAAGGTATTGGTGTAAAAAAAGGATTACGCTACGATTTTTCGTTGATGTACCGTCAATCAGCACCAGGAGTTAAACTGGTGCTGATGTTGAAAGACGCGAACAATAAAATTATCGGACAGGGAACTTTAACACCTGACCAAACCGGTAGCGACTGGAAAAAACAATCAGCCAGTTTTACGGCCACCGAAACCGATCCAAAAGCGAAATTTTCCATTCTATTTCAGGGAAAGGGCGATATTGATCTGGATATGATCAGTCTTTTCCCTGGCGACACCTGGAAAAATCGTCCGCAAGGATTAAGAGCAGATATGGTGCAGTTGTTGGCTGATATGAAACCGGGCTTTATCCGTTTTCCGGGAGGCTGTATTGTAGAAGGTACCGATCTGGCCAACCGTTATCAATGGAAAAAAACCATTGGCCCGATTGAAAACAGACAACTGATTATCAACCGCTGGAATACCGAGTTTCCGCACCGTGCCGCACCAGATTATTTTCAGAGTTTTGGCTTAGGCTTTTTCGAATATTTCCAACTGGCTGAAGATATCGGTTCAGACGCCCTGCCGATATTAAATTGCGGTATGGCCTGCCAGTATAATTCTGCTGAAGTCGCTTCGCTTGATGAACTGGATCCTTATGTACAGGACGCTTTAGACCTGATTGAATTTGCCAACGGCGATATAACCACCAAATGGGGTAAAATGCGTGCTGATTTAGGTCACCCAAAACCTTTTAATCTAAAAATGATGGGCGTAGGGAACGAAAACTGGGGTCCTCAATATTTAGAAAGGCTTGCCATCTTTACCAAAGCCATTAAAGCAAAATACCCTGATTTCAAAATCATTAACAGCTCAGGCACGGATCCGGAGGGCGACCGTTTTAACCTGCTCAATACCGCATTACGAAATAACAATGCCGATTTTATAGATGAACATTATTACCGTCCGGCTGATTGGTTCTTAAAAAATGCAGGCCGTTATGATCATTACCCGCGAAACGGCTCGAAAGTTTTTGTGGGCGAATATGCAGTGCACGCCGATGGCAGGATTGAAGGCAGCAATAGAAATAACTGGGAAAGCGCATTGGCTGCGGCTTCGTTAATGACCGGCCTGGAACGCAATGCCGATGTGGTGCAAATGGCTTCTTATGCTCCTCTTTTTGCAAATATAGACGCCTGGCAGTGGGCACCTGATATGATCTGGGTAGATAATTTGAAATCGTATGGTACACCTGATTATTATGTGCAGAAACAGTTTTCTACCAATAAGGGAACCGATGTGGTTTCGATTACTCTTGATGATAAAAATATTATCGGCCAGGATGGACTTTATGCGTCTGCCGTAACCGATCAGGTAAAAAAAGAACTCATCATTAAAATTGCAAACAACTCCGCGCAACCGCAGCAAATCGATTTCGATCTTGAAGGTAAAATGAAACTGAAAAGTAAGGCCACCAATGAGGAAATCGCAAACAGCAACCTAAAACAGGTTAACTCATTTGAAAACCCTGAAGCGGTAAGTCCGAAAAAAAGTACCATTAACCTAAAAGGCAAAAAATTAAATATTGCGTTAAAACCATATTCATTCAACGTAATTAAAATTCCTTTTAACTCATAGAATTAACGAGATGACAATGAAGAAATTTTTCTTATCTGCAGCATTATTCTGCGGTTCTGTCTTAGTGCAGGCACAAACAGAAACACAGCTTACGATCAAGCCCGGAGGCGATCAGGTGGTGAGCAAACACATTTACGGTCATTTTTCAGAACACCTGGGCCGTTGTATTTATGATGGTTTTTGGGTAGATGAGCATTCAACCATTCCGAATAAAGGAAGGATAAGGTTAGATATTGTAGAAGCCTTGAAAAAGATCAAGGTTCCGAATCTGCGCTGGCCGGGAGGATGTTTTGCTGATGAATACCACTGGAGAGACGGTATTGGACCGAGAAACCAACGCCCGAAAATGGTCAACACCAATTGGGGCGGTGTAACAGAAGACAATAGCTTTGGCACACACGAGTTTTTGGATCTTTGCCAGATGCTTAATTGCGAGCCTTATATTGCGGGAAATGTAGGTAGCGGAACGGTTGAAGAAATGGCCAAATGGGTAGAATACCTGAACTTTGACGGCGTTAGCCCAATGACGGCCATCCGCAGCCAAAACGGAAGAGAAAAACCATGGAAAGTTTCTTTCTGGGGCGTAGGTAACGAAAGCTGGGGCTGTGGCGGCAACATGACACCTGCCTATTATTCTGATTTGTACCGTAGATATGCCACCTATGCACGCAACTATCCGGGTGCACCCTTAAAAAGAATTGCCAGTGGCGCTAACGCCGGCGATTACAACTGGACGGAAACCTGTATGAGAAATATTGGAGACCAGATGTGGGGCTTAACCTTGCATTATTATACGCTGCCAACAGGAAACTGGAATGCGAAAGGGTCTGCTACCAAATTTGATGAAGCACAATACTTCTCGACCATGAAAAATTGCCTGCACATGGAAGAACTGGTGAGTAAACACTCCGCACTAATGGATAAATACGATCCTAAAAAGAATGTTGCCCTGGTAGTTGATGAGTGGGGAATCTGGACTGATGTAGAGCCCGGAACCAATCCTGGCTTCCTGTATCAACAAAACAGTTTACGGGATGCCTTAATTGCAGGGACTACCTTAAATATCTTTAATAACCATTCAGATAGGGTTAAAATGGCCAACCTGGCACAAACCGTAAATGTTCTACAGGCTTTGATTTTAACCGAAAAAGATAAAATGATCCTTACCCCCACTTACCATGTTTTTGATCTTTACAAGGTACACCAGGATGCCAGGTACTTGCCAATTGCCTTTACCAGCCCTGATTATGTGCTAGGCGATCAGAAAATTCCGGCGCTAAATGTTTCAGCTTCACAAGATGCCAGCGGTGCAATCCATATTTCGTTGGTTAATTTAGATCCAAATAAAAAAATTGCGTTAAGTACGGTATTGGATGGCTTGAAATGGAATTCGGTTACCGGACAGATTTTGACCTCCGCTAAACTGACCGATGTAAACACCTTTAACGATTTGAACAAGGTGCATAATGCAAAATTTACAGGTGCCAAAAAAGCAGGCAATTCGTTAAAAGTAGAGTTACCGGCGCAATCTGTTGTGGTTTTGGAATTGAAATAATTTAAGAAAATTGAGATTTTGATTACCCATTAAAAAAGATGCTGAAACGAGTTCAGCATTTTTTTTTGGCTAATAATTCCACTTTGATTTGGAGAAAAGTTACTATTAACAAACTATATTTTTGCGGTCGTCATTCTCGCGAATGCGGGAATCTGAAAGCGATTGAATTAAGATTCTCAATCAAGTTGAGAATGACGATTTCTAAAGGGATATTATCAACTTAAAATTATCCTTATAACCAGTGGTCTGTGTCCGCACAGACCACAATTTAAATCACCTACCTCACCAACCTTACCTCATAAATATTTGCGATAGCCGAGCCCTGATCGGCAACGAATTTCACTTCTAAATCTGCTTTTAACAGCGTTTTTGGAATCTGATATTCTTGTGTGTAAAAGCTATTTCCCTTGCTTCCGTCTAATTTTACATTTTCAATTTTAACACCATTGATCAGGATAGCGAAACTTTTATCCTCTTCTTTTCCAAAATAGGTTAAACTGAGCTTGTTTCCAGATAAATCTTTGTTTTTCAGCACATAACTGAACCAAGCTTTTCCGTTTCTGAAATGCCTTTCCTGGTGGGTTCCGTTATCGGTTTGTTCACCTTTAAAATTGTGATCGGATTCTGGTTGTTGTTCACCAGGATTAACCAGATCAACTGTTTGCTGTTCAACCTTCATCTTTTCTTCTTCAGCCAGTTTGATCGCCTTCGCGCGCTCCGGCAAAGACTGTTCATTGCTGTAAGGAAAGTAAACCACGTACCGCTTTTCGGCAAGGGTGTAAAAAGGAACCAGTTTTAGAGATTTGTATTTGGGTTGATAAACCGCATTCCGGACACTAAACGTTAAACTGTTTTTATCAGTCAGCGTAATTTCATTGGCAAGCGTACTTTTTGGCCCGGTAACCAGGGGTGCATCACTGATCGGCAATAAAGCACCAGAGGCGATATGTCCCATCCGGCTGCCATCAGCGGTTAAATTAGGTTGATTTAAAGTATCCATTTCTGCAGCAAGAACTATCGGTCCGCGGAGAAAAGCCACCCAGTCAGAGCCATCGGGCATAAACTCCGTAGTAGTATGCATCGGTAGCGAAATGTTAACCACATCACCCGTATTCCAGGTACGATCGATACTGGCATAACCATTTGCTTCACTTATAGCGGTTACCTTTTTTCCATTTACCAGCACAGCCATTTTTCCTTTCTCTACCCAGGCAGGCCGACGGAAATGTAAGGTAAAACGCTGTTTATTTTTCAACTGAAGTTTGATAGTCGTTTGCTCAGCATCAGGAAAAAGGGTTTTTTGTGTAAGTTGAATACCTTTCTCTTTCCAGTTTAAGGTTGACGGGATAAAAAGATTTACAAATATATCATTCACACGGTGTGCATAAATCAGCTCTCCATATTTGCCATGGTTTTCCAATCCCGAACCTACACAGCACCAGAAACTTTCCTGCGGACTCGAATAGGTACGGTAATGCCCTGGTCGCATAGGGGTAAAATATACAAAACCACCTTCTGGCCTTTGCGTAGAAAGGATATGATTATAAAGTGTGCGCTCGTAATAATCAAGATAAGTATTTGAAGGGTTTGCCAAAAACAACTGTTTGGTCAGCTTCAGCATATTGTACGAATTGCAGGTTTCAGGTCCTTCACGCGATTCTGTCATTGAAGAAAAGTCATTAGCAGGATGAAAATGCTCCCTAACACTATTTCCTCCGATGGCTACTGTTCTGTGATCGACTACTGTTTTCCAAAAGAAAGCAGCGGCATCAGCCCAGGCCTGATTTTTATCCAACAGCGCAATCTGCTCAAAACCAATCACTTTCGGAATCTGCGTATTGGCGTGTAAGCCGTTCAGGGCATCTGTATTTTTCAATAGCGGATTTAAAATGGATCGATCCGAAAAGCGTTTGGCCAATTGAAGGTACTTTTTGTCGCCTGTTATCGCGTAAACATGAGCGAAAGTTTCATTTAACCCGCCATGTTCGCTCTTTAATAATTCCTGTATTTGTTCATCAGACAATTTGGAAACCATGTCCACGCACCAATCCGTTAGTTTAATGAGCATCTGCTTCGCTTTTTCATTGCCTGCAACGGCATACGCATCGTAAAGTCCGGCATAAATTTTATGGATATTATACAGGGGTACCCATTTTCCATTTAAAGAAAAACTGGATGATTTTATATCTCCGGCTTTAATCTCTTGCCAGATTTTTTTACCACCCGGAATTCCCGCCAGGTAACCATCGCCATTCTGACGCTGACATTTGTCCAGTTCGGCAATCATATAATCAATACGCTTCTTCACCTCTGCATCGCCTGTAGATGCATACATCAAAGATAGGGCCGACAGATAATGTCCACCAACATGCCCATCCAGGCCTGTATTTTCCCAGTTCCCGTACGATTCGGCTTTAGGCTTTAGTCCTGCTTCCCGTAAGTATGGTGCCAAAAGTCTATCCGCATCCAGCGATAACATATATTTTTTATCGGTTTCCTGCGCTTGTTTAAAAGGTCCCTCGAGCAAACGCACTTCTGTTAAACTAAATGTTTTTAAGGTCTTCTGCCCAAAAACAGTTCCACCCAGAGCGGTAATTAAAACAACTGTGATTATATTTTTCATTTTTAACATCTTCTTCATAGCGAGGATCATTGAACGCATTCGATAAATTTTAGGTATTCCCGTTTAACAACCTCTGAAGATAAATTAATTGTCCTATATGCTTGCTATTGATGAATAAACCCCTGATAATAAACAGCCCGTTAGATAGTTTAAATGCTCATAACATCAAAAGTATAATAAACCATTGGCTTGGGGATATAACCGGCCAAAAGCAGCACTTTATCAAATTTGGTTAAATAAACGTCTCAAAGACATTTATAAAGCTAAGATATAAAAACAATTGCAATTACGGGACGATTGAAACAAATCATTTAAACGTTTGGAAATTTTTTTATCAAAATGTTTAGTCTGTACACACGCAAAAACAAAGCACAAATTAAAATTAATAACGGTTTACAAACCCTGATATCATTCTTTAAGATGTTGCAGTTCCACTTATCATAGCTAAGCCTCCACAGGAAAACAAACTACTCCAACCAAACCATCTGTGTAAATGCACCATTGGTGGCCACATCCCAAACCTCTACTCTTACCCACTTACGGCCTTTTAAATCAACCTGCCAATTAAAATCCTTTTTACCAAATGCCTGGGTTGCATTTAAATTTAGTTTTTTACGATATACCTTTTTCCCATCGCCCGATACTATTTCTGCAAAACTTAATGGGAATGTCCAATCGAGCTGCACATTTATCTTTGCTTTTCCGCTGTTATTAACCTTCAAAGTCTCTCCTGCACCTTTGCCGTCAACATTAAAGCCTGGGATTAATACTTCACCTGTAGAAACAAAGAACTTTCCCTGCCGCATGACATCTAAAACCGGTTGCCATCCATCAGTATAGTTTGGCACTTTATCAAGTTGTAAATAATTTACATTTAAGTGTGCATACATTTCGTTTTGTTCGGTAATGGTAAAGATGTCAGCCTCGGAGATTACATGTTTTTTAAAACCCCAATTGGCCATATCGTCCATTAGATTTAATACCCTTTTACTTAGGGTGGGCAACGAAAGATCGCCCGGAATTGCTTTCCAGGCTGCTCCCATAAAGGTTTCTGATTTAAAAAAATCTTCTTCCTTATATTTATCCGGATAACCCGTTGAAGCCTTTGTACGGGCGTGGGCAGTCCAGGCCAGGCCATTTTCCTGTTCCAGTAATTTAAGCATTTCGGCCTTATTACTTACCCGGTAAACTTTTCCATATTTTGGGTCATTACTTTCAAAAGGCATGTCGCTCTTCCTCGACATGATCCAGTAAATCGGTTTAGTAAAAAATGCCAACCAATGTCCGCCATAAAAATTATTGGCCTCTTCTCCCGGTAACAAAAGAAAATTGTCGTCTGAAAGCCTTTTCGTCTGTTTAAATAAGGCATCTAACTCCCTTAAACGAATAGAATCTGGTCCCTTAGGATGACCAGGGCCATGAAATTCAGCCAGTTTCACGATATTTAACCCCGTCTTCTTGAGTACATCAACAAATTCCGGTTGCTGCGGCACGGGTTTACCACTTAGTACGACATCCGAAATAAACTCATTGTGAAAATGGCTGGCCATTGTTTTATAGCCCGGCAGAGGTACATAAGTATCATTATGGGTAAACTTTTTTACTTCGTCTAAAACCATATCTGCTTTTCCGGTACTTAGCAGGCAGAAAAAATTAAGACGTTGTTGGGTATGAGGAGGTGCATTAAACCATGGTACATAACGTTTGTCGCCCAAAGGGTCCTGACGGATGCCAATTCCAAAATCAGAAATCAGGTTTAAGTAATTACGTCCTTTCCAGGTAAATTTAAGATTAAAAGCTTCATCCAGCGGATAAAAATACTGATGTGGAGCAGGAAAAACCGCTAAACTTCCAGCACTATTTTCGCCAATAACCGTACGGTATTTTACCTCTAAGTTTTTACTTTCTTCAGTTTTAACAACCTTTTCTTCATGAAGCTTACCTTTTACGTCAGACCAGGCTACTTGTGACCAGCTCTCTTTTTTGCTTACCAATCCGGCATCATACAAAATTGCAGTCGAATCCTTTTGGGTGGATACGACAGCAGCTATATTAAACAAGGGGCTTCCGTTGTAAAGTGTTATTTCTAAGTTACCGCTAAAGTTATCACACTTTACGCCGGCTATTTTAACCACTGTTTGCGCACCATGTGTAAAAACACTTGCATCCCCTTTTTCGAATTTGACAAGACTGGTCGTGTAAGGCCGCGTGGGAACACGGTCAAAAAATACATCCCAACCCCCACTTTCCGGGCTTAAAGTACGTTTACCTACCCGCAAGATAAAAACAGGATCAAGATTTGATGCAATTAATTTTAACGCACCTTTTTTACCCATCTGCAAACTGCTAAAAAGGGGTTTTCCTTTCTCGAGATCAAGAACCAATCTGCCCATTACATTATTGCCAACCGGCCAACTTAAAACCAAGCCTTTTTGCCTGACAGAAACAGTAGCTCCATTAGGTTTAAAGGCTTTTAAATTAACCTGGGCAGACGTATCCAGAGAAAATATGCAGATAATAATGAGGAGTGAAAATATTTTTTTCATCAAGTATTTGTTTTCTGGTTAGTGTAGAATAGGCAAGATAATGATTATGAGCAGAATATGTAATCCTAAAACTTGGATTTCAATCATTCCATACATTTAATTTTAAATTTTAAAATCTCCTGGCAGGTAAAATTCGTAATAAGAAAGACCAACAAACATTTGAGCATAAAGGAATTAAAACATTAAAGAGAAAATCGAAAATCCAGACAACCTAATCCTATAGTGCATTTTGTTCATTTTTTATTTTTAGTATAAAAAAAACGTTACATTACTTAACTTGACCGAGAATTTTAAAACCAAACAATTTGCATCCCATACTCATCAGAAATAATGTAAAAATACTTGGCGAAGGCAGTCAGGTACTGGTATTTGCTCATGGCTTCGGCTGTGCACAAAATTCCTGGAAATACATCACGGATGCTTTCCTTGAGGACTACAAAGTAATCTTATTTGATTATGTAGGTTCTGGTGATTCGGACCTCAGTCAATACGACCAAAAGAAATATGCTACACTTGAAGGCTATGCCTGTGATGTAATGGATATCATACAAGCACTTGAGCTGAAGAACATTATATTTATCGGGCATTCTGTTGGCAGTATGATCGGTATGATTGCGGCGTTACAGGTACCGGAAATTTTTAAAAAATTAATATTTATAGGGGCATCACCACGCTATTTAAACGATGGTGATTATATCGGCGGATTTAATGCTGAAGACATGGAAACCATATTTACGCATATTGCCCAAGATTATGTATCCTGGAGCAAACAAATGGCACCAATAGTGATGGATAGCCCTGGTGAACCTGAATTATCTGATTTTGTACAGGAATGTTTTGAAGCCACCAATCCAAGTGTGGCGCTTGCTTTTGCAATGGCTACCTTTAAAACCGATTACAGAGACCAATTGAAAAACCTCGAAGTACCGAGCTTAACCCTGCAATGTAAAAATGACGCAATTGTTCCGTTATCAGTTGGGGAATTTATCTATAAAAATACGCCCGAGAATTTTTTAGTTGTGATGAAAGCTACCGGTCATTTCCCACACATCAGTGCGCCAGATGAAACCATCAGGGAAATAAAAGATTTTATTGAAGATGCCGGTTTGAAATCAGCATCAGACCATTTTTATACGCCAGAGGCTTCGTGCCCATCAGTGGTTAAAACTGAATGATCAGGAAAAAGTACAGATTATTGATATAAAAATTATTTGCTTCTTCCCCAACCTTTTTGCAGCATGATCAATCAACTCTATCCTACGCCAACGTTGATACTAATTAAATGATCTTGGACAAATTGCGCTGCCTTAAGAGAGATGATATAGTAGTCTAAACTATATTGAAACAACAGGTATAATGTCGTCCTCCTTTATAGACAAGCTTTAAAACCCATTGATCTATTGTAATATAACTTCCATTTTCCTACCGTTGGCATCATAGTTATAAATATGATTTAGGGATATCTTTCTCCTAACCAGTAACCAGCTTCGCCCCGGATCTTTCAGATACATTCATTTTAGGCAGCAGCCTGTATACAAAAAGCTTTTTCTGAAATTCTCAAAAGGCAATGGATATAATTTAGCATTTAATCTTTAAGACCGATTAAATACTCAACAATTAGTAACTATTAATAAACCTTAACGGCATCATCACAAAGTCAAATTGTGAACAGACATAGTAAAAATGATGTTTCCTTAAGGTAGCAATGAACAAAATGAATGAAACGTATATTTAACAACATCCGATCCAATTCTCTTCCCGTATATAAGCCTGTTTCACATTAATAATCACGCTGATTTTCCTTCAAAACCCTGTCAGAACTGATGAGATTTACATTAGCAGAAACTTAAAGAAAATTTTATCCTTATTATCCAAAAAAAATAAAATGAACAAAGTTAAAACAATTGCCCTTTGCACAGTCGCCGTGCTATTTGTCTATGCCGCTAAAGCACAAAGCTTCAAAGAACCGGTTGGTTATAAACTCAAAAACGGCATGAACATTATTATTGCTGAAAATAATAAATCGCCAAAAGCTTATTCCAGCTTCACCTTAGATGCTACCGCATTTGACAACAAAAAAGACGGCGTAGCTGAGCTATTAAATGCTGTACTAAATGAAAATGCGGGCAAAAACACGAACATCAGCTTTAAAGATAACAGTGGCAAACTGGCTATAGCCAATGCGGATTTAGAAAAAGGTTTAAGTGAAATGGCTGCTCTGATCCAGAATGCAATAATTGATCAAAAAACTTTCAACACGGCCAAAGCTAAATTAATAACCAGTATAAAGGCTCAGGATTACGATTATGATCAAACAGTAAACGAAAGTTCGATTAATGCTTTAACCCTGGCAGATGTTCAAGACTTTTACAGGCAGATTTCTCCGGAAAAAACATTTTTAACCATTGCAGGAGATGTCGATTTGAATACGGCTAAAGCGTCAGCCAAAAAAGCTTTTGGCAACTGGAACCGGATACAAGAACATGTACCAACGGTTACAAAGTAATCTTTAAAATTAAGTCTAAGCCCTTTGATTAGTTTCAGGGGGCTTTTTTATTTGCTAATTGTTACATGCCTTCTGGTTTTCGCCGTTCATATTCCAGTAATCATTTAATATCTTCGTCTAATATAAACCCATCATTTCCTAAAAAGCCTGCAAATGAAAAAAGCTTATATCCTACTCACTTTTATTGCCGTTAGTTTAACCCTAAATGCCCAGATTGTGGTTAACCGGAATCAGGATATCGATAAAATGGTTAAGGCCGTGAATTCCGACTCGCTAAAATCGTATATCAATAAAATGGTTTCTTTCGGAACCAGAAATACGCTGAGCGATATTAAAAGTAAAACCAAAGGAATTGGAGCCGCCAGGAACTGGGTAGTGACTAAGTTTAACCAGTTTGCAAAGCAAAGCGATGGTCGGGTTACCGCCTATTTGGATACCATTACACTTAAACCTGATGGCAAAAGAGTAGACCAACCTATACTGCTGGGAAATGCCGTAGCGATCTTGAAGGGTACAGATACCAGCGATAAACGAGTTTATGTGGTAAGCGGACACCTGGATAGCCGTGTAACCGACGTAATGAACAGGACCAGCGATGCGCCGGGCGCTAACGATGATGGCAGCGGCGTAGCAGGCGTGATAGAGGCTGCCAGGATTATGAGTCAGTATAAATTTCCGGCAACCATCATATTTGTAGCCGTAAGCGGTGAAGAACAATCTTTACTGGGTTCTGGTTTTATGGCCTCAAAAGCTAAAAAAGAAAACTGGAATGTAGATGCTATGCTGAACAACGATATGATTGGCAGCAATAACAGTAGCGAAACGAACATCATCGACAATACCAGGTTACGGGTATTTAGCGAGGGATTACCCAGTCTTGATTTGGATAAAAATGCAAAAAGCATCCGCCAGTTTGGTTTAGAAAATGATGGTAAAAGCCGTCAGTTGGCACGGTATGTTAAAGAAATAGGCGAACGTTATGTTGATCAGTTGGAAGTTAAATTAATTTACAGAAATGACAGGTTTCTGCGTGGCGGAGACCATACCCCGTTTGTAGAACATGGGTTTACAGCGGTACGTTTAACTGAAATGAACGAAAACTTTGATCACCAGCATCAAGACCTGAGAACAGAAAATGGTGTTCGGTATGGCGACCTGCAGGAATTTATGGATTTTGAATATTTACGCAAAAACACTGGTGTGAATATTGCGGTTCTGGCCAATCTGGCGAAAGCGCCTTCAAGCCCAACCGAAGTAAAGGTTGATGTTAAAAACCTGAGCAATTCTACTTTTTTGTACTGGAAAGCACCTGTTAATGGTACAGTAAAGGGTTACTATGTGTTAATGCGCGAAACCAGCAGCCCTGTTTGGGAAAAGAAATTTTTCACATCAGCTACCGAATTAAGATTGCCTTACAGTAAAGACAATTATTTATTTGCCGTTCAGAGTGTTGGAAATGACGGCAACGAGAGTTTACCTGTAGTACCCGGTATTGGCAGATAATAAAAACATTTAGGATTTGCCCTTGTTTAAATTCAAATTTGATGCATGAAATTCAAACCGCTGGCTTTTATTATTAATATTGCCCTCACACTCGGTGTTGGTGCGCTAGGCGGATGGGCAACTGCCCAATCTGTTAAAACCTGGTATCCAACCTTAAACAAACCATCCTTTAATCCACCAAACTGGCTTTTTGCACCTGTTTGGACTTCACTTTATATATTGATTGGCATTGCAGCTTATCTGGTTTGGATAAAACGGGATAAAATAGTTCATTTTCCGCGTACGGTTGCCATTTACCTCATCCAGCTGATCTTAAATCTCGCCTGGTCTTTCATTTTCTTTTATCTACATGAAATCGGCTTTGCTTTGGCAGAAATTATTTTACTCTTGCTGGTAATCGTTATTAATGCCATTACTTTTTATAAAATCAGCAAATGGGCAGGTTTAATATTCGTCCCCTATATTCTTTGGGTAAGTTTTGCCACATTTTTAACCTATAACATTTTTATATTGAACTGATTTTAAAAGAAAAACACTTATTTTTAGGGGTGGTAACTTTTAAAAGATATTTGCTGATCCTGTTCGTTCTGTGCTGTAGCCAATTGCAGGCGCAAAAGGTAGGTCTCGTATTTAGCGGTGGCGGTGCAAAAGGATTATCGCACATCGGCACATTAAAGGCTTTAGAAGAAAATCACATTCCTATTGATTACATTACCGGCACATCAATGGGCGGTATTGTTGGCGCCATGTATGCTTCAGGTTATAGCCCAAAACAGATTGAGGAAATAGCCCTGAGTAGCGATTTTCAGAATTGGGTAAATGGCCGTTACACGAGCGATTATACCTACTACTTCCAGAAAAATGCACCAAACGCCTCTATGCTTACTGCAAAAGTGGCTATCGATACCGGTTTCCATTTTAGTTTCCGCTCTAACCTGATTAATGATATCCCGTTAAATTTTGCTTTTCTTGAGCTTTTCTCGCAGGCCTCAGCCGTTTCTAAAGATAATTTCGACAATTTGTTCGTTCCCTACCGTTGTATGGTGGCAGATGTGCTTTCGCAAAAAAGCATCACGGTAAGTAAGGGAAGTTTGGCGGAGGCGGTAAGGGCCACGATGACAGTCCCGATTATCTACCGGCCGATTAAATTAGACGGCAAGTATGTTTTTGACGGCGGTCTCTATAATAATTTCCCCGCTGATGTAATGGAAAGGGATTTCAAGCCTGATTATATGATTGGTGCCAATGTTTCTTCCAAAACTTATAACGAATATCCTAAAAATATAGACGATCGTTTAATGAACCGCTTTCTGGTATACATGTTCCTGTCTAAATCAGACTCTACCATGATCGGTAAAAACGGCGTTTACATCCAGCCCGATTTAGCTACCTATAGCGTTACCAATTTCGCTCCGGTAGAAGAATTGATCAAAAAAGGATATGATGCAACCATGGCTGATATGCCAAGGATCAAAGCTTTGATCAGCAGAAGGGTGAGTGATGAAGAACTGGAACAGAAAAGAGCGAAATTTAATGCAAAAAAGCCAGATCTAAAATTCAGTAATATCATTGTAACGGGTGTAAACAGCCAGCAAAAAAAATACGTAGAAAGGCTTTTCAAAAGTGATAAAACTACTTTTAACCTGCAAGATGTTAAACGCGGGTATTATAAACTTGTTGCCGACCAGACTTTCGAAACGGTATATCCCAAAATTTCTTATCAGGCGGCAACAGATAGTTATACTTTTGAGGTAGTGGCCCAACCGAAAAAGAGTTTTAAACTCGAGTTGGGAGGCAATATTTCAACCAGGCCCATTAGCAATGTTTTTTTAGGCGCCCAGTACAATTACCTCAACCGCAAGTCGTACACTTTCGGAACCAGCTTTTACTCCGGTCGTTTTTACGAATCGGTACAGGTAAATGGCCGCGTAGATTACCCAACCAGGCTCCCTTTGTTTTTGGCTGCAGAGTTAACCTATAATCACTGGAACTTTTATAATACCAGCCAGATCTTTATCGAAAACCCACGCCCCATTTATATCGAACAATCAGACCGGAAAATTGATCTGATGATGGGAATGCCCTTAAATTACAATACCAAAATTGTGCTTCACGCTAACTTTATCAACAATAACGACCGTTACAGCCCAAATAATACCTTTGCAGTAGGCGATTTATTAGATCAAACCATATTTAATGGCTTCAGGGGCTCGCTAAACCTCGAAAAAAATTCGCTGAACAGAAAACAATATGCCACCAATGGCCAAAGCTTTTCGTTAAGTCTCAATTACACCACCGGTCGCGAAAATTACAATCCCGGCAACATTTTCCGTAACACTCCCGGTTTTGTGAAAGTTCCCGGCAGTAGCCAGCTACGCCACTGGGCCAGTATTAAGCTTACTCAGGAGAACTATTTTTTACATCTTAAAAAATACACTTTGGGTTATATTGTTGAAGGGGTAATTTCAAATCAGCCTTTGTTTAGCAACTATTACGCAACCCTTTTAACCGCTCCTGCCTTTTATCCCTTACAAGATAGCCGCTCACTATTTCTGGATAAGTTTAGGGCAACGACATATGCCGCAGGTGGAATAAAAAACATTTATAATGTTAAAAAAAATCTTGACTTTCGATTGGAGGGTTATTTATTTTTACCACATAAAGAGTTTGAGCTGAATAACTTCCAGGATATCAATTATGCAAAGGCCATTACAAAATTACGTTATGCAGGTACCGCTGGTCTGGTTTATCACTCGCCTTTGGGCCCCGTTAGCCTGAGTTATAATTTATATAATGATGCTATTAAAAGAAATGGTGTATTATTGCATATCGGTTATTTAATTTACAATAAACGTTCTATCGAATGAAACGAATCGTACTCTTGATTTCGCTGTGTTTAACTGGGTTTTTCAGCTTTGCACAAAACGCATCTATCAATAATTTTCTCGTAAAAGAGAATTTGCTTAAAAATAGTAAACTGGCCATCATAGCAGCCGATTCGCTCAACAACCCGAACGAAAATATAAACGGAACCTATACCTTTAGTGTAAGTGGTTTTACACAGGTCCTGAAATTTAACGACGGCATAGCGGTGCTGCCCTTACCAATCGATAAATCTACCTTCGTTTATATTAAACATCAAAACGATGCGGGTACGCATAGCAAACTCGTGTATGTTTATAAAAAAGATTCTGATTTAAGTCCTTACACCATTAATAGCTTATGGTTGTTCATCATTCCTATTGCACTTGTGATCATTGCCTTTGCTTTCCGTAAACTCATCATTTTTGTGGTAATTGTGTTTCTGGTATTCGTCTATTTCAACCATAGTAACGGGCTTAACCTTGCTACCTTTTTCGAAAGTATTTTTGACGGACTGAAGAACCTGGTCTGATCATCCATGGTTATTTGTGGTGTCGGATGTTACCATCTGACACGGAAAACAGTAATATATTAAAGTTGTGGTTCCTGATGTTACCACCTGACACGGAAAAAGTTATAATAATCATGCTCACGCTCGTTTCCAACGAGTGTGAAATAACAAATCGTTTTTTTAACGATTAACTCTATTTTTTGCACAAAAGGTCTAGTACGATTTCTATCTTTTAGAAAAGCAATACCTGTGGTGCTTCGGTTCCAGCAGTCCCGCCCTTTGCTTAACCCCGATAAATGTTCTGTAATTAAATTCCAAACAAATCGGGGTAACGCTGTCGGTCGCCCGCCTGCACTGGCAGGGGTTTATTGAACCTAATTCTGTTGCGCTATCCAATTTCTCCGTGCTCATCCGTGTATCCGTGGCAAAAATATAAATGGGTTATTTTAGTGGTGTCTGATGTTACCATCTGACACAAATCCACTAAATTAGCCAGAAAAAAGTTTATCTAAAATAAGATGGTTCGTGCAGACACGAACCATGGCATAGATGAATTAAACCGTACCCCCGCTTCATAAAACCATTTTATATTTACTAATATTTTTAGTAAATTTGTTTTATGGAAAATCTATTTTTAGTGTGTTTAATTCCGCCAACTTCTATTTCAGAAGATATAGACGAAATCAGAACATACATTTCAGATAAATTTAATGTTCATGAATCATTAAAGCGTCCGGCACACATTACCTTATATCCTCCTGTAAAACTGACGGGATATGATGCAGAAAAGCGTTTTTTTAATGCTTTGGAAGAGACGTCTTTCCACAAACCTTTTACACAGGTACTCCGGAATTTCAATTCATTTCCGGAACATACCTTTTACCTCGATGTGGAGCAAAATGAAGGATTAATGCTCCTGGAAAAACAGGTAAACAAAGCACTACAACCTTTGAAACTGATTGAGAAAAGAGAAAAATTCAATCCACATTTAACCCTGGCGTTCAGAGATATCAAACCCGTTTTCAAACAGATTTGTACTGAATTCAAAGACCGAAAATTTAAACGGGAATTTTTGGTCTCATCTTTCTCTGTTTACAAGCACATGGATAAGAGATGGCAACCCTTTAAGGAATTTTCTTTCAAAGATCCTGAAACCAAACCCAGGGCATTAAACCTTTTTGATTGATTAAAACGGCATTCCGATACCAAAGTTGTATTGTATAAAACGATAGGTATCAGGTCCGTGAGTGGCATTATAGCTATTTTTGAAATCTCTTGCTCCAGATAAAAACTTACTGATGACCCATTGATCCGAACCTGCAAACTGAGGATCTTTAAGCTTCAGGCCCACATCAAACCTAAATACAAAGTATTGAACATCATATCTTAGCCCTACACCTGTACCAACAGCAAGCTGTTGCGCTAATTTACTTAATCTGAATATGGTTTGCTCGTCAAGTGAAGGACTGGCAACAAGAATTGATTCGCCTTTTCGCAGGTTCCATACATTACCGATATCAACAAATGCCGCACCTTTTAAGGTTGCACCTAAAAACTTCTTTGCCACGGTAAAACGGTATTCAAAATTGGTTTCAATCCGCATGGTTCCAAGTTGGTCGAGCCCAAAAAATGCCCTCCTTAGCGTATCACTGCGTAAAATACCTCTATCATAGTTCCCGGGACCGATGGTTCTTGCCTGCCAGGCTCTTATGCCACTTGATCCACCAGCAAAAAACTGCTTTTCAAAAGGTATACCCGTTAATACTGAATTTCCATAAGCATAAGCTACGCCTGCATTTAAACGCGCAATAAACTGTCGCTCGCCGCCCAGGTGTTTATACCATCTTAAGTCAACCTCAGGGCGCATGTATTGGTTAAATGGCAGACCTAAAATTCTTGCCGGTTGGTTATTTGCCGGATCACCTTTTTTGCCAATTAACGCGGAAATACCCTGCAACATATTTCCCGCAATATCCATTCCTGCCCTTAAGTAAACGAAAGACCGGTATTCATTTAATTTATTGGCATTTAAGGTATAGGTATATTTCATACCAAGCGTTAAATCTTTACGACCTAATAAGGTGGAGTAATAAAGATTGTTCAATACGGTTTGCGCATCCACGTTGGGATCAAGATAGCCAAAACGGTACTCAAAATTTAAAGGCGTGAAAGAATGTAATTTAGATTTGGTTTCAAACCAATCATAAGTGATTGAATTGATAAAGATTCTTCTAACCGAAACATCTTTTTGAAGCGCATAAATATAACTGGATGCAAAAGTAGTGTGCGGCATCCCATTCCCTCCTAAAACCGGATTGTAAAAAGGAATCAACAACCGTGGCACGGTAATACTCGAACTGATTGAAAAATCGCGCTGATAAATATCACTAAAGGGTTTTGCACCATTGCCAATTCTTGATTGCAAACCGCCCTTTACCTGAAGTTCAAAACGTTCTGCGCCCCTGAAAATATTGTTATTGGTATACGTATTTCCGATGGTAAACCCAACTGTACCACCATTAAACGGCACCTCTCCTTCCACCCGGTTACTCATTACCTTTTGAGGAATGAGCTGGATTACCGTATTAATTTTATTTGATGTACTGTCTCTGCGGTAATAATCGATTTTTACATTTTTAAAGATATTGAGTTCATATAACCGATCATAGGTGAGGTTTTCATTCCGGATATCATAAAGATCGCCCTGTTTCAGAAAATCATACCTTACAATAGGATTTCTTCGGTAACGCTTTGAAAAATCGGTAAAAATAATGCCATTAACGGTGTCCTTATTAAGCTTATAACGTACCGAATCGGGAAAACCGTCCGGGTTAGGCGCAATAATCATGTGGGTATAGCCGATATTGAACTGCCTGTGTTCGCCATTTTCAGGGTTGGTCACATTTAAGTTCAGATCAATTTTATTGGTTTTAGAAGTAGGTTCTGCACCATAAACGTCGAAATTAACATAGGGTCTTAAAAAATAAAAATATCCATTTTCTTTCATAATGCGGTAAATCTGCTCCCTTTCATAGGTTAGAGAATCTTCATCGTACTGCATTCCCTGATGTAAATGAGTTATTGCAGCTTTATTTGATTCGTAAAGACTTTTAATGTTGGCATTGGGTATAGAATCAGAAATTTTATCTATTGTATAAGCAGGTCCTGGTTTTGCGGTGAATACAATTTCAGCCTTTTTTTCTGCAACTTTTATCGCTGCTTTTACTTCGGCCCGGCGGTAGCCCTTACTTTTCAAGAACTTTTGTATCTGAGTTCGTGAAATTTCGACCAGTGTACTATCCAAAATGGCTGGCGGAGTACCGAAAGGTTTTATACCACTGGTTTTATACCGGCCATCTTTGGTATTGAAGAAATTGTATATTGGCACGTTAATGCTCAGCTTCGATGCTGGCCTGATGTCTTTCTGAACATAGTTATAAGCCTGTTCTTCAAATTTAGCATCTACACTATCAATAGTTACCTTTTTCACTATCGATTGATAATCTGCAATGTATTTGGTTGACGAGCAGGCCTGAATTAAAACAATAATAAATAGTAATATTGCAGTGCTTTTCAGTTTAATATTTATTGAGTTTTGGTATGCTTTCAAAATCACAGATTAGTTTTATAAAATCGTTACATCAAAAAAAATATCGTAGAGAACATGGTTTGTTTATTGTTGAGGGAATTAAATCCATACAAGAATTTTTCCAATCAAGCTACCAGATCCACACCATATTTTATAACAGCGAGCAATACAATTTGTTACCCAAATTGCCTGCAAATATAAACTTATTTGAAGTAAAGAACGCCGAATTAGAGAAGATTAGTACACTGCAAACGCCACAGGGTTTTTTAGCGCTTGTTCATATCCCTAAAAACAGCAAACTGGAACCAACTGAATTAAAAAATCAGTTTACCTTGGTATTGGATGGGGTGCAGGATCCTGGTAATATGGGCACTATCATCCGTACGGCAGATTGGTTTGGTTTTAAAAACATCATTTGTTCTGCAGATTGTGTCGAGATATACAATCCTAAAACGGTACAGGCCACCATGGGTTCTCTGGCCAGGATCAATATTTATGAGGGAGATTTACCGGCATTGCTGGAGAAAAATACCATCCCTGTATTTGGTGCACTATTAGATGGCAACTCGATCTACGAAACACAATGGGGAACTGAAGGACTGGTGATTTTGGGTAATGAGGGAAAGGGAATATCGGCAGAGGTGGTCAAAAAAATAAATAAACCGGTTACCATTCCGAGAGTTGGGCAAGCCGAATCGTTAAATGTTGCCGTAAGTGCAGCAATCTTTTGTGCTGAATTAGTGCGAGTTCGGAATTAAATCAGATATTTATTAAAATAATGTTTGCGCACTAACTAATAATTGCTATTTTTGCAGCCTTGAATTTAAGGTCGAGTGGCCGAGTGGCTAGGCAGAGGTCTGCAAAACCTTCTACAGCGGTTCGAATCCGCTCTCGACCTCCATTTGTACAAATAAAATAATTAAAAGGTTATTACCATGGCAGTTACCAGATTAAAAAGAAAAGACAGAAGAAATAAAAATACAGCTCACCAAGAGGTAGCATTTTTGAAAAGAGCAACTAACATCGAGTTAGGAAGCCGCTCTGCTCAACCTAAAAACGATCAATTAGCTAAAAACAACGCTGTTTTAGCTGCTTTGGCAAAATAGTTTTTAGAAATTTTTCTCAAAGATTTTAAAGCATCCTTCTGATCAAAGGATGCTTTTTTTATGCATTAGAATTTTTGATACCAGATAGCTATTTCGTGGCCAGCATCTTTCCTTCACGCTACCATTGACGGATCCAATAGAAGAATCGTCCTTTCGACTGGAGCGAGCCGGTTTTTCGCCGGCAGCGAAATGGAGAAATCTATAGAGACAGATTTCTCGACTGCGTTGCACTCCGCTCGAAATGACGAACCTTAGAAACGGTTGTCAATCATATTGATTTTTATACAATAAATCATCCCTCAGGATTGGCAATTTTATACTGATATGAGGTATTCAAAAAAATAATTGTAAAAACCCCAAACCCCGGTTAAATAAACCCGATTTAGCGTAAAACCCGAAGGCGAGGAACGAGCCAAGGCTTTGAAGCGATAGCGGGACTGAGATAGCCAATGAAATGCTGACGTTCATTTCCAAAATGTGAAAACTACCATATTTCGGCTATAATTTAGCAAGCTCATCATACTAAACTTATTTCAAGACCCGGAAGTAAATCCGACAGCTACTGGATCAGGGTTACAACTCCTTTAAACCAACGCTTTACAGATACTTTTGATCAATCCCGGTCCTTCGTAAATAAAACCGGTATACAACTGAATCAGACTGGCGCCTGCATCCAGTTTCTCTTGCGCATCTTTGGCCGAATGTATACCACCTACCCCGATAATCGGAAAAGCCTTATTCGATTTTTCTGAAAGATAACGGATTACCTCAGTTGAGCGTTCTTTAACAGGCTTTCCACTTAATCCACCGGTTTCGGCTTTTAAATGCTGCTCTGTAGCCAGGTTCTCCCTGCTGATGGTGGTATTGGTGGCAATAATGCCCGCTATTTTCGTTTCTGCCACAATTTCGATAATATCATCTAATTGCGCATCCGTTAAATCAGGTGCAATTTTCAATAAAATCGGACGAGAAATATTATTTTTTCGGTTGCGCTGCTGTAAGGTATTAAGAATTTTCTTAAGGGGCTCTTTTTCCTGCAGTTCACGTAAACCTGGGGTATTCGGCGAACTTACATTCACCACAAAATAATCTACCACATCAAACAAACGGTCGAAACATTTAATATAATCGCGTACCGCATCTTCATTTGGGGTAGCCTTGTTTTTACCGATATTTCCACCAACCACGATATCAGGATGTTTATCCTTTAACAATCGCAAGCGTTCTGCCATTACATCCACACCCTTATTGTTAAAGCCCATGCGGTTAATCAGTGCTTCATCGTTGGGTAATCTGAACATACGGGGCTTATCATTTCCGGGTTGCGGCATGGGTGTTACCGTACCTACCTCGATAAAACCAAAGCCTAAATTGCTGAGTGGCTCTACGTATTCGCCGTTTTTGTCAAATCCTGCGGCCAAACCAACAGGATTTCTAAATTTGATGCCAAAAACTTCGCGTTCCAAACCTTTGATATGCACATCAAAACTGCTACGGATAATGGTTTTACCGAGTGGAAAATTATCATTAAACCATTTTAAGCGTTTGACTACAAAATAATGTACATTTTCAGGGTCAAATTTGAAGAATATTGGTTTAATCAGGCGATACATGCCACGAAGATAAGAACTTATAGGTAAATATGGAAAAGGTTAATTGGTTCAGTAGCCATTTGTTCATTAGTCCAGGCGATAGTTCATAGTTGATGGTTTGATAGCCATGAGGGATAACCCAGCCTGCTATTGACCATAAAATAAAAACATTAACACTTATCTATAAACCGTTCCGCCAAAAACCATGAACCAGCAAACCCTAAACCAACCAACCAATAATCCTAATCCGCCTACCTGTAAACCAATAACCAGTGAACTAACGACGAGCTAGTACGCTGCCGTAAACTGCTCCTGGTGGTGTGCGTTATTTTCCAGCTCATCAGCAATCACAATCGCCAAATCTTCTACTGATAATATAGAACGGCCTTCGTCATTAAAAACCGGACTGGTTTTGCCCAATCGATATTTCCCTGTACGGCCGATGGTGATCCCCTGATGCATTTCAATTGCCGGACTAAAAAACAACCAGTCTAATTCTTTTTCCTCTTTCAGCGTGTTAAAATAATCCCTTACTGCGGTTGCGCCTGGTTTGATCTCGGCAGGAAAATCAGGTCCATCTACAATCTGGTGACCGTCAATCTGCAATGTACCTGCTCCACCTATGAAAATATAACGTTTAACGCCAGATGCTTTTACCCCAGCCTGAATGGCATTTGCGCCTTCAATCGTATCGTTATACAAGTTTGGATTGGTCCACCCGGCATTAAAGGCACTGATTACCGCATCAGCACCTTTTAAAGCATTAGCCAGTTCCTCTGTGTTCAGAACATCTACTGCTACTTTATCTACTTTGGCATCGCTGCTGTCAATTTTGGCGATATCGCGCGCAATGGCAATCACTTCGTTTCCACGGCTTACCAGTTCATTTAAAATCGCTTTACCTACAAATCCCGAGGCGCCTATTAATGCTACTTTCATCTGATTTAATTTTTAATTGATGTATCTATTTAAATTGTAATGTTTTTTATTACAGTTATATTTAAAAAAAATTATTCAAATCTGGCGGCAAAATCTGCCAATGTTTGTTTAGCCAAATTGTTCATCAGTGCTTGCTCTGCAGCGCTGTACAACGCATCCAAATGCTGATTGATCTGCCTGCCTATCGGACATTTGGGATTAGGTTCATTTTTATGTTGCCCTAAAATTTTGCTGCCGCTTACTGATTGATAAACTTCGCCCAGGTTAATATCTTTGGCATCTTTTGCCAGAAATGAGCCTCCCCCCTTACCTTCTTTACTCTCCACAAAACCATGTTTACGTAAATTCATGATTTCCTTGCGCACTAAAACAGGGTTGACATTGATGCTTCCGGCCAGGTAAGCCGAACTCACTACAGTACCTTTGGCCTCATTTAATAAGGTTAAAATGTGTAAGGCAATCGGAAACCTGCTTGTACTCATTCTGTAATTATTTTTATTACAGTACAAAGGTAAGAAGGTTTTATAGAAATCAAAATATATTTTAAAATTCCATAACAACAGCTTCTCCACTTCCCTACCGTTGAATGATTTTAAAAATCTCCTTCATTTCGACTGTAGCGCAGCGAAATGCCTGCCCGTACAGGCGGGGAGAAATCTTTGAACTATGTAGAAAGATTTCACCACTGCGGTCGAAATGACGACTTTTCGAGGCTTATCATTTCGCTAGGATTCTTCTGTCACTGATATTGATCAGAATAACAGTTTTCCCTATTTAACTTTCCCCCTGAGAAAAGCCTTTAAATTTCGTACTTTTGCAGCCGAAATGATTTCAATAAACAATTTAACTTTCCTGATTGGCTCAAGGGCCTTATACGATGACGCAAACTGGCACATCAAACCTGGCGACAGAGCCGGTTTAATTGGTGCCAATGGAACAGGAAAATCAACACTTTTAAAAATAATTGTCGGCGAGTATGCACCGAGTTCGGGTACGGTTTCCATGTCTAAAGACCTGAAAATTGGTTACTTAAACCAGGATCTGCTTTCTTACGATTCGCACCATAGCATTTTGCACGTGGCCATGGAAGCTTTTGAGCGCCAGAACCAGTTGCATGATGAAATTGAAGAACTGCTTAAAAAAATTGAGACTGATTACAGCGAAGAGGTTTTATTTAAGTTAAGTGATAAACAACAAGAATTTGAAGCCCTTGACGGTTACAACATTGAGTACAGGGCCAACGAAATTTTGGCTGGTTTAGGCTTTAGTACGGCAGACCAATTACGCCCCTTAAATACCTTTTCCGGAGGTTGGCGGATGCGGGTAATGCTGGCTAAAATCTTATTGCAAACACCTGATATCTTATTGCTCGATGAGCCGACCAACCACATGGATTTACCTTCCATCAAATGGCTGGAAAACTATTTAATGAGTTTTGAAGGTGCCATCGTAATTGTATCTCACGATCGGTATTTCCTGGACAAGATTGTAAACCGTACGGTAGAATCGCGCAAAGGCAAATTGACCGTATATGCGGGTAACTACAGTTTTTATGTAGAAGAAAAAGCCATGCGCAGCGAAATCCAAAAGGGAGAATTTAAGAACCAGCAGGCTAAAATTAAACAGGAAGAGCGTTTAATTGAGCGTTTCAAAGCCAAGGCGAGTAAGGCTAAAATGGCCCAGTCGCGGATGAAAGCTTTAGACAGGATGGAGCGTATTGATGATGTGGATGATGAAAACCCTACCGTAAATTTTGCTTTTAAATTTTCTAAACCATCGGGCAGGCATGTGGTACGTATCGAGCATGCCCATAAAAGTTATCCAAATGTGCATATTCTGGATGATGCCGAAGGTGTGATCGAAAAAGGAGATAAAATTGCCCTGATCGGTGCTAACGGAAAAGGTAAATCTACTTTATTGAGGATGATTGCCGGAGCTGAAAAATTTGAAGGTTTCTGCGAAACCGGTCATAATGTAACCACTACTTTCTTTGCGCAGCACCAGTTAGAATCGCTGCATCTGGAGAATTCAATTTTGGAAGAACTACAGGCCTTTGCACCCAAACATACTGATACCGAATTGCGCAGCATTTTAGGTTGTTTCCTGTTTACCGGCGATGATGTTTTCAAAAAGATCAAGGTACTTTCGGGAGGGGAAAAATCGCGTGTGGCCCTGGCGAAATCTTTAACTACAGATTCAAATTTCCTGATCCTGGATGAGCCAACCAACCACCTGGATATCCAATCGGTAAACATCCTGATCCAGGCCTTGCAACAATTTGAAGGTACTTTCATTACAGTTTCCCACGATAGGTATTTTCTGGATAATGTAGCCAATAAAATCTGGTTTATCGAAAATGGCAAGATCAAACAATATCCCGGCACTTATGCCGAATATGAAGAATGGAATAGCAAAAGGGTTATCCCTGCAGCTAAACCTATTCCGGTTAAAATGCCCGAAAAACCAAAGGAACAGCCAAAACCGGCTACCCCTAACACGGCTAATCAGTTAAAAAAGCTGAACGACGAATTGCAAAAAACAGAAAAACTGATTACCGAACTGGAGCAAAATGTAAAAAACATTGAAGCAGAACTGGCCGACGAGAATGTTTACGCCAAAGCCGATAAACTGGCTGAAGCCAACAAACGTTACCTGGCAACGAAACAGGAGTTAGATCACAGCCAAACTAAATGGGAAACACTGGCAGCTGAGATCATGGAGCTTGAAGGTTAGTTTAAGCGCAAGTTGGTAAGATATAGCCGCTCCGATTTACATCAGGACGGCTTTTTTTTGCCATGGAAACTCAGAACCACAGAGAAAATTTTTTCTGTCATGCTGAGGCACGAAGCATCTTTTTATAGGTTGCAGATGCTTCGTACCTACCATTGACGTTATTTTGCAATTGCCTATTAATGAGTAACTTGCGAAACCTATGCATTTCGGCGTAGCTAGGCCGTAGCACCGTATCTCCGTTCCGCTTAAATCCGGCCTAACAAATTTTTCGGGCTCCACTGACAAAGCCATCCCACTGGCTTCGAAAGAAAAA
>NZ_CAJYOJ010000034.1 GCF_913776295.1 uncultured Pedobacter sp.
GATCATGAATATCTGGAAAGATCATCTTTGGCCGCTTTTTTTAAGCTTTGTTCAGCTCGTAAAAACATTCATCAAACAACCAAAATATCATACAATCTTTGTTCAATGACTTTTTAAGGAACGACTATTTATTATCAAAATATCATAAACCATCTCCATTTAAGACCTAATTAAAATATTGTTTTATTGAGGCAATTTTGTAACATTCAAATTAGCTAACCTAATTCTTTCCAAGCTTTTACTGCTATATCGTCACAGAAATTAATTTCCTCTGTTCAAATCTCAGAAGTTCAATTTTTTCGCCTTACCTGATCTCTTAGCCTACCCAACGCCAAACCCATCGATATCCCATAAAAATACTCCACTTTGTTCAGGTTTGCAGAAAAGCCAGCAGTAACTGCAGTGGTTCCATCCAGATAAAGACCGTACTTTATTTCAAATGACAAACCAATCGACCGCTTTCTGATTGTTTCATATATATAATTGCCAAACAGGCATCCTCCCGGCCGATCACAATCATCATACAAAAATGCGCCACGACTAATCTGATTAACCATTGATAGGCCTGCACCTAATCTCAGATAATGGTAACGGTTAAAAGTATAATTCTTCCCTGCTAAAATACTAAGGTCAGAGATACGCGGCTCGGGCAATCCACCATTTCAACTACTTAAGAACCGAAGACCCGGCTTATTGCAAGCAAACCAAACTATGGATGCAGGGTCTGATGATGAAATCGGTTTCCTTTAGCGGCCAGGGAGAAAAACATCGCAATAAGTATCTATATCATGCTTTTGCCGAATGCGATAAACTACTTGGAGAAATGACCAGGTATTAATTTGGAATTTATATATCAATAATTTAGGATCAAACCTGCGCCAAAGCCCATATCGCTGTCATAGTGGGCAGAAATACCCATATATTTGGTGGTAATAAATTTAAGTCCGCCCATAAATTCCTTATCGCTGTTTACCATAAAACTTGCCCTTAAACGCTTAGAAACCGGTATATCTTCGCGCATCAACTGCAAACGCACGTTACCATCATGGCACACTTCTGCCTGTGCTACAACCAACATAGGCAAGGTATAGGCCAGTCCCAAACTAAACATGCTTCTCTTGTCCTTTGTATTTTTCTGACCAAAAATATTACTTTCCTGCTTAGTGATATCCATTTGCCGGTAACGCCAGTCGAAACCTACAAAAGGCATTAACCATTGCATCCGATCGATATAGCGGCCAATATGGGTTTCGTTTTCAAAGCCGTGCATTTTGGTATAGCCCAGGCGCCACTCGGTTCCGATACGCCAGCGCGTATTGGCCAGCATGGCCATACCATCATTTCCATTACTGGCAAAATTATTTTCGGCCATGAAATGGAACATCCTGTCATCGGCAAAAAGTTTTCGCTGTGCCAGTTTGGGGTTTGGAATTTCAGGGTTCAAAGGTGAATTTTCATAGCTAAAAATTCTCCCCATACCGCTCATCATGTGGTACAGAATATGGCAGTGAAAAAACCAATCGCCACTTTCTGAAGCGCGAAACTCAATGGTATCGCGTTCCATGGGCAAGATATCCAGTACATTTTTTAAAGGTGCGTAATCGCCCTGGGCATTAATTATCCTGAAATCGTGCCCATGCAGGTGCATGGGATGGCGCATCATACTGTTGTTGTATAAAATGATGCGCAGGTTTTCGCCTTTTCTGATCAGGATTTTATCTGTTTCGGAAATCGTTTTGTTATCCAGGGTCCAAACATAGCGGTTCATATTGCCCGTTAGCTGAAACTCCATCTGCCGGGTGGGTGCTTTCGGGAGAACCGTTTTTTCGGGTGCACGCAGCATATCGTAATTTAATGTTTTGAGAGGTACTTTCATGCCACCGTTATCACCCATATTATGACCTTTATGTGCATCAGCTACACCAGTATCTCCACCATTGAGATCCAGCTCAGAATACATAACGGCATTCATATCCATTGCCTGATTCTGCATCTTCATGCCATCCATCTGCACCATATTACCATTCATGTCCATCATTTCGTTCATCATTTTCATGCCTTCGAAATATTTCAGCCTGGGCAGTTTCTGAGCAGCTACCTGCTGTCCGCTGCCCAGCCAAAGAGATGCCGATCCGGTGCGGTCTTCAGGCGTGACCAGAAATTCGTAACTTTTATTTTCAGGAATGGTTACTATTACATCATAAGTTTCAGATACGGCAATCATCAGCCGATCTACCTCAACAGGCGTCACATCGTTACCATCACTGGCCACTACGGTTATTTTACCACCGGCATAGGTGAGCCAAAAATAGCTGGATGCCCCGCCGTTGGCAATACGCAACCTGACCTGATCTCCTGCCTTCAGTTTGTTTGGCACCTGGTACTGCTTTTTTCCATTTACTAAAAACGCGTCATAATACACATCACTCACATCCATAGCAGTCATCCGTTTCAGTTCGTTGGTGAGTTTGGTTTTAAAGTGCCCATTTTTTATGGCTTCAGCATAACTTTGCGTTGTACCTTTTTTGATGGCGAACCAATTGTCCGCATTGTGCAACCGCCTGTCCACTTCATGAGGCTTCATATTGGTCCACTCACTTAAAACTACAGGAACGGTGGGTATAACCGGTTCCTTTCTTTTATTTAAAATCATCGCGCCATACATGCCAATCTGCTCCTGCAAACCAGAGTGGCTATGGTACCAATGGGTACCGTTCTGTATGATCGGAAAACGGTAGACATGGGTCTCATTTGGTTTGATGGGCATTTGTGTAAGGTAAGGAACGCCATCATATCGGTTAGGCAAAAATAGCCCGTGCCAATGTAACGAGGTTGATTCTTTTAGTTTATTGTGCACATGTATTTCTGCGGTATCGCCTTCGGTAAAGGTTAGCGTTGGCATGGGTATCTGCCCGTTCACCGCAATGGCATGCTTAGGTTTACCGCCAAAAGTTACTATTGTATCGGCAACGTACAAATCATAACGTACCACTTTGGGCAGCGTGCTTTTGCTAAAAGTTGTAACAGCGCTTGCTTGCCGGAGAGCTTTTTCGGGGCTGGCTGATTTTACCTCGTTATGCTGATGCTGGGCAAAAGCAGCACTATAAGGCAAAATAGCCAGGCAACAAACTAAAATAAACTTCATTTTGTAGCGTGTGTTTTATTTAAGTACTTCGGCAACTTTACCGCAGGTTAACATTTTATCACCATAATACGGATTTTTGATCACCTCGCCTTCGCTTAGCCAATAGCTTTTTTTCATTGGACAATAAGCATAATAAACAGGTTTATCGCTCAATTTTACCACTTTCGCCAAGGCATAAAAATCAGTTGATAAAGAAGTAAAATGATCTCTTTGATGTTCGATATCTTTACTCTCCGCAATGTGCTCCGCATCAAATAATATTTTATCGCGCAATACTTTCGAAGCGTTAGTTTTTTCATTGGCTTTTATCGCATTAATTAATGTGATAGCCCTGGTGCCAGCCACGCTTGCATTGCTGCTGATTAAGGCATCTTTAACTTCGTAATAAGCCTGCAAAGGATTAACCACTGCTGCTTTTCGCTGTGCTGACACACTGCCAGCCGCAATTAGTACCATAACCTGGATTGTACATAATTTAATTAAAGTTTTCATTTTGTGTTTTAGTTTTAAACAAAACTAGCGGTATGGCCTTTTCAGATGTTACACTTTTACCGAAAATGTTTATATAATTATAGTCTTACTATCGGGCAAGGGTTTGGTGTTAAGCAGTTGGTAGTTAAATGGATTAAAACAATTATAAAGGCATTTCTATACTAGCAGTTACTTACCATATCTTTTTTTGTTTTTGGAAACGGACGTCCAGCGATTCTTCGGGAACAGCAGTCCCGTTATCCGCTTTATCCCGATGGAAACCTGTGAAACAAGCAAGCACACCAAGTATAATATAAACACGTGCTTAAATCGGGATACACACTCCTACCGGGTTTATTTAACAAAGGTTACAGCAAAAACGGCGAAACTCTTTAGCAATATCCCATGCTTATCCAATATCTATCTGATCGGCTTTAGAAACAAGGGATTATGCCGCCTGCAAACCCTAAAAATGAAATACTGTATTGCCCACCTAGCCCTGGTTGCAGCGTTACCCTGCAGCAACGAGGTACGAGGTAGCGAAGCGTAAAAGCGGAAAACAGGAAAAACCTTAATCTTAGCACCAAATTGCGCTCCCAATCCTGAACTGATTAATGTCTTTACATTACCCGTCAAATCTGGTCAGGACTGAAAGGTTCCTAGATCATTCATAGCGACAAATACAGTTTATCTTTTAGTTCTTCCGTTCCAAATGCTCTTCTTCCAATTTGGCAGTTACATTTTCCATCTTTAACCTATATTTGCACATGCTTAAAAAAGAACGCTACAAACTGTTTGTAGAACATTTTTCGGCCAAGCAGCCTGATGCAGAAACCGAGTTACATTATAATAATCCTTATCAGCTTTTAGTAGCGGTAATCCTTTCGGCACAATGTACCGATAAGAGGGTGAATATGGTAACTCCTGCCCTTTTTCAACGCTTTCCTAACGCAAGGGCTTTGGCCGAGGCTACACCAGATATTGTTTTCGATTATATCAGGAGCATCAGCTATCCCAATAATAAGGCAAAACACCTGGTGGGTATGGCCAACATGCTGCTGAACGAATTTAATGATATAGTTCCTTCAGAAGTTAATGACCTGCAAAAAATGCCTGGGGTTGGACGCAAAACAGCCAATGTAATTGCATCGGTAATTTACAATGCGCCGGCAATGGCCGTTGATACCCATGTTTTCCGCGTGGCCAACCGCCTGGGTTTAACCAATGGCAAAACGCCATTAGCAGTTGAAAAGGATCTGGTTAAAAACCTGCCTGAACACGACATCCATATTGCACATCACTGGCTTATTCTGCACGGACGTTACGTTTGTGTAGCCCGAAACCCCAAATGTCATGTCTGCGAAATCACCTATATGTGCAGGTATTTTGAACGTTTTACTGCCCAAAACGAAAGAGATAAATTGAAAGCTTAAAAATATTTTTTATTTACTATTGACATTAGCTAAAAAAGCCTTACATTAGCTAAATATTTTAGCATTATAAATATCAAACATTTAGCATATTAGCCGATAATCAATTATATTTACGAAATCAATGAAAAAAGAAATGAGCACTGCAAATCCAGATAAATTAAAAGCACTACAACTTACTTTAGATAAACTAGAGAAATCATACGGTAAAGGTACCATTATGAAACTTGGCGATACTGCTGTTGAACCGATAGATTATATTTCTACCGGATCAATCAGTTTAGATATTGCTTTAGGCATCGGTGGTATTCCGAAAGGCCGTATTATTGAAATTTATGGACCAGAATCTTCTGGTAAAACAACTTTAGCTACTCACATCATTGCTGAAGCGCAGAAAAAAGGTGGTATCGCTGCTTTTATTGATGCGGAGCATGCTTTCGATCAGTTCTATGCCAAGAAATTAGGCGTAGATACAGACAACCTTTTAATCTCTCAACCCGATAACGGAGAGCAGGCACTGGAAATTGCCGACAATCTAATCCGTTCTGGCGCCATAGATGTAATTGTAATCGACTCTGTTGCAGCCTTGGTTCCAAAAAGTGAAATTGAGGGAGAAATGGGCGACAGCAAAATGGGTTTACATGCCCGTTTGATGAGCCAGGCCCTACGTAAATTAACCGGAACAATTTCAAAAACCGGATGTTGCTGTATCTTTATCAACCAATTACGTGATAAAATCGGCGTAATGTTCGGAAACCCTGAAACTACAACCGGTGGTAATGCCTTGAAATTTTATGCATCAGTACGTTTGGATATCCGCCGTATTTCTCAAATCAAAGATTCTGACGAAGTTTCTGGTAACCGTGTTAAAGTAAAAATTGTTAAAAATAAAGTGGCTCCGCCTTTCCGTATTGCAGAATTTGATGTAATGTTTGGTGAAGGTATTTCTAAAAACGGGGAGATTATCGACTTAGGTGTTGATTTTGGCATCATCAAAAAAGCGGGTTCATGGTTCTCTTACGGAGATACGAAACTTGGCCAGGGTAGGGACGCGGTAAAACAATTGTTAAGCGATAACCCTGAGCTTGCGGAAGAACTGGAGACTAAGATCAAAACTGAAGTAACTGGAGAGCATCTGGCAGAAAAATAAGCCTGATCAATTCAGTATGAATATAGAAAAGCGTCCAGATTTATCATGGGGACGCTTTTTTATTTTAGAATCTGGCTAATAACTAACCGAAAAGCCACAGTTTACCGAAGTACCCCTTCCTTTCGAATAAAACCCAGGCTGCATAAACCATTGCGCTCTGCCCGAAAATAAGCCTGGTAAAAAAGTGGTCGACACCCAAGGTAAGTCTGGTATTTTTCTTCACCTGATAAATTCCTGCAAAGCTGAACAAATGATACGCTTTAACAGCGTCTTCATTGCCATTGTTTACCCCATTGTTGTTTTCTCAAACCTATTGCGAGAATTATTGATACCAGTATAGTTTGGCGTTAAATCGAATACCTTTAACGGACTATAGGTAACTGAAGCCGTAACTTTGGGTACTGAAACAAGTCGACCATTAAAATACATATCAACTGCATCGTTAAAATTTCCATTTTTGTCAATGTCGCGCTGACCTTCAGTATAACTGTAACCGTATTAATTATTCTGACTAAAGATGGCGCTGAAATCTTTGGTTACATAAACGACAACCAAAAGTGCAGCAATAACCAATACCCCAAGGATGATTACACCCCAGCTTCCTTTTAGTTTGTTTTTATCTTTTCTGATTAACCAGTATAACAGCCCGATTAAAGGTATCGCGCAGATAATCCAAAATATTAATGATGCTCCAGTCATATATGTAAGTTCAGTTCAAATAATTTTCTTGGCCAGTTTTCGGTGGCTGTTTATAGTCGTTAACCACGGGACACATATCGTTAATTTGCCGTACCAACGCGATTGTTATTGATTTCCGATCCCTAAATGGATTGCTTCGTTGTTCCTACTCACAATGACGAGCAAGGGAGCTGACTAAGAAGCAAGCCCTGAATCTGAAGCTTAATGTCGATTAACCAATTTTAGCAACTAACCAGGTAACTATCTAATTAAAACTCCATCCGTGCCATTGGCGAAACATCCTGCCCTACAAAATCCTGCTTCAGGTATTTGTGGTAACCCGCAATGGCAATCATGCCCGCATTGTCCGTACAATACTGAAAAGCAGGTATATAAATCTTCCAGCCCAGTTCATCGGCAGTTTGTTGCAAGCCATTACGTAAACCAGAGTTTGCCGAAACACCTCCTGCAATAGCAATTTCATTAATTCCGTATTGTTTTGCTGCTCTTTTAAGTTTGTTTAGCAAAATCTGCACGATACTATGCTGTACCGACGCACAAATATCATCTAAATTTTCGGCAATAAAATCAGGGTTCAGTTGTTCCTGTTTCCTGATAAAATAAAGAATAGAAGTTTTAAAACCACTGAAACTAAAATTCAGATCGGCGATTTGAGGTTCGGCAAATTTAAATGCCAAAGGATTGCCCTGCTGCGCATGCTTATCAATCAGTGGACCACCAGGATATGGCAAAGCCAGTAATTTGGCGGTTTTATCAAAAGCTTCACCGGCAGCGTCATCCAATGTTTCGCCTATAATTTCCATATCAAAATAATCTTTTACCAGTACAATTTGTGTATGCCCACCAGAAACGGTTAAACAGATAAAAGGAAAGCTTGGTTTAGGATCATCAATAAAATGTGCCAGGATATGCGCATGCATATGATTAACGGAAATTAAAGGTACATTTAAAGCTAATGCAAAAGATTTAGCAAAAGAAACCCCAACCAATAATGACCCTAAAAGGCCGGGACCTCGGGTAAAAGCTACAGCATTTATGTCCTGTTTTGTAACCTTCGCATTAATTAACGCTTGTTGTACAGCAGGTACAATATTTTGCTGATGTACCCTTGAAGCTAATTCAGGTATAACACCACCATAATTTTGATGAATTGTTTGGTTTGCAATAACATTGGCAGTAATTTTGCCGTTGTTACAAATAGCAACGGATGTATCATCGCAAGAGGATTCGATAGCAAGTATAACAGACAAATTATTTAATATTTAAGCTGCAAAATTATTAAAAAACTATTTAAAATACTCCTTTGGGTAATTGCATCAATAATCTTGCTGCTTGCGCTTCTTATTTTTTCACTACAGTTTAAACCTGTTCAAACCTATTTTGCACAGCGGGCTGCCGCATACCTGTCTAAAGAGCTTAATACCACCATATCAATCAAGAGTCTTTATATCAAACCATTTAAATCTATCGTGCTGGAAGATTTACTGGTTTTGGATTTACAAAAAGACACTTTATTAAGCACGCCACAATTTATGGTCGACATTAACCGATTATCTATTGATAAAAAGATCATCGATATCAATACCGTTCAAATTAATGATGGTCAATTCTTCCTAAAGGATTTCAAAGATAAGTCATCTAATCTCGATTTTATCATCAATTACTTCGATTCCGGTAAACCCAAGGTAAAGAAAAAGAAAAGCAAGCCCTATGATGTCAATCTTGGCCGTCTTATTTTAAACAAATTTGCCTTCAGGTACGTTAATTATAATGCAAAAGATACCATCCAGGGCAAAAGCGTAAACTTCGATAATGTAAACGTGAAAGAACTGAGCGGGATTTTTGAAGGATTGGATACCAAAAAGCATTTGCTAAAAACCAACATCAAAAATTTAACTTTTAAAGAACGTAGCGGATTTTACCTAAAAAATTTAACCGCCCAGACCACGGTAGACAGTAATGCCATTGAGCTGAAAAACCTCTTGCTCGAAACCAATCAGAGCCGCTTAACCAACTACTACCAAATGCGGTTTAAAAGCTTCAAAGATTTTAACCATTATATAGATCAGGTGCGGATGAAGGCCATCTTCAAAGACAGCCACATTACCTCAAGGGATATCGCATTCTTCGCACCTGAAATGAATACCATGAAACTCGACCTGGATGTTGATGGTCAGATTACGGGTTTGGTGAATAACCTTAAAGCTAAAAAATTATCTTTAAAAACCGGAAAGGCCACGCATATTAAAGGTGATTTTATTTTGAAGGGCCTGCCAAAATGGAAAGAAACTTTTATGGACCTGAACATTGAGATGGCAGGTACAAACAAAACCGATCTGGATGAAGTGCTGGCCGGAATTACCAACAGTAAAAAGAAAATTGTTCCGGTGATTGTAAATAAATTCGGCAATATCAACTTTAACGGAAGTTTTACCGGTTTTCAGAACGACTTTATCGCATATGGAGAATTTAAAACGAAACTGGGACGGATCGTTTCTGATGTGAACATGAAAATCGATAAAAATGAGGTTCCGTCCTACACCGGAAACGTCAAAACGTACGACTTCAATATCGGCAATCTGTTAGATGAAAAAAGTCTTGGCCGCATCAGTTCTTCATTATATGTAAAAGGGCGGGGAACAGAACTGAGGGATTTAACCGAGAAAATAAATGGCAATATAACTTACATCGACTTTAACCGCTACAGGTATCGTAATGTAAAGATTGACGGCACCTTCGATAAAAAATATTTTGATGGTAAACTGAGCATTAACGATCGTAACGTTAAACTTGTATTTGACGGGGGCGTTAACCTGAATCCTAAATTACCGGTATTTAATTTTAATGCCACCATATCCAAAGCCCGTTTAAAGGCCTTAAAACTACTAAAAGATTCTTTAATGGTGGATGCCAGATTTACAACCAATTTTTCGGGCACCAACCTGAACAACATTGCTGGCAAATTATTGATCCAGGAGATCAGGCTGCAAAACCCTAAAGGTATTTACAGTATAGATTCTGTGCAGTTGATGGCCAATGGAACAGGTGCAAACCGCGTACTCGATATCCGGTCGGATATTTTTGATGCCAGTATTAGAGGTGAATATGATTTAAATTCTATTGCATCCTATTACAAGGCCATCGCCAAAACGTATGTTCCCTCTTTAAAGGCCGACATCATCAAATACAACAAGCAGATCTTTAAGTTTAATCTACAGATTAAAAAATTTGAACCGCTTGCGCAGATCCTGGCGCCGGGTCTGGAACTGGAGGAAGGCGCTACTTTAACCGGAGATTTCGATTCGCGCAATAATACCGCCACGCTAAATGGCTTCGTTAAGAAATTAAAATACAATGGTATAGTGGTAAACAACATCATCCTCGACGAAAATACCACCACACAACAACTTCAACTGATTGTAACTTCCGATCGGGTACAGCTTAACGACAGCCTGTTTATTAAAGACGTAAACATTTCCAATATCCTGCGGAACGATAGTTTGGCCTTCAACGTAAAGATGTCTAATACCGATGAAGATAATCAGCTCGATTTAAATGGATTGGTAGAATTTACCAAAAACCAGGATACTACGGCAAGGTTGAGCGTGCTGCCCTCTATCTTAAAAATTAACAATGAAGAATGGCGTATCCAGGAGAAAGTACGCATCGTACTCAACAATGGTAAAACTGAGATCAGTAATTTCGATTTGACCAACGGAAAACAACAGGTTACTATTGATGGATTAATTTCTGAAGACCCCAAAGATTTGATTAGTGTGGGATTTAAAGATTTTAGTTTAAAAACCCTTAATCCATTTACCAAAGGCTTTGGAGTTAAATTGGCTGGAAACGTAAACGGGAAAACCGACTTATTTGGAATATTAAAAACACTTAGGGTAACCGACGATCTAAAAGTTGATTCATTAACTTTTAACGATATTTATCTTGGTAACCTGACAGATACCTCATCATACAGCAATGAAAGCCAAAAACTAAATGTGTTTACCCGTATTGAGGCCGACAATTCGGAGAATTTTAGACTGACCGGAAGTCTTGATCTTAAAGAAAAGGAAATAGACCTTGCTGTAAAAATGGACGATAGTAAGCTCACCGTATTAGAGCCTTTTGTTAAACAACTGGTATCTAATCTGAAAGGGAATATCTCCGCTGATTTAACTATAAAGGGAAAGTTAGACAAGCCAGAAATTAATGGGACGTTATCCCTGGATCGGGGACAACTCATGGTAAACTACCTTAAAACCACTTATGTAATTACCGATAAGGTTGAGGTAAACAACAGTGTAATTAAACTCGAAGATTTTGTACTGAAGGATTTGGAAGACCATGAGGCCACCGCAAATGGTAGCGTAGATTTGAATAACATCGACAATCCTACACTGAGCATAAAGATAAATGCGAACAGCTTTATGGCCTTAAACACCACGACGAAAGACAACTCCATTTATTATGGCCGGGCATATGGCACAGGTGTATTTACATTTACCGGGCCTACTGATAACATGAAGATCGATATCAAGGCGAAAACGGAAAAGGGAACGGTGTTTAACCTACCTTTAAACAGTTCTGAAACCGTATCGGATAAGGACTTCATTAATTTTGTGAGCCGCGATTCGGCTGTTGTGGTCAAGAAAAAAACTAACTTTGAGGGTTTAACCTTGAGTTTCAAATTAACTATCGATCCGAACACCACAGCAAACATATATACTACCCTGGGTAATTTAAGTGGCAAGGGTAATGCCGAGCTAAGCTTAAACATCAATAGTATCGGCGATTTTGAAATGTCTGGCGATTATATTATCGAGACCGGAAGTTTTGATTTTACGGCGCAGGAGATCATCAACAAAAAATTCGAGATCAGGCAAGGTGGAACCATCCGGTGGACGGGTAACCCTACCGCCGCGCAGATTAACCTGAAAGCAGTGTACGCTTTGAGGGCAAGTTTAAATGATCTCTACAAAGCAGCAAACCGCGATGCCAGTAGTAATGCCAACCAAAGGGTAAATACCGAGGTAGAAATGGGCTTAACAGGTTTACTATTGAAACCAGATATCAAGCTCGATATCGATTTCCCTTCACAACCTTCTATTAAAGAGGAGCTTCAGACCTATTTCAGTGATCAAAATAACCTGAACCTACAGGCATTCAGTTTAATCATCAGGAGAAGTTTTGCCCCTGGAAACGGTGGACAGTCCATTGGCAACCAGTTGAGTTCAACGGCTACCAGTACCGCTACCGAATTAGTGTTTAATCAGTTTAACAACGTACTTTCTTCGTTAAACCTAAATTTTGTCGACCTGAACGTACGTTCGCTAAGTGAGGCCAATGCATCGTTTAAGTTTTTTAATGATCGTTTAATTATCAATGCAGGTATTGTAGACCGAACCAGTTCGAATGATTTTACCGTGATTGATTTCTCCAACGGGAATAATGTGGGTAGAGAGGTAGAGGCACTTTTCCTGATCAAAAAAGATGGTAGTTTGACAGCCAAGGCGGCAAATAAACCACCAACTCAACAAAGTATATTCTTGAATAGTGGGATCAGTCCGACTGCCAATGTAACCTCATTTGGTTTGGTGTATACCCAGCAATTCGATACGTTTAAGGAGTTTGTTCAGAAAATTTCCGGTGCTTACCGTCGAAACCTGAAAAGAAGACAAGGCCAACCCCCTGTTAAAACGAACAAATCAATTAATAAAGAGGCCATTATTAATCAAAGTAAGGGAAATCAGCGGAGGTAAGTTTGGTTCCATTGGTTCATTAGTCATTGGTTTATTAGGGCTTTGTTCATCACTAATAGTGTTACTTCCATAAAGCTAATTTCCCGGTAAATCAAGATCCTTCACTGCGTTCAGGATGACAATTAGTTTTAGACGCTGCATTCTGAATGAAATGAAGAGTCTTTACCAGAAGAACTGCTTTATTACCTAATAAGTTGATGATTGCAAAACGTACTGATATGGATTTCTCCACTCCGTTTCTCTCCGGTCGAAAGGACGATTGCATGAGTGACAAACTAATTAAACTAATCGACACTTAATTCACCTCTTAAGACATTAACTAAAAAAAGCCAACACCGAACTGAGGTTCAATATTGGCTTTTATTATTATTATAATTTTACATTTAGGCTTAGGCCAGGAAAACTCCAAACCCTCAACTCCAAATTCAATTATCCTTTCATGATCGAATGGCCCATTTTATCTCTTTTGGTGGTTAAATAACGTTCATTATGTACATTACTTGCAATTTCAATCGGAATGTTTTCTACTACTTCTAAGCCATAACCAATTAAACCTGCTCTTTTAGTTGGGTTATTGGTCATTAAACGCATTTTAGTTACGCCTTCCGATCGCAGGATTTGAGCTCCTACACCGTAATCGCGTTCATCTCCTTTAAAACCCAGTTTAATATTGGCTTCAACCGTATCAAAACCAGCATCCTGTAAGTTATAAGAGCGTAATTTATTAATCAGCCCTATACCTCTACCCTCCTGATTCATATACACCACGATGCCTTTACCTTCTTTTTCAATCATTTCTAATGCTTTATGCAACTGAGGGCCGCAATCGCAACGGCAGGATCCAAAGATATCACCCGTTACACAAGAACTGTGTACACGGGCCAGAATGGGTTCATTTAGATCCCATTCACCTTTAGAAATAGCTAAATGTGTAGCATTATTATCTAACTGGGTATAAGCTGTCATTTTAAAATTGCCCCAAGCGGTAGGCAAATCGATGCTCACCTCTTGTTTAATCAAGCTGTCTATCTTTAAACGGTAGGCGATTAAATCCTCAATGGATATGATTTTTAGCTGATGCTGCTCTGCAATTTTGAATAAATCAGGAAGTCTGGCCATTTCGCCATCTTCCTTTAAAATTTCCACCAATAAACCAGCAGGTTTCATACCGGCCAAACGGGCTAAATCTACCGCAGCCTCTGTATGCCCTGCACGGCGGATGACACCACCATCTTTGGCTATTAACGGGAAAATATGTCCTGGTCTGCCCAACTCTTCAGGGTCGGTTTTAGGATTAACCAAAGCCAGCATCGTTTTAGAGCGGTCGCTTGCTGAAATTCCGGTAGTGCAGCCATGGCCAACCAAATCTACCGAAACCGTAAAATTAGTTTCGTAAGCTGCCGTATTTTTACCCACCATGAGGCTGAGGTTTAACTCTTTACAACGTTCTTCTGTTAAGGGGGCGCAAATTAAACCACGGCCGTAAGTAGCCATAAAATTAATAATCTCGGGCGTTGCATTTTCGGCGGCAGTTAAAAAATCACCCTCATTTTCTCTATTTTCATCATCTACAACAATAATTACTTTACCGGCTTTTATATCTGCGATGGCCTCTTCTATTGTGTTTAATTTTGTTTGCATTTTATAAGCATTATGGGGCAATGGTGTATAAAGCGTATTAAAATGGTTTTATACTACACACGATAACCCGTACAAAGGTACAACCTTATTAAGCAATTTTTGGATTAAAATATCATCTGTAAGTAAAGGAAAAGCAGCCTATTTTTCTTTCCTTTTAAAAAGCTTAAGAAATAGCTGCTTGTAATAATCTATATCAAATAAGGCCGAATCTACGGTAGCTTTATAGGTTAAAAAGGCGGCTAAGGGCGATAATACAATCACTGCAATCCACATACCGAAAATTGGATTCAAATTGCCTTCACGCGCTGATTTTTCGGCCACTGTGGTGATAATATGGTACACCAGAAAGAAACAAATAGCTACTACTACAGGCAAACCCATCCCACCTTTTCTAATAATGGCGCCTAGTGGCGCACCAATAAAAAACAACAGAATACAAGATGCTGCCAGCGTAAATTTACGCTGATACTCCACTGTGGTAAAAATGATTTCGCCGGTTAAATCTGTCTGGCGCGGCCCCCAGTTAGGAACGTGCTGCATAATGTTTGCAACAGTATTGGTTGCATTCTCAAGGGCCATTTTACGCGATCCGTTCGGAATGCTTTTTAATATGACGTCGTCAATCTTTTTCGGAACCGCTTTTACGCTCGTATAACCTTTAGTTACATTAAACTGTTTAAAATTACTGGTGAGGTTAGCCACGGTACGCATCTTCATGGTATCCAATTGTTTGGTCAGTGAATCACGTTTTTTCACAATCCCTTTTAGGTTTAACATGGGGGTACTGTTACCAAAAGCGTTGGGATCGGTCGTACTGCCATCAAAAGAAGACATATCAAAACGGGGCGATGTTTCTTTAAAACGGTTTCGTGTAAAGATCTGCCTTGGGTTGTACATGCCGTTTTTGGCAGCCTGCTCCTCGTACTGCACCCCATTTTTAAGGTTAAGTACCAGAAACTTACCATCAGCGGTTTTATTCATTTTGCCCTCCCTGGCCAGGATTACTTTCGGAATACCATTATTTTCACGATGATCGTAAATCATGATATTGTGCAGCGTACCATCTTCCTCCTTCGAATCAACACGGATGGCATAGCCTGGAATTTCGTTATTAAATACTCCCGGCTTGATCAAAAATGAAAGCTTTTTGTTCCTGATATCATACAAAAGCGAACCAAATTTGAGGTTAGCTTTGGGCAGCATATAGTTGGCAAAAAAGAAAGAGGCAACCGTGAGCATCAAAATGACCACCAATAATGGACGCATGGCTTTCTGCAGCGAAATACCTGCTGATTTGATAGCTACCAGCTCATAGTTTTCGCCCAATGTACCAAAAGTCATGATGGAAGAAAGCAACACCGAAAGTGGAAGCGCCATGGATACGTTGGCTGCCGAGGCATAATACATCAGTTCGAGAATGGTATACCATTCGAAACCTTTTCCGATTAAATCATCAATCCATTTAAACAGAAAAAACATTAACAGGATAAACATCATAACAAAAAATGTTGCTATGAATGGTTTCACAAATGCTTTTATTAATAGAAGATGTATTTTTTTCACCTTACAAAGGTAAACAATACGAAGGTAATATTACGCACCCAAAACGCTAATCAGGTAATCGATCTGGTTATCCCAGATTAATTTTTTCTCTGCTAAAAGCTCATCGGTGGTAAAATCGGTAATGGAGAGGGCTACGTCGTTAGTTAATTCATCCTGCACAATTTCCATCTCAAAATAACATTGAGGTTCATCATCCAGCCACTTAAATTTAACCAGTTTATTTTCCTTTACGGCAATCAGCTTTGCTTTTTGCTGTTCATCATCCCAGGTGAAGGTATATACCTGATCACGAAAATTCACATCATCCGCAAACCACTGCGATAAGCCGTTTGGCTCACTTATAAAACTATACAATATTCTTGGTGACGATCTAACTTCGTACTCTAGTGTAAATTTTTTCTTTTCTGCCATGTTAGTACACTACCAGGATAAGTTCCGGACAATTTTTTAATATTATTTTGCTAAAGAAAGGTAATTTATTCTATATCTGCAACAATATAATTTTTATTGGTTTCAGCTGGTGCGTTCGTTCATTTGTCATTGGCTCACTGGTTATGGTTCAGTTGTCATTAGTTCGTTTTGCCATTACCTTTTTTACCTCATGCCCGCAGGCCATGTTAACGATAAACTATAGCAAGTATCTGATTTACAAACTCATAATATCTACACAAGCACCATCAACTCATAAAAAACCTGGATGATTACTCTATCAGCAATCTATTTTTCAATTGAACCAATATGGAACTTATATGCCTTATATGGTTAGGAAATGGAAGGAATTTTTGATTTGTTAAAGTTCGAATAAAGTTATGATAAAGGTTAGTTATTTAAATTGGGTTAATTTGCTTCAGTATAAGACACTTCAAATTCCTTTACCCATTGTTTACCCTTTGCTTACCCGTTCTGTACACCAGGTTAACCCCATGCTTACCCTTTGCTTACCCATTCTTTACCCTGGCGTTACCTAATTTATTACCTAAAAGGTAAACAATTGGTAAATAAGAAGTACCGCTAAAGCTACTCAGCAGTTAACCTGATCACTCCAAGGAGTAAGCAATATTCGAAGCCGTTTTTGCATGATCATACCATAATATACCCGCCATCGCTAAGCACCAGAATGTTTTTTAACCAACCGCTGCACTAAAGCCACTATGCAACGCAACCTTATTATAAAAAAGCGCCCTTTTAAAGGATATTATCAGGCAGTAAAACAAGCACAAAGCAATCAATTTTATTGACTACCAATACCTTAAACTATTTTTAAAATTTCTTTTCGATTGAATATATATTTATCCTATATTTGCAACTCTTAAAAATAACCACATCAATATTTACATGATCTGTAAATATTGGCCCGGCGGGGTAGCTCAGATGGTTAGAGCGCAGGATTCATAACCCTGAGGTCGGCAGTTCGATCCTGCTCCCCGCTACCGAATCTGCAAAAGAGGCATAATCCAGAGACAATTCTGGTATGCCTCTTTTCTTTTTCCCGATAAGTTGCTAAAAATAAGCTATATACAAAAAGACGCTGTTAATCATCGTGGTTCGACTTTCGTCAGTTTTCTTGCTATAGCTAATGCCTTGAGGGAACAGTAAAATCTGCATCTGTTGCTTGGTATGATAATCAGCAGAAACCCACTTTAAAGGCAAATCAACGGCATATTCCAGTGCCAAATCAACACATTTTTCAAGGTTCGACTTTTTAGATGATAGGCTCATCAAATTCCTTTCAATTTCGGATATTTCCTGGCTATATTTTTTGCTGTACTTCTTAAGGAATTCATCTTTCCAGTAAACAGCACTTTCGTTGCTACTTTTAGATTGATCTAAAACCAAAACCTTATAACCATCTGTTTTGTTGATATTGAAAATTAAACAACCCTTATCAATTTTATTTATGCTGATGGCTTCCTGTTCGTAACTCATCCCAAAACCATCAAGTCCGGGATAAACCTTGAGGTAAGTATCTTTTTGAAAGACCTGTCCACAGTCTAAAACCTTTAAAAAAGAAAACGCTTATCCTGGTTTTCACTGATCCTGGGCGTCAATATCTGTTAAGATTTTAAGATTTTTTTTGTTGTCAATTGAAGATTGCATTTTATCAATTGTATCTTCCATAATGGCATCCTTATTCAGGTTTTTCAGTTAAGGAAACGCCTGCCACTTAATATGAGCTATTTTGCACTTTTTTAACCAGCAACTATAAAAGGTGAAATAAGGCTTAAGTTAGAAAGCTTAATTTGATGGTTTATAAAATGCTAGTTATAAAGTCTTCCTTCAAGATACAAAATAAGCGAAGTTGTCACTTCCTTTGCACCCATGACGCCTTCAAAATCTTTCGTTACTATCCACCCAATCGGGCTTTTCCAAAGTTTCATTATGGGCCTGTGATTTTGTAGAAAGAAAGTAAACTCCCCATTTTTTTCCATCATAAAATAGCCCGTAACGGGTCCATGCGCAGTTTGAATGACCGCCTTACGGTTCATTTTCTCCCGGAAACGGCCTTCAAGGAAATGATCCAGCGTAGTCATGCCGCTGTGTTGGAAATCCCCACTTGTTGTTTTTTGTTTTTTAAACGCGAGATAGCCGAATAGCAGACTTGGTGCAGTTCCGGAAACGATCAATACAGCAGCTGTAGCGAAGCCTATCATTTTTAATCCAACTAAACCTCAAGATACATTAATCAGTGCAATCCCTTTATAAATTCATAATTTTTCTCAAGATCATTGGGCTGGGATAATACCGTTTTATCTTTTTTAATGACAGAAATCAGGGCATAAAAATCGATCAGGGTTTTGGCCATAAAGAAGATCAGGGCGATGCCAAAGGCAATTACATAAGGTTCCATTCTTTTATTATTTAATTGATAATATATATTTAGCAAGTTCATCACGGTCAGCGTCAGTCAGGTTGCCCAAGGTCGGCATCTGGGGTGCGTCTGCCCTTTTCTTGCCGGGCTTTTTAATCCATTGCTTCAGCGCTGCAGGGTCATTTTTATATATAGAGACCATTTCAACTATCGGAGGTCCTACTACTTTGGTATCCTTGGCATGGCAGGCAGAACAGTTCTGGGCGAATAGCACTCCTCCCTTTGCCAACTTACCCAGGGATTCATCAATTTCGAGTTCCTCAGGGGCGGGATTTTTCCGTGCCTCTTCGGAGGCTTTGAGAAATGCTTTGGTTTTTTCGGCCATCATCTTTTGATGGGGAGCCAGTGAATTGGCCCTGTATATATGCCTGCCTGATCCCATGAATAAAACAGTTACCGATGAAAGGATTGGGTACCGATGGCAACCGACATATTGGCCATGTTGGCTGTAGGTACAAACTTATAATAGTATATTGAGCCGATGATAGCAAAAGGCAGCCAGAATAGTATCCATTTACTGATATATCGGAAAGCTTTCGTGCGCATTTCCTCTCCCTTTTTAGTAAAAATAGCCGAAAGGAAAAGCCCAAAACATCCGCCGAGTACCATCGCCAGCGGCGTACGGTAGAGGACTTGGGGAAGGTAAAGTGGATTATTGACCCCATTGAACAGCGATTTATGGGTCAGCCAGTTGCCCGGGTCCATCATAAAGCCAAGGATGGAAACAATGATGGCCATGGTGATCCATGAAAAAAGACTTAAATACCAGCCAAACTTGATGTGCCTGGTCTTTGCCTTAATAGACCTATTGGAATTTTTCCAGGTCAGAAAGTAGATCATGATTAGCACAACTTCGGTAACGAACACCGTCCATTCCATAAACCAGGCAAAATAAAATACACGGATCAGACTGGCAATAGAATTGGGGCTAACCAGGGATACCGAAAACCAGATACCCACGCCCGTCATTGCCCCAATGGTGGTCGTGATAATAAATGCACTCCACATCATACGGTAGACCATTTTATCCCACTTGGCATCGGTAACCTCTTCAGGGCCGCTGTATAATACACCCTTATTTTCAAGCCAAGCCACAAGCGGCATAAATCCGACTGCAAGGGAATGATTGATGAGCGCGTGCAGGGTAGCGATCAGGGCAATGAGCATGCGGTTGTTAAGCCAGTCAAGGTGGAATAAAGGGATGTCCATTTTTATGTTTTTTTAGCTTCACAAACTTCGCACAAAGTCTGCCTGGATGCTAAAAAAAAAGGTTCAGGATGTTTTGTTAAAACACCCTGAACCTGTATAAAATGAGGTTTTCTATATTGCAAATACGGTTTGCAAATACCGTTAAAACGGACTGAAATATTTAAAATCAATTCTGGGTTTAACCCATACGCTCCGCTGCTTTTTCCCAGTCGACAACATTCCAGAATGCTGAGATATAATCATTTCTTTTATTCTGGTACTTAAGGTAATAGGCATGCTCCCAGACGTCTATTGCCAATAGCGGTTTTCCTTTCACCGCAGCGTTGTCCATTAGCGGATTATCCTGGTTTGCTGTGCCGGTGATTTTCAGCATACCTTTATCCCATACCAACCAAGCCCAGCCCGACCCAAACTGCCCAAGAGCGGCCTTGGTGAATTCTGACTTGAAGGCATCAAACGAGCCAAAAGACTTATCGATCGCTGCCTTTAGCTTAGCGCTTGGCGCAGATGGAGAAGGCTTCATCGATGCCCAGAAAAAATTGTGGTTCCAAGCGCCGCCAGCATTGTTTTTGACCTTTGCCGATAGCGAAGATGCATGGGCAAAAAATTCCTCCGCAGTTTTATAGGTTAAGTTCTCGGCCTTGATGGCCTCATTTACATTCTTAACGTATGCTGCATGGTGCTTAGAATAGTGAATCTCCATGGTGCGTGCATCTATTGAGGGTTCAAGTGCATTATAGGGATACGGTAAGGGGTCCTGTTTAAATTCAAATGCCCGTTCGCCCGTTGTTGACAAATGGCTTTCAGCTGCAAAGCCTTCCAAAGGTGCGGCAATATTGCCTATTGCTGCTGTCCCTGCAGCGGCAAGCCCCATTGCGATAAATTTTCTTCTGTTTAAGGGTTCCATAACTAAAAAGATTAAATACTGTAAGTATTTGTATCATTTGAAGATACATCAAGTTTAACAAAGCGCGGCCCGATTAGTTTTTAACATACAGGTCTGGATGCTGATCGAAAAGCTTCTTACAAGTTATAGAGCAGAAAAGATAGGTTTTGCCCTTGTAAATGGAGGCATACCTGTTGTCCGAAACATCCATGCCGCAGATCAAATCCTTTTTTAAAGCAGCGTTTGGAGAGGCAGCTTTCGCCGGGCTTTGACCGCTGGGCATCTCCATTGTTTGCATATGCTCCCCTCCCATTTTCATAGCGCCTACAACCAGGCCTTCCTCGGGCTTCCATTTATCATATTCCATTACCGCCGTCAAAAAGAGTGCTTCTTTAAGCCCTTTTAATTTTTCTACCACATGCAAGGCCCCATCTATTCCTGCAGACACGCCTGCGGTGGTTACCACCTTACCATCTTCAACAAAGCGGACATCGGTTAAGAACTGCGTCTTGGGAAAAAGGACGCGAAGGGTATCAATGGCACTGGAATGAGAGGTGGCTTTCTTGTTATCCAGAATACCGGCCTTTGCTAGGATTCCAGCTCCCGTACAGACCGACATGGTCAGTTTTGTTTCGGAATTGGCCTTGCGGATGTAGCTCATCAGGGCGGGGTCACTCCCTAACTTTGCAATGACCTCCATAGGCGCTCCGGGGATGACCAGGATATCGGCACGGGGAGCATCGGAATACACATAGTCGGGGTTGATGCTAAGCGATGCATTGTTTGAGCTGATTTTTCCTTTGACGGTGGACACGGTGAATACCTGAAATCCCCTTGCATTCGAAAACACCTCTGTAGGGCCGCTAAAATCTAGCAGTTCTACACCCGGGTATACTAGAATCGCTACTTTGAGTGCTTTAGGGTCATTGCTCGTTTTATCAGCCGGTGCTGCTTTTTTATCCCTGCATCCCAATGATAAGATCAGTAGCATTACAAATGAAAGGTGGATAACTGATGCTATCCGGCCGGTCAAAAAATTAATTGATTTCATATATTTTTTATTTTTCACTGTTTATATATTATCGTGTAATCTTGCCTTAATTTAAGCTTTTATTCGCTCAGAATAGGCCTGAGATCTATATTACTTTCCTGCGGAACTGTTCGGGGGTAAGATTGGTCTGTTTCCTGAAAAAAGCCACAAAGTATGACACATTTTCAAAGCCCAGCTGGCCAGCAATCTCGTTTACTGAACAATTTGTATAATGTAGAAGCCGCTGGCCTTCTATGGTAATCCTGCGCCTGATAATTTCCCCTGCGGTCTGCCCGTTCTCTTCCCTGCAGATCTTATTGAGGTAATTGGTACTGATACTGAGCAGATCGGCATAAAACGAGGGAAGCTTTTCAGCCCTGAAGTGTTTATCTATCAACCCCTCAAATTTATGCAACTTCTCTTTTTTGAGGTTTTTGCTGCCCATATGCCCCAGGGGACTGTAAAGCCGCTGGATATCGTGAAGGATAATGTTCAGGTAAGAGCGCATGACGTTTTTACTTTCAGTTCTTTCGAGCATCATTTCATTTGACAATAAATCCAGCAATAGCAAAAAGCGGTCTCTTCTGGCTCCGTTGAGCCGGATGGAAGGTCTTGCCTCAGACTGCAAAAATTCAAAGTCGTAGAGGTTATTGTTATTATAGCGCAAAGAAAAAAAATCTGCCGTAAAGCAAATCATTTTCCCTTTCGCGTCTCTGTTTAAATTGACAGCGCTTACACAGCGTGGCCTGATGATGATGATCTTCGGGGCATCCAGACGGATCCGCTCATTGTCTATATCCACCTCCCCATCTGCCCGGTCTACAAAGAGCAAGGTATAAAAATCCTGTTTATGCGGATATTCGAGCTGGGGAAATTCTTCCAGAAGACCGCTGAGATCTCCCATCCAGAAATGAGCTTGATCATCACCAAAAAGACCAATACTGTATGCAGCCATATTTTCTGTTTGCATAATTGATAATGGTTTTAATTGGTTCGAAATAATCAACTGTTTTTACTGGATTTAACTCGGGGGATGCTCAATATCGGGAAGGTCTACATTGATATAAAACGCCGGAAGATCAAGATCAAAGGTGCCTTTTAGCAAGGTAGCTTCATTTCTAAAAACAAAAGATTCACTGGCCTGCAAAAAAAGCGGTGCTTCTTTAACTTTGATTTCGGGCATATCCTTTTCCTGTTTTGCATCCTTTTTCAACTGGTCAGAAAGATAGCACTGTCCTTTACAAAGTGGGATAAGATCAAAGCGGTTAATGCAAAGGTTTCTGGCAATATAATCCCTTCGTAAGTAAAAAGAAACCACTATCCACATGGTGCTCATGCTTTGCAGCAGGAACATCAGCATCATTGATATGACCAGCAGCCGTTTCATCTAATCCTTGAACTCCTCCTTTAAAAGCACGGAAATATCGGCAATCAATCGTTCGGTTTCACCTGGATCTGTTCCGTCATAAACGCCCCGGATATGCCTATTCGTGTCAATCAATAAAAGTCCTCCACTGTGCACATAGCCGCCTGGCGCCGAGCTATCGGCAAAAGCAGCAGAAAAATAACTGTTTACCGCAATCGAATAGATTTCTTCTTTTTTCCCAGTCACAAAAAACCACTTATTACCAGCCACCTCCAGGTGCTCGGCGTATTGTTTCAGCTTTTCCTGAGTGTCGTGTTCAGGATCTATGGTATGGGACAGAAAAAAAATCCGCGGGTTACCTGAATAAGCCTGATAGGTTTTTTTCATCTCGACGGCCATTCTCGGACATATTGTCGGGCAGGAGGTAAAAAAGAAATCGGCTACATAGATCTTGTTCTTGAAAGTACTGTTGGTTACTACTCTTCCATCCTGATCAAGAAAGGAAAAATCCGCAATAACAGGATAAACCGCCTTCCCGTGTTCGAAATGCATTTTTCCAAGGTAGGGCAGTTTTTTCTCTTCGCCCGAACAGCCGGAAAGGATAAGTAAAAAAATTACCGGCACTAATGCCGAAAGAAAAGCAGATGAGGTTTTAATAGATTTCATGGGCTATCTTTTTTTTCTTTTTAACCATAGCAAAGCCCCGCTTACAGATAGAAAACCCGGCGTAAGGCCAAAGATTACATAAATCCATTTTAAGATATCCCCTCCAAAAGCGCCCGCATGAAGTTCATAAGCCATATACTCAAACCGATCGGATAGACCCTGTTCATCTATTACTGTCTTACCTTTCATTTCTCCGGTCTGCACATCGAAGGTAATCCCGCTGGCTTTTCCCTGCAAAAGTACATTGGTGGTCTGGGGCATATGTCCCCTTAACAGGATATCAGCACCCTTTACCGTTGGAATATTTACCGCGATCGGAACAAATCCCGGAATGTTTTTACAGGCCCGTGCTACCAGGCTATCGATATTTGCGGGGACTTCATAATTTGCCTGCTGCTTTGGAAGCGACCACATCGAAGGGCTGAAATATTCCCTTAACATCCAGAAACCGGTAAAAAACAGGATAATATTGAACAGCAGTGCCCAAACGCCGACAATGCGGTGCAGGGAGGAAATACCCGTACTGTAGCTCTTAAAGTTCAGCCCGGCTTTAAAACGGAGCGCCTTCCAGAAATGTTTGCGGTAAATGATAGCGCCGGTAAACAGCGATAGCAGCATCACAAGGCCAATAATCCCGCTGAGCAGCATTCCCGGAATACCCAGCTGCAAGCTATAGTGAAGGGTATAGAGCCAGCGCAGAAAGGAAGGCGAAAACTGATCATAACCACCCTCCCTCAAGATTTTTCCGCTATAGGGATCTACAAAAACATAATACAGATAGTTATCGGTGACTTTTTGTTGCCTTTTGTAGAGCATAAACTCATAACTGTCATATCTGTCCCTGGGAAAATCGTGCAGGACGAGCTTTTTAAGGTTCGGATGGCTATGCAGTACCATGCGGTAAAGCTCATCGGCAGGGATCTTTTTTTCTCCGGGAACAAGCCTGTGCAGCTCAGGATTAAAATAGCGGTCAAGTTCATGCCTGAAAACCAGCAGCGAGCCGCTCAGTCCATAGAGCAGGAAGAATAATCCTGCTGCAAGGCCCAACCAGCCGTGGAGCTTAAAGGATATCTTTGTTATGCGCTTCTTCCAATCCATCATTTAACTCAACATTAAAATTTATAGCCAACATTCAACCTAAACTCCCTTGGAGGATAAGGCACATAGGCGTAAGTGCCAATGGTAGATGAAGAAGGGGTAATCCATGCGCTTCCGTAATTGAACCTGTTTAAGATATTGTTTACCATTCCGTTTACGCTGAAGTGGCCATGCGACCAACCTATACCAGCATCTAACCTGAATACAGGTGCAAGCGCTAGTTTTTGAAGTTCGTAACGGCCGGCCCTGCCCACCTGCAGCTGGTATCCTGCTGATATGGATAAGCCCCGTACCTGCTCAATCGGCAACAGATAATTTAGCCAGGTATTCTGGATATGCTTCACCGTAAAAGGTGTTGTTAGCCCTACCCTTGCTTTATTTTCATCCTTTGAAATATGGCTGTCGGTATAGGCATAATTGATTACCGTGTTAAGTCCTTTAACGATTTCTCCTTTCAGGTCAAACTCTATCCCTTTCGAAGTGGTCTGCCCGAGCTGCGTCTGGATATTGGTTGAGGGGTCAGTTACTTTAACATTATCTCTGATAATCCGGTAAAGGGAAACGGTGGTATTCCATTTTCCGCCCATCCAGTCTTTTTTAAGACCTGCCTCTATATTCTTACCCTTTAGCGGCTTGAATGCTTCGCCGCTCGTAGTATTTACGCCACTCTGCGGGGTAAAGGTCTGATCAAAAAGTGCATAGACAGAAAAATCAGGCACCAGCGAATAACTCAATCCCAATTTTGGCGTAAAGGCAGTATTTTTGGTTTCACCCAGACTGGTTTTTGTAGGGCTTTTCTGTACACCGGTTTCACTAAAGGTCAGTCTTGCTCCTAAAGTAACCCGTAATTTATTTTCAAACATCCCAAGTTCATCCTGCAGGTATGCCGCCTGATAAGAGATCGTCTGCTGGTCTGTGGCAATCTCTGATAATGCTCCCGTTCTCACGTTGGCATCAAAAGAAATCCCGTAAACAGGATTGTTTGCATCCAGGGGATAAAGGGTCTGATTGGCGGTAGGGTCTCCAGATCCGGAATAGGAAATGAACTTTTTACGGTTGATATCTATCCCGCCCAGCAACTGGTGACGAACCATACCGGTAGAAAATTCACCGCTGATATAGGGCTGGATAGCAAGCACATCGGTATTTAAACGCTCATAAGTTGCCCTTCGCATAATCAGGTTGGGCTGCGCCGCATTATAGCGGGAAACAAAAAAGTAGGTACCCTCCAGGTGATCCCTGGCATAAGCGGTATTTATCGTCAGGTGCCAGTTTTGGTTAAAGGAATTATGATAGCTTAAAAAACCATTGTGTTCAATGGATTTAAACGGCGCCTTATTGGGATCGTTTATGGTAAAATCAACCGGCAGGCTCGCAAATCCATTGGGCGCAAATACGGTAGCGAAATACTGCTGGTACCGCTGGTCCTGGAAAACATATTCTGCAGAAACATAAGAATGGTCGTTGATATTGAACCTGATTACCGGATCTACCACAAATTTATCATTGAAATTATATTTCTGGAAAGATTTGGACTTTTGTCCGGCGGCATTTAAACGGTATTGCCACTTTCCGGCCTTATCCAGGTTCCCATCCAGATCTGCATTGAGGCGGTATAGGTTAAAACTGCCTGTAGTGAGACTAATCTGATGGCTTTCGGTGCCGGTAGGCTGCTTGGTGAGCACGTTATAAGAACCGGCAGGATCAAAGAGACCATTGATATAACTCGATGGGCCTTTAATAAATTCTACCCGGCCGATAATGGCCGCATCCTCTGCGCTGGGACCTGCATAGATCATGGATAGGTCCAATCCGTTGCGCATAGGGGTAATCTGTGCTCCACGCATAAATACCGAAGAATTGTACATATCTGCATTGTTGTTTCGCAATGCCCCGCTCACGTTTCGCGTCACGCTTTCGTTGATGGTTATCGCCTGCTGGTCGGCAATGAGGCTCTGATCAATCTCCTGAATGTTCTGCGGCAGCTGAAGTAGCGAGGTGCTGAGCTTCAGCGCAGCTGACGACTTGTTCAGGTTATACCGGCGGTAATAGCGCGAGCTGATCCTGACTTCGTCCAGTACCTTTGCCGCTGTATCCGATATTGACTTCACGGTGTCCTTTTTTACCTTTGTTTTTTGCTGGGCACTCACTGTGGCCGTTAAGGCTAAAAAACACAAGCCCGTAAAAAATATCCTTTTCATCTAATCTTTTTTATCACTGCATATCCCAACAATGGTGTGGAAACAATCATGTACCTGCTTAAGCTGAGCTAAAATCAATTTATCGCCAGATTTACCTTTAACGAGCTTGTCCAGCGCTGCAGTTTCCAAATAAAGCTTATGGACAGCCGGGATAATTCCAGGCCTCGAAAATTCCACCGGAATATCGGATTTGTGAAGCAACACAGCTTTTTTCAATAGTTCGCCTGAACGTTTTTTTACAGGAAAGAGGTTTCCCTCCTCTGCCGGGTGAAAAGTCTGCGAAATAACAGTATGAAAATTTTCAAGTGCAGGCCATTTATCAAAGCTTTCCTGTGCCTTGAGGTTTAGCGAAAAAAGGACAATGCCAAAGGCTATAACCAATAGTTTCTTTATCATCTGGCTATTTCTTGATGTATTTTTTAGGTTCAATGGCAAATTTTTTCCTACAGCTTTCCGAGCAGAATCCATATATTGTCTTTTCATATACAGCTGTTCTGGTATTACCTGCTTTTACCTTCATTTTGCATACCGGATCGCTATCGTCTTTTTTCAACGTGTCCGTCTGCAGGGTTTCGCTAACAACCTTATCGTTTGCCTTTGTAGCAGAGATACTCAGCAGCAGCACTACCCCTAGCATATACATTATTTTTTTCATCTTTTTTATTTTTTGTTGTTCAAGCTTTGATCTTTTATCTTTCTTTCAACAGGATATCCATATCTGCCATGAGCTGTTCTACCTGATCGGCCTTGGTTCCGTCATAGGCTTCGCGAACCCTTCGATGCTTATCGATAAGCACCAGATAGCCCTGGTGGACATAACCACCGGGAGCGGCCTTGTCTTCCAGAACCGAAACCAGGTAATCCTTTTGTGCCATGGCGTAAACGATGTCTTTTTGGCCCCATACAAACTGCCATTGTTTGCCGTCTGCACCAAGCTTGGAACGGTAGGTCTTCAGTCTTGATGGAATATCATAACGGTAATCTATGGTGTGGGATAAGAACATCACCTCAGGATTGTCCTTATATTTTTCATAGACCTTTAAAAGGTTGCGGTGCATAACCGGGCAGATGGTCGGGCAGGAAGTAAAAAAGAAATCCGCCACATAGATCTTACCATCAAAATCTTTATTAGTCACCATTACGCTGTCCTGGTTTAAAAAGCTGAAATCCGATATCGTCTTGTAAACGGTATCAATCACGGGCTTTCCGTCCACCATGGTCTGCTTTACCCCATCTGGGATTAGCGGCAGCCGGCGTTCGCTCTGCCCGCACGCGGAGATCATGATTGCCAGCGCAAGCACCAACATTATTCTTATGCGCTCTTTACTCATCTCTTGCTTATATTAAAAATCAATGTTTACTGTGATCATGTTTTGCCTCTTGCGAAGTGGGTTTAAGGTTAAACTTTTTCAGGTAAGCATCCGATTCATCCAGGGCATGTTTGTACTCATTATCAAGCTTTTTGATCTTGGTCATCTCCCCCTGAAAATACTTTACCGCCTCTGCATTGCTCTTGCCCTCGATATCCGGCTGGAAACCATGCATCCAGTCCATCATATTATCATCTGCCTTGCTCAGCTTTGCAATCAATAAATTGATTTTGTTTTTTTCTTCAGCGGTATCAAGATCGGGCTTTATCTGTTTTAGTTCTTTGAGTTTTACCCTGGCAAAGGTATCCAGAACCATCCTGTTCTTTACTGCCTTTTCCCCATCCCCCATCACCTTATCATGAAGATCCATCACCTCCTGACGGACGGTCTTGTAATCGGGTTCACTTTTGCATCCGGTAATTACTGCTGCGCAGAGCGCCAGTAGGCCAACTGCCAGGGAACATTTTTTGATCAGATTTTTCATATCCTTAAAATTTTAATTTCAATTAACTTTTTACATCGCTTAAAACGGAACGCTCATGTGTACCATCAGGCGGTTTCCGGCATATGCCCTTCCCCCTGCCAGGTTCTGCGACCTGACGTTCTGGTAATTGGCGCCTACGGAAAGTCCCTTCATGGCAACCTCTAAACCTGCAACGGCAGAGAGCGAATAGCCGCCCGAAACCTCAACCATATATTTTTTGTTCTCCACATCTTTATCTGCGGTTTCGTACAGTACCCCTGCATTAGGGGCTACGGTTACGGTATGGGCAATACGGAATTTATAATATACGAGCGCGTTTGCAGTAAACTTATTGCCGTAACGGTACGCATATTTATTTTCGGTATTTATTTTATAGTTGGCATTCAGGTTCATTCCCAGGTCGTTGTAGCGGATATCATAAGCCGCATTGACCGTAAAATCGGTACTTGCTGTGCCCAGTTGAAAGTTGTTCGGGGACTCCTGAACGGCCAGGCGTTCGGTCGGTTCATATTTTCCGGTAGGCACCTTAATACCCGCTCCTATCCATAAAGACTGGACAAGCAGTTTCTCGCCAAGGGTTCCGCTGTGGTTGAACAGATTATAGTAACCCATCACCGCAATATCACCAAGTCCGTTCTTCCTGCCACTTGCTTCCTGACTTTTACGCTCGTTGAAGTTATAGGGGACAAAAGCTAAAACCCTGAACTTCTTCCCAAAATTCCATCCGCCCCAAAGTTCGGCGCTCTGGTAGGTTTCGTCCGCGGTCAAAGGCGTGCGCTCGCCCCCGGGCCCAAGGTGGGTCTGCAGGGACTTGTACTGATAACGCAGCCCTAGAAACCGCTTGTTATATTCAGGTAGGATCCCGATGTAGTAGCTCCCTACCCCACAGCCGCAGATATCGCAGGCCAGGGAGGGAAAGCTAAGCGCCATCAGAAAGATCCAGATTATTGTTTTTTTAATGCTCATGCTAAATTGTTATTGTTCGGCCAGGGCCGGATTGTTTATAAAAGCCTCATCGTTCAGTGTGGATAAGAATGCCAGGAGTTTGCTCTTGTCATCATCACTTAGTGCGATGCCAAGCTTAGCTCCGTTTTTTAAGATCGGATCCAGGTTTGGCAGGTCCTGCACCTGCGAATTGTAATGTTCCAGTACGCCGTCAAGAGTCAAAAACCTGCCATCATGCATGTAAGGCGCTGTATATTTCAGGTTTCGGAGTGACGGTGCCTTGAACTTGTACCTGTCAGTTGCGATCAGCGTCGCAGTATATAATCCTTGGTCGTTAATGGGACTCAAAGAGAGCCCATTATTGTGAAAGGATCCGTCGGTAAACAAAGGCTCACTGTGACAAGAGGCGCATTTCTCCTTAAACAGCAGATAGCCTTGCTGCTCCTGCGTGGTAAAGGATGCACCCGCTTCCTTTCTCATCACTTTATCATATTTGGAATTGCTGCTGATGCACATCACCATAAACTGCGATAGAGCTTTCATCATCCTTGCGGTGGTGATTTCCTCAGTACCGAAGGCGTTCTTGAATAGGCTGGTATATTTTGGCAAAAGCCTCAGTTTTGCCATCACGTTATTCACGCTTTCATCCATTTCCTCATGGGTGGTAATGGGCACAATAGGCTGCAGGTCGAGGTCAAATACACCTCCGCCCCACATAAAGGCTTTATTCCAGGCCAGGTTCATAATTGGCGGAGAGTTCCGGGTACCGAGACGGTCATCTATGCCATGGCTCACATCATGCCCATGCTGCGTAAAAGCAGAAGACTGGATATGACAGGAGCCGCAGCTTACCGTATTATTCCTGGAAAGTCTTGCTTCATAAAAAAGGCTCCTCCCCAGCTCAAAGCCTGCCTTGGTTACCGGATTGGCAGAGAGGTTGTAAACCGGCTCTGGAAAATTGGCCGGTTTCTGAAAACCCAGGAAAGTTTCGATCTGCTCTTGCACCATATCCCTCTTCTTGCAGGCGTAAACAAAAAGGCATAGCGAAAAAATAATCAAGAAATGTTTTTTACTCATCATGCCTAGTTTTCGGTGTGGTCGTGTCTGAACATACTGGTTAGGTTTTTTGCAATGTTTACGCTGTAGTCGCTGAACATCACATTGGGATGCGCGGCGATACTAAAACTGTTAGGGCCGTTAAAGACCTTCATCGCGTCAACAAAAAGGTGAACGTTGCTCTGCCTGTCCTTTCTCACTCTGGCAATACCTGCCGTGGTCAGATCCACCGTGATGGTCTTGATGTTGTTGATCGTAGGCGCTGAATATCCACCAAAGCCGCCGATATGGTATTTGAACTGTTTCTTTCCGGTCGGATCACCGTTTACGTCATCGGAGATCACTCCGGAATTTCCTTCGAACCTAAAAAATATGTATCCAGAGTTCCAGCCCCAGTACATACCGCCGGTATCGTGGTCACCTGAAGGATCCAAAACGCCGGTGCGTTTGTCAATCCCCATGGTACTGCGCAGACTGTCTACCCCTAAGGTAAAGGTCAGCCTGGTATAATCGCCCTCTGGAACGCGGACCTTTGCAAAACGCGTAGCTTTATCAGATGATTTGATCATAAAGTAGCTACTGTCCTGTTTTACCACATATTCTTTGCCATCCGAGGTCGCTACCTTGATGTTGCTAATATAATATTGAAGCATCGATACGGTAAACTTTTCCCCCGCTGCATTGGTATAGGGTGTGGCGGTATTGTTAAAGGTTAGGGTACGGTCGCCGATAATGTTATCGAACTCTACCGAAAACGGCGCCAGATTGCTTTCATTGAAGTCCGGGGCGACATCTTCACTTTTTTTGCATGAGCAGATCAGCAATACTGCTGAGCTTAAGAGAAGCGTAATGGTGTATTTGAATCTTATCATGGCAAATTGGGTTTGTTAAATTTTGTATTGCGGATGAAATCCTCATCCGTGAGTGTATTTAAAAAGGCAATGATATCGCTCTTGTCCTGTAGCGATAGCGGAATGCCTGCCTGACCGCTGTTCTGGAAAAGCAGTATATCGGTAGTAGGCGAAACCTGGATGCCACTATTATAATGCTCGATTACCTCAGCAAGGGTTTTTATTCTCCCGTCGTGCATGTAAGGAGAGGTAAGGGCGATGTTTCGCAGCGTTGGCGTTTTAAACTTTCCAAGGTCCAGGGGATTATAAGTAATCCTGGATCTACCCTGGTAAAGGCCATCGAGCGAAGCATTGCTGAAATCTTTATCAATCCCGTTATTATGGTAGCCATCATCGGTAAAAAGTTCGCCAGAGTGACAACTGCGGCATTTGGCGTTAACCAGTGCCATTCCCCTGATTTCGGGATCAGTTAACACCGAACCATTTTCTTTCCTGATGTATTTATCATACCTGGAATTTGCGGAGATGAGTGTTCTCTGAAACTGCGCGAGTGCTTTGACGATATTGGCTGATTTTACGCCGGTTCCAAATGCATCCTTGAAGCGTTTTACATAATCGGGTACAGCTTTGAGCTCATCTTCGAGTTCAGAGAGGTTCTGGTGCATTTCATCAGCACTGGTGAGCGGTCCGAAGGCCTGCGATTCCAGGTTGGTTGATCCACCATCCCAAAAAAGGCCGCTTTTTGCCCAGGCCAGGTTGATCAGTGCCGGCGCATGGCGTGGCAAGGTCTGTCCGGATTCGCCGATACTGCTCAACGCTAGCCCATCGCTGAAGGCAAGCTCCTGGTGATGGCAGGAGGCGCAGGAAAGCTTGTTGCTTCCCGAAAGCCGCGTATCGTAGAAAAGCAACCTTCCAAGCACAACGCCCTGCTCAGTTAGCGGGTTGTCCGGATCATCCAGCACCGCAGGAAAATTCGCAGGGATATCAAGCGCAATTTTTTTGGGAATAGTTTCACCTGCCATATCATTTACCTCTTCCTTTTTACAGGAAGAGATAAAGAATATAGCGGCACATGCCATCAGCATGGCAAAGCCTTTAAAGGACTTAAAATTTGCCACAGATATTACTGGGCAGATTTAACGGTAAACACTTTGCCTGAATAGTTTGCAGCAACAGCGGCCATAACAGTAGCCTGAGATGCACCTACTGAAGGGGTAGTCATAATGTCAACGCCATCTGTAATCTTGGTCACATCAGCATTCAACATAATGGTAGTTGATTTGGCTGAACCGATATGCAAGGTAGATGGCAGGTTAAGGGTTACTGTTTTAAAGTTGGCATTCAAACCGGTCTCCACTGCAATGGTTTTGGTAGCCCCTGCTTCCGTTACTTTTCCTTTCAATGAAGAGAAAATATAGCTGGTAGCCCACATCCATGAAACATTGGTCATCCCGTTAAGCTGAGAAAGCTCGCCTGCCTGCAGACTCAGGTTGTTATTGTATTTCTCCGGAACGCCAACAGAGAAACGGATTGATTTATAATCCCCTGCTGGAATGCCCGAAAGCTCAACGCTTTCTCTTTTGTTTGCAGGATAGATATAGGTGCTGTTTGTTTCAGCAGCCTTGTTCTCTTCAATCAGGTAATAACTGTTGGGAACGGCATACTCTTCGCCGCTTGCCTTAACCAGTACTACATTGCTTACCCAGTATCTTAGCTGGGTAAAGTTCCAGGTTTTAGTGCCTACAGTGAAATCTTTATCAAGCGCGAAATCTGTTGTACCCACAACGGCATCAAAGGTCAGGTTCGCCTTACCTTCGGTTTCTGTGGCTACTGCCAATTCAGAATCTTTTGAACATGAAGCAAATAAAAGTGTAGATAATGATATGATCGTTAAAAATTTTTTCATTTTTTTTAAATATAATTCGTTGGGGCATACCTATCGGATGCCATTAATGTATTGGTTTGTAATTTGGATTTTGAGGGAGATTATCCCGAAAATAAAATACAGGCCTAAACGCCAGCGCTTGTCAAAAATGGCAACGATGGATTAGAATTATACAAATGCCAAGCAATCAGAAAATTCCTGAATGCACACGGCAAAAAAAGATAAAGCAATTGGATTTAAGCCTGAGGACTTAAGGCTTTTGGTGGCTGGAATATAGAAAAGGCACGGTGCATCGTACCAAGCACCGGACGTTCAGGATAAATAATTTTGACTGCCGTACGTTTAAAGGTAAAGGATGAGGCAGCTGTAGGCAGCGCTTCCATGTAATGGCTCCGCTGGTTTTCCCTTTCCTGTTTTTTCTCCTTTTCCTCGGCCTGCTTTAGTTTCTTCATCAAAAAGCATTTGCCATTACAGTGCATCCATGGACGGTCCCGGTTCTCGCATAGTTTTTCTGATATATATTTCTGGTTTACCTCGAAACCGGCATAAATAAAAAAACGCGAAAAATTGGATCCGATCAGTGCAAACAATAAAGATATGGCAATAAACCTGTGCAACATTTCGCCGCAAAGATAAGGATTAACTACTCCAAAAATCAAACAAAACAAATAAATTACCATAAACCGCGTTCAAAAATCATGTTTCGCAAGATAATTTATTGGTTTAAGTCATTTAAACTATTAAATTTTAAAAATTCCCTTATTTAGTTGTATTGGTGACTTTGCTGTAAATTAATATCTTTGAGCTCTTATGTCTACATCAAAAATTAAAACTGCACCAGCTCAGAAGGCATGGTCAGCCGTACAAGTAGCTTCCCTTAGGAAAAAGACGCAAACATTAAACGAGGGCGAGAAAAAGCCTTAGAGAAAAGAAAAGCCTCTAAACTTAAACGACGTGCTGAACCAGTTTTAGAAAGGACAGAACAAGAAAAACCCATTCATCAGGATTTTCGTATTGTTTGTGAGGGCAAAAATTACAGAACCCAGTTATTTTAACCAATTCAAATTAGCCTCTGCCACCGTGGAGGCATTGGGTAAAGGATATAATACGCTTGCATGTGTTAAACATGCCATTCATCTGAGTCAAAAAAAGAAATATGATCAGATATGGTGTGTGTTTGACAAAGATGATTTCCCCAACAGCGATTTTAATGATGCAATTAAGCTGGCAAAAACAAACGGACTTAAGGTCGCATATTCAAATATGTCATTTGAATACTGGATGATATTGCATTTCGACGATCATCAGGGTGGAGGAATGCACAGGAGTCGATATGATGAAGTCATTAATAAGCACCTGAAACCATTCCACCTAGAATATGAGGGAGAAGACAGTAAATTAGTCACTCAAGACATCTTTGATGTATTGATGAGCAAGGGCCCAAAAACAGAAACCGATAGAGTATTGCTTGCCATTGAAAGGGCAAAAAGAAATTATGAACTTTTTGATCACACAAGTCCAGCGAACGAAGAATCTTCAACAACCGTTTTCGAATTAGTAGACGAGCTGCTTAAATATAAGAATTGATTTTCTTGATTCACTTCATTCAATTGACAATGTTTTCATGGTTATTTTTACTAATCATATTATCTGATAATTAGATTATAAAGCCTTTTTTTTCGATATTGCCCATCTACCTTATTCTTTACTACGTTTTCAAAATTCACCACAGCTTCACAATGCTCATAAAAGGTCGACATATTGAAGCTTGACCCTACCATAAGGAAACAGCACATTTTTGTTGTTTCCTTTTTTTACACCCATAAATCACTATATAATAATTAGTTGCACCTCTCCTTTTACCGGTTCGACATTTCCCAATCGGCTGCTCTATATCAAAATACAGTTGGGTCTAAAAAAATCTATCAAGCCTATACGAAGCGACTATTGACTTATTCAGCTTTTCCTTAAGGATCTCAACATCCTCTAATATCATTTTTCGGTTATGGATTTTGGCAATATGGTATAAAAAACTCAATATTACTGCAGTCTCTTCGTCGTTAACTTCAATGTTGTCTCTGGCAGATAACTTAATCTCCTTCTTATCAAGAAAAACAATATACTTTCAATTATCCCACTTTAAGCCATTTAGGATGAAGATTTTAACCATTGGCAATTTCACCATTAGCTATTCTAAGTTCTTACATCTTTCGTTTCGAACTAACTATTTGAAATTATATCAAAAAAAACTAAAATAAATTTAGCTTAAAATATTACAGCAGCCGTTCTTCCAATAGCCCTTTCCAAATTATAAACCCTTTATTGTTATCCAAATAGTCGTGATGTATTCTTGAAAAATTATGAGGATTCGTTTCCAAGTAGGCCTGACGCCCTTTTTCCCTAATGATGTTCAGTTCTTTATCAATCTGTTTAATAGTATGGGCCAAAACAGCTTTATTTTTGATGCTATGCCAGATATAAGTTGCTTCTTCGGTATCCAGCGTCTCTAAAATAATATGATAGTTTTCTTCTCCGGCAAGAAGAAAAACAAATGAAAACGGTTGCAGCACAAACCTTAATTTCATAATATTCCGCTCGTGTTTGTCTGCCAGAAACTGAATTTGTTTGGAGTGCTTATACTGTTTTCTCTTTAATAGGTCATGCAGAATACTTTCAGCATCAGGATAAATACTTTGTGTTTTTGAAGATTCGCTGGACGTAAGGATGTTTGTTTTTGATGTTGGGTTTTGATGGATAAAATTATTATTGAGAAATTGAAATTTTACGCTTTCCACAATTTCTTTGTTGATGTTGTCAATATCTTGTGAAGTAGCCATTTGAGATAGAATTACCCCATTTTCTGTTTCTGCGTAAATATCTATCGTTATAAATTTTGAATGAATTATCTTTGTAAAATACGGTTTCAGTACTTCAAATTCCGGTCTGAATTCTTCATTTTCTATTTCAAATTCAAACCTGAGGGTACTGTCTTTATCTATATATTCAAAACCAATATTCCCGTATTTAAAATCAAGATCTTCTATGGGTATTTTAATCTGTTTTTCGATTACCACGTATAATTTTTCTGGAACAGATAATGTTGGTTCGTCAAAAAGATCTGCCTGCCTAATTGTTTTACGATAGTAGGTATTTCTTTTCAAAAATAGCTTGTTCAAATAATCTATCTTCAAATCCCGGTAATCATAAATTATGGGATTAATTTCCGAACGCTGTACACGGCCAATATACTGGATCAGCTTGCCCTTAAAAGAAAATGGATAGACCAAAAATAAAGAACTAATGCTCGAAAGATCTGAACCTTCCCCAAAATATTGGCCCGTTGTAATCAGTACCTGAAAGTTTCCTTGCTGCAGAGTTGTCCATTTGGTTTTTTTATTGTTTTCAGAGTCATTCCCACTAAGAGTTATTACTTCATAGAACTGTTTTAGCAAGAGATATAATACGTCTATATGCTCTTTTCTTTCTGTAATAAGGACAATCCTTTTACCTAAAGCAAGTTCATTTTGGATATCTTTTAAAATTAAGTTGTTGCGCTGGGTGTCGTGGATGAGAATTTTTGAAAGGGTTTCAAAATTATCAATCTTGGAATTGAAAGGAACATCAAAATCCGTATTCCTAATGATAATCTGTGCATGTTTATGCTTTTCAACTTCATGGCTTAAAACTTCTGATATCACCTCACCCAAAAAAGCAAAAATTAATTTATCGTCATTATATTTCCGGAATGGGGTGGCGGTCAGGCCATAGAGGTAAAATGTTTTTATTTTTTCGATGGTAGCGCGATAGCTTTCGGCAGGAACATGATGACACTCATCGATTATAACAATTCCGAATAAATCTTCAATTCCTGCGAGTTGTTTGGGTAAACTCTGGATAGTTGCAATAGTAATCTGTTTTCCAATTTTAACTTTTCCTTGACCAATAATGCCTATCTCGTGTTTGGGTATCCCTAAAAAGGCCTGAACCCGTTCTTGCCATTGTTCTAACAACTGCTTGCGATGTACAACAATTAAAGCTGGTTGTTTCTTTTCTGCAATTATTTTCAATCCAATAATTGTTTTGCCTGATCCAGGTGGGGCAACTATTACTCCAAAATCTTTTTTTGAAACGATCTCCAGTACTTTATCCTGATGCTTTTTCAACTTTGTTACAAATTGAACAGGAATTAGCGGCTTTGATTTTCGCTGATCCTGAAAATCAAAATTCTGGTTCTGATCCTTGCAGAAACGCAAAATCCGACCTATAAATCCCCTTGGTATAACAATTTCGTTTTCTGTTTCTTCTACAAGTTTAAAATAGCGATCTATTCCAAAAGTATTTTTACCAGCTTTCTTCTTGATGAAAAATTCGGAATTGGCGAAATTCAACTCTTCTCTCAAAAAGTTGATCAACGGTGCAATTAAGTCATTTCTTTGAATACGTATATCTTTATCAAGTATGATGTTTAGTGCTCCATCCTTGCTTTTAGCATCTGCTACATTTTGCGGTAGAGAAATTTCTACATTCATTTTTTCCAGTATAGCTATCGATACTCTTTTTAAGCTTCTCAAGAATTGCCATTGATCGGTATAGGGCTCTAGCGTAACTGGGTTAAGGAAACAACTATTACCATTTTCCATTGCTGGTTTAAAAAAGGGTAATGCAATTAGGTTTCCTAGTCCTTTACCTGAAAGAAAATCCTGGTTGGGAAATAATCGGTCAAAACTGGAACTTTTATCAAACATTGAAAAGACGCCAGATTGTTCCAAAATGGAAATAAAAATCTTTCGACTTCTTATCGCTGGATATGGACTTTCGAAAAAAATCCAGACGTGACCACCATTTCCCGACCGTGGACGTTCGAGATAAGCTGGAATCCCTTTTTGTTCGCAGGCGTTCACGAAGGCTACAGCTTCTTTCTTCCAATTCTGCTTATCAAAATCTGCAACTAAAAATCGAGAAGTATTATCGATTAACAATGGATAGACTCCAATCTGCTGGATTCCTTTTATGTGTTTTTCTATTTCTGCATTATTAAATGGCAAGTAGGTTTTGTGCGGATAGTTTTGGAAGGTTCCTCCACTTATTTTGTGTTTTGCGTAATGGTATGGGTCATAGTGATAGGCTGGTATATAACCAGACTTCCCAGCTTTCTCCCATCGTATGGCAAATACATCCTCCCGTCCGCAGAAATAAGATTGGAACAAATGAATAGCGTCTAGGTCGGAAAGTGGCATATGTCTTAAAGGTTTTCACCATTTTGAAAATTCTCCATCTCTTTGCTAACCTCATCAAGTAATTGCTTTTCTGTTGGCAAATAAAGTTTGTACTGGCTGGCAATAATTTGTTTTTGTTCGTCAGGAAGGGTAAATTTTACAACTGCATCATTTTTATCGGCACAGAGCAAAATTCCAATAGTTGGGTTTTCGTGAAATAGTTTTTCGATGCGGTCATAGTAATTGACATACATCTGCAACTGACCGATATCCTGATGGGTTAATTTATGTGTTTTGATTTCAATGATTACAAAACATTGTAGCAAACGGTTATAAAATACCAGGTCTACAAAAAATTCATCACCCTCAATATGGATTCTCTTTTGCCTTGATACGAAAGAGAATCCATAGCCCAGTTCGAGTAAAAAGTCCTGCAAATGTGTGATAATGGCACTTTCTAAATCCTTTTCATAATAAGAGGACTCCCTTTTTAATCCGAGAAATTCCAGAAGCATCGGATCCTTAATTATTTCTTTGGCATCAACAGGCTGTTTTTCGTTTTTGGCAACAGCTAAAACACTTTCTTTATCATTGCTTAATAAAAGTCTTTCATAAAGATTACTATGAACCTGCCTTTCCAGTTGCCGCGACGTCCAGTTGTTCTTTTTTGTTTCAGCAACATAAAATTCTCTTTTTTCCTCATTGTCAACACTAAGGAGTAATTTATACTGTGTCCAACTCAGGGGCTGACTAAAAAGGTACAATGCTAATCTAGTCAGCTTTTTTTTCTATGGCTATAGAATACCTCACCGAACTTATTTTGTTGGCCAACTTTTGATCGACCTTACATGAAATTGGGATTAAAAGGCCTTATATAGCCATTTTCTCTTGTTTGATCTGAAGTTTTCTCAGGTTATGGGCCATCGCAACCAGGCTAAACTCTGTTTGCACTTTTT
>NZ_CAJYOJ010000035.1 GCF_913776295.1 uncultured Pedobacter sp.
TTTTCAGCCGGCATTTTATTAATGTTTGTCTATTGTTTTTTATCTGTATTAATGAGCTCGGCAATGCCTCGGTTTTGTTACTTTTTGATGCCAAAAAGTAAGAGCCCTTCGGCGGCGGTAAGCCGAGGCAAGACTGGGCTGTATGGCATAAGTAATTAGTTACGTCATTTATATTGATTTTTATACAATAAATTATCCCTCAGGATGGCAAATATAATAGGTAATTATTTAGGCTCCCATAGTTCAATCTTATTACCTTCTGCATCCATAATATGGATAAATTTTCCATAGTCATAAGTGGCAATTTCATCGAGTATCGTTACACCATTTTCTTTAAGTTTTTCCAATAGCGCTTCAAGATTTTGAACGCGGTAATTAATCATAAATTCTTTTTTTGAAGGAGAAAAATATTCATCACCTTTTTTAAACGGACTCCATTGAAGCGAATCGACTTCATCAGGGTTATTGATATTCCGGGAATCAAAACTCACAGCACCCCATGCATTGATTTCAACGCCCAGGTTCTTGGCATACCAATCTTTTATTTCCTTAGGATTGTCCGATAAAAAGAAAATGCCGCCAATTCCTGTCACCTTTGGTGAGGTGTCGCGTGTTGTAGTCTGGTTTTCGGTGTCTTCCATATTTTTGTCGGTTGAGGTTTTTTGGAAAATATTTTTTGTAGCCCTAAGGTAGCAGAAAATCGTTTTTATTGTTTACCATATTCAATAATATATCCGAAATTGCTAACGAAAATCAAATTTTAATGTTCGGTAAAATAATCAGGTTTATTTTCTTTGGAAACTACTTTGTAGGAATCCTGGCAGTAGCCCTTACGCTTGAGGCTACCCTTCAGTTAAGGCTCCCATTTAATTCTCTCAATTATTACCTGTTGCTGTTTCTTGCACCCACCATTTATTATACTTACGCTTACAATAAGGTCTCTACAGCGCCCTCCACTACCAATCCGCGTACCCAGTGGTATTTCAAACATAAAACTTTTATTAACTGGAGTCAGGCTGTACTTTTTATTATTTGCATGCTGCTGGCCATTAACTTGCTCGATCAGAACTTTCAGCATATTCTGGCCCTCCCGCTGACTTATTGGTTAGCCATAATTATTATTGTTATTGCAGGCGGCTTGTATTATGGTTTACTCCCGAAATCTTTTATTAAGTTCAATCTCCGAAATACCGGTTGGCTTAAAGCTTTCGTTATTGGCTTTGTATGGGCCTGTTGTGCCAATGTACTGCCCTTAATTATGCTTAAAATTGAAACGGGAATAGGTTATCACGATTCGGTATTGTGGACCTGGTTGTTTGTTAAAAATTGGATGTTTTGCACTGTAAACGCCATCATTTTCGATATTAAGGATTATCCTACCGATGCAAATAAACACCTGCGGACATTTGTGGTACGTTATGGTTTACGAAGGACCATTTTTAATATATTGATTCCGCTTTTAATTATTGGTTTAATCTCTTTGGGCGTATTCGCCGGTTACAAAGGTTTTGGAATACCACAGGTTTTATTCAATGTTCTCCCCTTCATATTGACGATTTATATTGCTTATTCCATGCATAGAAGGAAAAATATCCTGTATTATCTGATGGTAATTGATGGACTGATTTTATTTAAGGCCATATGCGGAATAATAGGAATGCAGTTTGTAAGGTAGGGGTTAACTGATGAAATTGTTTAACTGGTTAATTGATGGTTATATTCAGTTAGGCAATTTGTGCCTTTAAACAAATAACTCTATGAAGCTAATGTCAGACTCAATTAACCAATTTCAACGATTAAGCGATTAACCAAATGAACAACAACTACGATAAAATAGCCAACCATTACGATACCTTAAGCCGTTTGGTGTTTTTTAAATCGCAGGTTAATGCTCAGGTCGATCAACTTCATCATATTCCAAAAAATAGCGAAGTTTTAATTGCAGGTGGCGGAACAGGATGGATTTTAGAAGAAATTGCCAAAATACATCCAGGCGGCTTAAAGATTGTTTACGTGGAGATTTCAGCTAAAATGCTGGCGCTTTCTCAAAAGCGGGATTATAAAAACAATCAGGTGGAATTTGTGAATCTGGGTATTGAGAATTTTAACACCGATGTATTGTTTGATGTCGTTTTAACTCCATTCCTTTTCGATAATTTTGCTGAACAACGGGCTGCGAAAGTATTTGAACAATTAAATTCGTATTTGAGAGGTGGCGGACAATGGTTAATAGTCGATTTTTCGCTTGATAAAGGCGTTGGGAACTGGTGGAAATGGTTGCTGCTTAAATCGATGTATAGCTTTTTTAAATTACTTGGAATTGTAGAAGCCAATCAACTCATAGACATGGATCCTTATTTTTTGAACAGGGGTTATCAAATTTTGGAACAGCGCTTTTACTATCGTGATTTTATAAAAGCAGTTATTCATAAAAAAATAAAATGACATTAATATAATGCATCAATGTTGCATTTGGTATTTGAATGCTGATCTTTGTTTTAAAAGATAAGCGTATGGATTTTGATGTAATTATAATTGGCGGCAGCTATTCGGGTTTGTCTGCCGCATTAACTTTAGGGCGTTCCACCCGGAATGTTCTCGTGATAGATGCTGGTAAGCCGTGCAACCGACAGACGCCGCATTCCCATAATTTTTTAACACACGATGGCGATCGGCCTGCTGATCTTGCCAAACGGGCAAAAGAAGAAGTGTTGAAGTATCCGACTGTCAGGTTTTTGGAAGGAGAAGCCATTTCAGCTGTGCGCATAGTTGGAGGGTTTAGTATTGAAGTAGAAAGTGCGGGAAGTTTTACGGCCAGGAAAATCTTACTGGCCACAGGTTTAAAAGATGTGTTGCCTGATATTAAAGGATTGGCAGCGTGCTGGGCCATTTCGGCAATACACTGCCCTTACTGCCACGGCTATGAGGTTAAGAATGAAAAAATAGGTCTGTTAATGAATGGTGAGCATGCTTTCGAAATGGCTAAAAACCTTCATCTTTGGAATAAAGATTTAACCATTTTAACTAATGGCAAATCACAATTAAATACAGAACAGACTGAAAAACTGAAGTCTAAATCGATTACGATTTTGGAAGAGGAAGTGATGGAACTGGAACACCACAACGGTCAGCTTGAAAATGTTGTTTTCAAAAACGCAGAGAGATTAAACTTGAAGGCAATATATGTAAAGCCCGATGTTGAACAGCACGTAAACTTTAGCGCACAACTTGGATTTGAATTAACAGATTTGAAAACTATAAAGGTAAATGAGCAGCAGCAAACCACTGCCGAAGGCGTTTATGCCGCAGGAGATTGTACTACCCTGTTGAGGTCGTTGTCTATCGTTACAGCTGCCGGAACAATGGCTGCAGTAATGATTAATAAAGAATTGATTTCTGAAGATTTTTGATCAATCATCGGAAATTAAAATAGTATGGCACCAATAATTGTGACAATAAACATCACTGCCATCACAATTCTATCCGCAGTAATCCATTGATCTCTGGTAAGTGGTGTGGCAACTTTTTTGATGGTTTCAGCTTTATGCCTCGAAAGCCTGAAAATCGATGTGTCTAATTTAATAATCATGGGATGATGTTTTTAATAGGTTCGATTTTATTAGGACAAATCCCAAGCCAATATCTAAAAGAAATGTTAAAATGTGGAAAACTAATAATTTTTCTTAATGAATTGATATTTATATGGTTGTAAATACAGCTCATCATTAATGAGGTCAATCGGGCTGTTGGATATTGCCTACATCCCGATTGATCCATGTGTATAGTAAATGTTTTTATTGCAGGTCTTTGTCCGGTTTTTCTGCATGATTCAATTTACTGTGCTGTTTGCCATAACCAAAGTAAATGGCTAAGCCGATAATCAACCAAATGGCAAGTCTTAACCAGGTCTCCCAAGGTAAAAATACCATCATGGCGATGCAGGTTAAAATGCCCAAAATTGGGATTAATGGCACCAAAGGAACCTTAAATGGGCGTTTGGCTTCAGGATTTGTTTTTCTTAAGATCAGGATGCCTACACAAACCATTAAAAACGCCAGTAAGGTGCCGATACTGGTCATTTCACCTACCACGTTCATCGGTACAAATGCAGCAAAGAGGCCGATAAATAGACAAAGGATAATATTAGATTTATAGGGTGTTTTAAATTTTGCATGCACATCAGAAAACATTTTTGGTAACAATCCGTCTTTGCTGATGGAATAAAACATCCGGGATTGTGCCATTAAATCGATCAGGATTACGGACGTATAACCGATCAGAATGGCCAGAATAATGGCCTGGCTTAACCAGGCATACGGTGTTTTTTCGATGGCTATGGCTACCGGTGCACCACTATTGGCAAATTCTTTATAATTAGCCAGCCCGGTCATTACATGTCCGAATAATCCAAACAAAACCGTACAAACCAACAGCGAGCCAATGATACCGATGGGTAAATCGCGCGCCGGATTTTTGGTTTCCTGTGCGGAGGCCGCAACGGCATCGAAACCGATGAATACAAAAAATACCAAACCTGCACCGCGTAAAACGCCGCTCCATCCAAACTGACCAAAGGTTCCGGTATTTTCTGGAATGTAAGGATGATAATTTGTGGGATCGATATATTGCCAGCCCAAAGCGATAAAAACCAACACTACGCCCACTTTAAGAAAAACAATAATCCCATTTACAATTGCAGAGCCTTTTGTGCCGCGAATCAGTATGGCCGTCATCAATACCACAACCAATGCCGCGGGGATGTTGATGATGCCATGAACGGTAGAACCGTCAGCAAGTTTAGCGGTTTCAAAAGGGGAAAGGGTTAGCTGTGGAGGAAGATAAATATGCAGGCTGGCTAAAAACCTGGTTAAATATTGCGACCAGCTAATGGCTACTGTAGCGCAACCTACAGAGTATTCCAGTACCAGATCCCAGCCGATAATCCAGGCGAAAAGCTCGCCCATGGTGGCATAAGAATAGGTATAGGCGCTGCCTGCCACGGGAATCATAGAGGCAAATTCAGCATAACATAATGCTGCAAAACCACAGCCTAAAGCCGCAATTACAAATGATAAGGTTACCGCTGGACCGGAATGATTGGCTGCTGCTAGGCCTGTGATGGAAAATAAACCTGCACCAAGCGTTAAGCCTACACCAATTAAAATCAGGTTTATTGGGCCTAAGGTTCTTTTAAGCGTTCCTTCGCCGCTTTCATTCGCCTCGGCAACAATGCTGGCAATAGATTTTTTCATGAAAATAAGTTAAGAAGCTGCAAAATTATTAAAATATATTAAATCTATAGTATTTATATGTTTAATTCCTGTAAACCTAAAATCAGATATGCACCGGCTAACTTTAGAGAACATAAAGCAGTTTTTGAAAATGTACGTGCTGTTTTTCATAGGTACTGTAGTCCCGCCATCGCTTGTAGTCCTCGTTACGCTTTGCTTCACTGTGGGCTACCCGCTCTGTCGGGTTTATCTACAAGGGGCTGTTCCAAAACCCAAAATAATAATATCAGCCCTCTCCAACTAAACCTGATAGAACCAGATAGCTCCCGATTTTATCAAATATTTTATATTTAAACCGGTATCTAAATCGGGACTATAGGTGATAGCAGGACTGCAGAAACCAATATATTACCAGACCTTGCTTTTCAAAAAAAAATCGAAAATTCTTATATTCTACTAATTTTTTTCCAAAACACAAAATTTTAACTAAAATTATTTATCTAATAATCAGTTATTTATGATTTAATTCTGAATTATTTTAGTACTATGTATTGCATGGTAGTGTACAAAACATATATCTTTGTTATATGATAGCAGAAAATACGCAAACGCAAATGCGGAAAGGGATTCTGGAATACTGTGTTTTATCCATCATCTCACGGGGCGAAATATATGCTTCGGATATTATTGCCGAATTAAGATCGGCAAAGCTGTTGGTGGTTGAGGGCACCTTATATCCATTATTAACCAGGCTTAAAAACAACGGTTTGTTAAGCTACAACTGGGTAGAATCTACCTCAGGCCCACCGCGTAAATATTATACCTTAACCGAAGATGGTCGGGGCATTTTATCACAATTAGATCAAACCTGGCAGGAGCTGGCTTATGCTGTAGGTGTTTCACAAAAAGGAGCCAATTCATAATTAGTAAAAACAGAAATGGAAAAGACCATCATCATCAATATAGGAAACACGATTATTCACATTGAAGAAAGTGCTTACGAGCTCTTAAAAGCATACTTGAACGAAGTAAAACAATATTTTGCCAACCATGCCGACGACCTCGAAATTGTAACGGATATTGAAAACCGGATTGCCGAACTGTTGACTGAACAACTGGAAGAACAGAAAAAACAGGTAGTAGATTCAGCCAATGTAAATTCGGTAATTGCACAAATGGGCAGGGTTCAGGATTTTGACAATACAGCAGAAGGTGGGGAAGAACCTATAATCGATAACCACTATCAATATCAATATACAGAGAAAAAACTCTACCGCGATATGGACGACCGGGTGGTAGCGGGTGTTTGCGCGGGTATTGCACATTTTGTAAACGCAGATCCGAAATGGATCAGGTTAGCAACAGTACTGATCAGCTTAGCCGGGGGATTCGGCTTATTGGTTTATGCCATACTGTGGATCATTATGCCAAAAGCCAAATCGCGTGTAGAAAAAATGGAAATGAAGGGCGAACCTGCCAACCTTCAGGGATTTCAAAAGAACCTGGATGAAGAACTACAGGCTGTTAAAGAACGTTTAACTGAAGTAAATAAACATGCACAACCTTTATTCGCACGTTTCGGGATTTTTATCGGCGAGTTTTTCGAATGGTTTGGCCGTTTTATATCAGGTACCGGAAAGGTAATTTTTAAAGTAATCGCTGGTCTGATCGTCGTAGCTGGCGTACTGTTTTTACTGGCATTAATTATTGGTACAGCAGTATTCCAAGGGTTTTGGGATGCAAGCATTTACGAATATTTCCCATTCTCCATTGTTAATGAAAGTAATAGAGGGATGATTTTGTTAGGTGCATTTGTCGTATGTTTTGTACCGGTTTTGGCTTTGGTGTTATTCTCGATCAGAATTGCCTTTAACAAACAGATAACTAATAAAACACTTTCTTTTGCCTTGTTGATTATCTGGTTGGGAGGTGTGGCAGTTACAGGCTACCATGTCGCAAAGATTTTATCTGAATTTAAACAGCATGCGGAGTTAACACAAACAACCGACCTGAAATCTTTTCCTACTTATACTTTGAACATCGATAAAAGCAAATATTTCACTAAAGAAGACAGCTTAGCTTACCACATTGATGCCAACAACCGCCATCAGATTGTGGTTGATGACATGGAAGACGGACCATTTGTTTCGCCAAGCCGGATCCGTATCGATATCAACAAAAGCGAAAACGGTATTACCCGTTTAACACAAAAATATGAATCGCAGGGCAAAACCTTTCAAAGCGCCTTGCAAAATGCACAGAACATCAGCTACAATTATATAATGAAAGATTCGGAGCTGGTTTTTAGTCCGAGGTTCCAATTGAGAAAGGGAAGCATTTGGAGAAACCAGGAAGTACGGTTAACTCTTGAAATCCCCGTGGGAACCAAACTAATTTTAAAGCAGGATATTTATCGCTACGTGAATAACTACTGGGCCTGGGAGTGTAACGACAGCGAAAATGACCAAAATGATTACAGTGTTTGGGTGATGACGGATGATGGGCTGAAATGCGTTGCGAAATTAAAAGAAGAAGCATTAAAAAGGCAAAAGCTAAAAGGGGAATTATACGATTTAGAATTGTTACAAAAGAATAAAACTGATGATGTGATTTATCAGGATTCCGTTTCAAACAGGATCAGGGAGGTTAAAGGAGAGTTGGGGATAGCGCCATAATAATATTCGTCATTTCGAGCGGAGTGCAGCGCAGCCGAGAAATCTATTTAAACAGATCTCTCCCCGCCTGTACGGGCAGGCGTTCCGTTTCACTTCAGTCGAGATGACGTAAAATTTAAAAAGAAAAAACCATGAAAACATTATTAACGCTAATGGCATGCCTGGTGGTGTGTGGGGCTTCTTTTGCCCAAAAATTAAATAAACTTTCCGGAAAAATTGTAGATGAAAAAACGGTCCCGGTGTCGTTTGCGGTGGTTCGGGTGCTGAATTATCCGGATACCACTATTGCCAAAAGTGTATCAACTAATATAGACGGTGAGTTTAGCGTCGACGAGTTAAAAAGCGGCGATTATGTTCTCTCCATATCTATGGTAGGTTTTAAAAGCAAAAAAACGGATCGCTTTTCAATCAACGAGGATTTAAAATTACCTGCTATTGGTATAGAAAGTCTAACCAAACAGTTAAAAGAAGTAAGCGTTCAGGGCAAGAAACCATTTATTGAACACCAGATTGATAAAACGGTACTAAATGTCGAAAATAGCATTACAGCAACAGGTAGCACTGCTTTAGAGGTTTTGGAAAAAGCACCTGGTGTGCAGATCGACCGGCAGAATGATCAGATTAAGCTGAACAATAAAAACGGAGTGACAGTGATGATCGATGGCAAATCCAATTTCCTTTCCGGTGCCGATATTACCACGCTATTGAGTAATATGAGCAGCGATCAGATTGCTACCATTGAGCTGATTACCAACCCATCTGCCAAATATGATGCCGCGGGAAATGCCGGGATCATCAACATTAAGCTTAAAAGGAATAAAGCTTTTGGTACAAATGGTACGCTGGCACTAAACACCGGTCAAGGAATTATGCCTGATTCGCCGGGTGATCTATTTCGCGCAGGTGTAAATTTAAATTTAAATCACCGCCAGGGCAAATGGAATATTTTTGGAAATGGCGCAATGGTACGCAAAGCCCAGTTTAACAATACGTTTCTAACCCGTACCACTTTATCGGATGGTTTGGCCAGTTCATTAACACAAAATTTCGACAGGAGAAACAAGGGGGTTGGCTTCCAGGGGAAACTGGGTACAGATTATTATGCTTCGGAAAAAACGGTTTTTGGGGTCATGTTGGATGCCAATACGGTAACGACTAAACTCAGCAACTTGAGCAATACAAATATCAATGCAATGCAAAATGGCACTTCGAGTCTGAATTATATTTTACAGGATGCCAATTCGCATTCGCCGGTGGCCAATTTAACGGCTAATTTTAACATCAAACACGACTTCGATAAAAAAGGAAAGAGTCTTACTTTCGATATGGATTACTCGCGTTTCAGCAATAAAAAAGATGAAAACTTCCTTGCCAATTATTTAAATGGTAGCGGCAACCCCACCAACCAAACCACCTTGAGGAACAATACGGATGCAGAAATAAACATTTATGCAGCAAAAACAGATTTTACCTTGCCGATTTCGAAAACGATGAAACTGGAAACAGGCCTGAAAAGTAGCTATGTAGTTACCCATAACAACTTTATCTCCGAACAGTTGATCGGAGGAATATGGCAGAATGACCTGGGCAAATCGAACAATTTTGTGTACAAAGAAAACATCAATGCCATTTACGGAAGTTTCTCCAAAGAATGGAAGGTATTTCAGGTTCAGATCGGTTTAAGGGGCGAACACACGCACTCTAATGGTACTTCGGTTACCGACCAAAAACAGGTAAACCGCAATTATTTTTCCTTGTTTCCAACAGTATTTGTAAATCAAAAGATCAGTGAAAACCACAATATTCGTTATTCATATGGCAGAAGGGTTGATCGTCCGAATTACCAGCAGTTGAATCCCTTTGTATTTTATATGGATCCACTGGCGGTTGATCAGGGAAATCCTTATCTTAAACCTCAATTTACGGCTAATTATCAGATCAGTTATAGTTTTAAAGAGCTTTCTTTCTCGTTAAACTATTCTGATACGCGCGATATGATTACGCAGATCAGTAAACAAGACGATGCCACAAGGATTATCAGTGTGATCCGCGAAAACCTGGGGCGCTCGCGGTATTATTCGGCCGATTTATATATTCCGGTTAAAGTAACCAAATGGTGGAATATGCAGAATAATATCAGTGTATATTATAACAAATTTAACGATGGCAATATAGAAGGTGCTGCTTATAGCGCAGGTAAAGCGGCTGTGAACCTTTTTACTTCTGATACCTTTACGCTTCCACAGAACTTTAGTATTGAAGTGAGTGCCTGGTTAAATTCTCCGCGGGTAAACGGGGTAGAGCAAACAACCATTTATCAGGGTGCTTTAAATGCCGGGATCCAGAAATCTTTAATGGATAAAAAGCTTAAACTGCGCTTAAGCATGGATGATATTTTACTCACTAACCATTGGGAAGGAAAATTGGTTTATCAGAATGTTAACATGAATGTGGTAAACCATTATACCAGCAGAAGAGCAAATTTTAGCATCAGTTATAACTTTGGAAACCAGAATGTAAAATCGGCCCGATCAAGAAATACCGCTACAGATGATATTAAGAACAGAGCGGGAGGGTAAGGGAGTTTGGAGTTGGGCGTTCGGAGTCGTGAGTCTGAAGTCTAGGGTCTTGAGTTTTTAGTCCGGAGTCCGGAAAGTCAGAGGTCAGAAGTTTGGGCGGTAAAGCCTCAGTTAACCAATAACAATGAAAAATATCTTTTACAGTATCGCAATTTTATTTACCGCTTTAAGTTTTGGGTGCCATAGTAGTGGAGGTTATTTATCAGTAAGTACGATAGACAACCAGTCTGACTTTAAATTTGAGGCAAATTATGCCGACAGTAAAACGGATAAGCTGGAGAAATATCTTGATAGTGCATTGAACAATGAACTTCCATTAGATCAGAATATTGATCTGTTTGTAAACTTAAATGGTAGTGATAAATTTAATCTTAAAGCCAAAAAGGGCTGGCTCGAGATCAACTTTGATAAAAGGAACAGTACAGCCGCAGGTTATATGAAATTGAAAAAACTTACTGAAGGGATTAAAAAGAAGTTAACGAAGTAGTCGTGTTTTAACCGCAAAGGACGCAGAGATAAGGCGCAAAGAATGCAAAGCCTTGGGGTTATCTTTCGGACCTTCCACTTTTCAACACAGAGTTGCACGATTATTTTTTCGCACATTATCTTCTGACTTTGGTCTCCCGACTTTCGGACTTAACCTTAAAGCAATCTTTTATGAAGCATTGCAAAAAAAAATACCTATTACATTTACCCATTATTGAATTACAAAAAAATCATCCATCAATTCGCCAGCAGTTGTAAAGACCAATTTGTAATAACCAATTTTATTATTGTTTTGATGGACTGTACTTTTAAAAGTTATGGTATTTAAATCACCTACTTCAGCCTCAATGTTTTCGGTATCAACTGATATATTTTTATCTGTTATATCTAAAACTTCACAAGTATTTTGATCCAATAGTGATTTAAAAGATTGAATGAAAATATGATGGATGTTATGGGCTGCTACAAATTTTTTTATATGTAAATTGTTTGACATTTCATTTATGATCATTACAGGTTAATATTTTCATTCGCAATTCACTAAATCTTATATCTGTATTAGCAGTTGCGTTAGATTATACAATTATTTAACAACAATGCTATCAACCCATTTTTCTCTACCGCCTTCATTCATCGAAATTATGCTGGCAGATAGATGAATGATATGTTTATTAGGTTCGTAGCTAACTTTTATCTCTGGATAGGTAATTACGTTGTAATATTCCTTTTGGATTATTTGGTATTCGAAAACAGGTAACCATGCAACAGTTTTATAAATTTCTACACGTTTGCCCCTGTAATCGGAAATGACATTGCCGATGGAATGTTCCCTATAAATAATACCATTGCTCAATTTTTTTTCTGCATCGGATTCGAAATCTGCGACAATAAATCCTACTCCCAAAATACCAAGTGTACCCGAAAGATAACCTATTCCAAAAGTACTTATCATTAAAAAGGTGCCGATAATTTTTAAGAATTTATTCGGCTGAAATTGCGACCACCACAATATAAGCGATAGGCTTAGGTAGAAACCCGAAACTAATAACCAGTTTAGAGGTACCGATATAGTTGAAACTTTAAAAAGTAAAGCAAGAGTAGTTGAAACAGTTAATGCAATTGAAATGCTGATCGCCCATTTCCTTGTTTTTGGTTTCCTTTTAGTTAATGCAAAAAAGATTAAGCTTAAAATAGGATAGGTCCAAAGCGCTGTTAAGGTAATAGAAAATGGATTCATGGAGCGTTAAGGTTGATTGAGTTATGGTATCATTCCAACGGTGATAAGCGTTAGGCATACCTTGTTTTCTTTAGTCATTTATTAAACCAATCATTTCGCTAATTCTTCTCTCAGCTTCCTGTTTTGTAATTCCTCCATAATAATCCTGAACAAATTGATGCTCAAAATCCTCATGTGGAATAACTAATGGACGATTATTGCCTCGCTGGGTGTAAACTGTTGTAGGAATACTCAATGTGTCCTGGTAACCTGGTATGTTGTTGCATAGCCAACCGAAATAACTTACTTCGTAGTTTTCGTTGTTAAAATTTTGCTTGTAAGCTTCGAAATTCTTTTCACTTAACGATACCCACAAACCGTATTGCAGGTCTTCACAATGATCGTTAACAGGTTGGTATAAGGTGCAGCGGATAAATCTGTCAATATCTTCGCCATGCGCTATCGTGCAAAAATCTGAGCTTAAAGTTGCAATAGCTTCTTTATCCTGATCATTTAGTTCATTATAATGCATAGGAGAATTGAAAGCCAATGCGGGCCAATCATTATGTATTTCACCACAGGTATGGCATATATAAGTGGAGCGCTGACTCATTAACACATTAATTTAAATTGACTGAAAGATATGCATTATGCGTAACAGTACAAAGCAGTAGATATAGATTATGAAATGATTTTAGAGTTTGATGAGGTCGATTTATAGGAGAATTGATCTAGAAATGAACGCTTTGGCTCTCGAACCCAACTTCATCAGACTTGTTTCTTAAGTCACAAAAAACGCCCATACATTTCTGCATGAGCGCTAGTTGTTGTTTATTATTTTTTAGTGTTTAGCATCAGCTGGCGCATTGGTAGTCGAATCGGCTACTGAATCGGTGCTGGTACTATCCACCACCTTATTGGTATCGGTGTATTTATACATGCTGTCGGCATTTTCCTGATCGGCTTTTTTACCACTACATGCTGACAACGCTAAACCAAATGCAGCCATTAAGATTATTATTTTCGTTTTCATATCTGATGTTATTGGTGTATTTATATAATAATCCTTTTCCATTAGAATTGTTTTGGAAATTGTTGAATTAGTCCGGTGTCGGATGACCGAGGTCGGAAGGTTTAGGCAGCTTTTTTAACCGCAAAGAGCGCGAAGAAGGGGGCGCAAAGATCGCAAAGTTAGGTTGATCTTATATTAAGCTCCAGTTGTTCGTCATCCGATAGTTATCGGATCTCGCGCATGCGGGAATCTTAATGGTATTACGTTTTATCGCCAAGAGTACGAAGAGTTGATCGTCATCTCGACTGTAGCGCAGCGGAATGGAGAGATCTTTGAACTATGGTAAAAGATTTTGCTGCGCAGAGCCTTCGGGTTCTCCACTGCGGTCGAAATGACGATGCTTTGAGACTATGCTCGCGCAAGTCTTAGTTTGGTTATTAATAATTAACTTGCCTGCTTCGTCCTTGCGAACGGAAGGGCAGGGCAGTTGTGATGGCGTGAAGCAATCTTGTTAGCAGATATTGAAGGTGATCGTCACCCTGAATTTATTTCAGGGTCTATCCGGTAGTTAATATATCTGTATACAAATTTAATTCTTCTTTTAGTTTGTTTTTAGCAGCTTAATTACAAATTTTTGCTATATTTATATCGCGAACACAGTTGGGCATGTATTTAATTTTTTTAAAATGCACCTAACAAAAAATCAAATTACTTTAGCTAAACTGGAGTTTAGTTATCGCAGACTCAAAAGGCCTTTTAATGTAAACCTGGTCCAAAATTCAATTCAATTTTTAAAACAGCTCCGCGGCAAACCATCATCTGGTAAAGAATGCGATTGGTATGTGCTGTTTGTAAACCAAAACCACGAGGTTTTTTGCTGGCACAAACTCAAGCAACAGGCCAAACCAATTAACTGCATACAGCAACTGGCGGGCTTGGCTGTTGCCTGTAATGCTTATGGTGTACTGGTGGTAAACTATTGCGATGTGAAAAGCATTAAGGTTAACCCCCTCGATGAGCTTTTTGTAAGCACCTGTTTTACTACCTGCTCAAAGCTAAACATCGAAATTATTGATTATGTAATCTGTAATGCACAAACGCATTATAGTTTTAGAGATGGGTATAGGGATTAAAATACTACTGGGCTGTTGAGAGACAGCCCAGTACATGTATGTTTGTTTATAAGTTATTTGTCGGCCAATCGTCATTGCGAACCGAAGGGTATGGGGATTAAGGTGGCGTGAAGCAATCTCTTAGAATGCGATATCTTATGAAAATTAGCTTATTAAAGGATGAAATTCGAGGAGGCTTTGTAATGCAACTCGTGGTATCCAAGGTGTCTGAATTTTTATGTTTAGCAATTGAGATTTCATAGGCATATGAGTGCGCTTGCAGAGGATAATACCCACTAATATCCATAGTTTGCTAATTCAATCTATTTTTTTAGCAGATGCAATCGCTTCATTTCTTCGTTTTATTTCATCGACTTTTTTATCGATATATTCCCTATTTACTTCTATCTTATTGGCTATATAAGTAAATTTTAATCTTAATTCTGGATCTACAAACCATACGTCAGAATGACTGACATTATATGGTTTTCCAATTTCTTCTTGGTTTTTTGGAATAGGTGTAAAATTAATTGAGGACACTCCTTCAATCATCTTTATATCTTTTACATTTAAACTTAGTAACTCAAAATCGGAATGATTTTTAAAATCGGTTTTACCTGTTTTGTAAGTTAATCCGACGCGAATAATACATTCATCAGGTGAGGTATATTTATCCCAATCTACAGACATTCCCCCTTCGAAGGCAAATGCTCCGGCATTAACCATGCCATCTCTAATAAATTGCTTATGGTAGTTTCTATAAAGATTGCAGTTATTTGTAAAATCGCCGTTTAATATGAGAGTTGTTACTTCAGATTCTGCATCCATTTCATTAAATGTTCATAAACTTTATCAGTGGGGACATTCCCCTTTATTGGAATCTCGTTATTTTGTAAATCTCCATAGTAGTGTCCTAATATTCTATTTTGAACATACTTGAAGTTGATAAGCATTCTGGCATTATTTAGTCTCCAAGTAAAATCAATCGAGCCATCACCTACTGGATCAATAGATGGCGACTGTATTACAAAAAATTTATCATTATAAACAGCTTCAATGTAGTCAGATATACATTTGCAAGCTCTATTAAACAATATTGGGTCTATAGGACTTGCAATGTCTCCATCCCAACCTTCTTCGAGATCGAGCATATATTTAGCTTCCTCGATAACTATATTGAATGCTTCTAGTGGTTTGTATCCAAAAGATAGAGTAGTCCAAAAATCTGAATAATTTTTCCCTTTACTTGATTTCCTCGGAAAGGCCTTTGTCCTATCAAATAATTCAATTTTATCACCACTTCTAATTTTGAAATAATCGACTTCAGATGGGGAAATGAATTTTATTTGGGTGCTTTCTGCAATAGGTCTTCCGAATTTCTGATGGTCATCGTAATTTTCGTTTAGATCATATTTGGGCGCAAAAGGATGTATAGCACAATCTGTACTTTCATCTTTTTTTGTTAATCTTAAAATTTGATTCGACATATTAATCTCCTATTTCTATAATATTAAATACTTCAGAATAGTCGTTTTTTAATATTTTTTCTTTGCTAATGGCTCTATCAATTTGATCGCGTAGGCTTTCCAAATCTTGTCTATCTGCATTAACGTATAGAACTTTTTCTTCTCCGTTTTCCGAATAAACAAGTTTTATTTGTTGTGATATTATTGCATTCCTACGTGCATCACTTATGTCATCTGCAAAAACCATTCTGATATCACAAATGATGTTAGATTCTCTGAATATATTAGGCACATCAGTAGCAAGTGTCATTGCCTTGTAAGAGATTTTGACGTTAACAGCACTGATGAAAATGCTCACTAATATAGTAATGTAGTGATTTTCTTTATCAGGATTTGCATTATTATCTTCATCAGCTAAATAAGACTTAACAAGTCCATTTGCTATATCTTCAATATTCTTCGACCTATCGATTAATATATTTCCGAAACTATAAATCGTTGAAGCAATCTCATCGATGTTTGCAATAGGTAAATCATGAAGGAAGTCTACTAAGCTATAATGGCCCCCTCCAATAGGAAAGTTTGAAAGCCTATTAGTTAGTAATTCGAGAGATGCGTTATCGAGTTCAATAAGGCTATTGAAGCCCGATCGAAACCTCGCAGGAATGTGGTATCTTGCCATTTTTGGGTAAAGATTTAAATCTTCAATTATTGCGTTTGTTGATGATCAACAAATCGTATTAAAAAATTTAAATAATGTTCAATTATAATACTTTTTTAGTAATTGGTTATTGTACAACACTAATATAATACAAAAATACTTAAATATCGTTAATTTGGAAACATTCTAGATTATCCCTTATTTAACACCATTCTTAGTAGATTGGATATTAGAGTAGGTTGACTTGTGCTTTCCAGAATTTGGATAGATAGATTTTTACCTTAGAGATTATTTTAAAGCACATTAAGTCCTTAGCACCTACCTGAGACGCTAAGGCTAAATTGAAGTTATTAATATTAATGCCTCCTTGGAGCTGACCTTGTATGTGGACTTACATAAGTTCCGTTTTTCCGCGTATAACCTTTTACATGGACGGTTCCTCCTGATGAGTTACTTGATCTACCCGTGGAAATGGATGATGAAGATACGCTTGATGGATTATTTTTGATTAGTTTACCATATCGATATTGTATAACAGGTATTCCATCATACACGTAACCATACTCATTCGTAAATGTAAGATTGTCAACTTGTTCTTTAGATAGCTTCTTTAATTTCTTCCAGGTTCTAAGTTTCGCGCTATAGCCAGTGATGAATCCATATTTTATAAATGCATTTTTTGTACCGCTTACGTAAACAAAAGCTTTGCCCGGCGCTATCGACGATGATTGATCTATTCCATCTAACGCACTGGATATTGGAGTTTCTGCATCAGAAACAGTGAGGCAGTAATTTGTTGTACAGCTTGACAGCATCAGAAATGCAGCAAAGAATAAGAGGTTGAAGTGTTTCATATTAAATTAGTTATTATTAAGTCCACTAATGTAAATACCAAAAAGAATGCGACAATACGGGAAACCGTACGCCGCATTTTCCCTTTCCCTCCACACCCTCCTCTCCGTTGTGTTCAGCGCAGCGTCACTACGGAGTAACACATAAGATTAAGTTATGAACACACAATTACTCTTCTAAAGTCCAAAGAACAAAACAGTATCTGGTTTTTACAGTCATTTACTATGCATGCATTGTAAATCTATTATCTTTGCGGCTTTTATCAATTATCCGCATTCATTAACACATTCATGGGCAAAAACAGCATCGGCTCTACCATTTCGTATTTCTTTTTAGGTGAGTACTTTTCTGATGCCCTGCGCACCACCATTACCGTGGTATTGCCCATTATTTTATTCTTTTACCTGGGTAACCCTGAGGCAGCAAAAGGAATAGGGGTTGGGACTTTGCTGATCAGTCTGACCGATTTACCCGATAACCGGCTGAATAAACTGAAAACTGCCCTGTGGAGTATCATGGTCTTTTTCGCGACTACGCTGGTGGTTTCATCCGTTTTAGATGACGTTTACCTTACCGCAGTTGTGGTGGTCATTGCTGCCTTTAGCTTTTCGATGCTGGCCGTATACGGGCAGAAACTCTCGCTCATTGGTACCATGGCGCTGATTGTGTGTGCTTTTGTGATGGGGCTTCATCCTGCAAATCCACTTTATTTTAGCAGTTATATGCTGGTGGGCGGGGTTTGGTATTATATGATCAGTTTAATCCAAACTTTACTGCGGCCTTACCGCTCGCTGCACCATGCCATTTTCGAATGCCTGATGAGCAGCGCGGTATTTTTAAATGCCAAAGCCAGAAATTATGATGTGGATGTGCCGCTCGATCTGCAGCAGAAAGAGGCGATAAAGCTGCACATTAAGGTGAACCAGAAACATGAGCTGATCCGCAATTTGTTGCTCACCGATAAGTACGCCATGGACCCCGATAATCCCAAAGGCCGGCTGTTGTTGGAGCGGGCCAGGTTACTGATTGATTTATATGAGCAGTTGAATGCGGTGCATTATGATTATTCGCTGGTACGCAAAACTTTGGCTACTGGTTCGAGTCTGAAACTAATTGCCAGCCTGATTAAATTACTGGCCAAAGAGCTGGAGCAGTTGGGCAGGCACGTGCGTTCGGCAAAGGCTTATAAAGGCGAGGTAGCCACCAACATCGAATACCAACAGCAACGTGTGTTGTTATTGCAAGAGATGGAGCGTTTAAACGAAACGCAACGTAAAATTGTACTCAAGGTGCTTTCTAACATGAACGACATTGTGCGGATTATCGAAATGATCAGGGGCAACGAGCGCGTGCCGGAAAAGGAGCAGCAAGAGTTAAGCGGTACCATCGCTTACCCGCTGTTTATTACCGGCGACCGTTTTTCCATTAAGGAACACCTGACTTTAAAATCGCCTATCTTCAGGTTTTCGCTGCGGCTGGCCATCTGTTTCCTGTTTGGTTTTTTGCTCATTGCGCAGCTGGAACCCAGCAAATACAGTTACTGGCTTTTTCTTACGCTGGTGATCGTCGCGCGGCCCAAATTCTCCATCACCTGGAAACGGAATTTACAGCGTTTAAAGGGCAGTATGGGAGGGGTGGTTATTGGTTTGGTACTGGTTTACCTGATTAAAAGCCCGGCGGTACTGTTGTCTTTCTCGGTTGTTTTCTTATTGGGTTTTTATGCCTTTAACCGCTTAAATTATACCATTAGTGTGCTGTTTATTACCCCTGCGGTAATTTTAACACTCGGCAGTTACCAGGGGCATTTCGATCATATTGTGCACGATCGGATTATTTTCACCGTACTGGGCTGCGTAATTGCGATTTTTGCCACCTATTTGTTTCCCGTTTGGGACAGCCAGCAGCTAAAGGCTAAAATGATGGATGCCGCTAAAGCCAGTTTGAATTACCTGCAGGTGGCCATTCAAAATCGCACCGATAGGGATGAAAATCAATCGCGCATGGCGCGGAAAAACGCCAATTTAAGTTTATCGGCCTTAAGCGAAGCCATTGATTCGGCCAGTCAGGAACCCATGCGGAAACACATCGATTTTAACGGGCTTTATGATGTACAGGCTATTATTTATCAGATCAATGCGATTATCACTTCCATATATCTTTCTGTTAATCATACCGAAGGTCAGGCCGATCACTTACTGGTTAAACAAATTTTAAGTAATCTAAGTCATGAAGTGACACTTAATGCATTGTCAGGGATTGACGGCATGGACGTTAATCATGATGATCATTCTACCGGGCAGAAACTGGCGCACATCGCCGCTTTATCGTTTGAATTTAAAAGGTTGAGTGCTGGTTTTTAAGGCTGAGTTTGATGGCTTGTCAGTCTGAGCGGAGTCGAAGACCGTATCGGTTGTTAATTTTCAAAATGTATTTACACACAAAAGATCCTTCGACTACGTTCAGGATGACAGATTTCTATAGAAAGCTCCGTCATTGCGAGGCACGAAGCAATCTTAATGCGGACGCGAGGTAGCGATCGTTGTAGGATTGCTTCGTCGGCTGAAAAAGCCTTCTCGCAATGACGATTTTTTTCTTTGGAATCTGTTAGGTTTTGAATAACAGGGCGTAATAAATTTGATTGAAATGGTCTTGCAAAATAGTATATCGCTATATTGTGAGCCTTAATCTTTATTCGTATGAAAAAATTATTTCTAAGCTTCTTTTTGATTGCTTTTTTAGCCATAACCGCTTTTGCCCAAAAGAAACCCAACTTCTGGGAGGATGTACAGGTGATAAAGAAGTACGACAAAATGTATAAACCGCCTGTAAACCCTGTGCTGTTTGTGGGGAGTTCATCTATCCGCAAATGGGATGATTGCATGCAAATTTTTGCCAAATACAACGCCTTAAACAGGGGGATTGGCGGTGCCGTTGTTAACGATATCACCTATTATTTAAATGATATTGTTTTTCCATATCAGCCAAAACAGATTGTACTATATGTGGGCGAAAACGACCTGCCAAATGAAACGGTAACACCCGATACAGTTTTAAACCGCACCATCAAGTTATACCAGGTCATCAGGGCCAAACTGCCAACTGTGCCAATTGTGTATATCTCTATTAAACCGAGCCCAAGCAGGGATAAATTTAAGGAGAAAGCAGTAGCATCTAACGCATTGATTAAAAAGTTCCTTGCCGGAGAGGCCAATACAACCTTTGTTAATGTGTATCCTTTAATGTTAACCAAAGATGGAAAATTAAGGCCCGAACTTTTTGTAGAAGATATGCTGCACATGAATGCCAAAGGTTATGCGATCTGGAGGAAAGCGGTTGAACCGCATTTGTTGAAGTAGATTTTAGTCGGAAGTCCGGTGTCAGCGGTCAGAAGACTAAAGTTGAATACCAAACAAAAATCCGTCATTTCGATCGAAATACAACGATGTGCCCGCCTATGCGGATAGGCCCGCCCGTACAGGCGGGGAGAAATCTACGGTAAGGATATTGAGATTAAAATTCATTTGTAATAGGTAACAAAGTGTATTGGAGTAGTATACAATGCAATCGTTATGTTATATGCACGCGTTGGAAACGCGCGCAAGCCTGTTGATATAAAGACTAAAGCTGAAAGACCAAAGCTCAGCTATTCAACAATGTTTTGGGGTGATAAAAATATTGTTTCGCCTAAAACGATGCAATCGTTAAGCTATTGATGCACGCGTTAGAAACGCGCGCAAGCCTCATTAGGAATTCCAAAGCCATATTTATTTCTTGCAGATAAGAAGTTAGCTAGCCCCGATTGAACGGAAAGCCCGGAGCGTAGCGAGGACTTGCAGGGAAAGCGGGACCGAACCTATGCCATTAACCACAGGTAGTGCGCTTCAAAATAATAGGAAGACTAAAGCTGAAAGACCAAAGCAAAAAGATTAGATGTTCAAAGATGTCTTTACAAATGGTGCGCATTAAAACATACAATCGTTAAGCTATTGATGCACGCTTTTGAAACGCACGCAAGCCTGAACCAACCGCCAAAAGATCCCTATCAATTTTACCATGTAAGACATATAAGAACATATAAGCTTACATGCTCTTAAATTTCTTATATGGTTAAAAAACTTTTTTTGCACATGGCTTTGAAAAAAGTAACCTTTTTTTCTCAACGCCTTATAATACTTAAGTATTAGTTTTTTCGCCTTTTGCACAGCTAAAAGGAAATTAGCTAATAGTTGTATACAAGGTTAACCGGAATTAAAATTATATATTTATCATTGCGTTTTAACCTTCACTAAACCAAATGAAGAGACCTTTACTGGCTATATTATTCCTTTTAATCGCTTATTCTACCCATGCACAGGTGCTATTAGGCATTCCACAGGTGGTTAATTACAATAACGAGCAGTATAATGGTGGCATTCAGAACTGGGATGTAGAGCAGGATAAAAATGGCATCCTTTACTTTGGTAATAATGAGGGGCTGCTTACTTTTAACGGACGTTACTGGAACCTGTTCAAGTTACCCAATCGTACTTCCGTACGCTCGGTAGGGATCGATTCTAAAAACCGCATTTATGTAGGCGGACAAGATGAGTTTGGTTATTTCTACCCCAATGCGCAGGGCGTTTTAAAATATACCTCGCTGTTAAACCTATTGCCCGAAAATATGCGGAAACTGGCCGATATCTGGGGTGTTTCAATTGTTCGGGATGAGGTATTTTTCAGGTCTATACATGCTATTCTACATTATAAAGATGGGGTAATTAAGAGTTATAAAACCAATACTAACTGGATGTTTATGGGTACTGCAAAGGGCAAAATCTTTTCGCAGTCGTCTGATTCGGGCCTTATGATTTACGATCATGGTATGTGGAAACCATTTTGTAAGGATAGTATTTTAAACCGTTCCGGTATTACCGCTGTATTGCCCTATAGCGGCGATACTTTATTGGTTTCGATGTTAAAAAAAGGATTATTCTTACTTATTAATCATCAACTAAAACCTTTAAGTGGCAGTTTAAACCAGGTTTTTTTAAATGAACGGATTTATTTTGCGACCCAGATCAGTTCAGATTTATATGGTGTGGCCACCACTTCAGGTGGGGTGTACATCATGAATAAAAAGGGCGATCTGGTACAGAAATATAACTACAAAGAAGGTTTGCAGAACAATAATGTAAGGGGTATACTGCTGGATAAGGATAAGAATATGTGGCTGGCTCTCGATGATGGCATAGCTTATGTGGCCATTAACAGTGCGGTAAAAAGCATTTCTCCCGATCGCAATAAGCAGATTACCAGTTATGCTTTCCGCAAATATGGCAAATCCATTTATATTGGTACCTCTAACGGTTTGTACCATGCCAAAATTAATACGGCAATGCCCGATTTAAGCTATTCTCCCGCCAATTTCGAAGAGGTAAAAAATAGTAAAGGGCAGGTATGGGGACTGGATGAGATTAACAACCAGCTCCTGATGGCGCATGAAGATGGAACTTTTCTAGTAAAAGAAAATACCGCCACTCCGCTGTACAGCTCAATTGGCACCTGGATGTACCAGCCCATAGATCATGTTTATCCGAGCAAAGAGGTAATAGCGGGTACTTATGCCGGATTGCAGGAAATCACTTACGAGGGAAGCCGATTTATAAATGGTGGTAAAATTGCCGGTATTAACGAAACGCTGCGTTTTATTGTAGCTGATAATAATAATCCTGATCAGATCTGGGCTTCGCATCCTTATCACGGTGTATATAAAATAGAACTCAGGCCTGATCATAAAAGCATTTTACGTACTACGTTGTTTTCTGATCGGGATGGTTTACCAACCAAGCTTTATAACTATGTATTTCATATCAAAAACAGGGTTGTCATTGCCACTACAAGCGGGATTTTTGAATACAATGCCTCAAGCAAAAAGTTTAGCCGTTTTAAATTATTCGGCGCTGCCCTTAACGGTATACCTATTCAATACCTCAAAGAAGATAATGATGGAAACATCTGGTTTATAACCAATAAAAAGGTAGGTGTAATTGATTTTCATAGACCCAGTGGGAAAAATCCATTCAGTATTTTATACCTGCCCGAGCTAAATGGCAAAGTGGTTGGCGGTTTCGAATCGATATACACACCCGATAGCAAAAATATATTTATCGGGGCCAATAAAGGAGCTTACCATATCAATTACCAGAAATACATTCAGAATATTACCCGGCCAAATGTGGTATTGGGGACCGTAAAATTAATGGGGAATAAAGACAGCGTGGTTTTTGGAGGCTATTTCGTAGACAAAGAGAATATTGTGTCTAAGCAGGATTTGCACGAAATACCAGCGTATGAATACAGCTTAAATTCGATCCATTTCGAATATGCCTCTACGCTTTTTGAACATGATAAGAACATCAAATTCAGTTATCAGCTTGCCGGCTTTGATAGTGAGTGGTCTGCCTGGGGCATTAAAAGCGAAAAAGATTACACCAATTTGCCTGCCGGAAAATATACATTTAAGGTTAAGGCGAGTACCGGTATCAGTAACGAGTCGGAAGTAATAAGTTATACTTTTGTGGTGTTACCAGCCTGGTACAATACCATTTGGATGCGAATTGTTTACCTGATTGTAATTGTAATGAGCTTGAGATTCATTATCAGGTGGCAAAAAAAGAAACATATTAAGGAGCAGGAACGCATGAGTTACCTGCACCAGCTGGAACTTGATCGAAATGAAAAAGAAATTGTGCGATTGCAGAATGAAAAGCTTGAAGCCGATGTAAATTATAAGAATAAAGAACTTTCTACCATGACCATGCACCTCGTACAACGTGGAAAGGTGCTGGCCAAAATTAAGGAGGTCATATCTGCGGTAATTAAAAACCACGACCTCAACGAAAGTTCGCCAAGTTTCAGGCACCTGATCAGGCTGATTAAGGATGTTGAAAAGAAAGACCAGGAACTAGATCACATGAGTGTGCATTTTAATCATGTAAATACAGAATTTTTTAGCCGTCTTAAAGATCTTTATCCAGACCTGAGCCAGAATGACCTGAAATTCTGCGCCTATTTGTCTATGAACCTTTCTTCAAAAGAAATGGCCCAGCTGATGAACGTGACGATTAAAGCAATTGAAGTAGGCCGTTACCGCCTTCGAAAAAAACTCCAGCTAAAACCAGAAACTAACTTATACGAATTCCTAATTGAAATTGCACGGCAAAAAATGCCTTAAACGTATGTTTTTGTTACAAAAGCGTTTATTTCTGTTGTAAATGTTTAAATATCTTTAATACAGCACTTTATAACTATCCTGTAGGGCTTATGTAGGCCTATTCTTCTCATTATTTGGCCCTTTTTAAGGCTGCTGTATGGTTGGTGTAGTAGTAGTAAATTCTGCTATTGTGTAACACGTGTATAGATTTGATTCATGAAACAGCAACCAGTAAGACTGTATCATGAACTAACCAAATTCATTAACTTAAAAGTAATTTCTATGAGAAGAAGATTTACGTTCGTATTCTTCATTTACTGTATCCTCGCATTCCCGTTGGCCTTATTGGCACAAGACATTCCCGTTACAGGAAAAGTGACAGAACAAAACGGTAGTCCGTTACCGGGCGTAACCGTTCGGCTAGAGGGCACAACAAAAGCTGCATCTACTGATGCCAATGGTGTTTTCAGTATTCAGGCGCCTGTAGGTGGAAAATTAAACATCAGTTTAATTGGTATGACCACACAAACGGTAACGGTTCCTGCTGATGGCCGTGTTAATGTATCGCTGTCTGCCAATTCAAAAGATTTAACAGAGGTAGTAGTTGTGGGTTACGGTACACAGAAAAAAGCACTCGTAACCGGATCGATCTCCAGTGTAAAAGCGAAAGACCTGGAATCGATGCCCATTAACAGAGTAGAGCAAGCCTTGCAAGGAAGAACATCGGGTTTAACGATTGCCAGTGGCAACGGACAGCCTGGTTCTGCCTCAACAGTTAGGGTAAGAGGTTTTACCTCTTTTGCATCTTCTGGCAATAATGATCCGCTTTGGGTAGTGGATGGTGTAATTGTAGATAATGGCGGTATTGGCTATTTAAACCAATCAGATATTGAATCTATTGAGGTTTTAAAAGATGCAGCCTCGCAAGCCATTTACGGTGCCAGAGCAGCCAACGGTGTAATTATTGTATCTACCAAAAAAGGTAGAGAAGGTAGGTTATCTATTAATTACAATGGATTTTACGGTACTCAAGCACCTGCTAAAAAGTTAAAACTGTTAAATGCTACCGAATATGCTACCATCAGGAATGAAGCTTATGCAAACAGTTACAACGCAGCAACCGACGGCACTTTTACACTTCCATATGCCAATCCATCTGCTTATGGTGAGGGTACTGATTGGCAATCGGTTGTTTTTAATAACGATGCCCGCAGACAAACCCATGAGTTTAGCGTTTCAGGCGGGACCAATAAATCAACCTTTTATACTTCCTTCGGTTACATCGATCAGGAAGGTATTGTATCCACGCCTATCTCTAACTTTAACCGGGCAAACATTCGTCTGAATTCTACATTTAAGCCTGCCAAGTGGATCAGCTTTGGCGAGAATTTGGGTTACAGCCATTCGGTTAATAAGTCTTTAGGTAATACCAATAGCGAGTTTGGTGGTCCTTTAAGTTCCGCTATCCACTTAGATCCAATTACTCCGGTTATTCAAACCGATCCGAGCCTGATTAGCAAATCTCCTTATACCATAGCCAATATTATAAGAGACCCCGCAACTGGATTTCCTTATGGTATATCTGGTCCCGTTGGTCAGGAAATGAGTAATCCTCTAGCCTACAATCAAACCAGACTAGGTAATTATGGTTGGGATCATAACATTGTTGGTAATGCTTTTTTGGAAATTGAGCCTATCGAAAATTTAAAATTCAGGTCATCATTAGGAACTAAAATTGCTTTCTATGGTTCTGAATCTTACACCCCTTTATTTTGGTTAAGTCCTTCCAATACCAACAGCAAGGCGAATTTCTATCGCGAGATGAACATGACTTTAAATTATAACTGGGAAAATACCATTAGCTATTCTAAAAGTTTCGGTAAACACCACGCTTATGCTATTTTGGGTCAGGGGTATTACATGGATAACAATAACCGTGGTTTAAATGTAAGGTTTAATAACATCATTGCTCAGGATTTTTATCAGGCCAACTTAAATTATAAGCCGGCAACTGCCGATATTCAGGGTGATGGTAGCGATGCTACCTTGCATGTGGTTAACTCGTTATTTACCCGTGTAACTTATGATTACGATGAAAAATATCTATTTACGGGTATTATCCGTCGTGATGGTTCTTCACGCTTCGGTACCAACAACCGTTTTGGTTATTTCCCTTCAGCATCGGTGGGCTGGGTGCCTTCAAAAGAGGCTTTCTGGAAAGAGAACAAGGTGGTTAACTTCTTAAAATTGCGTGGTAGTTATGGTATTACCGGAAATGATGCCATCGGCGATTTCAGTTACGTATCATTGGTTAATAGCGGACGTAACTATACTTTTGGTACCACTGATGTAAGCACCATTGGATGGAGTCCGGCTGCCTTATCAAACCCAAACCTGAAATGGGAAGAAACCCATCAAACAGATATCGGTTTAGATGCCACCTTGTTTAATGATTTTAGTTTGAGCGCTTCTTACTTCAAAAAGAAAACCATTGGCGTATTGCAAACCCCATCCATTCCACTTTATTTGGGTGCAGCAGGTGGAGCCGCAGAAAATGTGGGCGATATGCAAAATACGGGTATAGAATTCGAATTGGGTTATCGGAAAAAAATCGGAGAACTTAATTTAGGTATTAATGCCAATATCTCTACCTTGAAAAATAAGGTAACCAAGCTATTGCCTGGAAGAGAATTTATTGAAGATAACGCACAAAGCTTTCAAGGGATGGGCAACTTTACCCGTACCGGACTTGGACGCGCATTTAATGAATTTTATGGGTATGAAGCGCTGGGCATTTTCCAGTCGCAGGCAGAAATTAACGCTTACAGAGGTCCGGGAGGCACCATATTGCAACCAAATGCAAAACCAGGAGATGTTAAATTTGCCAATCTTGATGGAAATGAAACGATAAATGGTAGCGATCGTACCTATTTAGGCAGCCCGCTTCCAAAATATACTTATGGTATTACCATTAACCTGGCTTATAAAAACTTTGATTTTGTTGCCTTCGGAAACGGGGTAGGCGGAAACATGATTTTCCAGGGTTTAAGACGTTTGGATGTAACTTATGGAAACTGGCAACAATCCATTCTGGACAGGTGGACACCAACTAACACCGCAACCGATGTTCCTCGTGTTGCAGACAAAGATCTTAATGGGAATTATACCAAATTCTCTAAAAACTATCTCGAAAAAGGTGATTATTTCCGATTAAAAACCCTTCAGGTAGGTTATAATCTTCCGGAAAATGTGATCAAAAAAATCGGCGCACAAAAAGTTAGGGTGTATCTGATGAGTGAAAACCTGTGGACCATTACAAAATATACAGGTTACGATCCAGAAATCGGCGGAACGGTATTGGGTGTAGATCGTGGCGTTTATCCGCAGGCACGTTCGTTTATGGTAGGTTTAAATGTTGGATTCTAAGAAAAATTAAAAATGAAAAAGAATATTTTAGCTATTGCAGCCCTTTTAACCGCTTCTCAGCTTATCGTTTCTTGTCAAAAACAGCTTGAGGTAAATCCAAGAGAGCGTATATTGGAGACAAATTATTATCAGACGCAACAACAGGCATTTACAGGTTTGGTAGCGGTTTACGATCAATTGGGTAATCAATCGAGCGGTTACCTCACTAAACTTAATTTATTCAGCTCCGCATCAGATGATCACTATGCTGGTGCCGATTCTCCATCAGATTTGGGAGATATGCAGGCCATGAATAATTATACAGTGAACTCTTTATCGGGTGCCCCAAGTTATTTATGGAGTAAAGGCTTTACCGGTGTTTATCGTGCAAATGTGCTATTGAAAAAAATAGAAGGCATTAACATGGATGCTTCAACCAAGGCAAGGTATATTGCTGAAGCTAAAGCATTAAGGGCTATATTTTACTTTGATTTGGTACGTATTTTCAAAAATATACCGCTAATTCTGGCGCCGATAGAGCCTTCTGCTATGTTCGATGTTACGCAAGTTGCGCCGGCAGATATATACAAACAGATCGAACAGGATTTAAAAGAGTCGTTACCGGCTCTTCCGGTAACCATCCCTACAGCAGATGCCGGACGTTTAAACCAAGGTGCAGCACATGCGGTTTTAGGCAAGGTTTATTTATGGCAGGAAAAATGGGCACTGGCGGCGGCAGAATTTGCTGAGGTTAATGGTACAGCACCCGGCGCAAGCACCTATGGCTATAAATTATTGCCAAAATTTGCCGATTTGTGGAACTGGAAAAATAAATTTAATTCAGAGTCGATTTTAGAACTTAGTTACAATACCACCTCTAACATGGGTTGGGGTAACGTTGGCAGCCGTGAAGGTAATGTGATGGGCATCTTGGTAGGGCCTCGTAACTATGTACCGGTGATTGCTGCACAAGCACCGGATTATGTATCGGGCTGGAGTGTAATGCCAATAACCAAAGAATTATTTGATTTAATTCATTACGATCCGCGTAATAAACCTACGGTGGCCAATTTAGATAGTTTGGAGAAAGCTGGTATTGTAACATACAAGCATGCTAATGATAATACCGGATATTTTGTTGAAAAATATGCTGGCAGGGTTTCTACAAAAGCTGCTGTTGGTCAGTTGGAATTAAACTTTGGTCAGAATATGTATGAGATCCGTTTAGCCGATACCTATTTAATGGAAGCCGAAGCTTTGTTGAGAAGCGGTGCTGCAGTTGGTGCAGGTACCCGGGCCTATATTTTCTTTAATGCTGTAAGGGCACGGGTAGGTTTAAATCCTGTGGCGGTTACCATGGATAATATCATGAAAGAAAGACGTCTGGAGCTGGTAGCCGAAGGCCAAAGATGGTTTGATTTGGTGAGATGGGGACTGGCGCCTACTAAACTGGCCTTTAAAGGATTTCAGGCCAATAAAAATGAAACCTTGCCTATCCCGCAAGCGGAGTTAAACAATACCAAAATTGTACAAAGTAAAGAGTGGGGTGGCACTAAATAAATAACTAGCGTCTGTATATCCTTAAAGTTTAATTGTTACAGGGAGAGAGCGAAGTCTTTCTTCCTGTTTTTTATCTGCTTATTTTTCTTATATGCTATTTATCAAGTCCGTTGGACTCTTAATGGGTTGTGCTTTTACTTTTTCGGTTATGGCGCAAAGCCAGCCACAAGTGTGGTTAACCAAAGCCGATCGTACAGCCTTGTTTACCCGTCAGGCAACAGGTTTAAAGTTGTCTACAATTCAAAATAAACAACCTGTAATTGCAATAAACGATAAAAAAATTTTCCAAAGTATAGATGGTTTTGGCTATGCATTAACCGGGGGTAGCGCGCAGCATATTATAAAAATGTCGGCGCCGGCAAGGGCCGCATTGCTTAAAGAACTTTTTGCAACCAATGGCAATCATATTGGTGTAAGTTACATCAGGTTAAGCATTGGTGCATCTGATTTAAACGAAAAAGTATTTTCTTACAACGACCTTCCGGAAGGGCAAACCGATTTGGAACAGGCTAAATTTGATTTAGGACCTGATAAAGCAGATGTTATTCCGGTAATGAAGGAGATCCTGGCCATTAATCCTAAAATTAAAATCATGGGTTCGCCATGGTCTCCTCCCTTATGGATGAAAACGACATATGATGCCAGGGGCGGGATGCTTAAACCAGACTATTATGCAGCTTATGCCAAATATTTTGTGCGTTATGTACAGGAAATGAAAAAGGAGGGAATACCTATCGATGCAATCACGGTGCAAAACGAACCTTTGCATCCTGGTAATAATCCCAGTTTATTTATGGCTGCACCTGATCAGGCGCTATTTGTAAAGAAATTTTTAGGCCCTGCTTTTGCAAAAGCCAACATTAAGACGAAAATTATTGTTTATGACCACAATGCCGATCGGCCAGATTATCCGATCAGTATTTTAGATGATCCGGAAGCCAAAAAATATGTCGACGGATCTGCTTTTCACCTTTACGGTGGAAAGATTGAAGCGTTAACCGATGTACATAACGCCCATCCCGATAAAAATATTTATTTCTCTGAGCAAATGGTGGTAGAAAAGCCTGGTGCTACAACCATTGATATCATCAATCCGGTATCGCGTTTAATTATCGGTGCCACGCGCAACTGGGCCAAAAATGTATTGGAGTGGAACCTTGCCGCAGATCCGGAAAATAAACCTTATACCGATAGGGGAGGTTGTTCCATGTGCCAGGGGGCAGTTACCATTAATGGAGATGACTACAGCCGTAACCTGGCCTACTTCTCTATTGCCCATGCCTCAAAATTTGTAAGGCCGGGCTCCATGCGGGTTTTTTCTAACGAGCCAGATGCTTTGGCCAATGTTGCATTTAAAACACCCGATGGGAAATACGTACTTATTGTGGCCAATACAGGCAAAACAGCTGCAGCATTTAACATCAGCCTGAAAGGCAAAACCTACGCTGCAGCGCTCGATAAAGGTTCAGTAGCTACTTATATCTGGTAAATTCAATCCATTTAATTATGTTTTTAAAAAAATCACTCTTATCTGTTTTTTTGTTCAGTAGCATTTCGTTAGCCGGTTTTGGTCAGGGGTTTTTAAAAGCATCGGGCACAAAAATTATTGACGGTAAAGGCCGGAACGTATTGTTGCGCGGCATTGGCCTGGGTGGCTGGATGTTGCAGGAAGGCTATATGCTCAAAATCAATAATGAATCGCAACAGTACCGCATCCGCGAAAGGATCACCGACCTGATGGGACCTAAGCAAACGCAGGAGTTTTACGATGCCTGGCTGGCCAACCACATGCGTAAAATTGATGTTGATTCGATGAAACGCTGGGGTTTTAATTCTATCCGATTGCCCATGCATTATAATCTTTATACCCTGCCGGTTGATCAGGAACCGGTAACGGGTAAAAATACCTGGCTTGAAAAAGGTTTCGCCTTAACCGATAGCTTGCTCAATTGGTGTAAAGCCAACAAAATGTACCTCATTTTAGATTTACATGCCGCACCTGGCGGCCAGGGGAACGATTTAAACATAGCCGACCGCGATCCGTCGAAGCCCTACCTCTGGGATAGTGAGGCCAACCAGGAGAAAACCATAGCCCTATGGCGTAAGCTGGCCGAACGTTATAAAAATGAACCCTATATTGGCGCTTATGATATTATAAATGAACCCAATTATGGTTTCAGTAATCCAGACGAAGATAAAAACGGTACTAAAGAAAAAGTAAACGCTCCCTTAAGAAAATTGATGGTGGATATCACCAAAGCTATCCGTGAGGTAGATCAGCAGCACCTTATCATTATTGAAGGTAATGGATGGGGCAACAACTACAATGGTATTTTTCCGCTGTGGGACAAAAACATGGCCTTGAGTTTTCATAAATACTGGAATTATAACGATCAGGCTTCGATAGCACACATCATTAAAGCCCGCGATGAGCAGAACGTACCGGTTTGGCTGGGCGAAAGTGGCGAGAACTCTAACGTTTGGTTTACCGATGCCATTCACCTTTTGGAAAAAAATAACATCGGCTGGTCGTGGTGGCCTTTAAAGAAAATCGGAGTCAATAACCCGATGGAAATTAAATCGAACCCCAATTATGAGGAGCTGGTTAAATACCTGAACCAGGGCGGCAATAAACCTAAAGATAGCAATGTGTATAGCGGCCTGATGGAGCTGGCCATTTATTCGAGATTGGAAAACACCATCATCCACCGCGATGTAATTGACGCAATGATCCGCCAGCCTTTTAGTAATGAAACCAAGCCTTTTAAAGCGAATATCATCCAGAACAAAAGCATCATTTACGCGGTTGATTATGATTTGGGAAAAAACGGATTTGCCTATTTCGATCATGATACGGCTGATTACCATACGGTAACCAATAAGCGAACGGCCGGAAACCGTGGCATGATTTACCGTAATGACGGTGTAGATATTGCGAAAGATTCACTTCAGTACGAAAAATATTATGTAAACCATATCGAACAAGGAGAATGGCTGCAATACACGGTTAATGTTGCTCAAAAAGGTAACTATACTTTAAAAATTAATGCAGCAGCCGATCAGGCCAACGGGCGGATTACCATTTTAATTGATGGTAAAACCATTGCCGGCGAAGTAGTGGTTCCCAATACCGGCAGCATGAAAAAATTTGCCACTTTCGAAATTAAAAATGTGCCTTTAAATGCAGGGTGGCAAAAAATCAGGCTGGTGACTGCTAATGGGGGTTATAATTTTAGTTATATTCAGTTCATAAAATAAAGGATAAACACATTTTGAAAGGTATAAATCGGATCCTGATTATTTTAGGTTTGGTTGTAGGAGCAGTCATGATCCTTTCAAGATGCATGAATGTGGCCGATGCATTACCAAAAGATATTAGGGGTGAAGCGTACACCGGTGCGGCCACCTGCATAAAGTGCCATCAGCAGATTAAGCTATCTTTTGCGCATAACGCACATGGTTTAACTTCTAAACCTGTGTACGACCAGGAACTGTTAAAGGTTTTTCCCCCTGATGCTAATGTTTTTAACTTTGATGCGCATCAAAAGGTAGTTATTGAGAAAAGGGCTGGTGGTGTTTTCCAGGTTGCGTATGTAGACGGGAAAGAAGTACGCGCCGAAAAGTTCGACATGATATTCGGTTCGGGCGAAAAAGCTTATACCTATGCTTATTGGAAGGGTAAAAAGCTGTATGAGTTACCACTTTCCTATTTTTCTGAAATCCGTAACTGGGCCATTAGTCCGGGTTTTACCAATCAAACCTTTTATTACGACCGTCCCATCGGCAGCCGTTGTTTAGAATGCCATGCTTCTTACGTAGATAAAAAGATAACCCAAACTTCAGGCATTACCACTGATGAGGAAATGGAGCGTGGTGCTTTGCTTTATGGTATTGATTGTGAACGTTGCCATGGACCGGGCAAGCAACATGCGGTTTTTCATCTCGAAAATCCAGCTGAGAAAACCGCTAAGTTCATCACCATTTATAAAACATTAAGCCGTAAACAAAAGATGGATGCCTGTGGCGTGTGCCACTCCGGAAATGCCTTGGTTGCTCAGAAATCGGTTTTTGGTTTTACTCCAGGTGATAATTTAGATGACTATTACGCACAGGATTTTGTGGGTTTTGGCGGCGGCAATCCGGATGTACATGGTAATCAAAACACTATGTTAATGGGAAGCAATTGTTATCGGAAAAGCAAAGACATGACTTGTCAATCTTGTCACAATACACACGAAAATATTAAAGGTAATTTAAAGATTTACTCGGAACGCTGTATCAGCTGTCACCAAAGTACAAAGCACAGTGAAGTTACTTTGGCAAAGGGATCGCTCAGCACAAATTGTATCGATTGTCATATGCCTAAAGAACCTTCCGAATTAATTACCTTTCAACAGGCGGGTAAGGCTCATTTGAGCCCGTACCTTTTACGTTCACACCGTATTGCTGTTTATCCCTAGATTAATCTATAAAATCCCAAAATTTATTAAGAAATCCTCCATTATCTAATAATAGGAGTTGAATTTCGTACATTTGGTTTCTACCTTAAAATTCAGATAGTAGCCGATATGCCCATAAAATACTTAGCATTATTCTCTTTCCTTTTTCTTGCAACCTCTGTTTTTGCTCAAAAGAAATTTACCCTGAGTGGCACCATCCGTGATGCAGGTACCGGCGAAACCTTAATTGGCGCAACGGTAAGGATTTCCGGTACTTCCAATGCAGCTACTTTAACCAACAATTATGGATACTTTGCTTTAACACAGACCGAAGGAACTTACACTGTCGCGGTAAGTTATACCGGCTATACCTCAATTGTTAAAACCATTAATTTAACAAAAGATACCAAGTTAAATGAGGAATTACGAAGTGCAAACGATCTGGCTGATGTAACTGTTAGTGCCAATAACCGTAAAAATGAAAATGTGAAGAGTGCGCAAATGGGTTTGGAAAGAATTGATATGAAAACGCTTAATTCCATTCCCGTATTGTTAGGCGAAAAGGATATTTTAAAGACGATTCAATTGTTGCCAGGTGTAAAATCAGGTGGCGAAGGAAACACCGGTTTTTATGTTCGTGGTGGTGCCGCCGATCAGAACCTGATCATTTTAGATGAGGCTGTGGTTTACAATTCTTCACACTTGCTGGGCTTTTTCTCTACTTTCAATGCTGATGCGATTAAAGATGTCAGTTTATACAAAGGCGGCATGCCCGCGCAATATGGCGGCCGTTTGTCATCCGTTTTAGATGTTAAAATGGATGATGGAAACAACAAAGAGTTTAAATTTCAGGGCGGTATTGGTTTAATAGCTTCGCGTTTAAAAGCAGAAGGGCCGATTGTAAAAGACCGTGGCTCGTTTATGGTCAGCTTTCGTCGTACTTATATTGATCTGTTTTTAAGGGCTTCGCCAGATTCTTCTGTAAATGGAAGTACCTTAAATTTTTATGATATCAATGCCAAGGCGAATTATAAAATCAACGATAAAAATACCATTTATATTTCGGGTTATTTTGGTAAGGATAATATCGGGGTGAAGGATCTGTTTGAGAATAACTGGGGCAATGTAACCACTACCATCCGCTTAAATCACATTTTTAACGATCGCTTATTTTCAAATACCTCATTGATCTATAATAATTACAATTATACCGTTCGTTTGTTGAATGATGCGACTAATTTTAAGGCCACCTCACTAGTTCGGGATTTTAATTTTAAAGAAGATTTTCAGTATTTCAGCAACAAGCATATCCTGAGGTTTGGACTAAATGCCACCCAGCACCGCATTTCGCCGATAGATATTGACAGTGATGTTGCCTCACAGGTAAATTCCCTTACGCAAGAGCGTCGTTATGGAATAGAATCTGCTGCTTATATTGCTGACGAATGGAATGTAAACGAGCACCTCAACTTTTTATATGGTGTAAGGCTGGCTGCTTTCTCTTTAATGGGGCCTGGTAATTTTAACACCTACAATGCGTCAGGCGAAATTACTTCCACAGAAAATGTAGCCAAAGGCAAATTCTATAAAAACTATTTCAACCTCGAACCCCGTTTTTCAGTGAGTTACCTGCTAAATGAACAAAACTCAATTAAAGCATCATACAACCGCAATACACAGAATGTTCACATTTTAACCAATGCCACTTCCAGTTCGCCCACCGATCAGTATGTGTTGAGCAGCAATAATATCAGACCTGAAATTGCCGATCAGGTGGCGCTGGGTTATTTTAAAAATATTAAAGAGAATACCTACGAACTCTCTGCTGAAATTTACTATAAGTGGCTGCAAAACCAGATCGATTATAAAAATGCTGCCCAGTTGCTGGCCAATTCGAATGTAGAATCGGAACTGATTTATGGCATAGGTCGCGCTTATGGGATGGAGCTTTTTTTTAAAAAGAAATTTGGCAAGCTGAACGGCTGGATCGGATACACCTTATCGCGTACCGAACGTAAATTTACCGAATTGAATAATGGCAATTATTTTCCGGCCAGGCAAGACCGTACACATGATCTTTCATTGGTTGGTATTTACAACATGACCTCAAGATGGACATTTTCATCAAGCTTTATTTACAGTACAGGTAATGCAGTTACCTATCCGGCAGGTAAATATACCGTTGGCGGGCAACCAGCTTATTATTATACCGAACGCAATGCAGGCCGTATGCCTTACAATATGCGCTTAGATGTAAGTGCAACATTAGCGGGAAAGAAAAAAGGGAAATACCAATCGAGCTGGAATTTTGGTATTTACAATGTGCTAGGGCGTAAAAATCCTTATTCCATAGAATTTATTACCGATCCGGAAAATCCGAATAAAACTGCTGCACAGCAAACTTCGCTTTTTGGGCTTATCCCTTCTGTTACCTGGGACTTTAAATTTTAATACCATGAAAAAAATAACGATATATTTTGCCTTATTTGCGCTGTGCCTGGTTTCCTGTAAGAAAATTATTTCCATTGATACGGAAAATGCCGATCCCCAAATTGTTATTGAAGGGATCATTAATAATCAGTTGATCGATCAAGAAATTAAAATCAGCAAAACGATAGGCTATTCTGAGGAAAATATTTTTCCTAAAATTTCTGGTGCTGCGGTTACCGTAACCGATAGCAAGGGAAATACGTTCATATTTAAAGAGGGAACTAAGCCAGGGACTTACATTAACCGAATGAAAGGTGAGCCTGGTGTTACCTATAATTTAAATGCAACTATCGAAGGAAAAAACTACACTGCTAGTTCCAAAATGCCTAATGTGGTTAAATTGGATTCCATCGGCATCATTAATAATGTTTTTTTTGGCCGCGATCGTAAAACAGCAGCAGTCTTTTTGAAAGATCCGGTTAATGAAGTCAATTTCTACCATTTTAACCTCTATGTAAACGATGTACTGTCTAGACGTTATTATGCTTATAACGACAGGTTAACCAACGGTAACGATTTACGGATCCAACTCTTTTTTAAACCCAACAACGATCACGATAGTGATGAACTGAATACAAACGATAAGGTTAGGATTGAAATGGAATGTATTGACAGCAATATTTTCGACTATTGGTATGCATTAAGCCAACAGTCAGACCGCGGCCCCAACCAGGGTACCACACCAGCCAATCCCACATCAAACATTAGCAATAATGCCCTGGGTTACTTCAGTGCAAATACCTATCAGGTACTTACCACTACTGTAAAATAAGCATAATCAAAACTCCTGCTGCGGGTTTGCTGTTAAATGAATATGAAAGTATTTATCAGCGGCAACATTGCTCCGGTTGGTTTAAAGCAACTGGAAGAAAATAATATTACTGTTACCCAATGGCAAGAAGACAGACAGATTACGGCTGAAGAACTGATTAAAGCCTGTAAAGATCAGGATGCATTGATCAGTGTAGGTCCCAATAAACTGGATGCTGCATTTTTAAATGCCTGCAGGCATTTAAAGGTGATTGCGTTACATTCAGTAGGTTTCGATCAGGTTGATTTAGATACCGCTAAAAAATTAAATATCCCAATTGGTAATACACCGGGCGTTTTGAGCGCAGCAACTGCCGATACTGCTTTTTTGTTGATGCTGGCCGTATCGCGAAAAGCCTTTTTCGCACACAAAAAAATCATTCAGGGCGAGTGGAAAAATTATGAGCCCTCGCCGGAATTAGGGATTGAAATAAACGGTAAAACCCTCGGCATTTTTGGGCTGGGTAAAATTGGTTTAGAAATGGCCAAAAAATGCGCTGCTGCCTACCAAATGAAAGTGATTTACCACAACCACTCACGGAACGAAGAGGCTGAGAAGGAAATTAATGCCAAGTATGTATCCTTTGAAGAACTGTTGAAACAAAGTGAAGTGCTGTCGGTGCATACGGCCTTAACTCCCGAAACCAAAAATAAATTTACTTTAGATGTGTTTAAGCAGATGAAACCCAATTCGATTTTCATCAATACGGCCAGGGGCGGTATTCATAACGAAAAGGATTTAATTAGAGCTTTAGAAGAGAAAATGATCTGGGGGGCCGGTTTGGATGTAACCAACCCTGAGCCCATGGATCAAAACAATCCTTTGCTAGCCATGGAAAATGTTGCCGTTTTACCACATATTGGCTCCGCTACCGAAGAAACAAGGGCTGCCATGGCTAAAATTATTGCAGAGAATATTGTTGCGGGATTAAAAGGAGAAAAGTTACCGTTTGAGGTGAAGTAGAATGACGTAAGATGTAAGATGTAAGATGTGAGATGGAGGATGGGTAAGGATCCAATTCCATCATCCACCTTACATTTTCCATATAGGCTATTAAAAATTTATGAGTGGTGAGATGGATGAGGGAAAGAATTCAATTCCATGATCCATCCATCTTACATTTTCCATCAATCCGCTATTTTACTGTGTATTTAAATATCGATCTCCCTAAATTACCATTGGCATCTATACCTTCAATAATTACTTTGTACTGTCCCTTACCATCAGCATTGTAGTATTCAAAAGAAGCATTACCTGTTGTATCAGTAACCACTTTAGGATTCCAGTAAATGGTAGTTCTTAAATCGCTGCGGTTCATGCTCGCCGGAACATCATATTTTGGGGAGTAAAACTGTTTTTCTTTGTTATAACCCTGTGGCGAAAACGTAAGCTCGTAGTATTTAGGAAGCATATCCATCAACTGCGCTTTCGAAATCCTGGTGCCTTTAGGCGCTTTTTTCTGGTTAAATACAATCACACCATTTACATTGTTGGCGCGGTTTACCAGGCCTAAATCATCTCTTAAAAATACTTCAACCGACTCGAGCAGGTTAACATCTATGGTATTAATCTGGTTTACATCCACATTCATACCGTTTATGAATATACCCATCGGGATTTTTTTGCCTTGATTGTAATCGCGGGTTACGTAAAAGTTATTGTCGGCAAAGGTAACTCCTGCCAGCATACCCTGTAAACAGTTAATTAATAAACCACAGCCTTTAAACCGATCGCCGCTCACTTCATGGTCGGCCATTTGGCTAAGTCCGCTCAATGCCGGGTAATCTTTATGGCTCACTTTTGGAACAACGGTGCCTTTAATGTTAACATCTTTCAAGGTATGTAAATAAGCATATTGTTTTTTACTGTTATCTAAATAACTGCTTAAAGTGCTATCAATGTTTAAAACCTCTTCGGCTGCACTAAAGTTTCTGGTTAGTGTAGGTACAGGTGCACCATTTAAGCTCAAGGTCATGTTTTTATAGTTTGGATTATACTTGGCAGTAATGGTTACTTTCGATGAATCGTTAAATACGAGATTGGAGAATTTAAAGTTTCCTACCGGATCTGTAGTGCCTTCCTGGTTAAAACGTTTATCAGGGATGCTTAAGAGCAAGGCCCCTTTTCTAACCGGAATACCATTGTTCTGACGTAAAATACCCGAAATTTCAATACCCTGTTCTGGTAAAAAATTAATTTTTGGCAATTTATTGGCAATGATGTCGGTATATTTAAAACTGCGATAACCCTGGGTAAGGAGTAATACATCTAAATCGGCATTTTTCCTGGCATCTGGTGCATTAAAATAATAGTTGGCTTTTTCAATATAACCTTTAACATCGCTGCTTAACAACAGGCCTGTTAATATCGTACTGGTGGCATCCTCGCTCGAAGGAACTTTGGTTTCATCTACCACAGCGACAGAAAAACTGCCTTCTACAGGAGCACCATCTTTTTTCGCTGCCACATTGATCTTCACCTTTTTCTTGATTCCATAAGTAGTTGCCGCACTGGTTAGTGTTACTGTCATGGTGTTTTTGTGCTGTACAAAAACCAATCGTTCACTTAATGGTTTGCCAAATTCGTTAAACAGGGTAAACTGTGCAATTCCATTTGGAAATTTAGATTTGAGCACAGTGGTATTATATTCTGTGTTTGATAATGCTGTTTGTGCACCATAACAGATCACGCCCTTGCTCTGTGCTATTAAATAAAGTTTTTTACCTTGATTCTGTTCAAAAAAGGCATCATTAGCTAATATTTTTATGGCTATCTGATCTGCATTACTATTATCTATCGTTACAACAGCGCCATTAGCCGCAACATTAGGTAAGTTATAAGTCTGAGTGTTGCCATCTGCATAAGTAACGGCAGCCTTGTAAGTTTTTCCAGCTTCTGCCAATAAGTTAAAACTGCCCATTCCTAAATGCTGAGCATTAAAGGTGGCAACGGTTTTACCATCATTATCGGTTACTGTACCTTTTGAGTTAATACCCAAACCATCACTTTTAATGGCTTTAAAAGCTACTTTATTGTTCAGGCCAGCAATTAAACTTCCGCCCTCGGGGAAAAATTGAAAATCTTTGCTTACGATTGCATTTTTCAGCTGGAAGCTGCTGCTTGCCAAATCTTTATCAGTGGTGTTAATGCTTGTAATCAGTTCGCCTTTTTGTAATTGATATTCGGCCTTTTGTGCGTTACTCATCGCAATCGTTAAATAACCGTTGGTATCGGTTGTACCCCTGCCTTTGGCAATTACCGTAAAACTGGTCACTACCTGCCAGCTCACATTTTTATTGGCATAGGGTTTATTGCTGGCATCTTTAAATTGTATCCGCGCATCAATTTTCTCTAACTTATCTGTAGAGGTATTTTTGTAAGTAATGTGGGTTTTTAGCTCCTTATCAATGGCTTCGCCAACATAAAAAGTTTTGTTAAAATAAGCCGGGTCATCACTGTTGAGCATCCATAAAGTGTAAGCCCTGATGTGGTAATTGCCTTGTTTATAGTTGATCTGATCTAAAGGAAAGCTGCCATAGGCAAATCCACCGGTAGTGGGTAACTTCAAAGTTTGGATCAGCGAATCTTTCTGATTGATCACATCCACATAAATGATCTTACTGATGCCCGATAAAAAATTCTGGTTTTCGGTAACATAAGCTTTGAACCAAACCGTATCGGCTACTGCGTAATAGGGTTTATCAAAATGAAGGTAAATCTTTTCAGCAGGGTAATCACTTAATACCTTATTTGTTTTGGTAATGATGCTGTTGATGCTGATGGTATCGGTTTGAGCCGAAGAAGAAAAACTTAGTGATGATAAAAGTGACAGTATGATAAACGATAATCTAAAAATCTTCATGGATTGGATATTAAAGCTCGTAAATATATCCAATTATAAATAGCTGTCCTAAATTGTACGCAGGTTTAACATTTTTTTACAAAAGTTTATAATTTCCTGTCATAGTTTTTGCGAGACTAGGTAGGTGCAATCTGAAGCAATTTATTTATGTAATGATCGTCAAAAATGCTCACGCTCGTTTCTTAACGGGCGTGGAATATTTTAACGCTTTTAACGCGGCCTATATGCGATATAATGGCTACGCTATTAAAGCACGCGTTAGAAACGCGCGCACAATGTCGTTAAGTTAAGCTATATCCCTCTGTACATCAAAGGTTTTCTCTTTTCTTTATAGACCTTAATTCTTTTGAAGCTTCTATTGGATCTAACTATATCCGTGCAATTCTTTAATAACTTTAGG
>NZ_CAJYOJ010000036.1 GCF_913776295.1 uncultured Pedobacter sp.
TCAGCCGGTGTTTTTTGTTTCTTTTTGACATCAAAAAGAAAGAGCCCTTCGGCGGCGGCGAGCCGAGGCAAGGCTTAGCCCTGGGGCAAAAAAAGAAATGTATACGTCATTTATATTGATTTTTATACCATAAATTATTCCTCAGGATGACAATCTATACTCATCACACAATTTCAAAGACCGATTTAAATTATAAAGATGGTTTTGCTAACAGAAAAATATCAAACCCAGGTTATTAAGGTTTCTTACTAGTCTCAAAACCATACAATCCATTTTGGTAGAGATACGAAGCCATTTGGTAATTGGAGATTGCTTCATCAATCAGTTTCTGGTTTGCCGGTATGGCTACAGCACCGCCGTTGATAAAATCGGGCTTGTAGGTAGCTACTTTTTTATGCGGATTCAAAATCACCAGGGTTTTATTTTTGATGTATCCCAAACTCTGGTAAGTGCTGATGAAAGCCCTTTCCTCACGATCATTCATTTTAAACACATCCTGACCAAAAAACTTGCTGTCGTAACCGAAATTCAGATAACCCAGAATGGTAGGGCCGATATCAATCTGCGCCGTAAGTTTTTCGAATTTGCCTGGCGTAATGTGCCCCGGACTGTAAAAAATCATTGGAATATGGTATTTATCAACCGGTAATTCTACTTTACCCGCGCTTGATGCACAATGGTCGGCAACAATAACAAATAGCGTGTTGGAAAACCAGGGTTTCTGTTTCGCTTCCCGTATAAACTTTCCAATGGCATAATCAGTATATTTAACTGCACCTTCTCTGCCGGTGTGCGAGGGGATATCAATCCTGCCTTCTGGATAAGTATAAGGGCGGTGGTTCGAAACCGTCATAATCTGTGCAAAAAAAGGCTTTTTGTTTTGATAATCTTTATCCAGTTCACGTAGCGAAAGTGTAAACAGATCTTCATCAGCAACACCCCAGATATTCGAGTAGTGGATTTCTGAATCCTGAAGCGCAGTTCTATCCGTTACCTGATAGCCATTATTGGAAAAAAACTCATTCATGTTATCAAAATAGCCATAGCCACCATAAATAAATCTGCTGTTATAGCCTTTAGAACGAAATACATTACCTAAAGTAAACAGATTTTTATTATCAGGTCGCTTTACAATAGATTGACCCGGGGTAGGTGGAATACAAAGTGAAAGGGCCTCTAAACCACGTACGGTGCGCGTTCCTGAGGCATAAAGGTTACTGAAGAGCAAACCTTCTTTAGCAAGCGAATCAAGTTGTGGCGTAATATGCTGTTTATTGCCAAATGAACCTAAAAATTCAGCGCTTAAACTTTCTACACTGATCAGTACCACATTCATTTTATTTTCGGTACCTGTGCTGCTGATGGTTCTGGACGTATTCTTAAATGTGCCTTTTGCAGTCGAATCATGTTGAAGTAAATTTTGCAAAATGCTCTCTGCTTTTTTGATTGGTAGCGTTTTATAAAAAGTATTATAGTCCAGCTGATTATTCCAAAAAGCAAATCCAAAATCGTACATACCATTACCCGAAAGTTCATTTACATATTGGTTTTTGCTCAGGTATTTTAATTTGTGGCTTACACCAAAATAGGTGATTACAGGCAGGCACAAAAGAATCAGGGCAGTTTTACTGCGTTCACCAAAACCTGTTGCATGGGTAGTAGAAGTGGTGATTGGTTTTCTTAACCAATAAACAACTAGTGAGGTGACTATAACCAAGCCTGTCATAATGCTGTTTATCGGGTACGATTGGCGGATATTTCCAATAACTTCGGTGGTATACACCAGGTAATCAACTGCTATAAAGTTGTAGCGCACCGAAAATTCTTCCCAGAAGAACCATTCCGAAATGGCATTGAAAATAAGCGTAAAAACAACGAAAAAAAAGTAAATGAACAATAATACCCTATTGGTTTTGCTGGCATACCATTTAGAAGGCAGCAGCCACAGGTAAATCACAATCGGAATGATGGCAAAAGATGCCGCGGCAAGGTCGTAAAATAAGCCGATGAACAAAATTTTAAGAAGATTGGGAATAGACCATTCAACGGCATTTGCACTGTAAATCAACAGGGCTATTCTGGTAAGGAAAGAAATGCTGCATAGCAATGCCGTTACTAAAAAAACTGGTCCAAATCTGTGATATAGTAATTGATTGGTTTTTTCTTTAAAGCTCATAATTCACGATGGATCAAAACAGAAGTTTACCTGGCAGATTATTAAATAATTGGCGAAGGTAGGTTTCAATTCTGAAGAAATCCTGAAGGTTTGGTTAGGCTTAAAGATATTGTTAAATTAATTGGTTTAATAATTTATTAAGTCTTTTTTATTTTTTGTTAACAATAAAGTCTTTCGATACTGGCTGATGGAAACGGATCAAGGCTATGCCAGAAAAATAGTTAGTATGGTATACTTTTGAACTGTTTTTTCTATTAGCAAAGTGCTTAAGTGATATTCCCGGTATATACATTCGCTTCAAAAATTTAGAATATCATCATACTTCAGAATTTCTCCATAATTCGCTTATAGTTTTGGTTAAAATTAAAATGATGAAAAGTTTTTTAATAGCGCTGTTGATTCTTAATGGCATGGGACAAACCTATGCCTCGTGCAATATGCAAGCTATCCAAAATGTAGATTCTCTTAAAAATGTTCCCGCAGATTCATTAAGGCGATGGTATACAGGTGATGTGGTTCCGAAAAGAAAATTTATGCCAGCAGCCTTTATTGTGCCTATATTGTTTGCCGGCTATGGTTTTGCATCGGTTTATGATCACGGTGCACTAAAACAGCTCGATTTAAGTACCCGGGCAGAATTACAGGAAGATCATCCTTTATTTGCTGCACATGTTGATGATTATTTGCAATTTGCGCCTGCTGCTGCAGTTTATGCGTTAAATTTATCGGGCATAAAAGGGAAACACAATTTATTTGATGCTTCCATGTTATATGTAACCTCTGCTGCCATTATGGGCGTTTCTACCCATCTGGTAAAGCAAGGTGTGGGTAGGGAACGGCCGGATGGGTCGGGATTTAATTCTTTTCCGCCAGGACATACTGCTTCTGCATTTATGGCCGCAGAATTTCTTCACCAGGAGTATAAAGATATCAACCCGTGGATTGGTTACGCGGGTTATTTTGTTGCCACGGCCACCGGAACATTGCGGATGTACAACAATAAACATTGGTTTAGCGATGTGGTGGCCGGTGCCGGATTTGGGATTGCTGCCACGAAAATATCCTATCTGGTGTATCCCAGCATTAAAAGCCTTTTTACCACCAAAAAAGAATCGAATTTTACTTTCATGCCCTTCCATCAGCAAGGTAGTATAGGTTTAATGCTTTCAGGGAGATTTTAACGTTGATTTGATAACAAAACATACCTAAACTAAATTAGTCAATCGTTTGCGCGGTTATTGATCTTGTAATACTCAAAAGCTTGAGCTACTTTTAAAAATACAAATCAACAAAACCAAAAAACATCAATGGAACGTAGAGAATTTATTAAAAATGGCACATTTACGGCTGCGGGTTTAACCATCCTGCCAACCGGAAGTTTATTTGCATCATCAGACAGTGGAAAAGTTAGATTAGGTTACATCGGGGTAGGTGCGCGCGGGATGAGCCATATTGCTGAAGGTGCCTTAAGAGATGATGTAGAAATTGTTGCCATTTGTGATACACAGGAAAGCTCGCTTAAAATTTGTCGCAATTTTATAGCTAAAAAGGGCATACCTGCTGCCACAGAATATACCGGAGGTTTAGATGCTTATAAAAAACTGCTGGATCGTAAAGATATTGATGCCGTAATTATTGCAACGCCCTGGCAGTTTCATCGCGACCAGGCGGTTGATGCCATGAAAGCAGGTAAGTATGTAGGCTGCGAAGTAATTGCTGGCTTAACGGTAGAAGATCATTGGGATATTGTAAATACCTCTGAAAAAACAGGCATGCCATACATGACTTTAGAGAATGTTTGCTACCGTAGAGATGTTATGGCGGCTTTAAATATGGTTAGGCAAGGGCTTTTCGGCGAGTTGTTACACCTGGAAGGCGGTTATCAGCATAACTTAAGAAATGTACTGTTTAATAACGGTAAAGATTATTATGGTGGCGGGGTAGAGTTTGGCCCTAAAGCCTTGAGCGAAGCACAATGGCGTACACAGTTCAACATTGATCAGGATGGTGATTTATATCCAACCCATGGAGTTGGGCCAATTATGCAATATGCCAATATTAACAGGGGGAATCGTTTTACCAGTCTGGTATCGTTCAGTTCTAAAGCCAAAGGTTTGGCCGCTTATGTAGAAGAAATGTCGCCTGGCCACCCCAATGCCAAAATCGATTATAAAAACGGTGACGTGACCACAACCATGATCAACTGTGCAAATGGCGAAACCGTTTTGTTGAGTCATGATACGCACCTGCCTCGTCCGTATTCACTCGGTTTTAGGGTGCAGGGTACAAAGGGACTTTGGATGGATGTAAACAAATCGGTTTATATCGACCATAAATCAAAAAAAGATGATGTTTGGGACCCCGCCCAGGAATGGTTTGCCAAATACGATCACCCGCTTTGGAAAAAATATGAAGCAGAGGCAGTAGGAGCAGGTCATGGCGGTATGGACTGGTTTGTGTTTAACGCATTTATCCAGGCCGTAAAACAGAAAAAACAAACACCGATTGATGTATATGATTCCGTAACGATGAGTGTAATTACACCGCTTTCTACAAAATCATTAAAAGAGGGCAATATGCCACAGAAGTTTCCTGATTTTACCAAAGGAAAATGGAAAGACCGTAAAAATACTTTCGCTTTAGACGACAGCGGTTTTTAGTCTCGGTTGCGGGTATTGCCCAGGCTTACCCGCATATTTTTAACTAGTAATCAATTTAAAAGGTGGTTGAACGCTTTTTTCTAAAATTTTGTCAATTATATAAAACTTTATGTTTCAGGTAGTTTTAGGTGCTTATGGGCTTCATGCAGAAAAATGTAAAATGGAACCTTTCGGTTCGGGTTTAATTAACCATACCTGGAAAATTTACCATGAGGGCTTAGCCTATATTTTGCAAAAGGTAAATACAGCAGTTTTCCAGCAACCTGAACATATTGCTCAGAATATCAAAGCGATAAAAGGATATTTAGATCAAACGGCTCCCGATTATTTATTCGTTGCTCCGGTTAAAGCTACAAATGGAGATGATTTTGTGGTTATCAGCGATCACTTTTACAGGATTTTTCCATTTGTGGAGGATTCCTGCACGATCGATTTTGTAATACATGCCGAACAGGCCTACCAGGCCGCCAGGCAGTTTGGTGAATTTGCCTGCAGGCTCAGCGATTTTGATGTTCAAAAACTAAAGCCTACCATTAAAGATTTTCATAACCTACCCTTACGTGTAGCGCAGTTTAAGAAAGCATTGGCAGAAGCTGGTAACGAAAGGATTAGCGAGGCAAAGTTTGCAATAGAAGAGATTATCAGGTATTATGATATAGAAGAACAGTATGTACAGCTGGTAGGTAGCGGTGCACTTCATTTACGGGTGATGCATCATGATACCAAAATAAGCAATGTATTATTACAGGCCGAAACCGGTATAGGTTTATGCGTAATTGATCTGGATACCGTAATGCCGGGATACTTCATCAGCGATGTGGGTGATATGTTGCGTACTTATCTGTCAAGAGCCAATGAAGAAGAAAAGGATTTTACTAAAATCGCCATTAGAAATGATGTTTTTGCCGCGATTTACAAGGGCTATATGGAAAAAATGGGCCAGGTTTTGACGCCGATCGAGAAGCAGTTCTTGATCTATTCAGGCAAATTTATGATTTACATGCAGGCTGTCAGGTTTATCACTGATTTCTTAAACGGTGACATTTACTATAAAACAAATTATCCCGGGCAGAATTTGGTAAGGGGCTTAAACCAGATCGATTTATTAAATAAGTATGTGGCCAAACAACCGGAATTTGAAGAAATGATCAGGGAAATGGATAGAAGTAGGGAAACAGCGCATCCAATACACGGCCAGCTACGGACAACATAACGGTTTTTCCTCACAGACTCGTCCTTTGAACATCCGGTCGCTGCACCGCCTACATTCGGACTTATTTTTACTTTAACAATGCGCAAACGTTTGACTGGTAAAATTAGCATGCCTTTGGAACACCAAAACCCGGTCATTAAACCTGCTGTTTACCAAGTCTTTCGATGTAATCTTCTTCATCAGTTTCTGCATCACTTAAGTTATTTGTTTTAAAAACCCAGTATTTCATTAACGGATAGTTAAAACCGTAAGAAACGATACTGTCTGTTAAAAGCCTGCCGATTTTATAATCAATATGCAGGCTTTGCTGCAACAGATAGGTACCTGCTGATTTTAATGAAATACTGCCCAGAACCACACTGAAAAAGCGAAAAAGTTGCGTACGGCTAGACCGGGAATACCCAACATTACTTTTAAAAGCCCAAAAACGGTTAATGCAAAAATTAACGATGCCACCGAGTGTGCCCGAAATCAGAATTGAAATGGTAAAGTGGATATGCAGCCATTCGGTGAGCAGGATCATTAACCCATAGTCGGTAACACCTCCAGAAAAAGCTGATACCTGAGCTTTGAGAAAAACTTTTACAGATGGCCAGCTGATCATGCCTTTTCCTCCCGGTCTCTGGCATCACCTGCTTTTAAAAGTTTAACCGTGTCGATCACATTAATGACCAAAAGTAAGGCGGTTACAGTAACGGCAAAATAGGCAATGCTGCCTGCAAATAACGTTTCGGTAATCAGAGTAAGCGCAATGATTACCCGTAATTCGGTTGGCCCTACATATCCTGAATCGATTTGGTAGCAACCTGTTATTTTATAGCGGATTTGACTTATAATCATCGACCAGCCATATAAAACCACGAATAAAAAAGCAAAAATCTGTGTAGTTCCATTAGCGTAAAAGTAATAACCTAAGCCAATGAGGATAATACTGAGCCAATCCATTACAATATCAAGTGCAAATCCATACCACTTTCGTGCTATCCCGCGGTAATAAGCTAACCTGCCGTCAAGTGAATCGCCGAGCCAATTGATGATCAAACCTACAATACCGATCAATAAATCATATCTGGAATGAAATCTGCCTAAGATAAAAGCTATAAAAACAATTACCGATCCAAACAGACCAATCGCTGTCATGATATTTGGGGTGATCCATCCAGGCACTTTTTTAAGCAGGAATAAGATGAACTTCTGCTCGCTTTTATGCAAAACATTGGTACGTTCCCGATCTGAAAATATCCCGGTATTGTTTTCTTTTGCTTTAATAATACCCTCCAATTTAATAGCTTGCCAATACCAGGCCGAATAACATTATCGTTTCCGATCGATAAAATTTTAAACTCATTCTTCTCGGTAAACCCTTTGAAAAAGCAGCCATCCGTTTTAGTTTCCCTGATCTGACCAGGTAACTGATTGCCAGTACAAATAACATGCCTATTTAACGATGCCTGCAAAGCGCTGGTAAAATACGGTTGGACTGTTTTCATGCTTTGGTGCATATTTACCGGCAATAATCGGGATATAGATGACACGTCTTCTGCTTTCCTCACCACGAACAGAAGATTCTGCCACCCGGTGCCAAAGCCTGCCGTCGTGAATGGTTAGATCGCCGGCTTCAGGTAATATCGCTACCTCTTCGGCGTCAGGTTTATTATCCAGGAAATATTTTTTGCGGAAAAGCATTTGGTAAATACTTTGTTTATGGGTGCCCGCAATAATTTTTAATCCGCCATTTTCAGGTTTCAGCGTGCTTAAATGAATCCCTACATTCAACATCGGATTGAGTTTTGTGCCATAGAAAATATCCCTTAAACCATCCGTATGCCAACCCATTTTGCTGAATTTGCTTTCTGGTCCGTTTATATAATGGTTAAATACCATTCCATCTTTTTCTTCAGTACCTAAACGTGCACCATCTCCAGCCAGCTGGAGCAGGGCATTAAACCTGGGGTCTAACAGCAGGCCGCTTAACGTTTGATGCTGTTGGTTGATAAAGGCAAAACGCTGTACAATTGGCGAGCCATCAAGATCCTTTCCGTACTTGATAGGCACACCATTTATTTTTTTGATATCTTGTTCTATCCATTTTTTTTCAACCTGTTTTGATGCCTCAATGATGGAAGAAACGGTTTCTGGTTTGATAAAATTCTTAAAATGGATAAAGCCATGTGTGTTAAAGAACTCGATTTGTTGTGGCTTTAATTGCTCAGATAGGGTAAAGGTTGGATACGATGTTGCCATGTGTAAAAAGTTTAAAAGATTTAGGAAAAAGATAAGTTGAAATCAGAATGATGCGCAGCAACAGTACATTCGCATTCGCGAGTGGTTCGTTACTGAAAGATAATAAAACAAAGATGTTTTATTATACATAATCTATAGATTTAGTAGTATTTAATACAAACGTAACATATTTTTAATGTTATAAAGAATTTAATTGAAAATATTTTAAAATTAAGGTTGCAGGGTACACAGCCCTTGTTCCTACACCCGATAGCAATGTAAAGCCCGGATCCCGATTTTCATCGGAGGGGACTTGAAATGAATAGCGGGGCTACACACCGCCAGGAACAACTGTATGCTCGTTTCCCAATTTTATTTCGGTCAGTGAGAGACCAAGCGTTAGGATAAATGAGGGTTATGGTTCGTGGAGACACGAACCAAGGCGATGTATAAAAGGACCTTGAACATATTCGATCAGTCAGATGGGAACATCCGGCCGCGCATTAACTAAGTCTTATAAATGCCGGCGGCCATTTTTTCGATAAATCCTTTTGGTAATATCCTGTTTGCGTACACACTAATAACATTGGTAAAACCCGGAATAATCTCTGCTTTTCCGGCAAATTTGAAAGGCGAATTAAACCCCTGTTTCTAAACCTGATTGAGCGGAATAGCCCGGAGCGCAGCGAGGACTATAAGCGAAAGCAGGACTACACACCGCCAGGAACCACTGCATGGTCGTTTCCCAATTTTATTTCGGTCAGTGAGAGACCATGCGTTAGGATAAATGAGGGGTATGGTTCGTGGAGACACGAACCAAGGCGATGTATAAAAGTACCTTGGACACATTCGATCAGTCACATGGGAACATCCGGCCGCGCATTAACTAAGTCTTATAAATGCCTGCGGCCATTTTTTCGATAAATCCTTTTGGTAAAATCCTGTTGGCATACACACTGATGAGATTGGTAAAACCCGGAATAATCTCTGCTTTTCCGGCAAATTTGAAAGGCGAATAAACCCCTGTTTCTAAACCTGATTGAGCGGAATAGCCCGGAGCGCAGCGAGGACTATAAGCGAAAGCAGGACTACACACCGCCAGGAACCACTGTATGCTCGTTTCCCAATTTTATTTCGGTCAGAGAGACCAGGCGTTAGGATCAATGAGGGTTATGGTTCGTGGAGATACGAACCAAGACGTTGTATAAAAGGACTTTAAACATATTCAATCAGTCAGATGAGAACATGCGGCCGCGCATTAACTAAGTCTTATAAATGCCTGCGGCCATTTTTTCGATAAATCCTTTTGGTAAAATCCTGTTGGCGTACACACTGATGATATTGGTAAAACCCGGAATAATCTCTGCTTTTCCGGCAAATAATCCCTTAATGGCAATTTCGGCCACTTCATCAGGTTTCATATTAAATTTCTCGGCCATTTTGTTAAAAGCATCCAGTCCGGCGCGGTGTGCAAAACCGGTATCAACAGGGCCAGGACTCAGGCAGCTTACGGAAACCGGACCGTCTTTAAGTTCGAACCTTAATGCCCGGGTAAAAGATAAAATAAAGGCTTTTGTTGCCGAATAAATGGCCAGGGTGGGTACAGCCTGGTAAGCTGCGGTACTGCAAACGTTAAGAACATATGCCTTTTTTTGCGTTGAAAGGACTGGAAGCAATAAGTGGCATAACGCGGTTACAGTAGTCATGTTTAACTGACACATTTCTAACTGAGCATCCAGACTCAATTCTGCAAATTTCCCCCATAATCCGTAGCCGGCATTATTGATCAGGATCTGAATAACATAATTCTTTTCTGTTATCCAGTTATATACAGCCTGAGGAGATTCAGCCAGACTAAGATCAATGGACATGATGTGCACTTCAACCCCATATTCATTTTGAATAGCCTTTTGTAAAAGGCCTAATTCATCGGCCGAGCGTGAAATGAGCAGCAGATTGATATTTCGTTTGGCCAGTGCAATGGCCATCGATTTGCCGATGCCTTTGCTGGCTCCGGTTATCATTGCGTACGTATCCTTGGTGTCCAACATCTTGGCAAATATCAGATAAAATAAATCTTTTGCCTTATTTATTTTAAAAAGATGCATGATTAAACACCAGTTCAGCAACTTTTTTGAATTATTATTTTTAACGAGTCTAAATAATATTAGATTTGCCGAAATTTTCAGATCCATATGAGACACCTATACCTAAAATTTTTTGCCACAGTATTTATGATGCTGTTAACCATTACCTTATTTGCACAGGGAGGAAAAGGATCCATCAAGGGCAAAGTAGTCGACTCCCTGGGGAACGGCGTCCCTTTCGCCAATGTCCAGGTTAAAAAGCAGAACCTTAAAACCACTTCTGACCAAAGGGGTACCTTTAAACTAAATGCTGTTCCGGTAGGCAATCAGCAAATTAAAGTTTCGATTACGGGTTACGACCTGCTTGAACAGGCGGTGTCTGTGACTGCAAACGATACCATTTTGGTAACATTTGTTTTGAAAGAGCAGGCCGAAGGGCTAAATGATGTCATTGTTTCGGCCAGCAGAAGGCCTGAGTCACTATCGCAAACCCCGTCATCGGTAACGGTGCTTACTGCGAAAGAACTGAATACGCAATCAACCATTAGTCCGAATTTGGCTAATATACTTTCTTATAGCGTTCCGGGATTAGGTTTTTCAACCAATCAAACCGGTAACTCTGGTCAGACTTTACGCGGCAGAAGTGTTTTGGTTTTAATTGATGGTATTCCGCAATCCACTCCTTTGCGGGCAGGGGGAAGAGATATCCGCAGTATAGACCCTTCTGTTATTGAACGTGTGGAGGTGATTAAAGGTGCCACAGCCATTTATGGTAACGGTGCAGAAGGTGGTTTAATCAATTATATTACTAAAAAAGCCGATCAGGGGAAATCATTTGGAGGGTATTCGCAAGCTGGCATTACCGGAAACTTAAAAGGAGATAGCACTATTGGTTACCGTTTTTCGCAACAGCTATATGGTAAAACCGGTAAATTTGATTACCTAGTAAGCGGGATGTTCGAAAAAACCGGTGTTTTCCGCGATGCAGATGGTTTGGTTTTATCGCCTGAATACGGTTTGGGAGAAACCAGATCTTACAATGGTTTTGTAAAATTAGGGTATAACTTTACGCCGAAACAGCGCTTACAGCTGATGTACAATTATTTCAGTTCCAGACAACGTTCTAAATACATTACCAAAGAAGGTGTTTATGGTCAGTCGCCAGCGATTGGGGTTTACGGTACAAGACTGGGCGAAGATGAAGGCACAAGGTTTAATCATAATGCCAATTTACAATATACCAATCAGCAGATATTCGGTAAAACCGATTTAACGGCGAACCTGTATTACCAGGATTTTTACACCATTTATTCTAATTCAGCTTCGTTTTTTGGCGGCGGCCAATCGGCCATTACCTCTACCAAAAAAGGCGCCAGGGTAAACCTGAACACACCTTTTAATTTAACAGACCGGGTACCGATGCAATTGAACTATGGTTTAGATTTAATGAACGATAAAACCGCTCAAAGCTTAACTGATGGGCGTTTATGGGTGCCTGATATGAATATGGTAAACTTTGCGCCTTACTTACAGGCCTCTGCAACTTTAATAGATGATTTAACCATAAAAGGAGGGCTAAGGGTAGAAAATATCAACATTGATGTAGATGATTTTAATACGCTGGCCACCGGTGCAAACGGTGCAGGAAGTATTGCGGTACAGGGCGGCAAACTAAATTACAATGCTTTGGTGTTTAATGCAGGTGCGCGTTACTCCAAATTCAAATTTTTTAACCCTTTTATCAGTTATGCACAGTCGTTTTCGGTATTTGAGCTAGGTAGGGTATTAAGGGCAGCCAAAAGCAATACCTTATCGCAACTGGAAACCAAACCCATCATTGTAAATAATTATGAAGCCGGTTTTAGCAGCAGTATAGATAAATTTAATTTTAGTGCAGCTTATTACTATAGCACTTCTAAACTGGGGGCCAATCTTTTAGAGGTAAATGGCGTCTATATTTCTCAACGTATTCCTGAGCGTGTATATGGATTTGAAATACAGGCTGATTATCAGTTGCTACGTGAATTGAGTATTGGCGGTAACTACGCACAGGTAGAAGGAAAAGGAGATGTAGATAATGACGGTGACTTTAACGGCCCGAAAGATGTATATTTAAACACAACGCGTATCCCGCCATCAAAAACTACGGTTTACCTGAAGTATTCAGGTATTAAAAACCTGAGTTTGGATGTCAACTGGATGCGGGTAGGAAACCGCGATCGTTTTAAAACCAACGCTGCGGGGAAATATTTAATCGGTGAAGGACCGGTAAAAGCTTTCAACCTATTTAATGTTGCAGCAGTGTACCAGGTTATACCACCGTTAGAATTATCTTTGGGAATAGAAAATTTATTGAATAAAGTTTATTATCCTGCCATTTCCCAGTTTTATGGCAGCAATATAAATTATGTGAGGGGAAATGGGCGCAGATTTAACCTTTCACTGGGTTATGCTTTTTAAGTAATGAAAAACAGGAAATTTAAAAATACCATCAGGAACATTCACCTCTGGCTCGGCCTGGCAACTGGCCTGGTGGTATTGATCATTAGCGTAACTGGCGCGCTATATATTTTTGAAGAAGAGATCAGGGATTATACACAAAAAGATTTTCGGTACGTAAGGCTTCAGAAGAAGCCTTTTGTGGGTTTAGATAAAGTGATTGCGGGATTTGATAAACTTTCGCCCAAAGATGAATTAAGGCTGGTGAGAATCGAAGATGCACAGCCAGATGCAACAGTAGAACTGACCAGTAAAAAAGGAAAGGTTTACTATTTTAATCCTTACGATGGTACTTTAGTAAAACAAGGTGAAGAAGACTGGCTTCAGGTGGTGGAGCATATCCATATTTCGCTGTTGTTAGGTGAAACCGGAAAGTTTATCATACGGTGGTCGGTAGTGATTTTTGTACTGATGCTCATTACCGGACTGATTCTCTGGTTTCCCGGTCAAATGCGGTTGCTAAAACAATCGTTCACCATTAAAAGAAAAGCATCATTTAAACGACTAAATTACGATTTACATAATGTATTGGGTTTTTACGCGTCGTTTGTGCTGTTGGTTACCGCTTTGAGTGGTTTATACTTTGCCTTTAAAGAAGTAAAAAATGCAGCCAGCTTTTTTACCGGGAGTAAATTGAAGCAGGGCGAAGCGATCGTTTCGGCCAAACCCGCATCGATTGATCCCTTGCCTGTTCGTTACCATAAAATCTGTACCGAAGCTAAAATCAAATATCCCGGGGCTATTTCTACTAGTCTTTCGGTTCGGGGCAAGGGCGAATTGAGGTTGAGGATGATTTATCCGTACCGATGGGCACGCAAGCAGAATACTTTTTTTTATGAGGAAGCTACCGGCAGAATGATCAGGGCGAAGTTGTACAAAGATTATAACGGGGCCGATTTGATAGAGGCCACCAATTACGACCTGCACACGGGCAGGCTTTTTGGCCTTCCGAATAAAATTCTTTCCCTTATAGCAGCATTGGTTGCAGCGAGTTTGCCCATAACAGGTTTTATGATCTGGTGGCAAAAAAGGAAAAAGCACAAAAAGAAGTAACCGCATCCGCATGGTTGCTATAGTCTAAACTTTTCTTAAGTTCGATTCATATCTAAATCATAGTGAGTGTTTAAAGCCACTTTATATTAAGCGATCGTGATGCTGTTCCGAAGATTTGCGATCAGCATCTTTCATGCTATTAAGACCATGGAATGAATCCAATGGTATCGGATCAAGGTGACGAAAACAATGCTAAAATTCTTAAAAAATTGGCTTAAAAGCCAGGTTATTAATCGAAACTGAAGTTTTTAATAAATCTCTTTGCTTCATCATTAAAAGATTGGTCAGTCTTTATTGCGATTAATTGCTATCGTTCTTCCTGATACTTCAGTTTAATCACGATCAAAGCTGGTTACGTTTTAACCAAACGAAGGCAGTTAGAATTGGTGTCTGTCAAACGAGGTCTGATAAATAATTTAAAAATTATCCGATGATTTGTCAAAAAAAATGTAATTTTCTTTCCGTATTGGTCACCGTATAAATACGTGTTTAAATGGAGCCTATACTCAAAAGATAAAGAAAAACGCTATCATGATCTCTAAATCAGGCTTCACTAAACTCAGTATTTCAGAATTTGAAGAATGGATTGCCAACTTAAAGGTGGCCAAGACCATTTTGTACCTCCAGCAACACCATACCTGGAACCCCAGTTACATCTCTTTCAAAAATGAAAATCATTTTGAGCTGCAGCTGGCCATGAGAGATTATCATGTAAACAATCATGGCTGGATGGAAATCGGGCAACACTTTACCACTTTTCCTGATGGAAGCATTTTAACCGGAAGGAGCCTGGAGCATACACCAGCTTGTATTTTTGGCTTTAATGCCAATGCCATCTGTATAGAAAACCTGGGCAATTTTGATTTGGGTAAAGATGCCATGACGGCTGCGCACAAAGAAACCATTGTAAGAATGACGGCCGCTTTATGTAAAAAATTCAGCATTCCTGTTAACAGCCAAAAAATTGTTTACCACCATTGGTTTAACCTCTCCACCGGCGAACGCAATAATGGCACTAAAAACAATAAAACCTGTCCGGGTACCAACTTTTTTGGAGGCAATAAAGTAGCCGATTGTGAAAAAAACTTTTTGCCGCTGGTTGCCAAGAGTTTAGGGGCTGCTGCTCCACCAGCACATGTTCGGGTATTAAAATATGCTTATGTAACTGCCGATACCTTGAACATAAGAGAGGATGCAGACGCGAAAAGCAATAAAGTAAAAGGTAGGGATGCAGCTATTTTGGGGTCTATTTTAAGGGTTTACGAAATCAAAAACGGCTGGTACAAGATATCTTCCTCTGATCATCATTGGGTAAATGCTTCTTATACAAGAGACGTGAAACGCTATATCGTGAATGCCCATGTGCTCAATGTACGCAGTGGGCCCGGTACCAACTATCCCAAAGTTGCTTCATTATCCGAAAATCAGGAAGTATTTGTAACCGAAGAAAAAAATAATTGGTTCAAAATTTCATCGGATAATAAATGGGTTAAAAAAGAGTTTTTAAGTATAGCAAAGTAAAACGTTACGGTAAGATTTTTTTTGTGCTGACAGGGTATGTTTTTATGATCTGTTCAGGCTACTTTATTTCAGTTTAATTAATATTTTATCGTACATTTTAGCTTGGTTGTAAGTTGGTTGAAACCTGCCATTTTTTAGCCTTTTCAGTTTTTTAAAATTAGTCGTCGATACATTTAAAAGTGATGTTTATACCTGGTAACCCGGAAGTGATGTGACCTGTACGCTATTTTTAACCCTGTTTTATGAATAACACAATAATGAAAAACCTATAATCGATCACACACTATGCGCTCTACAAACTCCCCTGTTCAAAAACTGATCATCTCGAACAGTGATTACATCCATGTGGTACAGTTTGATGAAATTGTTTTCTGCCAATCGGATGGATGTTATACCCACATCAATCTCCATAACGGACAGAAACATACATTGGCCAAATCCTTGTCCAAAATCTGTATGCAGCTTTCATCCAGCCAGTTTATCCGGATCAGCCAGACTTATCTCATTAACAAAACTTTTGTCAATAAGATCGATAGGAAAAAGAAAAACCTTTACCTGTTAGACCGTACCATTGTTCCGTTTACCATTTCCCTTAAAAATCTGATGGAACTTATCAGCGATTCTATTCATCCTAAAATTGCTTTGACAGATGCAGATAATGGCTGGAAATAGATCAATACTTAACAGTTAGCCATGAATACTTAAACGTTGCTTTTTGCATTTCGGTTTGGGTGCATTTCGGTCTATTTTTAACTGTTACTTTAAGCAGATAAGCTTAAAAATGTAAAGTTAATCCAAAAACCGATGCCTGATCCTTTTTGCCTGTACGGACCACCGTTTACCTTAACTGGTGAAGAATATTTTAGCGACAATACTGTTGGTTTTCAGGTTGCCTTCGGCACGCCTGAAGATCAGCAGCTTGTTTTGGCCTATCAATGGTACCTGAACGGCATACTGATGATCGGTGAACATGGTGCAAGTTTGGCCGGAAAGATCTATTGCGGTCACCATACGGTGGGGGTAAGGGTGTTAAGCAGCGAGGGCTGGTCGGGCATAAAAAACCGTAGCTTTTATACCTGTAAGGTGACAACAGGTTTGGAATTAAACGGTCCGGATACGATTAACGAGGGCGATTCGGCAACCTTCAGGGTCTTACGCCACTTTTCTGACGGAACCGTAGAAGATTTAACCGCCCGATATACCTTTACCGTTACTGGCGGTGATGCCGGTTTTAATGGCAATGTGCTCACTACCGTGAAGGATGATAGCAGCTTTAGTGATCAGGTGATTAATATTCTCGGCACTACGGTAAGTGGCGATACAATTTCCAAAGACATTGTGGTGAAAAATACCACACCGTTTAATTCGTCGGTGCTTGTTGTAGATTTATTTGATGATGCCAGCCTGAATATAATTGGTTTGATTAATAATCCTGAAATAGCGGTTAATCATCAGGCTGCTTATTCCGGAAATAATTTTTTGCCTGCATCAGTAGTAGCCGAAAATGCCTATATATTGGCTTCCGATCTGATGAACGGAACGACCTGGCGTTTTGAATTTAACCTGGCGAAACTGATAACAGAATATCCGGGAACAAACGATTTTGTGTTTTATATCAAAGGCCGTGGCGCATCAGATCAAAACTTAAGTGGTGCTTTCAGCTTAAAAACCAAAGAAGCTAAAATGGTAATGACGGGTCATGCCGGTAGTTATATACCAAGTGTAACCGGCGGTGATACAATCAATTATACCAACTTTAATAGTTTTGTGGTAAAAGGGGCAAATGGAAGTTATTTAGAGGCTGATCTACGGAATATCATACGCTTCAATTACCATGTACCGACTGATACCTTAACATTTACCACAGCTGAACAGATCGTTATTGCAGATTTTGATCACGTGGCGGTCCGCTATCATTGGCAGCAGGGTGCCGGACAGGATCTGGATATATTTGTTGGTTTTGAACAGACGGGAACGGCGTTCGACGGGATTTACGTAGGTTTTGGTGGACCTAACCGCACAGTGCCGGCCGATACGGTTCCGCAAAGCGATGCCTATCTCTGGTGGGCATCAGACAATACAGGCGCATCGGGCATTGAGGCCGTGCTTATTGGTATGGAAAAATTTGTGGCTGCATACCCCAATTCGGCAAATATTATAGAAGTTGGTCTTTATGCCATCTGGTTCGGCACGCCTGCCTCGGGCGATTTTAGTATCGAACTGGTGACCTATAAAGGTGGCACCATGCAGCTGGTGGGTACCAATTTTGTTAATGATGGGGGAGTACAGGTCTCTAACAATACCATTCCGCTAAATACAATGAAACATAAACAGGCAAATGGTACGATAGCCGATTACTTCAAACTTGGAAACCTGGCTTACAATAAGACAACCAAAACCGCCACATTAAATATCAATTCAATCATTGATGAAGGTTCGTAACCGGGTACCCTATAATTTTTCCTTTAGTTTATCAAGATATTTTAAGCATGACCCCATTTGTTCCGAAATCGTATTTCTTTACCGATCCTGCCACGATTAGCCAAACGGCAGCCCAGGCTTTTGGGCCAGTTTCTGACAACGAATTTAACCTTACAGCCAAATTTACCAGCACCGGCGGGCAGGCCTTGGCCATTTGTAAAGGTGTGGTATTGATACAGCCACAGGCGGCGGGTAGTAATGTAGTTAATTTAATATTGCGCCCTTACGAGCAACCCATTAACGGCTTAAATATCCGTTATTTTATTTACCGTGGTTTGCAGCAAGGCGATTTCTTTAATGGCGACCTGGTATTGGCCGATGGTAATGAGGTATCGGGTTTTATCAAAAAAATTAATAAAAGCTTTGCCGGTTTTTATAAAAACGAAAATGTGCCACCCTTTCTGGCCAAATACATTGGTTTCGATCCTACACAACAAGCAGCTACTTTACCACTCGATCAGTTTTTCTTTAAAGAAACTGAATATGTTGATAGTGCCGGCCAGTTTATAGAAAAAGAAGATACTGCTTTCGAACTGCCCATGATTGCTAAAGGCACCTCTTTAGGCCACTTTATAAACGGCGAATGCGGAATAGATGTGGTACTCAATTACGGCGATTACCAGCTGCCTTCGCCCAATGCCGAATTTAATTTTGACCTGAATTATGCCAGGGCAGCATCGGCAAACATTAACCTGGCCAGTATTACTAATGAATTCCGTAAGAAATTGGTGAGGGAGCAGATCACCCAGTTTTTAGATGTGGCTGCTTTTTATGGTTTTCATACCGCTAACGGATCGGTAAATATTAATGGTACAGAAACCAAAGGCGAAGCCATTTATAATGCAGCAGTAAATAAATTCAGCACCAAAAACAGGCTTTACCTGTATATCCAGAGCGATAGGTGCCGTTCTTATAATTTTTATAACAATTATTTAATTGACAATACTGGTTTAGAAAGCCTAAAGTTGGGTACGGTAGAAACAACTTTAAACGAAGTGGTGTATGGAACCAATGGCTGGCCTTTACTCATAGATGAAGCGCCGCGCACGCCAGCAAGTACCACCAACCCGCTTTTTTTACAATTGGTAACCGATAATGGGGCGAATAGCATGCTGTATGGGCAGGTAGCAACGCTGGTTAATGCAACCAAAGAAAACTTTATCAATGCCGAAGGTTTAAAGGCACCTAACGCTACCGATGGCACACCCAGTTTGTTTACCAAAACCATTGTACTGGCCAACCTTGCGGTGGCCGGAGATAATAACAGCTTAAATATAGCCAGTTTTAATATCCTGATTTACCAGGGATCTACTTACCCATACATTTTAGGGCAGGAAACCGACGACCAGAATGTAACCACCAATGTATTGGGCCTGCCCAATTTCTTTGATGATGTATTCGATCAGCTTAATGCTACGCCACTGTTAAAAGCAACAGAAAATAGCGATTATGCGGTGCTTTCTTCGCAAAAGGTAAAACTGATTAGTCATTACAAAGACAAGGCGCAGCTGGGCATTTCTGCTGTACAAACTTTAAATATTAATGATGTAATTGAAACTGATGATCCAGCGAACCCAACCTTAAAACGGGTAACCTATATTACCGAAGCGGTCGATGTACTAAACTCGGCACTTTCGGTGACGGGAACCCTTACGCCGGATACCAAATCCAACCCATCGGTATCGGGGGCGGTAAGCAATAACAAAACCTATCAATTACCGGATGCCTTTTATTATAATTTGCAGTTATTTACCGATAGTACCGAAACCATTACCGGGCTGCAGTTACTGGCCAAAGATGGTAGTACATCGAATAAGATCATTTTAGGACTTACCCAGTCAGAAAATGATCTGCTTAAAGCACTCATTACCACCAATAATTTAATGAATACCAGGCTTTTCCTGATTGATCTGTTTGAGGATGGAAACGAATTGATTTCTGCTGAAAATATAACCTATCAAAAATATAAGGCAGGTGTAGTGGGCGAGACAGCTATTGGCGAACTGAAATTATACCTGCCTGAAACTGATGTGATGGTGTATTCGTTGGACCGGAAATATCATTTTACGGGTGGGTATAGCCGATATGTAAAGATGATGGGATTAAAATTTTATTACACAATAGATAAAAAACTATAATAATGGAAGATTCTTTAAAGTTAGCCAATAACTTATATGTAAAAATATCTGCTGTTAGCGATTTAAATTATTTTGAGCCAGAAGATTCCAATATGGTTTTCTTCGATGATGGTACTTTAAAAAGGTTTAAAAAAAATGGTAAACCATATTTAGCATTAACAGATGGTAAAGGTGATTTCGTTGGATATTTCTTAGAAAAAAATTTTTGGGCTTTTAACAAATTTACAAATGAAGTTAAGAATGAGCAATATGCTCTAAGACCAAGTTTAGGTTTAGAAGCGCTTTTTTATGGATATGATGCAGAACCTAATTCAAAAGTCTTCTTTAGTTACAAATTCATCGCTAGAGAAGGAAATACCTTTAAACTTACTACTGAGTACGGCTTTAAGTTAAGAAAGGACTTGGGTATCGATAGCAATATAAAAACAATAGGAAAATTAACAGAGATTTCTAAAACAGTTCTAGACGATGTTATTGCTTATGGCAACTATATCATTAAAAAAAAATATTTAACACCAAATGGCATATTATCACCTTTAGATGATGATGAACTTGAAGACTTATTTGATGTATTGTATGTTTTAAATGAATTATTCAAAGACAATTTATTCATTGATTTTCTACAGAGTAATGACTTGTATGACATACTAGAAGCACATGTAGACTTGCCAAATAGATATCTTGCGCCTAATAATGACATTGATGAACCATATCATAAATTATATAATCAAGAATATTTTGCTTTATTGCGAATAAAACTTGTAGAATTTAGATATTGGATATTAGGATTCGACCACGAATATCATAAAATTAGTATAGATGAATTAATTGTATATCTTATTAATATTTTTCCTTCAGTTGAATTATCATATCTAATATATAATGTAAAATACAAGATCCTTAAAAAAATCTTATTAGAAAGCATTTGGAAAAAAGGCGACTGGTATTTTAATAAGATAAACCAGGAAGAAGCCATAGTAAAGATAGTTGGTTTATTTTATACTACGATTGGAGGTGGCGTTAATATTACAGAAGTTGATAAATTTATGGATGATCTTCAAAAGCCGCTTGAGCCCAAAAAAGAAACATTATTTGAAATTTTGTATAAAACAGTCGATGATCCGGTTTTCTTTAGTGATGATGGAAAAGGTAATAAAGGGCAAGTTATTTCTACCATGTATAAAATGTGGCTAGTTAGTAAATATAATCCTTATAAAGATAATGATGAGAATACAATCTCAACAGAAATAAGTTACCATTATGATAAAAAGGAAGCACCGATATTATTAAATTATAAATCGAGTACTTTTTTAGGGATCAAATTTGATGACTTTTCTTTTAACTTTACATCAAGTGGACAGGATAAAGTAAGGAGATATATAAGCGTTACAGAGGCTGGTCAGACTAACGAATTTGGAGGAAGTACTGATACAAGGGTAGGTACTTATCATATGTTTCAGCCAATTTCATTAATGGAACAGGTGAGCGAAAGCCTTGTTAATATCCCATATATATCTGGTGGTACCGGTGATCAGAGATTAAATAATTTTATACCTATATTTTATTTAATGTATAAGGACGATGTTGATGGAATAAGCAATGTTAAGCAGGTTACAAACTTATTATTTGATATAGCATTAACATTTACAGGTGTTGGAAATGTTGGTAAAATTAGATATTTGAGGTATGTAAGATTTGTGGAATGGGGTGTTCCAGAATTTAAAATTTTTATAGGTCTTGTTGAATTTACGTCAGGTACATTGGGGTTATTAACTCAATATGCAGGGAGGGCTTGTGATAGTGAATTATGTAATGCAATTAAAAACATTGTTTTTTGGTTGCAAATAGCTTCTGCGAGCGCTGATGCAATTACAAATGTAATGATCAAAAGAGCTGCTAAAAGACTAAAAGATGTAATCCCACCGTCAGGATTACCAGATGATTTTTTAGAAAATGCAATTCAAAGGCAGCAATTTGAGAGTAAAATTGATCAGCTAGCAAATGAGGCTGCAATTGGTTCAACAACTATAAGAAATAGACTTAAAAATGAGGTAAAACAGAAAATATATTTTGCTAACTTAGATAGTTCAGGTAAGATCAAAGAAAACCTAGACTTTATTATGATACATGCTGATAGTCAACTGGATGATATAATTGAAAAAGGTGTGTCTCTTAATTTGACAGAATTGGAAATTCAGGGTTTTATTTTTATAAGCTGTAAAAAAGGTAAAACAATTGAAGCTTCGGTGTTGCAAGGACAAATGGATTATTGGATAAATGTCAAGAATGAAAAATATCCCATTGGTAAATTCCTATCATTGACTGAATGCGTTACGTATAAAGATCAAGTTAAGCAATTGGTAAAGGAATTTGGTTTACCTATATCAGATATACGATTTCAAGGTTCTTGCCTTAGATCAGCTTCAGCTAAGGATATTGACATTGCAATATTTATTAATGAAGAAGACTTACCTTTAATAAGTCAAAAATTACATGAAAGACTTAAAGAGAAATTTTTTGCAAGAAACTCAAAGAAAGTTGTGCCCGATGCAAAGCGGTTTCGAGATTATGATGATGCGGTTGAAAAATTAAACAGAGAAATTGAAAAAGGTATTATAAGACAAATTTCCTTTGGGAAATTAGAGGGGGGACAATCGTTTATAACAGAAGCAATAAATAGAGGCTTCGCATCTCCAGGTTCAATGGATATTTCTATTATAGTAAAGAAGAGAGGATTTGATACTGCGCCTTATCTAAAATTTTAAAGTAATGAGCACAAAACAAGTTTATGCCAATAATTTTGGTAAAGAGATTTCTGAAAATCAAGTTAATAAATCAGGTGACTATTTATTGAAGTTTTACAATGAGGATAAATTAATTAAAATTCAACAGTATTTGAAAGGAGTTTTGGAGGGTACATCTTATAATTTAAATTCCAATGATGATATTCAATCAATTTTAACTTTAGATCCAAATTGTTCTTTCCAAATAGAATCACAGCAAGGAAATTACAAGCTCTATGAATGTATTAGCTATGAAAATAAAGTTATGGTTGATAGACAAGTTTTTGTAGAACCGCGTCTTCTTAACAAAACGATCTGTAGACACGTATATAACATTGCTACAAATACTGTTAAACATGTTCATACAATTAAAATTTATTATGATGTAAATGGAAAAGATCTATACGAATTTGAATATAATGACCAAGGAGAGTGTGTATACGTAAATAATTTGCAAGAATATCAGGCTAATTTCTACGCAGCTAATATAGGGATAGATCCTGATTTAGATTTTACTTGGCAGGGTTTTGAGTATTATCAATTTTCTGAGCCTCTAATTCCTGTGTAAATTTTTGTAATGTTTAAATGGATAGAATATTTGTTGTAGGCGATATTCACGGATGTTATGATGAGTTGTTAGAACTTATAGACAAAATTGCATTTGATGAGCATGATCTGTTACTATCAGTTGGTGACATTGTAGATAGGGGTAATAAGTCGTTAGAGGTGTATCATTTTTTTAGAGATTTACCCAATGCTAAAATTATAATGGGAAATCACGAAAGAAAACATCTAAATGGGGTTCTTTCGTATGCTCAAGAAATTGTTAAGCTTCAGTTTAAAAACGAATACGCTGAATTTATAGAGTGGTTAAAGGACAAAAGATATTATTTTGAATTTGATGATTTAATTGTTGTTCACGCTGCGTTGGAATATGATAAAAAATTAGAGGATCAAAATGATAGTGTTTTGTGTGGCTCAACTGCTGGCGAGAAGTATATGCAGTCAAAACTAAAACTCAATACTTTTTGGAATGATTATTATTTTGGAGAAAAGACTATTGTTTACGGGCATACTGTAATTGGCAATTATCCCAAAATATACAATAATACGATTGGAATAGATACTGGCGCTTGTCATGGTGGATTATTAACTGCTGTAGAGTTTCCGGGACAAATAATTCATCAAGTCCATTCAAAGAAAGATTATTGGAGAGAAGAACAACAGAAATGGCAATTACCTATTCTCAAGGAAAAAAAATGGAGTTCGTTGGAAATTAAAAACTTCGAAAAATTAAAGAATAAATTATCCTATGTTGAAGATGCTGAAGTTAAAGCATACATAAATGAATTAGAGAATGGTTTTTCATATTTCAAAAAAATGTATCCTATAATTATTTCAGAAATAGAAAAATTAACAAAGTCAATTAATGATGAAGATGTTAATTTTTTTAATGAAATTGCTAATAGGTATAGTTTTTCAAGTCTTATTTTTCAAAGTAAAAAAGGAAATTTAACTCTAATGAGTGTTGAGAGAAACTTTGATACTCCTTTAAAAATTTTATGGATAATGAAAGAATTAAATTTGAAAATAGACAAAAAATGGGAAAATCTCTTTTTTGAATAATGTTTATTATGCCCTTGGCAATATTGCTTGTACCCCCTCGCTGGCGCACGCGCAATGTCGTTAAGTTAAGCTATATCCCTCTGTACATCAAAGGTTTTCTCTTTTCTTTATAGACCTTAATTCTTTTGAAGCTTCTATTGGATCTAACTATATCCGTGCAATTCTTTAATAACTTTAG
>NZ_CAJYOJ010000037.1 GCF_913776295.1 uncultured Pedobacter sp.
GAAGAATGAGGGCTACAGCAAATAGCGGGACTGCAAGCCCTAAGAAAAACTATCCTTTAGTTTCCAGGCAAAACCGGCGATTTGGTTTATTTTTTGGAGCGCAATGCTTCTGCAAGAAAATAACGGACTTCCTGTGTTACGCTTGTACGCTTCGGGCATCGTTCCTCAGCCCTGCAGGGTACCGCTGCACCCAGGTCTAACTGGCGAAGACAGTATTTCATTTTGAGGTTTTAGAGGCGCAAACGCTGTGCGTAAACCTGATGGCAGCTGCAGCCCCGAAGAATGAGGGCTACAGCAAACAGCGGGACTGCAAGCCCTAAGAAAAACTATCCTTTAGTTTCCAGGCAAAACCGGCGATTTGGTTTATTTTTTGGAGCGCAATGCTTCTGTAAGAAAATAACAGAGTTCCTGTGTTACGCTTGTACGCTTCGGGCATCGTTCCTCAGCCCTGCAGGGTACCGCTGCACTCAGGGCTAATTGGCGAAGACAGTATTTCATTTTAATGGTTTGCAAACCGCACAAACGTTGTTCATAAACCCGATGGCAGCGGCAGCCCCGAAGCATGAGGGCTAAAGCGAACAGCGGGACTGTAGTCCGCCATGAAACGCAGTCCTTTCATTTCCAAAAAACTTGAATTATTGCGTTATTCACCTAACTACCTATAATAATCTCTTTAATCATGTTTCACGTGTAACCTCGTTATCCTTTGTGTAGTCTTACTACTAAACATGGAGCAAAACACTACAGATTTAGCGCTGATCCAAAAGGTATTGAACGGAGAAACCGATCAGTATACTTTATTGGTGAAACGCCATCAGCGGTTTGTGTTTACGCTTGCTTTAAGGTTTTTGAAAAACAGGGAAGACGCAGAGGAAGTTGCCCAGGATTGCTTTGTAAAAGCATATAAAGCCTTGGGCACTTTTAAACAAACGGCCAAGTTTAGCACCTGGCTGTATACCATTACCTATACCACGGCCATGACTTTTTTAAGGAAAAACCGGTTAGATACTACTTCTATAGATGATGAAAGTGCTGTTTTGCAACTCGAAAATCAGACCTCCGATTTCAATGCGAATGGATACGAGAAGCAAGACAGCCATACTTTTTTAAACATAGCCATTGCCCAGCTCTTACCCGATGATGCCGCCATTATTACCCTATTTTATAAGGGCGAGCAGAGTTTGGAAGAAATTGGCCAAACATTGCATATGGAGCCCAACACCATCAAAGTAAAATTGCATAGGGCCAGGCAAAGACTTAAAGAAAAATTACAATTTTTGTTAAAAGATGAAGTAAAGGAGTTACTATGAATACGATAGAACAGCAACTTTGGGATTATATTGATGGAAATCTCGATGAATTTTCGAAAAAGGCGATTGAAGAAAAAATTGAATCCACTGACGAAATTAAAACCCAGTATGAGGAACTGCTAAAACTGAATTCGGTTTTTAATGCGCTCGATCTTGATGAACCTTCCCTGTCTTTTACCAGAAATGTGATGGAAAGTGTGGCCTTAGCGCCTGCCCCTGTAGCGATGAAAACCAAGGTCGACAAAAAGATTATTTACGGAATTAGCAGCTTTTTCATTATCTCATTGTTGTTCTTATTAGGCTATGTGCTTTACAGCTCAAACCAAAGTATGCCTAAATTGGGATTTAATATCAATACGAACTTTAATTTCAATCAATATATCACGCCAACTGTTCTATATAGCTTTTTATTTTTCGATCTGGTGATCGGACTGGTATTTCTTGATCAGTTTTTAAGGAAAAAATCGCTTAGAAGTAAGATCGGCTAAACAGTTCCCGCAGATCAAAATGATTTACGCAGATTTATATCCATCTACGCCTTTCACGAAATTTGCGGGAACTCAACAGAAAAAATGTTAACCAAAGGTTTTTAAAATCTCCAACCCCATTGGCCACTCTCCAAACCCTGAGGCGGAATTAATATGTCCGGCATTACCAATATTGATGAATTCACTTCCCCAATTTTCGGCAAAAAACCTGGCCCTTTCTAAGGGGACCCACTCATCGTTTGAGCTGGCCACAACAATACTTTTGAAATGGAGTTTATCTAAAGGGACATGGTCAAAACCAACGGTATCGAAGGTGTAACGTGGCGCTTCCAAATCGCTGGGCGCAACCAGTAATGCACCTTTTATTTTCTTTTGGTACTCTTTTGCCCAGTTTGCAATTGCGGTACAGCCTAAACTATGACCAATTAAAATTACATCGGCCAGATCATAGCCAGCAAGGGTCCCATCAATGGTTTCAATCCAGTCTTTACTGGCCGGTTTATCCCATTCAAATTGATTGACACGCATAAAGTTGTCTCCGGATTTCTCGAAATGCGTTTGCCAATGATCAGGGCCTGAATTACCCAAACCAGGAATAATAAAGTAGTAGCTCATAAGTGGCGTTATGAATCCAGGTAGAAATGAAATAAAAAAGGCCGCCATCGCAAGAAAGCAGCCTCCTGTGTAAATATGATAAATAAATTAAATTACTTTCACATTAACGGCATTTAAGCCTTTTTTACCGTTAGCAACTTCGTATTGAACTTTGTCGTTTTCACGGATTTCGTCGATAAGACCTGTTGAATGAACAAAAATTTCGCTATCGCCATTCGCAGGGATAATAAAGCCAAAACCTTTAGTTACATTGAAGAATTTTACTGTGCCTTCTTGCATTGTATTAAATATTAAAATTAAGCATGCAAGGTAAGTTTTAATTTTTAAAATCAAAATAAAATTTTAACATTTTTTAACGTTAAGATTTTGTAAATAACAGATTACTAAGGCTTTTTATTTTGCTTTTCCAATCATTGTCAAGGTAATTTCGCTGTTGTGCGGAATCTCTAACGTTGTTCCCGGCGCCACATCAAAAAGGTTTCTAACATAAATATCGGCTATCCCCTGGGCTACCTTTTTTTTGGTCTCAGCATTTTCGGGAAGCACATTATAAACCGTTTTTACATGTATGCCTCCCTGAAAATCGACAATAGCCGAAACCTGGTAAGCAAAATCCTTATAGGCACGATCTATCCGGATAATATATTGTGGAAACATGTAATCGTAAGCCTCTGTTCTGTTATTTGTCCGGTCTACCGTACTGATTTTTTCAACCCTCGCAATTTTGCTTTTAGGGATAAACTGTACCGGGCTTGTAGCGGCAAAAGCACTATCGCTGCTGGCATTAACTTCTGCCGAACGTTTCTCTATAAAAGCAGTGTCGGCTTTGGTTGGTTTTTGGAGTTCTTCGGCTTTCGCTTTTAATTTATTTTTGATATAATCCTGAGCATAAAAAGTCATGTTTACATCCGAACGGATATCCGAGGCGATCACCCTTCCGTCAACCTGGATTCTTTGAAAAACCAAACTGTCTTTACTGATGTGTTTTACCTTAAAAAATTCGGCTGCGAAATTATATACATTGGCGTGATCGTATTGCAGGTAAAAATTCTGCATTCTGTTTTTCTGAGGGCTCCAGGCGGCCATGGTGTCTTCCCTTACCACCTCAATAATCCACGATGGCTTTTGCATAAAACCTTCCCGATTAAAAGAATATCCATCTTTAAACCGCCGCTTTACTTCCACATAACGGATACCCTTTACCGGCTCGAAAGTAAAATCCCTTAATGTTGGGTTGCTGGTTTTAGCACCGTAATTACAGGCAGAAAGTATCAGTACAATAAAAATAAGGTATATTGTATTTTTAATCATTTCAACAAAAATATTGGCTAAAATAAGTTTTTTTACCCAGAGGCAAACATGATTGTTAGGGGGCGCATCTTTATTTATTGACATGTTTTTTCACTAAGATAACATTGGCAACCTTACGCTGTCCTCCATGATCCCATTTTTTATTATCACTTGGATAGTTGATCACGCCACCATCGGGCATTCCATTTACCCATAGAGAGGTAGAACCGCCTCCATCAAAATTCAGGGCGCTTTTACAGCCCAGCCAACGCATTAATTTGGTTAACTCGAACAAACTCATGCCTGCCGAATTTTCATTTCTTCCATCAACTGTCAATAAGATTACCCTACCGTTTGGTTTGATGCCTACGCAGGTACGTGGATGCCGCAAGCGATTAAACCCGGCGGTATCTAAAGTCTCATCAATATTGTTCAAAGTCAATAAAGGCCCGTTTAGCAAAACATTTTGCTCGCTCAGTTTGCTTTCCCAGTCCGTTGTTCCATCCCACTTTTTGATCAAAATTTTTCCGTTATCAATCACTATCGCCGCCTCCTGATGTCTCGCTCTATTTCCATTTTTATCCAAACGATTGGTATTGATCGTTTTTCCTTCCACACGCACGAAATCTACAGCACCTCCGTTTTTTACATCGAAAAAATTACCGTTTATCGCAGCAATAGCGGTATCCCGTAATCCAAAATTACTGGTGGTAAGTAGTTCTTTTTCTTCAGCTCCGATAGCAAAAACGGCCCTACGACCCGTATTTTTTATTTCCAAAAAAGAAATATTTTGATTTGCCGCAAAAAGATTTTCCCGATCAAAGTGGTGACGGAATAAAACCACCTGCCGGGCAATTTTATTTTTACGCCATTTAGCTTTTACTAGGGTAATGGAATCGGCATTTTGGCCAAAGGCTGAGAAACCTGCGGCAAAGAGTGCAAGTGCAAAGAATAGTTTTTTAAACATAACCTGGTTTTGGCATAAAATTAAAAACTGTTAGGTGGTTTAAGTTAAAGCATCAAGAATTATACAAAGCGCTATTTAATAGCGCCGTTATTGCGATCAGCGTGAAACGGAGTCGAGAACCCGAAGGCTTAGCGAAGCTAAATCTACCAAGACAGACCTCTCCCCGCCTGTACGGGCAGCTATTCCACCGCGTTTCAGTCGAGAGGACGAATCGTGAAGTTTGGTGTAAATAAAAAGTGGAGCAATCAATTTAATGATTTGCTCCGCCTTTTTGAATTTCGAATGAGTGAATGCACAATCGCTCTTGATTATTCTTTCATTTTTATTCTTTTATAATTTAATCTCTATTTACTTTTTCGGGTCCAAAATATCTTTAATTCTGATATTTAAATCTTCGTAATGTGCTTTTGTAATGGCATCGCCAGCGGCCGCCCTGGCTCTGGTGGTAGCCAATAAGGTTTTCAATTCTTTTCTAACCAATGGCCTGATATCAGATAAACCAACATTAATTGGGGTTAAGCCATAACTAGCAGCATACTCTGCAGGGAAACCAACCGGAAGTTCATTCTCTTTAGTCATTAAATCCTGTAAACGATCTACATAGGCACGTTGTAAATTACGCTTAAAGGCATCTGCTCTCCCGGCAACAAAAACTGAAGAACGTAAGTCGGTGAATAACTCAGGCAAAGTATATGCTTTTGCTGTACCGTTTTTGGTCTCATTATCTAACAAGCGTGCAATACGGGATGCTGATAGCAAATTTCCTAAAGTATTTGTTTGAACACCTTTAATGCGGTTCAGCAACACACCGTTATCAAATTTGCTTAATTGGTCGTTACTGATTAACCAAAGTGGTGTAGTAAATAATTGCTGATTGAAAAAAGCAACAGCTTCTTTTTGTTTTGCTTTTGGTAAATAGGCGTAAACCGGGCCTTTTTGGTCGTAAGTTTTAAAATTTTCACTTAGTCCACCAACATTTGTAGCCACATGCCCCATGTAACGGTTAAACTGTCCAACAATTTCAGTATAGATCTCTTTTAAATCGCTATAATCTTTTCCTTTTTGATAGGTCCATTTTTCGACGTTTGGAAGGATACGTTTCAAATTAGCAATACCATATGTACTGGCTTTCATCGCATTGTCGCCCAAATCTTCGCTCTGCAAACGAGGGTCTAATGACGTTCCCTGGCGGCCGTAGAAATACAAAGGATTACCCGCATTTTTTAGGGTCCACTGGTCTAAAATTTCTTTTTCCTGTTCTGCGGTTTTGCCTCCAGGGATCCATGAATAGCCCCATTTTACGGCCCATTTATCGTATTCTCCTATCTGAGGGTGAAGTTTCGTTACACCATCGCCAGGTTGTGCGATATAATTGAAACGCGCATAATCCATAATGGATGGTGCTGTACCGTGCTTATCTGTAAACGTTTTTGAACGTAAGGAATCAACCGGGTATGCATAGCTTGAGCCAAAGTTATGTGGCAAGCCTAGCGTATGGCCAATCTCATGTGAAGAAACAAAACGGATCAGTTCACCCATCTGTGCATCGGTAAATTGCGCTTTACGCACATCAGGATTAATGGCTGCTGTTTGTACGAAATACCAGTTACGCAACAGGTTCATCACGTTATGGTACCAACCAATATGCGTTTCCAGAATTTGCCCGGTGCGGGGATCACTAACGTGCGGGCCGTAAGCATTTGCAATATCTGATGCAAAATATCGCACCACCGAATACCTGGAGTCTTCTACACTAAACTGAGGATCTTGTTGAGGTGTTGGTGCTTCTTTACCCATAATGGCATTTTTGAAACCTGCAGCTTCAAAAGCTACCTGCCAATCGTTAATTCCCTGAATTAAATACGGCACCCATTTTTTTGGCGTTGCAGGATCGATATAGATGATAATAGGCTTTACCGGCTCTACTAATTCGCCCCGTTTATAGGCATTTGTGTCTTTGGGAACTAAATTCCAGCGGTGAATGTAGGCTGTACGTTCCGCTTTTTGCGCATTGCTTCCGTAGTCGATTTGAGATTGACCAAAATAACCGACCCTGCTGTCCATTATCCTGGCTTTTACAGGAGTTTTTGGCAGTAATAACATCGATGTATTAAATTCGAAAGTAACGGCACCATTACTGTTATCCGTTGGAGATTCTGCTGCTCGATAGGTTTTAGCTGTTTTTACCTCCACGTTGATCGGGAAGGTTTTTATCGTATCAATGTAAGATCTTGAACCATCGTATGCCATTACTTTATATGCTTTACGGATCTGATCGGTAGCACCAATGGCCATAATATCACCGTTATAAAAGTCGGTAACATCAATTACAACGCCTGTCGTATCTTTATTATAGGCTTTAATTTCAAAACTGGCTAGAATCTGCGCAAGATTAGAGTTTTGTACCGATTCGTACATATCGCTGTTCTGATCGGCTTTAGTTGAATAACTAGGTACGCGGATGTAAACCTGTTTACCTCTACGCTCCCATTTCCATACCTGCTCATTTAATTCTTCTCCACCATATTGCTGGTTGCCCACTTTTACACCGGCAGGTGCTTTTGCCAAACGGGTAACAACCAGCATCTCGCGGTTAATCATCGAATCTGGTATCTCAAAATACCATTTATCGTCAACCTTATGTGTTTTAAATAAACCGTTTGTTGTTCTCGCCTTTGCAGTAATTACCTCGGCAAACGGTTTAATCCCTTCTTTTTTTTGTGCCGCCGCCGGAGCTGCCGTTGGTGTTGTTGGAGTGCTTCCCTTTGTTGTTTTAGATTTTTTCTGGGCATATACCGAACCTGTTCCGGCTACCCCAATTGTTACGACACCTGCTAGGGCAAGTACCTTAAAAATTTTATTCATGCGTGTATAAAGTTAGTTTGCTTGGCGATAAGAGGTTAAAGTTAAAGCGTTGTTACACCACAAATCATTTGTAACACGAAAATTACGCTGATCAGATTCTTTTTTCGAGTCGAACCACTTTAAAATAGACCTGATTATTCCTAAAAATTTCGAGAATGATATTGCTGCCTGCTTTCGACTTAAACATTTCATTAAGATCGTTTAAATAATAGCCATCGATACTTTTAAAGTTTACCCCGATAATTTCGTCATCGGAATATAAACCTGCCTTTTCTGCCGGACTGTTTTCATCTATTTCTCCGATCATTACTCTTTTATATGCTTTCTGATCTAGATACAACACCATCCCCGCCATATCGTGTTCAAAAGGGATTTTCCTGAATCGATTGGATTTAACATAAATAAAACCATCCTGATAGTTAAACTGAATGTTAAATTTCCGAAGAAGATCGGCTCCTATATTTCCATTCCTTTTGGACAAATCGATTTTAGCTGCGATGCGCTTAAAATCAGGGAAGCCGGCAACAACATTTTGAAAAACATGGCCCCCGATATTAAACCTGTTTACACGGCCAACATATCCCTTAATCTGGCCGCTTAAGCTCATCCCTAAATTCGCTTTGATTTTTTTATCCGGTAAAGGGAATGCTGTGCCATTGAGCATTTCGAGTGATAGCGCATGGCTGGCGCCGGTATCCATTAAAAACCTCGCTTCAACTGTTTTTCCGTCAGGAACGTCAATTGTAGTTAAAACATAAGGTTTCTGATTCTCTATTTCGATAGGGATTTTTTTCCCGCGGTACTTAATTTTGGCGCCGCGATCGTAAACAATCAGCCTGTTTTCACTATACCTGATATCGACAATAAAACTATTAAAAAAGCTGAAGCCTAACAAGCCATAAATTTTCAGCCCTAAATGTCCTGAAAGGTTAAATAAGTCTTCTTTTAAAATCGCGGCTGGTATATATTTAATGCTGGCACTGCCTACTTTAACATCAAGACTTTGAGAAACATAAGCATCCACACTTTCCAGGCCAAGGCCGGAAACCTTAATTTTACGGAGCTTACCAAAATTCAACGAATCGATAACAGAGGGATCTGTAATAATCATGGGGCCAACACCGGTATCAAGTACAAAATCATACGGTCCTTTTCCATTCACATACACCGGAATTATCATGAGGTTTTTAATACACTTAAAAGCAATAGACTGTTTTTGCTGGTTTCTTTTCAATAGGAATTCCTGGCCAAAACCAGAAAAAGCAAGAAAGACAAGCACCAGGCAAATGGTCAGTTTGAGTAAACAGATTATTACACGGAGGTTATATTTGGCTAACATTCAACTAAATTTAATAAATTAGTTAATCTTTATGTCTCCTAAATTTAGCACATGTTTCCTTTAAAAAATTTTAATTTTATTTTTATAGCCTTTGTTCTATCACTTTGCTTGTCAACAGGCTGCTCAACCGATAAAATCATTTCAAAAAAAGTAGATTGGGAATTCAAAAATTCACCGGTCATCAAACAATATCAGGTTGGCTTTGCGCTTTATAATCCAACAGATAAAAAAATGATTTTTCAGAAGGATGCAGACCGGTATTTCACCCCTGCTTCTAATACTAAACTGTACACTTTTTTTGCGAGCCTAAAAATGTTGCCTGATTTGATGCCTGCTTTAAAATATACTGAGCGGAATGACTCGTTGGTTTTTTGGGGAACCGGAGACCCTGCTTTTTTACAGTTTGCAGTAAAAGACAAATCCGCCTACAACTTTCTTCTGGCATCAAATAAAAAACTGTTTTTTTCCCCGGGACGATATTCCGGCAATTTCTTTGGCGAGGGCTGGGCCTGGGATGATTACGATTATTATTACCAGCCAGAAATTACCGAAATGCCTATTATGGATAACATGGTTACCTCTACCTATGCCTCCCCTAATAAAATCAATATTGAGCCAAAGGTTTTTATTCCCTGTTTCGAATTAGATTCTACCCGGAGAACTGGCGGTTTTCAGGTAAAAAGAGATTTTTTAACTAACCGCTTTCACTACCCCGCAGTTGCAGTAAAGCCCGGTTATAATCAGCAAAACCCCTATAAAACCAGCGCGCAGGTTACTGTGGAGATACTGGCTGACACTTTGCACAAACCAGTTGGCATCGTAAACTTAAAGATACCACAGGATGCTAAAACCTTACCTGGTGCAAAACGTGATTCGGTTCTAAAGCATATGATGCTGCCTAGCGATAATTTTATTGCCGAACATTTGTTATTGGTTTGCGCGAACCAGATTGGCGATACATTGAGTACCGCAAAAGCCATTGATTACATAACGAAAAACTACCTTTCCTTTCTGCCTGACAAAGTAAAATGGGTTGATGGCTCCGGGCTTTCCCGACAGAATTCATTTACACCACGCGATAATGTCTATCTACTTGATTCTATCTACAGGTTGGTAAACAATCCGGAAAAGCTTTTTGAGCTATTTCCTGCAGGAGGCAAAAGTGGCACTTTAAAAAATGCTTACCCTAAAACCGATAAACCTTTTGTTTTCGGTAAAACGGGTTCGCTTGGCGGTGTCCATAACCAAAGTGGGTACGTACTCACCAAAAAGGGCAAAACATATATTTTTTCTTTTATGAACAATAACTTTATAAAACCAACTGCTGAGGTACGTGCAGAAATGGTGAGGATCATGACCTACATACATGATCATTTTTAAGCATATACAAAAACACCTCACCTATGAAAAAAATTTACCTGTTAATTGGCACTTCTGCACTGCTTATGGTGCTCTCCTGCAAGAAAAATGATTCCCTGACACTTCCTTCTGATCCTCCCACGCCTATCACGCCATATGTGACAGATAATAGTTTTAAGATTGTCAGTTATTTTCCTAGTTACCGGGATCCCGCCGGTATTGCGGATTCGAAATTTAAAATGATTACACACCTGTTTTATGCTTTCCTTAACCCTAATACGGATGGAAGTTTAGTGGCATTAGCACAACCAGGCCGATTTACAACCGTAATCCAGAAAGCAAAAGCAAATGGCGTGAAAACAGGCATTTCCATATCGGGTACAAAAAGTATTTTTGTCACCATGGCTGCATCGGCAACCGCCAGAAACATGTTTGTAAAAAATGTGCTTACTTTTGCCAAAACAAATAATCTGGACGGCATAGATATGGATTGGGAATATCCCAGTACCAGTGATGGATCGGCAGATAATTATGTACTGCTAATGAAGGAACTTTCAGATTCACTACATCAATACCATAAATTTTTAAGTGCAGCCATAACCCCTGGCGTATATGCCGGCAGTATTCGTGACGGATTAAAATCTGAGGTTTTTCCTGTGGTAGATTTCTTTAATATTATGGTTTATGATGGAATTGGTTGGGATAAAAATGAGCCTGTTCAGCATGCATCGTATAACATGGCAGTTGCCAGTTTAAATTATTGGTTAAATACGCGGGGTATGCCAAAGGAAAAAGCCGTTTTAGGCATCCCGGCTTATGGTAAAAATGCCGGTAATTCTGCAAAGGCCTATCGTGATTTTGTAACCGCTGGTGCTGATGTAAGTTTAGATAATGCTCTAATTGATGGCGTTCAGTTTTATTTTAATGGAACGATAACCACCAGGAAAAAAGCCAGACTAGCTAAAGATATTGCAAATGGAATCATGTTCTGGGAGTTTTACCATGATGACAACGGCAATCCATCCATTATCCGTGCCGCAAATGATGAGCTTGGCAGAAATTACAATTGATATGATTCCTGACTTTAAATCGATAGAACAACCTTTTTCAAATACCATCAACATTGAAAATACTTCGTATTTATATTTTGGCGGGACGGCTTACCTGGGCATTCCGCAAAATCAGGATTTCATAGATCTATATATTGAAGGGATAAAAAAGTTTGGTTTAAACAATGGAACAAGCCGCACCAACAATATTCAGTTAGGCATCTACAACGACGCCGAAAAAATAGCCGCAGCACGTTTTGGTGCAGAAAAAGCTTTGATTACTTCGAGTGGTTATTTAGCTGCACAGCTTACGGTTAAAAGTTTGTCTACATTAGGCACGGTAATTTATGCTCCGGCCGCACATCCTGCACTTTGGTTAAACGATCAGCCTACAACCCATCAAACATTTAATGAATGGAAAAAGGAAACCATAAAGCTCATCAATGCTTCCGAAGAGAAAAACTGGGTTTTGATCAGTAATTCCATGAACAATCTTTTCCCTGAAATTTATGATTTTAACTTCCTCACTGATATACATCCGGAAAAAAAGATTATTTTAATTGTGGATGATTCGCATGGTATAGGTATCAATAATAATGGAAGGGGTGCATGGATTAAGCTTCCGGCTAAATCCAATATCGAACGGATTGTTGTGGCCTCAATGGCAAAGGCATTAGGCGTAGATGCCGGATTGGTTTTGGGTTCAAATGCCCTTATTACCAAACTAAAAAGCAGCAATATTTTTATTGGGGCATCACCCCCATCTGCAGCTGGTCTTTTTGCCTTTACCAAGGCCGAAAAAATATACCAACGTGCATGGACAAAATTGCAGGAGAATGTAAAGCTACTTACCGCTGATTTAAGTGAAAAATGGGCATTTGAACCCGCATTTCCTGCATTCCTGACACTAGATTCAAGTTTGGCTGAACGCTTGCTCAGCGAAAAAATCCTGATTTCATCCTTTCCTTACCCTAAACCCGAATCTAAGCCGATAAACAGAATTGTTTTGAGCAGTTGGCATGAGAAAGAAGATATTGAAACGCTGCTGGCAGCTATAAATTTTTAGCCTTTCCTGATCCAATTAATTTTTCAATATTTATGACATGAAAAAATTGTTCGTATTACTGGCTTTAACACTGCTCCTTGCCAATATTGTTTCTGCGCAAACGACTACAGTTTGGATTGTTAGGCATGCCGAAAAAGATAAATCCAATCCCCAGGATACCAATCCCAACCTCTCTGATGAAGGGAAAATCCGGGCAGGAGATTTAGCCACATACCTTAAAAAGGTAAAGTTTGATGTTGCTTTTGCTACACCGACAAAAAGAACACACCAAACGCTAGATTCACTGGTGATTCCGAAAGTAGTTGATTATCAGGACATCAAATCGCTTTTGGATAGTATCAAAACCAGTTATGCTGGCAAAAATGTGATTATTGCCGGCCATTCTAATACCATACTAGAAATTATTGAAGCATTTGGCGGTAAAAAACCTAAAGAGGAATTAACGGACGACGATTACGATTATATTTTCGAATTATCAGTTAAAGGAGATAAAGCGCGGGTAAAAATGGACCAGTTCGGCAGGCCACACCATTTGTAGTTTGTGATATCAGGTATACCACCTAGCAATTGGAGAGTTGAATTTAGTGTAAGACGGTAACATCTTACACTACATAGATAATGTCCCTCAAGAGATCGTCATTCCCAACTCGATTGGGAATCTTAAGACGTTTGCATTAAGATTAGCTTCGCTGAGCAATTCGTGGCTCCCACATGCGCGAGAATGACGATCAACTAATGGAGTCTGTCAACTTGTAGAAGGACTTACAAAAAACCAATCACTACTCAACCAATGAATGCTTAAAGCTTCTCAAATGGAATATCCATTAAATCGTAATTTTTCCAATCGGAGAAATCATAATGCCACCATTCATTTTCCAGCACATTCATCCGGTATTTAGCCATGATGGCGATAAGAAAATCACGGTTTTTCTTTGCTTCCGGAGTTACATTCTCATACTTGGCCGCAGCAGCAGCCGAAAAACTATCATAAGGTGTTGGCATCGGTAGTTCTTTGCCCGTCTTTAAATTAATCAAGGTCAAATCTATCGCACAGCCCCTATTGTGTTTCGACCCTTTTGCCGGATTGGCTACAAAATTTTTATCACTTGCTTTTTTATAAAACTCAACGGTAATGGCATACGGACGGTAGCCATCAAATATTTTTAAGCCATAACCATTTTTATTTAACTCCATCTGGACATTTCGTAATGATTCTACCACCGGTTTCCGGGCGAAAGCCCTCGCCTGCTTATACATTACCTGCTGCATAAAGTTATTGCTGGTGGCGTAGCGGATATCTAATCTGATATTAGGGATGGCTTTCTTAATTTCAACCAATTCATTATTCGGATTCTTTTTTATCGAGGCCTGATATTGAGCATAAGAACTCACTACAACAAGTTTTTTTGCTGTAATGGGTTTTTCTTGGCCATGTACAGCAATCGACACGAACAAAAATAGAGCTAGCAGATTGAATTTTATCATCATAGTATCAAGAGGAATCAGGCATCAATAGCTTTCCCCATTATCCATTTTACATGGTCCATCTTACATTTTTATTGATTCGAAACCACCAATAATTCAAGGTCCTTAAACGGCAAATTAAACATATCAGCCAGATCCTTATTGGTACAGTTACCCTGATAAATATAGAGTGCTTCGCGGATACCCGGGTTATTCCAAACCATATTCATTAAGCCTCCAAGTTCGCCGATATCCAATAATATTGGGGCAAAGATATTGGTCAGCGCATAAGATGCTGTTCGTGGTACACGCGAGGCAATATTTGGCACACAATAGTGAATTACATCGTATTTTCTGAAAACCGGGTTGGCGTGGTTGGTTACCTCCGAAGTTTCAAAACAACCACCCTGATCAATACTTACATCGATCACTACCGAATGTGGTTTCATCCGGGCTACCGTTTCTTCCATTACGATACAGGGACTACGTCCGTGGGTAGCCCTGATAGCGCCTATTACGACATCGCAGGTGATAATCGCCTTGTTCAGAACAATAGGTTGCATTACCGAAGTAAATACCCTGCTGCCCAGATTATTCTGCAGGCGACGTAAACGGTAAATAGAACTGTCAAAAACTTTTACTTCCGCTCCTAAGGCCAAAGCTGTCCTGGCGGCATATTCACCAACCGTTCCGGCACCCAAAATCACAATTTCTGTGGGAGGAACGCCAGTAAAGCCACCTAACATTAAGCCTTTACCTCCGGTTACATTGCTTAAATATTCTGCAGCAATTAAAATAGAAGTCGAACCTACAATTTCGCTCATGGCACGTACCACACTCAGTATATTACCTTCGTCGCGAAGATTTTCAAAACATAACGCATTAATTTTTTTCTGCATCAATGCTTTCAGGTAATCCTGCTTTAGCGTTCCGGTTTGTAGAGAAGAAATGAGTGTTTGTCCCTTATGCATCATTTCAATTTCTTCCAACATGGGAGGTGCAATTTTCACCAGGATATCAGCATCAAAAACTTCCTTTTTATCATAGGCAATTTTGGCACCCTGTTCTGCATACTCGGTATCAGAAAAATTAGCGGCAATACCTGCTCCACTTTCTAAAACAACCCGGTGCCCGTTGTTTACCAACAGGGCAACAGATAATGGAGTTAGCGCAATTCTATTTTCCTGGAAAGAAATTTCTTTGGGTATTCCTATATACAGACTGTTTTTTTTATTCCTGGTTTCTAGCTTTGCCTCCTGCGTTTGTAGTAAACCCTGACGAGCTATATCGGCCATTCCTTCGCGTAATCCTGTAGCCATGTTGAATTAAAATTATGATAGTTTTAGGTCGTTCAAGGTACGCAAAATCTGTTAATTTATTGATAACGAATTGTTATACCTTCGAAAACCGGAATAACCTACGGTTCTCATCAAGCACATTGATCTCGACCTTAACAAAATTTTCAGGCAATAATTCTTCTACCCGCTCCGGCCATTCTATTAAACAAATGCCACCACCATAAAAATATTCTTCATATCCCAAATCGTAGGCTTCGTGAATATCCTTTATTCTGTAGAAGTCGAAATGGAATACCGGTCCGCCAGCGCTTTCATATTCATTAACAATAGAGTAAGTAGGGCTTGAAACTACATCAGCAACACCTAAATGTGTACAGAAATTTTTGATGAAAGTTGTTTTTCCAGCACCCATATCGCCTTCAAAAATGAATATTTTTTGATCACCGGCAAAATCAGAAAGCTGCTGTGCAACAGCAGGTAAATCGGCTAAACTATTTACTTCGATATCCATATTTAAAGAATAAAGGCAAAAGTAATACTAAAATATTTTGCTTTCGTAATGATGAATGATTTTGTTCAAATCATAATTATACCGATTATTACCTGATGAAAAAAATTCACCTCTCCCTCCCAGTAATTATTTTACTGTGTTTTTTCTCTTGCAGAAAAGAAAATACCAAATTAAGTGGCGAAAACAAGTTATTGTCATTCTCTATATTCGGCCAGTTAGCTGATCCTATTATCGATGAAACCATGCACAAAATTACGGTAACAGTTAACCCCACTGCCAACGTGAGTGCTTTAAGTTGCAGTTTTGGCGTTTCGGCAGGTGCATTGGCAACTTTTAATAATATTAAACCGGCCACAAATACGGCTACTATAGATTTCTCTAATCCTGTTACGCTTAATATTTTGGCAGCTGATGGGAATACCAGTACCTGGAGTATTATCGTAAATATTGTTTGGGAAGAATATGGGCTGGGCAGATCAGTAACCTCATCTAAAAGTATTGGAAAAACATTCAAATGGTATTACGATCAAGCCGGAACCGGGATATTTTCAGCAATCAATTGCGGACCAACTGTAGCTACAATGGCTGTTAAATGGGGCGATTCTACTTTTACCAAAACACCAGAGGATGCCCGGAATACCTATCGGTCAACTGGAGGCTGGTGGTATACGAGTGATATTGTAAATTATCTGAATAAATACGGCATAAGTTCTTCTTATACCGCATTACCTGATAATTATCAAACCATCAAGAAATACATTGACAAAAATTACATTGTAATTTTATGCCTTGATAACTATTATTTGCGTTACAATGCGATTGCTGCCCAACATGTAGATAAATATTACAAAGTGAACGCCGCAGCATCTGGCCACTTTATTATTGTAAAAGGCTACAGACAGGTTGATAATCAATTTTATTTCGAAGTTTATGATCCATGGTCCTATGGAGCCACTTATGCCTCAGGTAATCAGTTGAAGGGTGAAAACCGTTACTACAGAAGCGATGACCTGGAAACGGCCACTAACATATGGTGGGATTACGCCATTATTGTTGCTCCTAAAGGGAAAACTGTAGAAAAGTTAAATCAATTGAGTCCTAAGTCACAGTTACTATCTGTAGTGCCTGTACAACATGGTGGGTAATGTGACAAAGAAAAATCCCCAATCAGATATAAATAGATTGGGGATTTTTTTTCCATTTAATCGAACTTCGGTGAATAAGCAATGATGATGAATACAGATTAGCTCTTAAAATATAGGCCAACAATCATTAAGGCCAATGCCATAAACGAGCCAAAAAACCACTTAATCATATCAGTTTTAGCATTCGCCAAATCTTCTTTTGATGCCAAATGGGTTGTTTTATCGACTAGGCTTTTATCAACTTTCGCCTCAATGTAACTGGTCATATTATGTGAGATGTAACAGTAATGCTTCAGTTTAAAAGATAAGTAGCAATTTTATTTTAATAGCTATTTTGAAAGGCAAAAGTAATACATAATTGGATTTATTTTACCTACTATAAATCGTCTCGACCGCAACGCAGTGTAGCGCCCGCCTGTGCGGACAGGCCTGCCCGTACAGGCGGGGAGAGATCTACCACAAGATAGATTTCCCGACTTCGTTGCACTCCGCTCGAAATGACGAAGTCCATCTATACCCTACCTTGGCGAATACGTCACCACCGGAATAATCATTTCCTCCAATGAAATACCTCCATGCTGGAAAGTTTCATTATAATAGTTTACGAACTGATTGTAATTGTTCGGATAAACGAAATAACTATCTTCTCTGGCAAAAATATAACTGCTGCTGATGTTGATCTTAGGCAACAAAGCATCGTGAGGATTTTTAATTAAAAATACTTCTTTCGCGTTAAAATTAAGGTTTCTGCCCTGTTTGTACCTTAAATTAGTATTTGTGCTTCTATCACCGATTACTTTAACCGGTTTTTTCACACGGATGGTGCCATGGTCGGTAGTGATGATTACTTTAACTTTTTTCTGCGAAATTTTCTTCAATAAATCCCAAAGCGGAGAGTGCTCAAACCACGATAAGGTTAACGAGCGGTAAGCTGCATCATCATTGGCCAACTCCCGGATCATCTGCATATCCGTACGCGCATGGCTCAACATATCAACAAAGTTGAACACAATGGCATTGAAATCGTTCTGCAATAAATTATTTGTTTGCTCAACCAGGTCTTTCCCCTGCTCAAAAGTCAGGATTTTATGATAACTGAATTTACAGTCCTTTCGTAAACTGCGCTTAATGTTATCAGCCAGGAAAGCCTCCTCATGCATGTTTTTTCCACCTTCATCATCATCGTTTTGCCAAAGCTGAGGGAAACGTTTTTCCATATCCAAAGGCATCATACCGGAGAAAATTGCATTACGGGCATATTGTGTCGCCGTTGGCAAAATACTCGTGTACATATCTTCTTCATCTATCCTGAAGTATTCTGATATTAATGGATTGATGATTTTCCATTGATCGTATCTTAAATTATCAATCAGGATAAAAAATACCGGTGTACTATCGTTAATAAGCGGAAAAGCTTTTTTCTTTAACAACTCGTTAGAAAGCAACGGAGCGTTATCCCTATCCTTTATCCAGTTGAGGTAATGCTCCTCGATAAATTTGGTAAACTGGGTATTGGCTTCCTGTTTTTGCATGGTTAAAATTTCATGCATCTGCGGATCGTCCAGTTTTTCTAATTCAAGCTCCCAAAAAACGATTTTTTTATAAACATCAATCCACTCGTCATAACTAAGCTTATCGCCCAATGTCATCCCCAAACGGCGAAAATCCTGTTGATAAGCCATCGAGGTTTTTTCACTCACCAGACGCTTGTTGTCGATCAGCTTTTTAATCGTTAGTAAAACCTGCTTAGGATTTACAGGTTTAATCAGATAATCATCAATTTTGCTGCCTATCGCATCCTCCATCAGGTTCTCTTCCTCACTCTTCGTAATCAGCACCACCGGAACATCCGGGTTTAGATTTTTAATGGCAGATAATGTTTCGATGCCGCTCATTCCGGGCATGTTCTCGTCCAAAAAAACCAGATCAAAATGAGATTTTCCAAATGCTTCCAAAGCATCATTCCCATTGGTAAAAGTGGTTACGTGGTAACCTTTATCGTTTAATAATAATATATGAGGTTTTAACAGGTCGATTTCGTCATCGGCCCATAATATTTTCGTTTCTTGCATGTTTTTGTAAAAATAGATCAGTATTGCCGTTTAATTACGGCGGCTAATTTAAACTATAAATAAAAATAGCAATTTTTGTACCGTATCTATCTATTTAACTATTTTTAACGATTGAACAAGAAGAAAATAATAAATGACCCGGTTTACGGTTTCATCAGTATTCCGTCCGAATTGGTTTATGATGTGATCTCCCATCCTTATTTCCAGCGTTTACGGTATATCAAACAGCTTGGGATGACACATCTGGTTTATCCAGGCGCCTTACACACACGTTTTCACCACGCTTTGGGTGCCATGCATTTGATGAATCTGGCCATCAATCTTTTAAAAAGTAAAGGACATACCATAACCGATGGCGAAGAAGAAGCCGCCATTTTGGCCATTTTACTACACGATATTGGTCACGGGCCTTTTTCGCATGCACTGGAGCACTCATTGGTAACCGGTATCAGGCATGAAGATATCTCAGCCAAACTGATGCAGGATCTGAATACACATTTTGATGGACGTTTAACCCATGCCATTGAGATTTTTAACGGTACCTATCCTAAAAAATTTCTTCATCAGTTGATTTCGGGCCAGTTAGATCTGGATAGGATGGATTATTTAAACCGCGACAGTTTTTTTACAGGCGTAAGTGAAGGCGTAATCAGTTTCGACCGCATCATTAAAATGTTCAACGTACATGATGATGACCTGGTGATTGAAGAAAAAGGCATTTATTCTATCGAGAAATTTCTAATTGCCCGCAGGCTGATGTACTGGCAGGTGTACCTGCATAAAACAGTAATATCAGGCGAAATGATCCTGGTAAAATTATTAGAACGTGCTAAAGAATTATCAGCAGCTGGTGAGAACTTATTTGCTTCGCCCTCCTTAAATTATTTCTTAAAAAACGATATTAACGAGGCTAATTTCTTTGCGCAGCACGAAAACCTGGAGCATTTTACCAGCCTTGATGATCAGGATATTTATGCGGCCGTTAAGGTTTGGACCCACCATAATGATAAAATTTTGTCTACTTTATGTAAAATGCTTACTTCCAGAAATCTTTATAAAGTAGAAATGGGGAATGAAAGGGCTAATACCGATCGCGTAAACTTTTTGCAGGATGCGGCCACTAATTTGTTGGAAATTAAGCCTGAAGAAGCCCGGTATTTTGTTTTCACTGATTCCATTCAAAACCGCGCATATAATGCGGGGGTTGGAAATATCAAAATTTTAATGAAAAATAACGATATTGTTGATATTGCAAAGGCTTCTGATTTGTCCAATCTGGAGTCGCTACAAAAAACTGTAGAAAAATATATCCTCTGTTACCCACGAGGGATTTAAGTTTTTTTAACAAAATATTTGACTTTTGCTGCCGTTTTAACTCTTATTATTGTGCAAAATATACACCATTTAACTCATGCAGGTTTTTTTGTTCATATCAATTTAACATATACCTTTGTACGATGCAATTTACTGCCACGCAGATAAGTCAGTTTCTAAACGGTTCCATTGATGGTAACCCTGATGTAGCCGTTACCGAACTTTCTAAAATAGAAGATGGGAAGGAAGGCTCTTTGTCTTTTCTTTCCAACCCGAAGTATGAGAACTTTTTGTATTCTACTCAGGCGTCAGTAGTTATCGTATCAAAAGACTTTTCACCTACCCAGCCTTATACCAGCACGCTAATCCGTGTTGAAAATCCCTACAGTGCTTTTACGATTTTATTGGATAAATACAATGAGGCTGTAAATGCACAAAAAGCACAATCAGGTATTGATAAACTGGCTTTTGTACATCCAACCGCAAAAATAGGTCATAATGTATTTATAGATGCTTTTGCCTATGTTGCGGAAAATGTAGAGATTGCCGATGGCTGCAAAATAAATGCGCAAACCTTTATTGGCGCAAATTCAAAAATTGGCGAGAACAGCACTTTTTTCCCGGGTGTAAAAATTTATCATAATTCGGTAATCGGCAAAAGAGTTATCATCCACGCCAACACCGTTATCGGAAGTGATGGCTTTGGCTTTGCCCCACAAAAAGACGGCACGTATAATAAAATCCCGCAGATTGGGAATGTCATTATTGAAGACGACGTAGAAATTGGTGCAAACACTACTGTGGATCGTGCAACAATGGGATCAACCATTGTAAAAAAAGGAGCCAAAATTGATAATCTGATCCAGATTGCGCACAATGTAGAGATTGGCGAGAACACGGTTTTAGCGGCACAGTCGGGCATATCCGGAAGTACAAAAATTGGCCCTAACAGCGTTGTAGGCGGACAGGTTGGCATAGCCGGACACCTAACCCTGGCAAAGGGAACGCAGATTGGTGCACAGGCGGGTATAAATTTTAATATCACAGAAGAAAATAAACAATGGCATGGAAGTCCGGCGCAGCCATTACGTAACTGGATGCGGGCCTCAGTCATTTTCAAACATCTTCCGGATGTTGAAAAAAGAATAAATAAGCTCGAAGAGGAGTTAAAAAAGCTCATCGCAGAACTGGAAAAGAATACAATACACAATGAACGTTAGACAAAAAACGATTAAACAGGAAATATCAGCATCTGGTGTTGGTTTACACACAGGTGCTAATGTTACTTTAACATTTTGCCCGGCTCCCGAAAATCACGGCTTTAAATTTCAGCGTATTGATTTAGATGGCCACCCGATTATCGAAGCTGACGCAGATAATGTTACCGATACCTCAAGAGGTACTACACTAACCCAGAATGGTGCGAGTGTAAGTACAGTTGAACATGTAATGGCATCGCTGGTGGGTATGGACCTTGATAACATACTGATTAAATTAGATGGTCCGGAAACACCGATTATGGACGGGAGTTCTATTCAGTTTATTGATTTATTGGAAGAAGTAGGAACAGTGGAGCAAAATGCAGATCGCGAGTATTTTACCATTCCACACAACATTACCTATACAGAAGAAGATAGAAAAGTAGAAATTGTAGCCATGCCGTTAGACGATTATCGTTTTACCTGCATGATTGATTATAATTCTCCTGTTTTAGGTAGCCAGCACGCTGGTATTAACACCATCGCAGAGTTTAAGAAAGAAATTGCTTCCTGCCGTACTTTCTGTTTTCTTCATGAACTGGAATATCAGCTATCGCACAATTTAATTAAAGGTGGCGATTTAAATAATGCTATTGTAATCGTAGATAAAGAAGTTACCAGAGATGAATTAAGTCACCTGGCAAAATTATTTAACCGCAAAGATATTGATGTTGCCCCACAAGGGATCTTGAACAACATGGAACTGCGTTACCAGAATGAACCGGCGCGTCATAAACTTTTGGATATGATCGGCGATTTGGCCTTGGTGGGCATGCATTTAAAAGGCCATATCATGGCCGCCCGTCCGGGCCATGCGGCAAACGTTGCCTTTGCCAAAAAAATTAAAGCTGCCATCAAAAAAGAGAAAAACAAAAAAGTGCAGAAGGTATACGATCCGAGTGCAAAACCATTGTTCGATGTAGTGAAGATCATGGAAATTTTGCCTCACCGTCAGCCATTTCTCTTCGTTGATAAAATATTAGAGCTTTCTAAAAACCATGTGGTAGGCGTGAAAAACGTAACCATGAACGAAGAGTTTTTTAAAGGCCACTTTCCCGGTGCTCCGGTATTTCCAGGGGTACTTCAGATAGAGGCCATGGCACAGGTTGGTGGCATCCTTGTTCTTTGTACCGTACCAGATCCGCAGAATTACCTGACCTATTTCCTAAAAATAGATAATGTACGTTTTAGGGCACAGGTACTTCCTGGCGATACCATTGTTTTCCGCTGCGATTTACTAGAACCCATCAGAAGGGGTATTGCCCAGATGAAAGGTGTAGGGATGGTTGGCGAAAAAATCGTGGTAGAAGCCGAAATGATGGCTCAAATTTCAAAAGTTAAACAAGCAGAACCCGCTCAATAATGATACAGCCTTTAGCATATATACACCCTCAGGCAAAAATTGCCGAAAACGTGGTAATTGAACCTTTTGTAGTGATACATAAAGACGTTGTCATTGGCGAGGGAACCTGGATCGGATCGAACGTGACCATTATGGATGGCGCCCGGATCGGTAAAAACTGCCGAATTTTTCCCGGGGCAGTTATCTCAGGCGAGCCTCAGGATTTAAAATTTGCCGGTGAAATCACCACCGCAGAAATTGGCGATAATACCACTATACGAGAGTGTGTTACCGTTAACCGTGGTACTAAAGATAAATGGAAAACCACTATCGGCAGCAATTGCCTAATTCAGGCCTACTCGCACATCGCACATGATTGTGAGGTTGGAAATAACTGCATCTTTTCAAACAGTACCACCCTGGCTGGCCACATTACGATTGGTAACAATGTCGTTTTGGCTGGTTTGGTTGCTATACATCAATTTGTTAAAGTAGGTTCTTATGCTTTTGTAACCGGTGGTTCCTTGGTACGTAAAGACGTGCCACCATATGTTAAAGCTGCACGCGAGCCCCTTTCCTATGCCGGCATCAACTCTGTGGGTTTGCGTAGAAGAGGTTTTACCAACGAGCAGATTGATGAGATTCAGGAAATTTACCGGGTGCTTTTTGTAAAACATAATAACGTAACCAAAGCTTTAGATATGATCGAAGCTGAATTTAAACCTACGGAAATCCGTGATGAAATTGTAGATTTTATCCGCAATTCTAACCGTGGGGTAATGAAGGGCTTTGGCATGGGCAGTTAATAAAGGTAGAAGGCTGAACGGTTTAAAGTGGAAGGTAGAATCCATTGCCTAACTAAATTCAATAGATATTCATGAGTGATTTGACGCTAATCAGAACAGATTCAGACCACGCCGACTTTAGACAATTGGTTGCTCTTCTGGATCAGGATTTAGCCGTTAGAGATGGTGATGATCATGCCTTTTATGCGCAATTTAATCAGGTTGATGCCATTAAAGAGGTTGTTGTGGCTTACCAGCGAGGGCTACCAGTTGCATGTGGCGCGATTAAACCCTTCTCCACAACAGCAGCCGAAGTAAAAAGGATGTTTGTGCATCCCGATTACAGGAAGCAGGGCATAGCTTCTCAAATTGTAACCGAGCTGGAAAATTGGGCCGTAGAACTCGGCTTCACCACAACCATACTCGAAACAGGGAAAAAACAGCCCGAAGCTATCGCGCTTTACCAAAAAATAGGTTATCGCATCACGGACAACTACGGACAATATATCGGCATTGATAACAGCGTTTGCATGACTAAACCGCTCATCGCTAAACCCTAAACGCTTGGTACAAATGAATATTACTTTACAAAATGTTGGCAGAAGGTTTAACAAAGAGTGGATTTTTAGAAATTTGAGTGCTGACTTTACCAAAGGAAACAGTTACGCCATACTTGGACCTAATGGCTCTGGCAAATCAACCTTACTAAGCGTTTTAAACGGTAGCTTATCCCCTTCTGAAGGCAAAATCACCTTTTCAGATGATGCCGAGATCCCTGTCGAAAATATCTACAAATACATCAGCCTTGCCGCTCCCTATCTCGAACTGGTTGAAACATTTACACTAAAAGAGATCGTGGATTTTCATTTCAAGTTTAAAAATTTTGCTACGGGCTTAGATGCTAAAAAGCTAATCGGTATCCTGGGATTAGAAAAAGCAGCAAACAAGCAGATCAAATACTTCTCGTCGGGCATGAAGCAAAGAACCAAACTGGCTTTGGCCTGCTGCACAGATACACCCATTTTATTTTTAGATGAGCCAACCAGTAATTTAGACGTTCAGGGAATAAGTTGGTACCGCGAACTCATTGAAAATTTTGGAAAAGAGCGACTAACGATAATAGGCTCTAATCAGTTGCAAGAGTACGATTTTTGCTCCAATCAAATACAAGTATCTGACTATAAATAAGTTAAGTTTAAATCAATCAATTATACCCTGGTCTGTTTTGTCATACATTTGTACTATAAATATTTTTTTCTAAAAATATTTTGTGATTCAAAAATTATATCTACCTTTGCACCACCAAAAAGAGAAACAATTATTTAATTTATCTCTCTAAGTAAAAGATCAGATTTTCCGGTTTCGGAATTAAAATAAATAGCCATAAAAGGCAAAGAGTTTTTCATAGTTTAGTTTGAGGTTTAGGTTGATTATGCCTTTGGAGTGGTTCCCAAAGGCATTTCTTTTATACGAAGATTTTAACCCTGCCCGCCATTTAGCCATCACCACACCACCCGCTATTTATAAAGCCCCTCGTACGGAAATACTTTGGGATGAACTGCTATTTGTTTTTTCCCCACTGGGAACGCAAAAAAATGGAAACGAAAGCAGCGGGCAACTCTGATTAATGAAGGTTTTACTTTTCAAATCTGTATGCATTTTTTAACTTTGATTCTTAATCCAAAACAAAAACAATATTCACGATCATAAAATGGCAAAGGCATCAGAAGTAAAAACCGGAAATGTGCTTCGTTTTAACGGAGAGTTAGTTAGTGTAGAAGAGTACATACACCGTACGCCAGGAAATTTAAGGGCTTTTTATCAGGCCCGTATGCGTAACGTAAAAACCGGCAAAATTGTAGAATACCGTTTCCGGACAGATGAAGAAGTGACCATTTCCCGGGTAGAAACCAATGACTACCAATATCTTTACGAAGACGGCGATTATTTAGTAGTAATGGATAATGAAACATTTGAACAGCATAACATCCCAAAATTCCTTTTTGGCGACTCAATCAAATTTTTGAAGGAAAGCATGACTTTAACCGTGGCTTTCGAAAGCGATGAGCCGATTGTTGCGCACCTACCGAACAGTGTTGAGCTTGAGGTAACCTATTCTGAACCTGCAGTAAAAGGAGATACAGCAACAAATGCGCTAAAACTGGCAATTGTAGAAACCGGTGCCGAAGTGAGGGTGCCATTATTTGTGAACCAAGGTGACAGGATCAGGATTGATACACGCTATGGTGAATACATGGAAAGGGTAAGATAACGTCCATAAGCCTTATGCCTTAAACCTTTGTCGTTTTTTATCAAAATAGTTTTACCTTTGCCGTCACGAAAAACTGAAATATAAATCCATTTAGGATAACATAATATGGCAAAAGCATCAGAAATTAAAACAGGTAACATTCTTCGTGTAAACAATGAGCTGGTTACTGTTGACGAATGGAATCACCGTACGCCAGGAAAAGGCGGCGCATTTTATACCGGCAAATTCCGTAACATTAAAACAGGCAGAATTGTTGAAGCCCGCATGAATACCGATGAGGCAGTAGAAATCTGCCGTGTAGAAACCAACGATTATCAATACTTATACGAAGAGGGCGATTCATTAATCGTAATGGACAATAATACCTACGAACAATTTAATGTCGAAAAATCCCTATTTGGTTCGGCAATTAAATTCTTAAAAGAAGGCATGAGCATTATTGTATCAATGGAAAGCGACGAAGCCATCATGGCCCAGTTACCTAACTTCGCCGAATTCGAAATTACCTACTCAGAGCCGGCAGTAAAAGGCGATACTTCTACAAACGCTTTAAAAGCGGCGACATTGGAAAATGGTGTTGAAGTTAAAGTTCCGATGTTTGTGAACCAGGGTGATAAAATAAAAATTGATACCCGTACAGGCGAGTACGTTGAGCGTGTTAAATAATTTTAATCAGCACATATAGAGGCCTCTGAAGTTAATGCTTTAGAGGCTTTTTAGTTTATTAAGACCCCGGAGGTTTTAAAAACCTCCGGGGTATGCAAAATATTTCATCTTTTCTTTATGTTGAAAAACCACATCAGAAAACAAGGATTAAAGGATCGCTTATCATTAACTGACGCTACATACGGTGAATTAAACGAAGCACTCCTCAAACAGTTTAAGACGCTAGACTTTAATGGAATTAAAACGATCCATATTTTCTTGCCCATCAAAGAGAAAAAGGAACCAGATACCTTTCTGCTGATCGAATGGCTCAACCAAACCCTGCCGAATATTAAAATCGTTGTGCCTAAGGCAGATTTTGAAACGGCATTGATGACGCATCACGAATATATTGGCGAAGAAGACCTGAAAAAAAACCTTTACCATATTCTGGAACCGCAAAAAGGAAACCTGCATAAAGGTGAAATAGACCTCGTGATCATTCCCCTTTTGGCATTTGATAAACAAGGTTATCGGGTAGGTTATGGCAAAGGTTTCTATGATCGTTTTCTAAACGGTTTAAATGCTCAGAAAATAGGTTTATCTTTGTACCCTGCAGTTGAAAAAATCGATGACGTACATGAACAAGACATTAAACTCGACTTTTGCATTACACCTACAGAAATTATAAAGTTTTAAGCTTACCAGCATGCCACAGGAAATCGTGATTAAAACCGAAAAACAGTACGAAGACAATATGATTGCCGTATTTGAACTTCAGGAAAAAGAAGATTTAACGGCTGAGGACCTGAAACAGATCGAATTGATGTTAAAGGCTGGGGAAAAATACGAAGCTGAACATTTGTAAGGTTCATTAGTTCAATTACCGTTGGTGTGTTGGTCTGAGTGTTTCATAAAAAACCCTATACCCTTACCCGATCCTTCGTCATGTCGACTGAAACGCAGTGGAATGCCCGCCTGTGCGGACAGGCCTGCCCGTACAGGCGGGGAGAGATCTAAATTAAAAGTATGCTTGAGATAGATTTAGCTTCGCTGAGCACTTCGTGGTTCTCGACTGCGTTGCACTTCGCTCGAAATGACGGCTCTGGCGGACAACTCAACACAGGAATACTCCGTGTCTTCCGGCTAAATCTAAGAAGTATGTGATTTCACAAAATCACTTACCAGATAAGTAATCAGCTTCGCCGTTAACTTATTTACCCTTCCATCCAGCATCCGCGTAGCCCCTTCACATATATGTAAATAAGAAAATTTGCTGGCGTTGCTCAAGATGAGTTTTCTAATATCGTTAACCGCAAACCCGGATGGTGTTTCTGCACTCGAAAGTACATGCGCTATACAGTCAAGATCAATTTCCAAACCCGCAACCTCTCCTATTTCACTTATTAAATCGACAAAATCGGTTCCGGTGAGAATATCGTCAAAAAATACCGCCTTTAGCTTAGGGTTATACTCAATCTGGTTTAAAATCGCTTCGTTATTATAATTTTGATGGAGGCCATAAATAAAATAATGATCAAGGTAATTTTCATGTAAAGCATAAGAGAACCCATTTCCGCTATGTCTGCCTTCCAATCCCCTTAGATCAGCATGCGCATCAATGTTTAGCACATCAACCGGGATTTTATTTGCTAACGAAGCCCCTTTGATGATTGGATAAGCATTGTTATGCCCGCCACCAATGATAATCGGGATTTTGCCCGCAGCAATGATTTTCTCAATAATTGGATAAACCAACGCATCAATTGCGGCTACCTTGTCCCGTAAACCTTTTAAGGTAGGTTCGCCAGGCTCGTCAATCTCAAAGTGGCCCAAAACCAAAATCTCCTCGCCATCCAAAAAACAGTTACTCTGGATATTCAAAAAGGCAGTTAAAGCCGGGCGCCATACCGATGCTGCTCCAGCCATACCTGCATTTGCACGTACGCCAATATCTTCGGGGATGCCCAGCAACACAAACTTTGCGCTCGTGTTTGGCAACTCTTCCCATGATGACCAAATAGCCACTTTCTCGCCCAGCTTAGTTTCACCCTCACGGCTGATCACTAAACGATCGATATCGTGTTGAGCATAGATTTTGAAGTTATCCATTATAAAATTCGCCATTTAAAATCACCTGATCCACCTGGCTTTCGCCAAAACTATAGGGCAGATACGCAATTGATGGCATCGGTTTAGTGATCAATAAATTTGCCTTTTTTCCAACCGCGATACTTCCATAATCCCTGCTCAATTCCATTGCTGCAGCACCATTTAATGTTGCAGCATTAATGGCCTGCTCCGGAAACATTTTCATTTTAATGCAAGCTAATGAAACTACAAAGTTCATATTTCCAGAGGGTGTTGAGCCCGGGTTATAATCCGTAGCCAGGGCCACAGGTAACTCAGCCTGAATAAACCCCCTGGCATCGGCAAACGGAATTCCCAGATAAAACGAACAAGATGGCAGCAATGTTACAATGGTATCGGTATTTCTTAATGTTTCGATGGTTTCTTCGTTACTTTCTTCTAAATGATCGACCGAAATGGCCCCGTTTCTAACGGCAACCTCTATTGCTCCCGAAACGGAAAGCTGATTGGCATGGATTTTAGGCTTCAAACCATATTTTGCTCCAGCTTTTAATATCTGATCAGTTTCTGCAACAGAGAAAAAACCTTTTTCACAAAACACATCAATATAATCGGCCAGTTTTTCTGACGCGATCTGGGGCAGCATTTCATTAATAATCAAATCGATGTAGCCTTGATGGTTATCTTTAAACGCCGCCGGATAAGCATGCGCGGCCAAAAAAGTAGCTTTAATCGGGATCGGAAACTGATCCTTTAGCCTGTGGATTACGCGAAGCATCTTGATTTCACTGTCAGCCGTTAATCCATAGCCACTTTTAATCTCCACCGCTCCTGTCCCCTGCAAAATCATCTGTTTTAACCTCAGTGCAGCAAATTGAAACAATTCATCTTCTGATGCTTTTTGTAGCTTGTTTGCTGAATTTAAAATCCCACCTCCTGCCGCAGCAATTTCCTCATAACTTTTACCCTGTATTTTCATGGCAAATTCTTCCTCACGCGAAGCCGCAAATACAATATGCGTATGGCTATCGCACCAGGAGGGAAAAACATAACGGCCTTCCGCACTATAATACGGATGTGCGGTGGAAGATGGAAGATTTCCCATCTCGCCAAAATCTTTAATCAGCCCATCTTCTATTAAAAGCCAGGCATTTTCAAGAATGGGTAAATCATTTAGCTCGTTACCACGCAGCACTAACTTATCTTTAGGATGAAGCCCTACAAGGCCTTTTATATCTGTAATCAGCATTTATTGGCAGGTTAATTGTTGAAACTGGTTAATTGAAAATTAAGATCAGTTAACCCAAAAACTATTCAATTTCCAATAACACCGGACAATGATCAGAATGCATGGCATCCGGTAAAATCCTAACGTTTTTCAAGCGGCTTTCCATTGGTCTGGTAGCCAGATGATAATCGATCCGCCAACCCAGGTTCTTCCCTCTTGATCCTGCACGATAGCTCCACCAGGTATAGTGATGGGGATCTTTATTAAAATGTCGGAAAGTATCAATGAAACCATTATCCAAAAATACCTGCATCCACTCCCGCTCTTCTGGCAAGAAGCCAGATGAATTGGCATTGGATTTAGGGTTGTGGATATCAATAGCGGTATGGCAGATGTTATAATCACCGCTCACAATCAAATTGGGAATCTCTTTACGTAGTTCTCCGATGTAGCCATCAAAAAACCGCATAAATTCATACTTCTTTACCTGTCGGTCGTCTCCACTTGACCCTGAGGGCATATAAAGGCTCATTAAAGAAAAGCTATCAAAGTCAGCTCTTAAAATGCGTCCTTCTTTATCGATCCATTCCTCACCGCAGCCAAATTCTACATGATTGGGTTTAATTCTAGATAAAATGGCTACACCGCTATATCCTTTTTTCTCTGCCGGATACCAATAATGGTGGTAACCCAGCTGCTCAATCAATGCAATAATTTCAGGGATCTGCGACGTCAGCGCCTTTACTTCCTGCAAGCAGACCATATCCGCATCTGTAGCTTGTAACCAGCCAAAAAAGTTTTTGGTACTTGCTGCCCTGATCCCATTCACGTTATAGGAAATAATCTTCATTCAGTAAAATTTCAATTGTTGTGGGCGGTAAATTTAGAAATTAATTGAATAAATGCTTAGTAAATGAGATTTGCTTTCGTTAAATTTGTTTATGAGCATCGAAGAGTTAAAAATAGAGATCGCAAAAAAGGTATTCGAAACAGATGATGAGAACCTTTTATCAGAATTGGACATGCTTTTAAACTACAATGAAAAGGTTGAGCTGGACCAATTACCGAAACATGTTCAGGAGGGAATAAAAAGAGGGTTGAAGCAGGCTAAAGAAGGAAAATTAACACCTCATAACGAGGTAATGAAACGGTATGCGAAATATTTATGAGTTTAAATATATTTTGGACTGATGAAGCAAAAGAAACTTTTGATGCAATTTTTTTCTATATTCTGGATAAATTCAGTGAGCAATCGGCAAAAAAGTTTTTAAAACAAGCAAATAAAATCCTTCAAATAATAAAAGTACAACCTGAAATTTTTGAGGCGTCAATTTTCGATCAATGCAGGAAAGGAAGGATTACGAATCATACGTCCGTGTTCTATGAAATTCAAAATGATCAGATTCTGCTTTTATTCTTTTTCGATAACAGACAAGATCCTGTAATTACATAACCATTTTATCTTTCAACGTTCCCTGAAGCAACTGTTTCTCCAGTTTTCTCGCTTCCCTTTTTTTCAAAACGCTTACTTCCATTTTTACGTCTTGCTTTGGCCGGTCGTTTTTATTGGTTGGCAAAGCGGCAATTTTATCCACCATATCCAAACCCGTCACAATTTCGCCGTAAACAGTATAATTCCGATCTAAATGTGGTGTTCCCCCTATCGTTTTATATACTTGCCGCTGCCATTCCGGAATTTTGAATTTCAGCCTCTTTTCTTCTAAATTATCCAATTGCTGATCGGTAAAAACCTTTCCCTGTACCAGATAAAACTGACTGCCGCTTGATGCCTTGGTGGGATTAACATCATCACCTTCCCTGGCCGCACCCAAAACACCTTTTTTGTGAAATAAGCTATCATTAAATTCTGCCGGAATGGTGTATTTCGGCCCGCCCTCACCCAAAAGCGAATCTGGTTTTGCATTTTTAGAATCCGGATCGCCACCCTGAATCATAAAATTATTGATCACCCTGTGAAATAAAACACCATTGTAGTATCCCGATTTAATTAGTTTCAGAAAGTTATCACGATGCAACGGGGTTTGATTGTACAGTTTGATAATGCATTCCCCAAATTCAGTTTTAATTTTAACGTATTGATTTTTAGGCTTCGCAGCAAAGGCCGAAAGTATAGAAAAGGTGCAAAGGAATAATAATATTTTCTTCATTTAACGGATGTTTAAGGCTAAATTAAAGTAAAAAATGAAATTCAGTAAATAATTACTGGCATTATTCGATTTTTTTTCCTTTACCTTTGTATTAATGAAGTTAAAACAAAAAATAGCACTTTCTTTGGCTGTATTCTATGCAGTTAGTGTTATGGGTTTGGCTTTGAGTCTCCATTTCTGTGGAGGCCAGCTTGAAAATGTTAAACTGTTCAGTAATGAGGTTTCCTGTAAATTCTGTAAGGATATTCCTGCCGAAAAGAAAGATGATCATTGTTGCAAAAACACCCAGGTAACGGTTAAGGTTAAAGATAGTCACCAGGCAGAGGCTCAATTAAAAATGCCAAAGCTCTTTTCTATCCAGCTTTTTCTTCACCCACCGGTTCTAACATTTTTACAAGATATTACCCCGAAATTTTTCAGTAAAATTTCAAATAAAGCGCCACCGCTTTCCTCTCGGGTTTCCCTGCATATTTTCAATTGCATTTTTAGGAATTAGGATTTTGAACAGTAGTTCGTCAATGCATTGTGTTGCATTTTGACGGGCTCAATTCGACATTTTCTTAAATTCTAATTCAAAAAATCATGAAAGCAGTAAAAATATTCAGCATCATCATGCTATTCTTTGCCGTTAATGTTTCGGCGCAAAAAATATCTTCAGCAGATTTACAGGTAACCGGTTTAACCTGCTCTATGTGTTCAAATGCGACACAAAAATCTTTAGAAACCTTAAACTTTATCAGTAGTGTAAAACCTGATTTAAACAAAAACATCTTCGTGCTTACCTTTAAGAAAGATGCAAACATCAATCTTGATTTGGTACGCAAAAAAGTTCAGGATGCCGGTTTTTCAGTTGGTGGCTTAATAGCGAACTTCAATTTTAATGATGTAAAGGTAGATGATAAGGGCCAGGCTATTGTTGATGGCAATGTTTACCGTTTTGTAAACGCAAAGGGCAAAACACTTAACGGAACTGTAAGAGCCAGCATTGTAGATAAAAATTTCATTTCAGGTAACGCATTTAAGAAACAGGCGGCAACCACTAACTCTGATGCTTATGCCAGCGGCATGGGTATGGTTAATGGTAAAAAAACGCGCATTTACCATTTAATCCTTTCTTAAGATGAGGCGGATATTCGTATTGGCACTGTTGATGATCGGCGCCTATACCAATGGTCTTACACAGGAGTTATATGTATTTACAGAGCCTGCCAGTAATATGCCTACCAAATCGATCGGCATCAGAATTACGAACGAAGGTATGTTCAATAACCCTGGTTTTGTGAGCAGGACCATCCCGGAAATAATGATTGGTTTTAATAAAAACCTGATGATGCACGCACAAGGCTTTGTGTCTGATATGGACGGCAGATACCGTTTGGAAGGGGGAAGTTTATACGCAAAATATCGGTTTTTATCATTAGATGAAGCACAGAGCCATTTCAGGGCGTCAGCATTTGGAAGAATTAGTAGCAGCAAAAGGCCAACTTATACCCATGATATCAACCTGGAGGGTGATAACAGTGGCATACAGGGCGGATTGATTTTAACACAGCTGCTACACAAGCTGGCGTTATCGTCAACCCTTGGTTATGCGCATGCTTTCGAAAACACCGACAGACAACTTGCGGGCATGCCGCAGCCGAGGAATATGTTCTCGTATAGTTTATCATCAGGTTATTTGGTTTTACCAGTGGTTTACAAAGATTATAAGCAGCCAAACTTCAATGTATATTTAGAATTGCTGGGCAAAACCGATCCGGGCAGTGGCCAGTCTTATTTAGACATTGCCCCCGCTGTACAAATAATTTTAAACAGTACCACCCGTATCGATTTTGGCTATCGCTTTCAGGCTACCGGAAATATAGATAACCGATACACCAAAAACATGTACCTGCTCCGTGCAGAATTTAATTTCTTTAACATTTTAAAATAAAAAATAACGAAGTATCATGGGTTTCCCATATAAAATGAACACACAACCATGATCGCTTCATTACCCCTAAAAAACCATAAAAGATGAAAAAAATATTAGGATTAGTTGTTCTCATCGCGATCGGAACCACAGCATTCACTTATGCGCAAAACAACACAGATGTAGCCTTAAACCATATGTTAACGGCTTATTACGAGGTAAAAAATGCTTTAGCCACCGATAAAAAGGATGTGGCTATAGAAAAAGTAAAAATTTTATCGGCAAAGGTAGATGCAGTAAACCATAAAAATCTGCCGGCAGAGGAACATAAAATATTTATGGAACAGGCTGCAATCATCAAAAGTAAATCTGCTCAACTAGCCGGTTCTAAAGACATCAAAACACAGCGAAAAGCTTTTGAAGGAATTTCCTATGCGATGATTAAAACCTTAAAGGGTCTAAAATTTAATACACAAACCGTTTACATTCAGCATTGCCCAATGGCTAAGGCAAGTTGGGTAAATGAAAAAGAAAACATCGAAAACCCCTATTATGGAAGCATGATGTTTGATTGTGGCGACATTTCAGAGACCATAAAATCGAAGTAATGAACCTGCATATCAAAAATATGGTGTGCAACCGTTGCAAGATGGTGGTTAAGGCCGAGCTGGAAAAGCTTGGCTTTAAACCGCTATTGGTTGAGCTTGGCGAAGTTACCCTCGCCGAAAATCTAACAACTGACGATAAGATTAAAATTGCAGAGCAACTCACCCGTTTTGGTTTCGAACTGTTGGAAGATAAGAAAACCCAAACAGCAGAACAGATTAAAACTGCCCTCATTAATCTGGTACATTATACTAAAGAACCTCTAAAAATCAACCTTTCTGCCTACCTCAGTAAACATTTAAAACAGGAATATACCAGCTTAAGCAGCATTTTTTCTGAGGTAGAAAATCAAACGATTGAAAAGTATTTTATTGCCCAAAAAATAGAAAAGGCAAAAGAAATGCTTACCTATGGCGAGCTTACTTTGAGCGAAATTGCTTATCAATTGAATTACAGCAGTGTAGCTCACCTATCGGCTCAATTTAAAAAAGTTATCGGAATTACGCCTTCGGCTTATAAACTGACATCAACGGATAGTAGAAAAACACTGGATGATATTTGATGATGTAAAATGGAAGAGGTAAAATGGAGAATGGGCCTAAAGTTATGGTCAATGGTTAGATAGATCATGGTTATGGCCAATCAGCCTATCCTCTAATGGACTACGGACCCAAAAACCTATAATCATTTCGCTATTCATCAATTAACCAATTTAAACCGTTAACCGATTTTAACCCCATCTAAGCCATTTCTTACCATATGTCAATACTGATTGTTTGATTCTCAATTAAATTTGCACCCAAATAAAATCACTAGATATGAAAAAATTATTCTTATTTCTAATCGCTACCACCATTAGCGTGGCATCATTTGCGCAAACAAGCTGGAAAATAGATCCAATGCACTCCTTTGTTAACTTTTCGGTTAAACACATGGGAATTTCATTTGTTGATGGTTCATTCAAAAAATTCGATGGAACAGTTACGGCTGCTAAACCAGATTTAACGGATGCTAAAATCAGCTTTACAGTTGATGTGAATAGCATTACTACCGGTGTGGAGATGAGAGACGGCCACTTAAAAACGGATGATTTTTTTAACGCCGAAAAATTTCCGACAATGAAATTTGAAAGCACTTCTTTCAAAAAATTGAGTGGTAACAATTATGAATTAAGCGGTAAATTAACCATCCGCGACGTAACCAAAGATGTAAAATTTGCTGTGGTATACGGTGGTACCGCTAAAGATCAACAGGGCAATACCAAAGCCGGTTTTGGTGCTACCACAACCATTAACCGTTTAGATTATAATATCAAATATGATCCAACTGGTGCAGGTGTTGCAAAAGATGTTGCGATTAAATTAAACCTGGAGTTTGTTCAGGGAAAATAACACTAAAATCGTCATTCCGGGCTTGTCCCGGAATCTTTCGTTTTAGATAGCCCTTGAAACACCCTTCCGACCGGCCGGGCGGAAGTTTAAAATGACGGTTTAATATCAATTGAATCCATGTCTGCACTATCCCAATTCAGAAACTTTACTCAACGCTTGCCCCAAACGGATTTAATGCCAACGCTTTTTATTGGCCATGGCTCACCAATGAATGGCATCGAAAATAATGAGTTTAGCCAGAGTTGGATAGATCTTGCCAGTCATATTTCTGTACCTAAAGCTGTTTTGGTGGTATCAGCTCATTGGTATACGCATGGCACCTTTGTTACCGCAATGGATTTTCCTGGTACCATTCACGATTTTGGTGGTTTTCCACAGGCGCTTTTCGATGTACAATACCCTGCACCCGGCGATCCGAAACTGGCGGCAGAAATTCCAGGCTTAATTCATTCTACGCCTGTTGATCTTGACCACGACTGGGGTTTGGATCATGGCACCTGGACTGCGGTTAAACACATGTACCCGAATGCCGATATACCCGTTTTGCAATTGAGTATCGATTATACCAAATCGCCAGCGCAACATTATGAAATTGCCAAAGAAATTTATGCCCTCCGAAAAAAAGGCGTGCTGGTGATCGGCAGTGGAAATATGGTGCACAACCTGCGCATGTTAAGCTGGGAAATGATTAATGGAGGTGGTTATGATTGGGCAATAGAAATGAACGATAAGTTTAAAAACCTAATTGCGAATGGCGACCATCAGCCCTTGATCGACTACCGAAACCTTGGCAAAGATGCGATGCTGGCCATTCCTACCCCAGAACATTATTTGCCACTGATTTATACGCTCGGCATGAAAAACGAAAAAGAGGAGGTTTCTTTCTTTAACGATAAAGCTGTTGGCGGCTCGCTAACCATGACTTCGGTTTTGGTGGGGTAATAAGTTTGAATGAAGCGCGAAGCAAAAATGCGTTATCTCGACCATAACACATTGGAGCGGAGAGATCTATCTCAAGAAAGATTTCTCGACTACGTTACACTCCGCTCGAAATGACGACTTTCAGTGGAACAACATAAACTAAAATTCTATAAAACTTTGTGATTATTCTATAACGCTTTTGGCCTTAATAAGCGGTAAATTTGCATAAAGAATTTCATCATGACACATACCTATCAACTCACAGGAATGACTTGTGGCAGTTGCGAAAATAAAGTTAAAAGTAATTTGCTCGTTTTACCAGAGGTAACTGCTGTGGAAGTTTCAAAAGATACCAATTCTGCTACCATCAGCATGGATAAACATATTAGCTTGGATACCCTCCAACAGGCTTTGGGTGGCAGCGAAAGCAAATACCAGATTTCAGCAAGCCAGCATAACGAAACGCTTGAAGAAGCAAAATCTTGGACCGAAACCTACAAACCCATCCTTTTGATATTCGGATATGTAACCGCAATATCGTTGGTGGTGTCCCGGCAGGACAATGCGATCAATTTTATGGTATTTATGCGCATTTTTATGGCAGGATTCTTCCTGACTTTTTCTTTCTTTAAAATGCTCAACTTAAAAGCCTTTGCCGAAAGTTATGCGATGTATGACATCGTGGCTAAAAAATTCGGCACATGGGGTTATATCTATGCTTTTATCGAATTGGGTTTAGGCTTATCCTTTGCATTAAACCTATCGCCTGTTATCGTGAATTGGGTTACCCTGATCGTAATGACCATCAGTATCCTCGGGGTTCTGGAAAGCGTTTTAAACAAGAAAAAAATTCAGTGTGCTTGTTTAGGGGCTGTTTTTAACCTGCCTATGAGTACTGTAACCATTGTGGAAGATGCAATTATGATTGCGATGAGTGCAGCGATGCTGATTTTGATGTAAGCTATTGCCGCTTATACCTAAATTCCGATTTTCGGCTTTTCCCATTAAGCTCGCCTTCAATCCAGGCGAGCATTTCATTTTTGCCTAAGTTTTGATAAACGATTCTTTGCGGAAAATCATGTGCTACATTTTCGAAAATATAAATCTGATCCTTTATAGAAATAAGTTTAAAACATACTTCCTTACCATCATTCTGGTCGGCAACCATTGAACAATAGAAAACCTCATTCCCTATTTTTCTGATCTGTAATGTTTCAGTCAATACGCTATCTCCTTTTGGATTGACGCGATAACTCTCGCCTCTCAATGCTTTATCAGTCCCTCGTCTCCATTGCTCAACAATTTTACTTTTGGACATTTGCATTTCCCATGAGCCCAATACAAATTCAAAGGTTTTTGAAGGATCTTTCTGCGCTTTCACATGACTATAAAGACCAACAAAAAATAAAATCAAGGCGCATAAATAGATTTTTTTCATTTTGTTATGGTATTGGTAATATGTGCTAAGTGGTGTTTTCCGTGCCAGGCATACATGCCCAGCATAATGGACAAAGTAAGTTCTTTATTTTGGGCCGGATGAATGTATTTCCTTTGATAATCTTCTGCTTTCAATGTTCTTAAAAAAGCAACCCAACGCTGATGCAAACCCGTCAACAGCTCAATCGACAATGTAATATCACCATCTCTGGCCTCTTCTGTTTCTGCCCAGCGTTCCTCGTAATATGGCCTGATTACCGGAACGTCTTCTGTAATGGCCTGCTTAAAGCGAATATAGGCGTTAATATGGCTATCCGGAACATGATGAACAACCTGCCGTAAGGTCCATCCTCCCGGACGGTAAGTTTGATTCAATTCTTCATCAGTTAAATGCGCTGTAGCCTTTTTAATTTGGCCTGGTAACGCTTCTATTTCCGATATCCAGGCATCAATTTGCTTTTGATCAAAGATATCAGGCATTACAAACTGACCGATAGGATATTTAAGCTGTTCTAAGTCTATGGAACCAAAATAAGGAGAATTATCGAGTTAAACCCGCGGTCACAACGGAAATGGCATAAAATACGCGGAGTCGGAACCATATTAAATAATAAAATGGGCGTGCATGCTTCACCCAATTCCTTATTTTTCCCATAGCATGATCATTTATGCATAGGTAAAATAAAGGTGCTTTTGCTGTAAAGCAAAAACCGATTTAATCTATTGTTCCATCATTAGCTGACAGTCGCTGTTTTTTTAGCTTAAACCGGTTTATATAAATTTTAGTTAAAATACATGCATTTCATTAAATTTTCATTCATTTAAAGCATATTGCAGCGAAATTCCAATAATAAAAGATGAAAAGATTGTTTTTTGTTTTCGCATTCATAATTCCACTGGTTATACATGCCCAAACCTTAAAAACAGATGTGTTGGTTATCGGTAGTGGCGATGCCGCGTATACTGCATCTTTTCAGGCCTTTAAATCGGGTGTAAAAACCATTCTGCTTACGCAGAAAGAACAATTGGATTTAAATAAAATAGCCCCTGCCCGCAAAGTTTTTTATCAGGGCTTTTTAAAGCGTGAAACCGAAAATGCAAATAGCGTAAATACCACTACACCAAAACCAGATAAAAAAAAGCCGCTAAAAGTAACGGTTGACAGCACATTGCTGTTAAATGTGATTAATAACGTCCCTTACACAGAAATTAAACGGTCAGGAAATGGTTGGGAAGTGAAACTGAGCAAAGATAAAAGCATTAAAGCCAGAGTTGTGGTATTGGCAGATCACCCTGAGAAGTTGATAGCCGCATTAAAGATCACGTCTTTAAATCCTGCATCTTCAAGGCCTTTAAATTATACAGAAAATATTTACCGTACTACCGTAGCCAGCGTTGCTTCAGCAGGAGCCCACTTTTTATCATTGTATAGCTTGTTGATTCCTGATCAGGAAAATCTGCTTTACATCGCAGCCGATCAATTTGAAACCGGAGCGGCAGCCGGGGCAACCGCAGCTTATGCCACATTTTACGACACCAAAACCAGCTTATCAAACCTAAAAAGGATACAGGGCGAATTATTGAGCTATAAACATGCGCTCATGCCTTTTGATGATATAAAAATGGCAGATTCCAATTGGCTAGCCATCCAGAAAGTCGGTATAACGGGTATTATAAAAGCTGAAATTAAGCAAAACAAGGCTTATTTCAATCCTGAAAAAGAAGTAACCTACGATGAGATTAAGCAACCAATTAAGGATTATTATTACAAAGCACAAATCTGGTTCGACGATCATCAGCATATTCCTATTAATTTAGAAAATACCATTTCACTGGTTTGTTATGTGGGCAATAAATCAGTTGAGGCCACAAAATCCGAACTTCAGAAGAAATGGAACAAACATTATAGGTTCGCATCCACCTATGATCTTAAAAAAACTTTAACAAGGCGCGAATTTTCGGTCATTATCAACGAGTATTTGAAACCATTCGATGATGTGAACGTAGACAAAACAGGAAGAGTAATCCGATAATTTACCGGCTACAAAAACTTGTTTTATCAAGAATATGATTAATTTTTCTTTAATTCTTTTGCCTCTGCAACAGATTGATTCGATGGTGTAACATTTCCATTTCCTTCTTAATTTAACCTTGCCATTATCTAAATTGCACCAAACCTAAAATTCATGAAGAAATATTTACTTTTCCTTTTGCTTTGCACAGGCGAATATACTTTTGCGCAACAACTGGCACCTTTAACTGTCGAAAAAATCATGCGCGACCCCAAATGGATGGGTATTTCGCCAACTAATTTCCGCTGGACTGCAGATAGCAAAACCCTTTATTTTAACTGGAACCCCGAAAATAAAGCCAAGGAAGAACTGTTTAAGGTTTCAGCAATAGCTTCCAAACCTGTTAAAGCGGCAGACAAAGAAGATGAAAAACTATTGAGTTTAAACTATAGCTTCAACGCTGATCGTTCTCTTGGTTTAGTAGAAAAAAGCGGTGATATTTATTTACAGAACTTCAGAACTAAAAAGGAAACACGTTTAACCAGCACGCAGGAGCGGGAAAGCAGTCCGGTTTTTTTAACCAACGGCAACATTGTTTATCAGTTGGGTGATAATCTTTATATGCTTGATTTAAAGTCGGCTGAAACCAAACAACTTACCAATTTTGTTAAAGGAAAAAAAGCCGGAAGAGCAGAAAGCAAACCGACGACAGAACAGGATAAATGGCTAAAAGCTCAACAGTCCGACCTTTTCGATATTATTAAAAAACGAAACGCCGAAGTCAAAAACGGCTTCCGCGGTGCAAGAGGCCGCTTTGAAAATGCCTCTGCAGATACCAAACCGTTAAAAGAACTTTACACCGAAGATAAATTCTTAAATGGTGTAATTATTAGCCCCAACGGACGTTTTATCACTTATAAATTAACTACCCCGGCTCCGAATAACCACAATACCATTGTTCCGAATTATGTGACTTCTTCTGGTTATACAGAAGATATCCCCGGAAGGACAAAAGTTGGAGAAAATGAAAATGTATCGCAGGGTTTTATTTATGATACGCAACGTGATACGGTATACGCCATCCAAACTTCGACCATTGCCGGAATAAAAGATCTTCCTGATTACCTGAAAGATTATCCGAAAGAATTAGATACCTTAAAGAAGAAAAATGCCGATCGGCCTGTAAATCTTTTTGGTCCGTTTTGGAATGATAACGGAAGTATAGCAATTGTTGTGGCCACCTCTACCGACAATAAAGACCGCTGGATTTTAAAACTGGATGCTTTAACCGGTCACTTTGCATTAATAGACCGTCAGCGTGACGAAGCCTGGATTGGCGGCCCAGGTATTAGCGGCTTTTACCAGGGGAATACCGGATGGGTGGACAACAACCGTTTTTATTATCAAAGCGAAGCAACAGGTTACTCGCACCTTTATGTAGCCAATGTAAATACCGGGGATAAAAAACAGCTTACTTCTGGTAAATGGGAGGTACAGTCGGTACAATTATCAAAAGATAGAAACACCTTTTATTTTAAAGCGAATAAAGAGCATCCCGGCGTTACCAACTTTTTTAAAATTAGCGCTAATGGCGGTGAACCTGTACAAATTACCACCATGAAGGGTTTAAACGACATTACCCTTTCTCCTGATGAGCAATACCTGGCCATTAATTATTCCTTTATGGATAAACCTGGGGAATTATATCTCCAGCCCAATAAAGCAGGAGCTAAAGCTGTAAAAATTACCCAATCTACATCGGCCGAATTTAATTCTTATAAATGGCGTCAACCAGATCTGGTAAGTTTTAAAAACCGTTATGGTGCAGATGTGTATGCGAGGGTTTATAAATCAGAAAATCCACACCCCAACCATCCTGCTGTGGTTTTTGTTCATGGTGCAGGTTATCTTCAAAACGTCCACTTTGGCTGGAGTACATACTTCCGTGAGTTTATGTTCAATAATTTACTGGCTGATAATGGTTATACTGTAATCGATATCGATTATACCGGAAGTTCGGGCTATGGTCGCGATCACCGTACGGGTATTTACCGCCACATGGGTGGAAAAGATTTAACTGACCAGTCTGATGGGATTAAATTTTTGGTAGATAAATATGGTGTTAATCCAAAGCATGTAGGTTTATACGGCGGATCTTAGGGCGGTTTTATTACGCTGATGGCCATGTTTAATGAATCAGATGTTTTTACCAGTGGCGCCGCTTTACGTTCGGTTACCGATTGGGCACACTATAACCATGGCTACACTTCGAATATTTTAAATGAACCTTTTAACGACCCCATTGCCTACAAAAGAAGTTCTCCGATTTACTTCGCCGATAAATTAAAAGGTAATTTATTAATGGCACATGGCATGGTTGATGTGAATGTGCACTTTCAGGATATTGTACGCCTAACGCAACGTTTAATCGAATTGGGTAAAAATAACTGGGAGCTTGCCGTTTATCCGGTAGAAGACCATGGTTTTATCGAGCCAAGCAGCTGGACGGATGAATACAAAAGGATATTTAAATTGTATGAGAATACGTTGAAGAAATAGTTTCCACTCTGGTCGTCATTTCGAGCGAAGAGGAGCGTAGCCGAGAACCACGAAGTGCTCAGCGAAGCTAAATCTATCTCTATAGATCTCTCCCCGCCTGTACGGGCAGGCCTGTCCGCACAGGCGGGCATTCCACTGCGTTTCAGTCGAGATGACGGCCATTTATTATAAATTCCACAGATGCTTCATACTTCAGTATGACAGAAAGAGAAAAAAATAGAACTCCGCTATACTTCATATAAAAAATATAGTTTTCATCTATATCGTTATCAATAAATACAATTAACTATTAACAGATCGGGGTTGATTGACTAAGCTTTTAGCCCTACCTTTGTGCCAACAAAATTAAAGACAAAAAATTATGGCAATAGTAGGTAAAAAATTCCCAAGTGTTAGTATTGATGCAATGTCAGACATGGGTGATGACTTGAAAATCAATGTATTTGAAGAAGCTGTAAACAAAAATAGCAAAGTGTTATTATTCTGGTATCCAAAAGATTTTACTTTTGTTTGCCCTACAGAATTACACGCATTCCAAGCTGCTTTACCTGAATTCGAAAAAAGAAATACAATCGTTATCGGTGCATCCTGCGATACCAATGAAGTTCACTTCGCCTGGTTAAATACACCTAAAGATAACGGTGGTATTGAAGGTGTTACTTATCCAATCTTAGCAGATACCCACAGGCAATTGTCAGGTATCCTAGATATTTTAGATCAGGAAGTGAACTATGATGAAGAAGGAAACGAATCTTTCTCCGGATCTAACGTAACTTTCAGAGCGACTTACCTAATCGACGAAACCGGTAAAGTTTTCCACGAAAGTGTTAACGATATGCCACTAGGCAGAAACGTTAAAGAATATTTACGTTTAATTGATGCTTACGCCCACGTTCAGAAACATGGCGAGGTTTGTCCGGCAAACTGGGAAGAAGGAAAAGAAGCAATGAACGCAAACAGAACCGGGGTAGCTGAATATTTAGCTGCTAACTAATTAAACAAAACGTTATGTTTTTAGAACTAACAGAAGATAACCTTCAACAATACCTGGCCGATCACTCAAAGGTGATGGTTCAGTACGCTGCATCTTGGTGCGGAAACTGCAGAATCATGAAACCTAAGTTTAAAAAACTGGCTTCGGAAAATGAAGAGGTGGTTTTCTTGATTGTTGATGCCGAAAAACTTCCAAACTCACGCAAGTTTGCTAATGTTGATAATTTACCAACCTTTGCCGCTTTTGAAGGCGGTGCTTTGGTAGATCAGGTACAAACCAACAAAGCGGAAGGCTTAACAGAACTATTTAACAAGATCAAGTAATGAAGATTCCGGTTATAAGACAATTATTTCAAAATACCACTCCTGCACAACTGGAGACCACTTTAGAAGTTTTAGAAGCTTTCTGCGAATTTAGAGGCGTTAGCGAGCATGAAGTTGATGTGGCAGGTGAAATGATCACCAATATCTGCGGTGCATTAGAAGTACACCAGATGGTAAGTGAAGGTGCCGCCGAAAAAGATGCGCTAAATGCTTTTGGCCAAAAAGTGATGGGTTCGATTGACAGATAACCGTCTTAAGCTTTAAGCTGGCTTTTTCGAAATATAAAATTCCCTCGTTGATTTTCATCAACGAGGGAATTTTTGTTTATAAACCATCTCTTGCTACTCTGCTGGGGCTGACTAAAAAGGTACAATGCTAATCTAGTCAGCTTTTTTTTCTATGGCTATAGAATACCTCACCGAACTTATTTTGTTGGCTAACTTTTGATCGACCTTACATGAAATTGGGATTAAAAG
>NZ_CAJYOJ010000038.1 GCF_913776295.1 uncultured Pedobacter sp.
AAATTTGTTAGGCCGGACTTAAGTAGAACGGAGACCCAGTGCGAAGGCCTTGTTGGATGGAAATGCATATTTCATAAGTGACTAATTATCAAATAATTAAAAATTAACGTCAATGGTAGGTACGAAGGATCTTTTGATTGTCGTTATTGCAAAAAAATCGTCATTCCCGCGCAGGCGGGAACCACGAAGTGCTCAGCGAAGCTAATCTTAATGCACTCGCTATTCTTTGGCCTTCGCTCTGGCTTGCCTCGGCTCACCGCCGCCGAGAGGCTCTTACCTTTTTCTTGATAAAAAGGTAACCAAAAATCAAGGCTAGCACCCTTCCTTGTAAAAACCTACGGAAATCTTGATAGCGGCAGCATCAAGGCTCTTAGCCCTTGCCTTATTCCGCCGCTCCCGCTTTGATCCTGCCTTGGGCTGTGGGGTATGAAGCGGGAGTGCAAAGCTTTCCGTGCTTTTTCCGGCGGAAATCTGCGAGGCCGGATAGCGGGGTGCAGATAGCATGGAGTAAAGGGAATTCTTCTTTTGTTGTCATCCTGAGGTACGAAGGATCTTTTGTTATCAAAGATATAGTTCAGGTGTTGCAGTGGATAGTTTAGAGGTTGCAGTTAAGCGTTACCTCAGTGCAGGTAACAACATTATACTTGCAGTTGGTATGTTTATATTTGCCGATGGCAGAATTGTTAGCGCAGTTAATAATTATGAATTTGCAATAGATCGTTATAAACTTGCAGTTAACAATATTAAACTTGCAGTTTACAGATTTATATTTGCAGTTAATCGTTTTGTCGGCGCAGTTAAGAACATTATACTTGCAGTTGGAAGGTTTATATTTGCAGTTGATGGTTTTGCCAACGCAGTTAACAACTTTATTAGAGCGATAGGTTACTTTTAGTTTTCAGTTAACAGTTTTTAGTTTGCAGTTAATCACATTATAACTGCAGCTAACCGTTTGCAGCGCACCTTCTAAATAAAAACAGCAACCGATTTTATTTCTGTTGCTGTTTTAGGATGTGTATTGGGGCGGGATGATTTTTTTCATTACAGGTTAAATTTTTACCGTTTTAAACGGGATGCCAGAAATTTGTTTGTACTGCGGTGTACTTACGCCGAATAACGATTTGCAGTAATTTTTGGTATCTAAAGCGAGTGCAACCAAACCAGTTTCCGCATCGTACAGGATTTTGTTGCGGTTAAGCCTAAGGGTGCTCAACTCAGCTGTTCTGGCTACCACATCGCGGTTTTTCTGCAACAAATCGTTGTAAAGGGTGGTAAGCGTAGCCTGCTGCAGCTCTACCTCGTTGGGTTTATAGGTGGGGATGGTAGCCAACAGTTTAATCTGTTTATCGAAAGTATCGAGCTGGCTATCGAAACTTTGTTGCGAGGCCGATACCTGGTTAACAATGGTTCCGCTTGCTGCCAGCTTCTGTTTTTCTTCTTCTGTTAACTTTACCGATGCCCTTTGGCCCTGAATTTTGCGGTTGTGGGTAATGGCATTATCAATTACCTGTTGCGCTACATCGCTGGCTTTTACTGCATTTACTATCCGGGTACTCAGTTGTTTTAAAGGCTTAAAAGCCAGATTGCGCAGGGCTATGGCATTGCTGTTTTTTGCGGCAGCATCGTGCACCTGCTCGTTAATGGTTTTGGCTGCGGTGGCTTTCTCGGTTAAACTGCTCAGCTGGATGTTGGCATTGCTGGGGTTGTACACGGCACCGTAGCCGGTTAAATAGGTTAGGAGGGTTTCGAAATTGGCTACGTTTTTGGCGTGGCCGGTTTCATTCGTTTTAGACATAATTTGTAGTTTTAAAAAGTAAATAAATTAGATTAATTGGCATTAAGTTAATATTATTTTGTTTACAACTAAAAGGAGTGGGGCGATTTTTTTTACCGAATGAGGGAAACCGTAAAAATGAATTCTCGTGGCCAGGTATCTTGGCTTTATGAAAAGATTTTATTATACCCTGTTTTTAAGTATAGGCATACTGGCTTGTAGCAAACAAAATGAACTAGGGGCAGGTACAGATACTGAAGTTTATACACCATGTGGTACCTATAAATCAGGCCAAAAATTATTTCAGGGCTCTAAAGGTGGCTGCTTTTATTATAATAGTAAGGGTAAAAAGGATTATGTAGAGCGGAGCGCGTGTAAGTGTTAAGCAGCTTTTAGGTATTGAGTTCTTATCTTAATATTTGCAGATTTCAAGATGTTCATTTATATTGCAGTATCTAAATAATTCTAGCTCTATACTCTTCGTATCTTCTCTCAAATTCTTTTACATTAATCATCCATATCACTGAATCACACGACTCAAATTGTTGTTCGCAGTGGGCCTTGTATTAATCTTTTGAATATAATTATATGAAACAACCAGACCAACTAATTCTAGATATCTATACCTCTAAAGCGCAAGCAGATAAAGCAATTAGTTCTTTAAAAGGCCTTTTACTTGGCATAAACTTAGACGGCGAAGTAAACGAAAAAGAAATTAATGAACTTCAAAAGTGGGCGAATGCACATGACGCCTTAATTGGGAGAAATCCTTTTAACGAGTTTATGAATATTATTGCAGAGGTAGCTAATCAACAAATTCTATCTAAAGAAACTATTGAAGATCTGTACTGGCTATGTCAAAAGTATGAGAGCGACAACTATTATTATAATCCTATAACCTCTGATTTACAAACCTTACAAGGGCTTTGTCATGGTATTCTGGCAGATGGGGTAATCAATGATCAGGAAATTATTGATTTGAATAAATGGTTAGAAGATAATGAACATTTGAGCACATACTATCCATACGATGAGATAAGGAGTTTAATACTCTCTGTTCTTTCTGATAACAAAATTGATGATGATGAGCGATTGGTTTTAAAAGCTTATTTCAAAGAGTTCGTAAATATCCAAGATGAAAAGATAAGTGAACAGATTCGAAAGGAAACTGAGCATATTAATATCTCTGGTTTATGCACCAGTGAGCCCAATGTTACATTTGAAGGCAAGACTTTTTGTATCACTGGTATACTGCAGAGAATTAGCAGAGAGGGGTTGAAGCAAAAAATTCTCAACCTTGGAGGTATACCAACTGATGGCATTACGCTTAAAACAGATTATTTGATAGTTGGCGATAATGGCAACCCAGCATGGGCATTTTCTTGCTATGGGCGTAAAGTAGAGAAAGCGATAAATATGAGGAAGGATGGGCATACGATAATGCTGATCCATGAATTCGATTTTGCAGATATTATTGATGATTTAAAATTTTAAATTTAAAGAATACTTCTATCAGATGGCTAAAAACATAAAAATAACAGAAGATTTATCCTACATGGAAACCATGCTTCGACCTAGGCTTAAAAAGCTAATTGTTAAAAATTTTAGATGTATAGGTAATAGACCAGTAGAAATAGACCTTGATGACATCGTAGTTTTAGTTGGACCTAACAATGCTGGAAAAAGTTCAATTCTTAAAGCTTATGAAGTCGTTATGTCTGATGGATCAAAGAAAGGAGAACTGACTATTGAAGACTTCCCAAATAATCAGATAACTCCTGATCGTCTGCCTGAAATAGAACTTCACACGATTGTATATGAAGAAAAGGTAGGCGTAAAATGGTTAACAAAAATTGATGATGGTTTTTTGGTAAAGGAAAAATGGTGGTGGTCTGGAGAAGGTAAACCGCAAAGAAGAGGTTGGAATGTCGATATAGGAGACTGGGATGAAACTAGTTTTCCATTTGGACCTGCAAACATAGCTAATAGTCGCAGGCCTGAGCCACACAAGGTCGATGCCTTTTCTGATCCAGAGGAACAGGCAAAGGAAATCAAAAAACTTTTGATGACTGGTATTACTGAACGGGTAAAAAGCTTACAATCTTCTGAAGAAAGAAACGAGTATCACGAGCTTAGAGATCAGTCCTTAGCTTTACAGAAAAAAATTATTGAAGATACGAAAGCTCAAATTGATATAGCTAATGAGTCGCTCTCAAGCCTTATCAATCAAGTTTTTCCAAATTACGTAGTTAATTTCGAAGCTCAACCAGAAGCTAATCTTGACTTAGGACTTTGGAAATGGCAATCGCATTTGAAAATGGGACCTGATGGAGGTTTTCAAAGCACAGTCGATAAGCAAGGTAGTGGTGCAAGACGTACGTTACTTTGGACGGCTCTAAAATATATTGCAGAAACTAACCGTAAGAACAAAGAAGAGGGAACTGCCGTTACAAGACCCTACCTTTTACTTATTGACGAGCCAGAAATATGCCTACATCCGAGTGCTATACGAGAGGCTTGTAAAGTCCTATATGATTTACCGTCATCCAAAAATTGGCAGGTCATGGTTACAACACATTCTCCAATATTCATTGACTTTACAAGAGATAATACTACTATAGTAAAAGTCGACCGAAATCTAAACGGAGAAGTTGAAGGAACAACAATTTTTCGGCCAGACAAAGTTAAATTTGATGAAGATGATAGAAGCAACATCAAACTTCTAAATGCATGTGATCCCTACGTAGCGGAGTTCTTTTTCGGAGGGAAAGTGATTGTCGTAGAAGGCGATACAGAATACACTGCATTCAACTATATAAGACAAGAAAAGCCAGAAAAATACCGAGATATTCATATAATTCGTGCTCGTGGAAAATCAACTATAGTATCGCTTTGTAAAATATTGAATCATTTTGGTGCTAGTTATTCAATTCTACATGATAGCGATCAGCCTTTTGTAAAAGATGGTAGTAGAGCAAATCCAGCTTGGACTAACAATTTAAAAATTAAGAATAGTCTTAATGACGTGAAAGGGGACATCTCAATACGACTGCTAGCTTCTATTCCTAATTTCGAAATGGCCTATTTCGCAACAGAAACGAAGACAGATAAGCCTTATAATGCTCTAGAGGTTATAACTAATGATCAAGATAAATTTTCTTTGATAGAAAGCCTTCTAGACGCGCTAATAAGCCATAGTAAAAAGACTCCGAAAAATTGTCTTGAATGGACTGATTTGTCCGAGCTTCAGAATTATTTAGACTTAGTTCAAGCGAATAATATTATTAAATAAATGATATGATAATTAAAAATGGAATAGTCAGATACTTTAATCCGAGTGCTTTTCATGGAATGATTATAGTTGACGGGTTGGAGAAAGATGTATATGTAAACACACAAGATATTACTGACGAAGCAATTTACCTAATTAAGGGCGAAGAGGTAGAGTTTGAATTGGTATCAGGAAAGTTTCAAGATAGTTATGCCGCAAAAAATCTCAGAAGAGTAGGCAAAAGATATTCAGGGGTTATACTTGATTTTGAGGAGGGAACAGGAACTGTTAAATGTATCCAGAATAATGAAGAATATTCTATCTTTTATAAAGACTTTGTAAATACAGATGCGGAGGTTGTTCATGAATATACAAGAGTTAAAATTGAGAGTGGCGACGAAATTGAATTCGATACTGATCAAGACGATAGATATGGAAAAAAAGCAGTAAATATTTTTTACGATGGCCGTAAGCCCCTCGAAAGGTTTGCTATTCTTCCGAACTGGGATAATAAAATTGCTTATTTGGCTACCCTATCGCCAGAGCCATGGGACTACCTTAACTCAGACCCTGAGCATAGGTTTTTACCTGTCTTATCCAATTATCTATACTATACTTTTTCGAGGCTCCGCAAGGAAGAGAGACTTTATCACGAAAAACGTATAGCAGTTGCTAAAACCGAATATAAATATAGGGATAAAACAACTAAGAAGCCAGTTTCTAAGGAAATAGAATGTGCATGTTTCAATACTGGTTTAGCTACTAAATATCAGGAAGAAATATTTGCATATTTTACCAAAAATGCATCTAAAAGAACAAAGATAGATCCTGATTGGGTACTGAATAAATTTTGTAAATCCAGTGATCAGGAAATGAGTGCATTTATTGAAAAACCAGAATGGGCTAACTATTTTAAGGAAATGGAAGAACACTCAGAGATATTATATGACACTAGTCTTCATCACGAATTAAAATATGATCATATTTTACGTGATCGGCAAGAAAGGTTTCCAGATCAGTTAAAAGCATTGCCTGACAGTATTTTGAAGGATTTACTAGATCAAGGTTTGGATAAGGCGAGAAAAAGAGTAAGACGTAACTATAAAGCGGCAGTACCGCATTACTATAATGGCACACTTCAACTATTATTGCCACTAAGTCTGCTTTCACAAGATAAAGCAGATCTTGCTTTAGCGGTTGAAAAGGATGGTAAGAGGTATATAAGTAGAACTGTTTTAAAACTTGAATGGGCTTACAGTAATGCTCGACTTTTAGCAAAGCCAGATAGAGAATGGTTAGATCCAGTTAAAGAAGCAGATACAGAAACACTCGAAGAAAAAGTAAGAGCTACTAACGAAGAAGATAGAATTGATGTTTAATTTTTTAGTTATAGTTAACTTCAAGAAATTTATTCTAATAGTTCGTCATTAGAATAAATTTCTTGAATGGTAATCGAGTATTCGAAGTAATAAATTTTAAAATGAAAAATATAGTTTTGTTAATTATTTTACCTTTTTTAGTATTAGTGTAAAAGCACAGTCTTGGAAGAAATTATGAATTTTGTAAAATCGTAAGGAAGTTACGGAACAATATATACAAGTTATATTAGTTTACGTCAATGGAGATGCCAGATAAAACACCGTCTGAATATACTGTCCCATTTCCCGTGCTTCTGAATCCTTGGTTGACTAGAAAATTGGTGTATTTGAGACGCAATTTTTCCGCCATTTGATTGAGGGGTAGATGAAATCATAAAGCAGTTATCAATATAAGGCTTTTCACGATACAAATCATTAGCAAATTTGATAAATTCATTTTGCGCTTGTACGTTAAAATCTTTTTCGTTGCAAATTGAGATGTCGCCATTAAATCCTAGGTTTGTTCCATTTATTTGATGAGTCTTTTGCTTTACGGTATTATTGTTTCCGGAAATGATTTTATTGTTATCACCCGCTGAAGAATTAGAAGGAATTTTGGGAATTATCTTCTTTTGCCTAGTTAAAAAATCCTTCTCTATATTAGTACTTTAGCAAATTTTATATCTCTTTTAGTCAAAATTTAAAGAATTCTCAGGCATAAATTCCTTTGGACTACAATTTAAATCTTTTGCTATTTTATTAAGTTGATCATAAGAATACATGCTACCGGAATTTAGACTTTCTATTTGTCCAATGTATCCATCTGAAACATCCAGAATCATAGCAAGGTATGTTTGAGACTTATTATTCTGCTTCCTTAGTCTTTTAACATTTTCTACTATTGCTAACTCAAAGCTTGATTTTTTTCTCATCAGTCTAAAAGAACATACTTTTTTTATTTTTCATTCTTAGTTATTGCTAAGAATTTTCTTTATATTTGATTTAACAATTCAGGTATTAATAAAAGTCTTGCAACTACAAAAATCTGAGGCCGTGGCGCAAGACAGCAGATTAAATACCCATATCTATGTGTAGATGTATATATTTGTACATCGAAATAGATGTGGGGCTGCTGTAAATCCATGTCACGTAAGGCCTCAGAAACTTTAATGTAGTTATGGTAAGCAGTCCCACATTTATTATTTAGGGACTGTTCTGCCCAACAAGACTCGTAAAATCATACGAGTATGAAAACTAAATCCATTACCATTGCAGATAAACCGCTTTCGCGGTTTTACAAACTGCCTTTAGAAAAGGGGAGCAGGGTATTAAGGTTAGCGGTGCTGGAGTCGCATTGCACCCTCAGTGCAGGTAAAAGGCCAGAGCCGTTGGGCATCACATCGCTTTCTTTTGAGCAGGGTTTGTTAACCGTTACTGTTAAATTGGGAGGGGAAGAGGCAAAGGTGTACATCTCGGTAGAATACGATTGCCTGTTGGTGAGCTGTAGTGTGGATACGGATGAAAGCTACCTTGGGCGTTATGCTTACCTTACTTTGAGCGCCATGATGCGGAGCGGTTACTGCGATTTTCAGCCATATTACTGGCCGGCATGTTTTGCTTTGGGCAATAAGCGGTCGAGATTTGTAGATGTGGTTAAGAAACCTGACGGCATCACCATTACCTTGAAGCAAAAGTTTAGAGGTTTGTTTAGACCTGGTGATGATTTGCCGGATGTTAAGGAACGGGCGGTAGTACCGCGTGAAAGGCTGTCGGGTAAACAGGTTACGGCTCGGTTGGCACCGGTTAGCATTGGTTATTGTTTCGCCAATACCGATCTGCAGCATTTCCACAGCAACCATTATCCTTTTTTAGTTCCTTATGTTTTTGCGGCCACGGCTTACCTTAAAACGGTAAAATCTTTTAAACGTTTCGTGTTTAACCCGCATGATGTGGATGGCATCAGCCTTTCGCCACAGCAGGAGGAGCTGAACCGCATTTGCTTCGCCATGAAACAGATCGCAGCCATACGCTTTAGTGTCAATAACCACCTGCCCGATACTGCCGCTAAAACGAAAGCGATTAATGATGCTAACCAGGTCGCGCTTTTTAAGTTATGGCACAAGGCTTTACCGCTATTGATGCAGCAACGCTTTATGCACTACTTCTACTCTTATGGCCTGCGCAATGTTACGGGCAAACCGGTAATGCGGGATATGAAACTGGTTGAATTTGCGATGGAGGTACCTGTTTTAAGTTTCGTGTTAAAGGATGAGGGCGATTATTACGAACTGCAGCTGAAACTTAAAGTGAAAGGGAAAAGCCTGCATCTGGACAGGAATCAACCCGGGCTTTTTTTAGTTTGCGATAGCGCTAAATCGTATCTGTGGTATTTGCTTGAGGCCGAAATGGATTATAAACTGGTTTGGTTTTTTACTAAGGTAAATTTTAGGGTGCAGGTGCTTAAACGTTATTATAAGGAGTTTTTTGAGGAGTTTGTAGAGGGAGTGGGGAAGTGGTATGAGGTGAAGAGGGGGTAAGGGGGCGCTCTATGCCGCGGGGCATGGTACTTTGTCGCGCCAAAGTACTCAAAGCGCTTCGTCAATCCGGCAATGGGCCTTTTGCGCATAGCTCTAGCACATCAAAAAAACAGCGGCACTTTGTTTAATCAGGTGTATTGGTTAGTTTCTTTGGTCTGATTGAGCCCTTCGGGGTTTGTTCGTTAGTGGTTAGTGAGGGGGTTTTGCCAACATGAAGCACAAAACTCACTGCGTTTGAGGTTTGGTAGTGCTGGTTGTGCTTTTCTGCACCTGTTTTTTTGATTCAGCCGGCCCTTGGGATTGACGGGCGTACTTCGGTTAAGGTTGTGAGGTGGTGAAAGGGAGTTGGCAAAGTGCCTAAAGAACCAATGGTGAGCGGAAATCTGCGAGGCCAGGTAGCAGGGTGGAGATAGCATTGTGCATATAGCATGGTGCGTATTGCAGGCTGCAATAGTTTGTTTTTTAGTCCTTTCCCTTTCAGGGGAAAGGTGCCGATAGGCGGATAGGGGTTTAGGGCGCTCGCTATAATACGTTCGTCATTCCCGCGCAGGCGGGAACCTTAATGCGTTCGCTATTCTTTGCCCTTCGCTCAGTCTTGCCTCGGCTCACCGCCGCCGAGAGGCTCTTACCTTTTTCTTGATAAAAAGGTAACCAAAAATCAAGGCTTGCATCCTTCCTTGTAAAAAGCTACGGAAATCTAATTTGCGGCAGCATCGAGGCTCTTACCCTGGCTTTGTCCCGCCGCTCTCGCTTTGATCCTGCCTTGGGCTGTGGGGTATGAAGGGGGAGTGCACAGATTTCCGTGCTTTTTCCGGCGGAAATCTGCGAGGCCGGGTAGCGGGGTGCAGATAGCGTGGAGTAGAGGGATTCTTTTCTAGCTGTCATCCTGAGGTACGAAGGATCTTTTGATTGCCGTTATTGCAAAAAATCCGTCATTTCGACCTTAGCGCCCGCCTGTGCGGACAGGCCTGCCCGTACAGGCGGGGAGAAATCTTTTAAATTAGATTTCAATAACTCAGTTCAAAGATCTCTCCATTTCGCTGCGCTGCAGTCGAGATGACGACCAGACTAGTAGATTCTGTCAACGGTAGGTACGAAGGATCTTTTGATTGAAAGATTTGCTTATCAGATAAATCTATGGCCTTTTGAAGAGTTGTCAACTTAATAGCGCTATGGTTATTAAAGTTGACAACTCTCTTCCCTACAAAATCTGGTTCAATATTAGTACCCCCACAAGTCCTAAAACAGAAACTAAACTTTCCATCATGGTCCAGGTGCTAAAAGTTTCTTTTAAGCTGAGGTTAAAATATTCCTTAAACATCCAGAAACCAGTGTCGTTTACATGAGAAAACATTAAACTTCCCGCACCTACGGATAAGACCATTAATTCTGGCGGTGCGCCTGGGCCAATTAAAGGCAGTACCATACCAGAAGCAGTTAACGCGGCCACTGTTGCCGAACCCAGGGTTACCCGGAGTGATGCGGTAATGAGCCAGGCGAGTAGTAGGGGCGATAAATTTAGGCTGCCGGTAAGCTGTTTTACGGTTTCGCCCATCCCGCTATCAATCAATATCTGTTTAAAGGCGCCGCCAGCTGCAATAATCAAGATAATCATGGCAATGCTTTTCACCCCTTCCGCGCAAGATTCCATCGCTTTTGCAATGGAGGTTTTTTGGAGTGCCAGGGCTATAATAACTGAAATTAGCAGGGCAGCAGTAGGATCGGCCAGGAATGTAACTAATGGTTTACCGATATAATCTATCTTAAAACTGCTCCCAATGGTGCCGGCGATGATTAAAAATACCGGCAGCAATGCAGTAATAAAACTCATTGAAGCTGTAGGAAGATTTTCATCTGCACTAATATTAAAGTTGTGAACCGTTACAGATTGATCCCGTTTGAGAATGAGCCGTGGAAAATAGATTCCGGCAATAACTGCGATAGGCACACTTAATGTTAAACCGTAAATTAAGGTTTTACCAATATCGGCATGGAAAATACCGGCCAAGGCCACAGGACCAGGGTGAGGGGGTAAAAAACCATGGGTAACCGAGAGGGCTGTGGCCATTGGGATACCAACGTGCAGTTTTGATAGTCCCGTTGCTGCTGAAATGGCAAAAACCAATGGAATTAACACCACAAAACCCGCATTGTAAAATAATGGAATGCCTACCAATAAGCCTGTTAACAGTACGGCCCATTGGATATTCTTTTTTCCAAAAGCGCCGATTAAAATGAAAACGATCTTTTTTGCCGATCCGCTATCTTCAATCAGTTTGCCCATCATGGCGCCGAGGGCCAAAACCATAACCATGCTGCCCAGCGTACTGCCAATTCCGTTGCTAATGGAGTTCATTACTTTGGTTGCAGGCATTCCTAATAAAAGACCTGTAACAATCGCCACAGCCAGCAGGGCGATCATAGGGTTAATCTTTTTCAAGATCAAAACAAAAAGTGATAGAATACCGAAAAGCAGGATCAATAATGACATTGGCTAGAAATATGAGGTGATGCGATTAAATATAGGCTTTTAACCCGACTATTTTTTAATCGTAATGGTTCTTCCGGTCACGAGGTTAAATTCGTAAATCCGGTACAGGCCATCGTCTTTTACTTCTATGCTTTCTACCAGGCCGGTTTTGCTGAAAGTATCGGTTACCATATCGCCGATTTTTACCTCCTGAAGAATATCATTTGGGGTATCGCTGTTTAGTCTGATCATGATGTAAAAGTATCGATTATTCAGAGAACATGTTAGCTTTTTTAGATCAGCGTATTAAATTTTGATTCAATGTGGTTTCTGGCTTGTTTTTGAAACTCTTCGGGTGTTTGTTTCGTCTGTTTTTTAAAAAAACGGCTAAAATATGGTCTGTCTGAAAAACCCAGTTCGTAGGCAATCTCTTTGATGGTTTGCTCACTGTGGATAATTTTTCGTTTAGCTTCCAGTATAATGCGGTCGTGAATGATCTGCATGCCGGTTTTGTTTAGTTTTTCTTTTAAAATCTGGTTAAGTCGTTTAGAGCTGATTCCGATTTTGCCCGCATAAAAATCAGTATTCCTTACCTTTTGGTAATTGCTTTCGAGCAACATTAAAAATTCATAAACCCTTTTCTGCTGTACATCATGACTGGTAAATTCATGTTCTTTAACTTGTATCAATTTTAACAGAAACACCTTTAGCAATGCCTTCGTGATCACTAAATTGTTATTTGCCTTCTGATATTCACTTTCAATTAATCTGTAAATGTTGTTCAGCTCTGCTGCTGTTTCTGAATTGAGCCTCAGGCACGAAAATTCACCCTGAACATTAAAGATTTTGAACAGATCAAGCAAAAATTCTTTTTCTTCTCCGTCCAATACTGATCTTTTGAATGAGATTAGGACTCCATTTTTGCCTGCCTTGTTAAGCTGATGTACACGGTAAGGGGGAATCAGATAGATCCAATCACTTTTACTATCAAATTCGGATTGTTGCAGGGCGTGTAAAGGCTCTTCATTTTTAAGCCATACAATTTCAAAGAATTCTTTTCTGCCCGGATCATTAAGGTAGCTGGGCGGGCAGTTGCTTAAATCGCGGACGTAAATAATGGCCCTTTCCAGAAGGGTGCTTTCTGTTGATAAACTCATGGTGGTTAAAGTTAAAAACTTAAATTTTTAACGATTGGATTAAATGGTAATTATGGTGGACTATTTGGAAAATGGGTCTTATTTATGGCTGATTCATGACTTTTCTTTACATATATTTCCAAATTGTACCATATAACTAGCTGAATGTGTAACCTTCCGTTTAGCTGGGTACCATAACTTTGAGCCATTAATGCAAAAGTGAAAATGGAATCAAAAAAACCAGTAGAAGTGATTAATAATGAAGTTTTTACAGATAAGCTGGATAACCAGCAACTGGCCTGGGATCTGCAAATGAACCTGGACAGCATTATAGAAGAGAATACACAATTGGCAAGAAAAGTGCAGTTAGATCGGCTTATTCCTTTTATATACCACATCCAGCAAGCAAAACGGATTTTTATTACGGCTGCAGGACGTTCGGGTTTCGCCATGCAATCGGCAGCTATGCGGTTGATGCATCTTGGGCTAACCGTATATTATGTTGGCGATACCACCAGTCCGGCCATCGGAACCGGCGATTTATTGATTGCGGCATCGGGTTCAGGAGCAACCAGTTCAATTGTGCGGGCAGTAGAAAAGGCGATTGGAGCTGGCGCAAATGTAGTGGGCATTACCACAAATGCGGAATCGCCTTTGGCAAAATTGTGCAATCACCTGGTTTTGGTTCCGGCCGCAGAGAAAGAAGACCACAGTAAAAAGGTATCCACCCAGTATGCCGGGAGCCTTTTTGAACAATTTCTCCTTCTGCTCAATGATGCCGTTTTTCAGTCACTTTGGAAATTAAGCGGTCAACCGGCAGAAGAACTCTGGAAAAGACATGCTAATCTCGAATAACAATTAGTTAATTATATATCAATACCATCATGGCAAAATTACAAGTAGCAATAGACTTATTAACAACAGAAGAAGCATTGGCATTAGCAGCAAAAGTTGCGCCTTATGTAGATATCATTGAACTGGGAACTCCTTTAATCAAAAATATGGGTTCGCCGGTGATTACTGCAATGAAAGCAGCACATCCCGATAAACTGGTTTTTGCAGATTTAAAAACGGCTGATGCAGGTGAACTGGAAGCTGATATCGCATTTAAAGCAGGCGCTGATTTAGTAACTGTTATGGGCGCTGCAGGAAATGCAACCATTATTGGAGCAGTTAAAGCTGCAAAAGCACATGGAAAGGGTGTGGTTGTAGATACGATCGGTTACCCTGACCGGGTTAAAAGAGCTCAGGAGGTAACTGCTTTAGGTGTAGAATTTGTAGAGTTGCACGCTGGTTTGGATGAACAGTGGACCGCAGGATACTCTATCCAGGTGTTAATTGATGAGGCTGCAAGAGCTGGTGTTCCGGTTTCGATTGCAGGCGGGGTAAATATTGATAATGTTGCCGCTGTTATCAAAGCAGGAGCAATAGTAGCTGTTGCAGGCGCAGCCATTTATGGTGCTGAAGATCCGGCTGCAGCCGCCAAAGCACTTCGTGAAGCAATTGATGCGGCATAGGAAACTATCATTAGATAAAGGCTTTTAACCACAGATGCACAGGGATAACCACAGATTTTTATAGCTGTATTTATCTGTGTGCATTCTTTTTATTTCCCGAAGTTCGGGTAAGTTATGGTTAAATGATTTTCCATAATTGTTACTGTTATATAGTGTAATGAATTTCGTTTGAACTAACTTTCCGTTCTCAAAATCTTTAACGGCGGCTGGTTCAAAATACTTCTTGTGCTTAATACACCCGTAACTACCACTAGCAATACAATTGAGCAGAACAACAATAACGTTGGTACCAATGGAGGTATGAAGGTGGCATCGAAAGTAAATTTAGCCAACGCCCAGCTGCCACCTATGGCTAAAATTAATCCCACTGCTGCTGCAAAAGCACCTAAAAAGAAATATTCGATTGCATTTATTGCTAAAATCTGCTTTTTGCTTGCGCCCATGGTACGTAATAAAATGCTTTCCTTTATGCGCTGGTTTTTACTGGTTAATACCGAAGATATTAATACAATCCATCCGGTTACCATGCTAAAACCAGCCATAAATTGGATGACAAAACCAATTTTGCTCAATAACTCGTCTAAGAGTTTCAATACCAGATCTAAATCGATAACCGATACATTTGGGAATTTTTGTACCACTTCTCCCTGAAAACGTGCTGAAACTTCGCCAGATGGTACCCTGGTCATCAGCACATGAAACTGTGGTGCTTCTTCCAATACTCCGGCTGGAAAAACGACCCTGAAATTGGTCTGCATCCTGCTCCAGTTTACTTCTCTTAAACTTCCAACAACCGTTGGGATCATCATGCCCTGAACATTAAAAAGGATTTTATCATTCAAACCGACATTAATAGATTGGGCATAACGCTGATCCAAAGAAATATAAACCGTTTCATTGGGTTTTATTTTTCCGGTCCATTTACCAGCTGTAATTTTTTCTGCTGCGGTTAAAGTATCCTGATAAGTTGCCCTGATTTCGTTGCGGTAAGCTCTCCTGTTGTTGGTATCTGCACTGGCTTTCTTCCCGTTAATTTCTTCAATGCGCATGGTAATTACCGGTACCTGGTTCATCAACGGCAATTTGAAAGCTTTTGTTAAACTGTCCAGACCATTTTTTTGCGTATTCTGGATATCAAACATCACCATATTGGGCTGGTTATTGCCAGACGACAAAGTAACGCGGCTCATTAATATGCCTTGCACAAAAAACAGGGTGCAGATAAATGTGGTTGATAAACTTATAGACACGGTAAGCATTAAGGTTTGGTTGTTTGGACGATACAGGTTGGCAAATCCCTGCCGCCATAAATAACCGGATGAGCTGGGTAAAAGCTTTCGCACCAGAAACATCAGGATTTTAGACAATAAAATTAACAGTAAAAAGGCAATGGCGATACTGGCGGTAAATACCAGCGTCTGTAACCATGTTTTCATCTGCAAATGTGTAAAAGCCATAATAAAGGCCGCCATCAACAGATACACTACCCAGGTTAGCGAATCTCTTTTTCCACCTGCTTTTTCGAAAGAGATGCGGATGGCATTTAATGGTGAAATTTTTCTAACGGATAAAAGTGAAGGAAGGGCGAAGAGGACCGAGATAATCAAACCCAGCAAAATACCCTGGCCCACTGCCGGCCACGAAACCTGCATGGTAATTTCGATCGGTAGAAAATCTTTTAATACCCATGGAAGCAAAAACTGTATGCCCGTACCTAAAGCCGACCCTAATGTAGCAGCGATTAAGCCAATAAAAAAGACCTGTATCAGGTAGATCAGAAAGGCATGACGGGATTTTAATCCTAAACACCTAAGCGTAGCAATGGCACTTAATTTTTCCTGGATATATACATGGATGGCGCTACCTACACCCACACATCCCAATAGGAGCGCAATAAAACCAGATAAAGCCAGAAAGCGGTTCACATCTTTAAATGATCGCCCGGTTTGTTCTTTTCTCGATTCTACCGTATCGGCATCAAATCCTTCCTGTTCTAATTTACTGTCGTTCTTTTTTACCCATTCATCTATTCCTGAAGGATCATTGTACCTGAAATAAAATTTATTGTTGATCCGGCTTCCGGTTTTAATCAGATTGGTTTTATCAAGTAATTTTAGTGGAATGTAAACCGTGGGTGCTATACTGGCCCCAATACCGGTTTGTCCGGGTGCTTTGGTTAGGGTGCCCAAAATATTAAAATTGAGGTCGCCTATTTTTACCGAATCGCCAACTTTTGCATTAAACTGCAGCATCAGGGTTTGATCTACCAGGGCATTTCTGCCTGACTGAAACTGCCTGGCTGCATCCATCGGAATAGTTTCTATCGCACCATAGTAAGGATAATTTCCCTCCAGCGCCTTCATCTGTACCAAGCGGCTGCCTCCGCCTTTCTGGAAATAAATCATCGAAGCAAAGGTTTTTTCCTGCGAGCGCTCATCGCCAAGCGTATCGAGCATTTTTTGCATGGCTTTGCTTACACCTTTACGGCTATCCAAAACCAGATCAGCCCCTGTAAGTTCTTTTGCCTGTGCATCGATATCTTTTTGCAGATTATCTTTAAAGGAATAAACGGCAACGAGGGCCGCAATGCCCAAAATGATGGATGAAATAAAAAGCAAGAGACGGGCGCGGTTTTTCCTGCTGTCGCGCCAGGCCATTTTAAACAGCCAGGAAAACGGAACAGATTGTTTTGGAAGGCTATTGGACATAAGCAGGGTTTTCGTCTGAAATGATGATGCCACCTCTAATTTTGATATTTCTTTCCGTTCTGGCAGCCAGTTCAAGATCATGTGTTACAATGATCAGAGTGGTTCCGGCATCTTTATTTAAATCAAACAGCAATTTGATTACTTTTTCGCTGGTTTCGGCATCGAGGTTTCCGGTGGGTTCATCTGCAAACAGTACAGCAGGTTGGTTAGAGAATGCCCTGGCTAAAGAAATGCGCTGCTGTTCTCCACCCGATAATTGAATGGGATAGTGATGCGAACGGTCGGCCAGACCAACTTTATCCAATAGTTCCAAAGCATGTTTACGGATGTTTCTGGCACCTCTTAATTCTAAAGGCACCATCACATTTTCTAACGCGGTTAATGTAGGCAACAACTGGAAGTTCTGAAAAATAAATCCTATATATTGATTTCTAACGGCCGCACGCTGATCTTCGTTTAATTTTTCGAGTGCAATTCCCTTCAATTCAACCGTTCCGCTGCTGGCCCTGTCTAAACCGGCGCATAAACCAAGCAAAGTGGTTTTTCCACTTCCCGATGGTCCGGTAATGGCCACCGTTGAGCCCGCAGTGATGGAGAAATTAATATGATCTAGAACGGTGAGTTGCCGTCCGGCACTTTGGTAAATTTTGCTTACATTTCGAATGTTCAATATGCTTTCCAATAGCTGAGTTTTTAGGGTTTGCGTATAGATGTAGCCAAAACATAACAGGGCATTTCCTGTTAACTTATTGGTTTAATAATTAGATACAGATTAATTAGATATGTTACGAAAACGATTAATGGGGCTATTTGTTTTGAGCCTTTTGGTGATAGGCTGCGGAAACAGGCAAAGCGAAAAAAATACAGATAAAACTTTAGATTCAAGTGACCAAAAAGAGGCTGCCAAGCCAACCCAAAAAAAGAATATCCTTTTTTTCGGCACCAGTTTAACTGCAGGTTACGGGCTCGACCCAACGGAAGCTTACCCTGCATTGATCCAAAACCGGATTGATTCTTTAAAAATGCCTTATAACGTCATTAATGGTGGTTTAAGCGGAGAAACTTCTGCCGGTGGTAAAGCGCGGATTGATTGGTTGCTAAAACAGCACATTGATATTTTTGTGCTGGAGCTGGGAGCCAACGATGGGCTTAGAGGGTTGCCTGTTGTACAGACCACAAAAAACCTGCAAGCGATTATCGATCGGGTAAAAGCTAAATACCCGGATGCTAAAATGGTACTGGCCGGAATGCAGGTTCCACCGAATATGGGGGCAAAATATGCTGCCGATTTTAAAAACATGTTTCCTGAACTTTCAAAGAAAAACAATATGGCACTGATCCCTTTTTTATTGGATAAAGTAGGTGGTGTTCCAAAATTAAACCAGGCCGATGGTATTCACCCTACAGCAGAAGGGGATAAGATTTTAGCAGAAAATGTTTGGGTGGTGTTGAAAGATTTATTGTAGTTCAAACACTTTTAACTGCAGTTAGTCTGCAGAATTAATTCTATTTTCAATTTTTTAACCACAGAGGTCACAAAGAGAAAAGCACAGAGGGCACTGAGTTGGTATGAGGACCGAAGTCGATCGTCATTCCCACGCAGGTGGGAATCTTAATGCAATGGAGTTTAAGGTCCGCAACATTTACCAAATAACAGATTGTAAAATTAGTCGTTTCGACTGGAGCGTAGCGAAATGGAGAAATCTTTAGACTATGTTTATTGGATGGCTCAAAGATTTCTCTATCGCGGTCGAAAGCTATTACTTTATCTTTAAATAATTATTATTCCCGATTTGATGGGAGACCGAAATGTCAAAGCTGTAATGTTTTAAGACATAAAGTGTAATAATTATGGTCAAATGTCAAATGCATTTATCATTAATATCTATCGTACTTAATCTGTATTAATATGTAATTTAACATTAGTTTGATGGTAGTTTTATTTTGTGATTATTTATCACGATGAATGTATTTTAAAACTATTTAAATAATTAATCAGCGATATTGATAATGAATTGTTAATATTCTATAAACAATAGATGGCATAATTTTAGAAAAAAAAAGATAAGATTATGACTAAGAAACATTTTAATTGCCTAACAAGGAATTGCATTCCTGTTTTTATTTTCGTGGGATTTTCCACTTTCATTATGTCTTGTAAAAAAGACGTTTCAATTTCTGCTGAAATAGAAAAAACTGTGGCAATAGATTCTTCAAAAAAAGAAATCAGTATTGTCGAACTAAAAAGATTTATGGCTAAACATGCTGATGTAGATGTAGACTCTGTTAGCTATAATGCTGTTAAAGAACAGTTTATTTGGAGAGGGAAAAATCAGATAACAAAATCAGATTTGTTATTTGCCTATAAGCAATCTCAATTGTAAAGATTACATAGCTAACACGATATCGTCATTAAGTGATAACCCTCTATATCAAAAACTAAATCAATGAAAATCATTACAAAAATATATCAAATTTTAATTCTTGTTCTTATCGTTAACTCTACTTACGCACAAGTATCTGTCTTTACATTTAAAGTTCAAAATGAATATCTTCAAGGTGATAAGATTTTTATAAAAAATACGCCTTCAACAGAAATTAAAATAGAAGTTCAATTCGAAACCAGGAGAGATAATCAAGGAAACCCTAAACCAGGAAAAATCCAAGTAGTGCTGGCAACTAAAAACACAAATGATGAAGTTGTCCTGCTTTCAGGATGGAAAGAAGTTTTGCATACAGATTTTGTAGCAGGTGAAACCTTTTTAAAGAAAGTTTATACCCTAAGTATTGATAAATCAAAATTATCAGGAAAACCAATTGATTTACTTATGCAACAGCCGGGGCTATCGCCAGTAGGAAATACTCAGAGATATAATTATATAATTGAACCTCCTGTACAGACTGTTTATTATAATGTTATCAGACAAGAAGAATTCTATAAAAGCAACTGTAATATATTTTCTACTGGAAGTTTAGTTGTATATACAGTAGCAGCAAAAAAATACTCTTCTACTATATCTCAGACAGATGCAGATTCAAAAGCACAAATTGATATTAATACAAACGGACAAAATTTTGCAAATACAACTGGTAATTGTATACTTGGAAAGGAAATAAAAACTCCTAAGGGTACGAGAGATTTTGAGTGGTCAGAATATTCTGAGAATTTATTGTGGGATGTTTCAAGAATTACAGGGCAGAATGTTAAAATTGAGTTATTTGATAAAGATGCGTCAAATCAATTAACATTAATTGCTGATAATGTACCAAATAATGGATCATTAGTTAACTGTTTAACCAAAGCCTTGGGAATTCATTACAGTGCAAAGATCAGAATAACATCTTTAGATAGTGGTGAGGAGTATCTCAGTGACGAATTTGGGATATTTCAAGATTAAAAAAAATGTGTTGAGAAATCGCCTTAATTTAAATAATTGAGGCGATTTTCATTAAAAATGCACCTTGTTTAATGATTTCCAATCGATTTATAATATTATTTTTTTTTGACTATTACTTTAAGTTGCATTTGGTGTTGTTCCCATACTTGAATAATAAGCCTTTGATGTTTTTGTAAAAATTTTAATTCGTACCTAATATCAGGTATTGCATGTAAATAATTATGCCGCATCTGGATCTGGAAATCGGGAAAACTTGAGCATCAATTATCTGCCGTACGAAAGAAATTAGGTCATCCATTCATGTTCTCTTCCTGCCTAAAACTCTTTAACGTACCATCTTTATTGAATTGCAGGTCGTAAACGCTCAGGGCTACCGTTAATGCTTGATGGAAACCAGCGCATACCATTGTCCCAAATAGAAATGTAGGCCGTGGTGGTAGGCTTTGCACCTTCAATCTCAGCTGCCTTTTCGTTATAGATTTGTATCACTTTTTGTGCAGCTGCGAAATTTCTTTTACTCAATGGAAATGTTCTGCGTTCGATGTTTCGGGCCAGTACTGGCTTTGGCTCAGACCAGGCACCATCTTTGTACTGGTAAGCATCTACATATTTAGGGTTTTCGGGATGCTGTAGTGACAGGTTAATGGAGCAATCTTCATAAAAATGGACAGACTCATAAACTACAATTTCTTTGTTGCGGTACTGTGGCAGTTTTCTTAGTTTTTCTTCTGCGCTTTCCAGCTCAGCAACACTTAGTGTTACTTTTCTGGCTTTTATTGCTGGTTTTTCTGCATCAATATTTTTTGCCCCGGCTTGCGGTAGCTTCATATCTTTTAAGAATTGGTTTATCCTTTTTTGGATTTCTTTACTATTAGACGAATCCTGCTTCTGCTTTAATAATTCGATGTCCTGAAACATCTCTTTTGCTTTTGAGCTCCATTTCAGCTGTATTAACAGTATCACTGTTTATCGCGATGGTTCTTTCTTGCCAGCGCTGTATAGAAGATGATTTTGTATTGCCTTCATCCGCTCTATTTTGTCTAAAGCTGTTATCCTTATTATATTTTTCAACTAAAGAATCGTTGGGATGAAAGGTTTCATTTACACTTTTGGTAATCTGTCTACAACTCAAACCGAATAAGCTGAGCAGTAAAACCAAAGAATAAAGTTTTCTGAAGTTTTTCATCAAAATTCTCCTTTAAGTTCGTTCAGGTCTTTTTCGAAGGCAATTTTTTGTGGATCTTCTTTTAGGTAAAAAATAGAAAAATACTCCTGCCTGACACTATCCAGATCAAACAGATTTATAATCTTTTTAATGTTCGCCCGATGTTTTTGGTTAAACTGATTGGTATATTCGAGTTCAAAATCGACCATCGGTTGCGAATTGATGTAGGTTCCGGTCTGGCTAAATTTGATTAACCTGGCAGTAGTCTGCGAACCTTTAAATTTAATCAGGAATAATTGATCAGGTTTGCCGATAAACTTTTTGACTATAAAAGCGCCGAAAGCGCGATAAAGAAGCAGCATAAAGGCACAGGTTAATAGCGGGTGGCCGATACCCATAAAACGCCAGCCCGTGCCATTGCTTTCTAAATCATACGAATAGACATAATACCAAACAACCAGGCAGGCAAAGGCAAACCAGGCCAGGTTAGTGAGAAATATGGTTGTTTTTTTTATACTTACGGCTTTAGATGCAAAAATAAAGTAAGGCGATTTGTTTGCTTCCTTGTCTAACAAAATGCCAACCGTCTTGCCCACTTCGTAACGACGCTCATATGGTTTTGAATCATTTACCATGGCTTTTTGTATAACCACGCTCCCTGATAGATTTTTAAACTGCAAGGTGAGTTCATAGGTATCGCAGGCAGGACCTTTTTTATGGATTCTTGTCGATTCCAATATCTTGGCTTCCCGCGATTCGCCGTTGGTTTTAAGCTTTCCTATATTACGTTTAATCAAAAAAGCGCGGACCACCCATTTCTGGTAATAACCAATCAACAATATGCCCCAAAATAGTATAGATAGTACAAGTATAGAAAGCGAATACCATGGATTGTCGCCCATTAGGTTGGGTATGCTATCGTCTTTCGTATTGTAATAGATGAACATAGGGAACGGAATAGCAAAAAACAGCATGTAGATTATCCAGAATATCGAAAGTCCTTTGTTCATGTTTTTAGGTTGGCCGGAATAATGTTTTAATCTTATTTTATGATGATGTTCCTGGTTTATCAGCTTGTATGGATAATTTTTTCAATTTCCGTCAAAATTTCTGCTTCAAATTTGGCTTGCCTGATCTGACTTTTGCGGTTGCTGCCAAAGGGTTGGCTAATGGCAAAGCTTTTGCCATATTTATTCTCTTTGCGTGATAAGGCATAATGCAACAGGCCGTCTTCCTGTACATGAAGGATATATATATCTTCAAATGCCATTATTTTTCTGGTAAATAACCCAGGGATCTTTTTATATACCTGACCCGTGTATTGATCGAAAATATAGGTGACGTTAAAATGGAAGATAAAATCGTAAAGTGCTGTTAGCGCCGATACAAAGCCAATTGCCATTATGCCCCAATACGTATCCTTATAGAGGTGTAGCATAGGTGCTACTACAAATATCATTACCGCAAGAAGCGTGAAAAACAAAATTTTACCCTTATAATCCCGTTCAGGCTGAAAACTGAGTTTTCCATTTTCTATTTCCAGATTATATCCTGCCATATCTGTTTGTTGCTAATTTTTTGGCAAACCCATTATAGTACTTATTTCATCACTAAGTCTTTGCAAAGGTTTAGCGGTAAATAAGGTTTGCGCCAATAAAATATGCCTGGTTTTATTATCCTTTCTCATGACCATAAGGGCCTGAACAAGTATGGTGATGAAATAGCTCTTTTGTTTTGCGATGAGAAAATGATCGAAATCGTCAAAGCGATAGTTTACAGGAGTGCTGAAGAAAAAACGCTTACGCTGTATTTCGCGGTTTAGGCTATCGAAAATAATAATACCTGTTGTGCGCAGAATGCATAACAGCCCCACAATAGCCAGAATAGTAACATATAAAAATGTCGCTTTGCTCGTACTGTATATTAATATGGCTACTATTGCCGCGATACAGCCAAATGTAAGGGTATATAGAAGTCCCTTTTGTGCTTTCAGATAATAAATATTTCCTTCTTGTTCTAAGTATTTAAATGCTTCCATTTTTATGATGATGGCGATTATAATATGTACTTCATTTTCATAACAGCTGTTTCAGGTATAACTTCAGGTTAATCCCGGCTACCGCTAAAAGGATGCGGGGCTGACTAAAAAGGGTATAAAAATTACAGCCGTTGCTTTAAAAAGCAGCGGCTGTTTAGTAAATTTAATTGCGAAAGAAATTTACTATGGCTAAGATACAAAGTTCAGCACAATTCAAAAACT
>NZ_CAJYOJ010000039.1 GCF_913776295.1 uncultured Pedobacter sp.
CGTAAGTTAAACTGTAGTTACCGTTCAGTGCAAGTGTGCCCTGATTAATCGCATAAGTACCCACATTTTCACCCGATGTTCTGGTCAGGCTTCCTGTGAAGGTATCTGTTCCAACTAATGCCGGAGCGAAGGTATAAGTCAAGGCTGGATCAGCATCTCCATAGGTTTTGCTTTTTGCTGCGGCTGTTACCGTGATGGTTTTTGCACCGATGGTCAGGTCAGCACCTACATAAGTTACGGTATAATTGCTGTTTAGTGCAAGCGTACCCTGGTTGATCGCATAAGTACCCACGTTTTCGCCAGGTGTCCTGGTCAGGCTTCCGCTGAAACTGTTGCCGGTTACCAGTGCCGGAGCAAAAGTATAAGTCAAGGCAGGGTCGGCATCGCCATAGGTTTTGCTCTTCGCTGCTGCCGTTACCGTGATGCTTTTTGCACCAATTGTTAAATCAGCACCAACATAAGTTACGGTATAATTGCTGTTTAGTGCAAGCGTACCCTGGTTGATCGCATAAATACCCACGTTTTCGCCAGGTGTCCTGGTTAGGCTTCCGCTGAAACTGTCGCCGGTTACCAATGCCGGAGCAAAGGTATAGGTCAATGCCGGATCGGCATCGCCATAGGTTTTGCTTTTTGCTGCTGCCGTTACCGTGATGCTTTTTGCACCAATTGTTAAATCAGCACCTACATAAGTCACGGTATAATTGCTGTTTACTGCAAGTGTACCCTGGCTGATCGCATAAGTACCCACGTTTTCGCCAGGTGTCCTGGTCAGGCTTCCGCTGAAACTGTCGCCAGTTAACAGTGCCGGAGCAAAGGTATAGGTCAGTGCAGGATCGGCATCGCCATAGGTTTTGCTCTTTGCTGCTGCGGTTACCGTGATGGTTTTTGCACCGATGGTCAGGTCAGCACCTACATAAGTCACGGTATAATTGCTGTTCAAGGCTAGTGTACCCTGGTTGATCGCATAAGTACCCACGTTTTCGCCAGGTAATCTCGTCAAACTTCCGCTGAAACTGTCGCCGGTTACCAGTGCCGGAGCAAAAGTATAAGTCAAGGCAGGGTCGGCATCGCCATAGGTTTTGCTTTTTGCTGCAGCAGTAATGGCAATAGCCAATGGAGCAACTGTACTGCCGGGTATAGACGTGGTTACATTAGCTGCTCCAGCACTGCTCAATGTGACATTAGTGCCTGCATAAGTATTGGCAGCGGCAGTGTTTTTTAATCTTACATAAACAACTTGTGATATTACACCAGCAGATCCTGCTATAACAGTATTACTAAATGTAATGTTATCTGTACTTACCTCAAAAGCTGCCGGTGGGCTAACTAATATACCTGCGGTCATGTTTACTCCAGAAACCGTAAAACTTGTTGAAGATGAAGCCGTACCATAAGTAGTTGTCAAGGCACTTAAAGTTCCTGTTACCGTTATTGTTGGCGCAGCGATATAAGTAAACTGGTCGGCGGCACTGGTCGCGCTGGTGCCCCCTGCTGTCGTGATGCGGACATCAACGGTGCCTGTTCCTGCCGGTGCAGTAGCCGTGATCTGTGTTGCCGAGTTAACGGTGAAGCCTGTAGATGCCGTAGCGCCAAAGTTTACCGCAGTCGTCCCGCTGAAGTTGGTGCCGGTAATGGTCACGCTGGTGCCTCCGCTGGTTGGGCCGCTGGTCGGGCTCAAAGCCGTTACCGTTGGTGCCGCGATATAGGTAAACTGGTCGGCGGCACTGGTCGCGGTGGTGCCCCCTGTTGTCGTGATGCGGACATCAACCGTGCCTGTTCCTGCCGGTGAGGTCGCTGTGATTTGTGTTGCCGAATTAACGGTAAAGCTCGTAGCCGCCGTAGCGCCAAAGGTCACTGCGGTCGCCCCGCTGAAGTTGGTGCCGGTAATGGTCACGCTGGTGCCTCCGCCGGTCGGGCCACTGGTTGGGCTCAAAGCCGTTACCGTTGGTGTGGCGACATAGGTAAACTGGTCGCTGGCATTGGTCGCACTGGTGCCCCCTGTTGTAGTGATGCGGACATCAACGGTGCCTGTTCCTGCCGGTGCGGTAGCCGTGATCTGTGTTGCCGAGTTAACGGTAAAGCTTGTAGCCGCCGTAGCGCCAAAGGTCACCGCGGTCGCCCCGTTGAAGTCGGTGCCGGTAATGGTTACGCTGGTGCCTCCACCGGTCGGGCCGCTTGTTGGGCTCAAAGCCGTTACCGTCGGTACGGCGACATAGGTAAACTGGTTGCTGGCACTGGTTGCGCTGGTACCACCTCTTGTAGTAATGCGGACATCAACGGTACCTGTTCCTGCCGGTGCGGTCGCCGTGATCTGTGTTGCCGAGTTAATGGTGAAGCTTGTAGCCGCCTTAGTGCCAAAGGTCACCACAGTAGCCCCGCTGAAGTTGGTGCCGGTAATGGTCACGCTGGTGCCTCCGCTGGCTGAGCCGCTGGTTGGGCTCAAAGCCGTTACAGTTGGTGTAGCCACATAGGTAAACTGATCGTTGGCACTGGTTGCGCTGGTGCCGCCTGTTGTAGTGACGAGGACATCAACGGTGCCTGTTCCTGACGGTGCAGTCGCAGTGATCTGTGTTGCCGAGTTAACGGTGAAGCCGGTGGCCGCCGTAGCACCAAAGGTTACCGCGGTCGCCCCGCTGAAGTCGGTGCCGGTAATGGTTACGCTGGTGCCTCCACTGGTCGGGCCGCTGGTTGGGCTCAAAGCCGTTACCGTCGGTACGGCGACATAGGTAAACTGGTCGCTGACACTAGTTGCGCTGGTGCCACCTGTTGTAGTGATGCGGACATCGACTGTACCTGTTCCTGCCGGTGCGGTCGCTGTGATCTGTGTTGCCGAATTAACGGTAAAACTCGTAGCTGCTGTAGCACCAAAGGTCACCGCGGTCGCCCCGCTGAAGTTGGTGCCGGTAATGGTTACGCTGGTGCCTCCGCTGGTTGGGCCACTGGTTGGGCTCAAAGCCGTTACAGTTGGTGTAGCGACGGCCTGTACATAGGTGATCGAAAACTGACTGGCAGCCGTGTTTCCGTTGCCTGCAGCATCTTGCGCCACATTAGCTGCAATGTTGATCGTTACCGCGCCATTCGCCGTTGGTGTTGCATTAAAAGTATAAGTGGTTCCGATTCCTGAAAATCCACTGATCGTGGCATTGCCTACGGTAAGGCCTCCTGCCAAAAGTCCTGATATGCTTTCTGAAAAGGTCACCGTAAATGGAATTGGCGAGGTACTTGTGGTTCCGCCCGATGCACCGGCCGTACTGCTGATCACCACTGATGGAGCAACACCATCCACTCGCACATTGGCTGTTGAGGCAACATTGTTTAATGTTAGAATTGCGTTATTAGTTGAAGCATCCTTAATCGTACCTCCGTTTAAACCTAAAGTACCAATGGTAATGCCATCCGTATCCAGATCGCCACTTGCAACCGTATAACTAAATGTTAGAGCCGAGCTACCGGAACCACTAACATAATTAGCTGATTTGCTCGCCGAACCTACTGTAATGCTCAATTGGGGTGTACCTGTTACTACCACATTGCCCGAAAAATTGATAGTAAAGGATAGCGTCTGCCCAATTTTATAGGTAGCATTAGCAGGTACGGAAACACTTGTCACATTGGTTGGTGTAATAAATTGTTGATCTACGCCATAGGCAGTACCCACGCTATTTATAGCATAAGCACGTACATGATAGGTTGTAGAACCTGATAAGGTTGTTTCATTATAGTTATATGCACCTAATGCTGATCCGGCAACAATCCTTTTGGTATCGGCAGTTGTAGGATTAAGACTTGTTGAATAAACAAAACCTTTTTCCGTTACTGTAGCGAAACCAGCGCTAACCAAATTTCCATTAAATACAGCAGAAGTAGTGGTAATAGAACTTGCTGCATTAGTAGTTATTCGAGGAGAAGGATCGTATGTAAAACTGGTTACGCCAACATAGAAATCGCCAGCGCTAGTATTGTTTGGAAATTGAGCATTTGTAGTAATGGTCAATAAAACTTCATCGAGATCGTTCCACCCTGTTAAACTATATTGATATGGTACATTTGCATTGGCGAGATAGACGTTTTGAGTATATTTTACTACACCCGATTTTTTACCTTCAATCCTGATATACTGATCCTGGCTAAAAGTAAAAAAATTAATCGTCTTAAAATTAAAATTCTGACCATCTGCTCGCTTTATGGATGTTTTAGCATTGCCAGTGGCTGTAGGGGTTGGGTCTCCCGATTGAAGCCAAAGCGTCTGATCGTTATAGGTCCAAAACCCCGGGCTATTGGCCGACATTGTAAATGTCCAGCTCTCCTGAGCAGCGTTAGTCTGCGTGAAAGATGTAGTCCCCAATTTCGTTCCATTGACGGGGTCACCTGATAGATTAGCAAAATCGAGTGTTCTTGTCTGTCCATATACAGCCATCTGAACAATCAACAAGCAAATTAATAAGTAAAATTTTCTCATCATATTTAACACATTATCATATATATTTATCCAAAATTATTGTGGACGTTTCTTTTATTATTGCACTTTATCTAAACTTAACACCATGTCTGTCTCAAAAGAATCTTTGAATCATCGAACGGTATTTGAATTATATTCTAAAAAATTAACAGAGCAACTTACTACTCCTGAAGTAATTAACACTGTCAACCAATTGCATCAGCTCTACTCAAAAATCACTGCTATTGAAGGTATTCTTGCACCATCCGATACAGATGAAGTGTTTGAGGAGTTAAGCGAAAATGGCACACGTGTAAATCCATACATGGCTGCGTACTGCTTTCTTGATTACGTTCGCTCCTACAAATTCACCCTTGGCATTAAAAAACTGGTGAGTGATATGCTTCAGTCAGGTGATCAAAAACCTTTACAGATTCTATATGCGGGAACTGGCCCTTACGCATCACTGATATTACCTTTAACTACCGTATTTTCTGCAAATCAAATCCAGGTAACTTTGCTTGATATCCACCAATCATCTCTGGATGCAGTAAATAACCTCATCTCAACATTTAACCTTGAGGCTTATTTTAATGGTTATATCAAAGCAGATGCAACCCGATTTATTCCTGATGATCATATAAACTATGATATTATCATTTCTGAAACAATGGATAAAGCCCTGCGCAAAGAACCACAGGTAGCTATTTTCAATCATCTTCACCAGTTTTTAAAACCAAATGGGGCTTTTATCCCAGAGGAAATAAGAGTCGACCTGTACCAATCCAAATGGGGTGAAGAAAAAAATCCAGCTTTTGAATATTTTCTAGATACTGAAACCAGAAAACACAATGCTGCATTTCGTGAAAAGATTACCAACCTGATGGCCATCAATAAACACGCTGTTACAAAATTTAAAAGAACTCATTCGGATCAACATCTTTTTCTAAACAAAATTGATCCTAAAAACTTTAAAGCGGAGTACACGGCCTTGCTACTGCTTACCGAGGTACAGATTTATAAAGATGTTACCTTAATCGAGGACGAATCCATTTTAACTGAAAAATATTATTTGTCTCCTTTAAATGATAAAGTCTTTCAATCGGGTTTATCTTTTTACTATAAAATGGATAACGATCCACGTATTGTATTCGATTAAATGCATAAATATGGGTTTTGCCACCCACTTACATTTTCTTCGTGTATTTCGGTAAAAATAGCATCATCGAACTTAAGGCGTTTACCCTGTTCAACCACAACCTTATGGGTGCTTGGTCCTGATACATTAATTTTAACAATGTCTATATCTGGTAATAAAAAGCCAGACTTCGGATAAAAATTAACCTCACCCCGAGGTCCTTTCTTTTTATCCTTCCGCAAATGTTCCATCACCTTATTCCAATCACGGCGCTGCATAGCAGGTTCCATTTCTTTAAGTGCCATACCAGCTTCAAATCCCAATAACGAAAACACATCGGCTTCCCTACCGGATTGCCCCTCCACGATTCTAACGAAAGCATTATTAATTTCGCCGGCCATTTCTCTTGTCCACTGAGAATAGGAATAAAAAGATAAAGGAAATCCATTTATCTCTTTAAGCACATCAGTAAAACACATGGTTTCGGAAAGTAATAATGGAACCTTTTTATCAAGGCCTCTTTCATAAAATGCCCTGATAAATTCTGCTGCCTGAGGCCCCGAAAATAAAGCGTGTAAATAAGCGGGTGGGGCTTTTTCAATATTATTAAGTAAGACCTCCACATTAAGTGCATGAGGTTCATTATGATTTAATGAAAGAATGTGAAAGTCTATCAATTTAGATCCCGCAGCAATTGTACCATGTCTAAAGCAAGAAGCGAGATGATAACCACCATCATAAGGAGGCATAATAACCGCGCCATTATCACCAAAATATTTTTGCGCCCAGTAACCAAGCGCATATTCTCCCTGCCATAACTGATAACTGCTGTGAAATATATTAGGACTGGTATAACTTATGGATGGAAGATATTCACCCATATCAAAGAAAAAAGCAAGTTTTTGCCGTTTCTCAATTAACGGGATTAATTCAGGGATAACCTTATAACTGATATACCCCATTAAAATGTCCACGTTATGAAAATTAAGCAGTTTCTGTACTGCTTGCTTTACATCAGACTCTTTACCCTGACCAACATATTCTGGTATAAACTGATAATCCTTCTGGGTATAAATATCCCTACACAAGCCTGCAAACAAACCGTTTACAATGTTATTTGAATGATCTGGATAAATAGAAGAATAAGTGGATATAAAACCAATCTTAACAGGAGCTATCATGAGGAAAAGCAAATAAAAAACATCTTACATAATTTGCGTCAAATAAAATGACCAACCACTACTTGCTGGCTGGTCATTTTACGAATTTCTTAGTTTCTGCTTGGGTACAACCCCTCTACCACTATTAATGCCGTTAGTGCTGTATAAGGATTTGAAATATTAAAAGGCTGACTACCACCTGCAACACTTACAGTTATATTACCCGCTGGTGTAATTGAACTACCAGTGGAAGAACCAACATTCAAAGTGATATCTGGAGTTGCATTGTTATATAAACCAACGCCAGTAGTACGAGGAACAACCATTTGTGCTAAAGTATTTGCCGACGTTGAAGGAATCCCAGTAGTTCCTACAGCACTAGAGGCCATTACCGTTGGTGCAGGAATGCTGACACTTGTACCTGCAAATGTGGCGCCGTGAACGTGCGCTGGCATATTAGAGGCCAACAACGTTACCTGAGAATTACCTCCCATACCACCTAGAGGATAGTTGGTAGTACCTAATGTACCTGTACCAATTACAGTTCGTCCAGCAAGGTTAGGCAAGCCGAATGTGGTTTGGCCGTTACCGCCGAAAGCAGTACCAAGCAAAGAATAGAGCGCTGTATTTGTTGTAATTGAAAGTAGCTGTCCATTACAGCCTGCAAATCCACGTGGCACGAAAGTACCCGCGAACATTCTTACCATGCCCATGTAATCATCCATAATTTTAGTAGTTTAAAGGTTTAAAAATTTATTGTTTTATTAATTAGTAATTATTTGATTTTGAGCATTATTAGTAAAACTTGCTCCGGTTTTTAAACCTAAAGCAACTAGTTTATGACCAGATAAAATACATTCGTTGTTCCTAACCACATTAATTCGTAAAAAACTATCATATTTGCACGCTACAAATAAACCATAGTTCCCGTCAGCATAAACAATTGTACCTGGTTTGTAGCCATTTACATCGTTAATTATTGCCGGCGATACCTCAACAATAGCAATTTCCTGTCCGTCTAGAAATGCAATTGCCCCATCATAAACAGGATTACAGGCATTAACTAAATTCATAATTTCTGCAGCAGTCTGATTCTCCCAATCAATAATTAAATCTTGTTGAGTTACTGAAGGTAAAGTGAATGAAAGATGCTCATCTTGATCGGTCAGGGTATAATCGTTGTTATTAAGCATATTGAATGCTTCAGCAATAACACCTACGGCCATAAGACTTAGCCTATTATTCAAGGCACCAAAACTTTCTTCTGTCCGAAGCTGAACCTGTTGCTGGTGTAGGATCGCACCGCTATCAAAGCTATTGCTCATTTTATGGATAGTAATTCCCGTAAAAGTTTCTCCGTTTTTAATTTGCCAGAATAAAGGTGCCGGTCCGCGATAAGCAGGAAGCAGGCTAAAATGAACATTGAAGAAACCGAATTTTGGTTTTTGCAGGAGCCAGTCTGGCAGTTTTTTAGAAAATCCAAACACTAAACCCAATTCCACATTAGTGTCTAGCAATAAATTGTTTATTTGTTCTGCAAAAGAGTCAACATTATTTAATTGAAGGCAATTGATTCCATTAACTCCACAAAATTTGATGATTTGATTTTGCTGAACAAACGAGGTCACTACAGCAGCTAGATAACCCTTTTCGTGAAAATAATTGATAGTCGGCAGCGCCGCTATATGATTTGAGAGTATAATTAATTTCACTGATAGGGAGATTGAGATACTGTAAATTTATACAATAAATTTACAGTATCAAAAATTAATTTTAAAATACTTACTTTTGAGCATAGATTGTAATCAATTTTAATACTCAACCTCAAAATCTTTAAACTCCGCTTTCTAAATGGTAATCTATTCAAAGGCCGACATTCAGGTTCCGATCTCAAGTATTCAGCATGAACTTAAAAAAATAAATTCAAATTGGGTAGACCATTTTAATACAGCACATTATCAGGGGGCATGGACAGTGCTTCCCTTACGGACACCAGGCGGATGCGACAGTATAATTCCAGACCTGGGTACGGTAGATCATTACGAGGATCATCCTAATATGTTTTTTTTCCCTGCCGTAAAACAGTTGATAGCAGACATGCGTTGCGAAATCATGTCAGTTAGGTTGCTCAACCTTGCTGCCGGAGCGATGATTAAACAACATTGCGACGCTGAACTGGCCTTCGAAAAAGGAGAAGCCAGGCTACATATTCCTATACATACCAATCCGGATGTGGAATTTTATGTCAACAATGATCGTGTCATGATGAACGAAGGCGAATGCTGGTATATCAATGCAAACCTGCCCCACCGGGTAAGCAATCATGGCCATAGCGACAGAATCCACTTGGTTATAGATTGTAGGGTAAATCCCTGGCTCGAGCATTTTATTTTAGACAGCAAAATCATTGCCCATGCGCCAGATCAAACACGTGATCCTGAATTATTAAAACAGATCATTAATGAATTAAAAATGCACCAAATGCCACATTCACTTAAGATGGCCGCTGAATTTCAAAAGGAGTATGATGATTTAATCAACAGCAAAGCATGAGTGAATCGTATTTAAAGCATTGGATTCCGTATAGGCTTATTAAAAATGAGAATAGCTACAGTTGCCGGTGGCTTTACACCAACGGAGATCCTTTTACCAGACCATTTTTTAGTGAATTTATAAACAAATGTCTGGGCCACCGCTATAACTCAACTGCCTTTAAACCATCCTCTGACCTGAGTATCTTGTTAGAGTGGGCACAAGATTTAAATAGCACCGCGCCTACCGCATTCATTTTTCATGTTTCCAGATGTGGATCAACACTAATTTCCCAATCGCTATGCCTTAACAAGCATCATATTGTACTACCAGAAGTTCCGTTTATTGACGAGGTATTGCGACTCAGTAAAATCAATGATTGGCCTTCACCAGAAAATCGCGAAGAACTGATTAAAGCGTTGATCAAAATTTATGGCCAAACCACCGAACGATCGGAAAAACATCTTTTTATCAAAACTGATAGCTGGCACATTCATTTTATGCCGCTGCTTAGAAAACTCTATCCCAATGTGCCGTTTATACTGCTGTACCGCAAACCTAATGAAATTGTCCGTTCGCACCAAAAATTAAGAGGAATGCAAGCCATTCCGGGAGTAATCCCAAACGACTTGTTAGGAATAGAAAAGGAGAACATTAACCCTGCTGATTTGGATGGCTATACGATTAAAGTATTAGAAAATTATTTCAAATCTTTTATCAGGGCTTCAAAGCAAGATCCGTTAACTTTATTGCTTAATTACCATGAAGGAATTATCAATATGATGCAACGATTCTGCAAATTCACCGGTTTAGAGTTGAATAAAGCTGATTGGGTGCAGATAGAAGCCCGAAGTCATTTTAACGCGAAATATCCAGATCAGGTTTTTCAGGAGGAACGACCAGAGGGAACCATACCCAATTACCAAAAACAAGCGTTCAGCTATTATCACGAACTCGAAAAATTACGGATTACTCAAATTGCAAATACCTAAATTAATATGGACCAAAACACTAACCGCATACTCAACTTTTTAAAGGAGATTGGCATCAGCTATAGCTTAGAGGAGATCAGCAGCGAAACGTTTTTACCGGGACTTAAATTACGTGCCGGGACATTAGTGATTGATATGGCGAAATTAACGTACCCAGGCGATATTTTACATGAGGCCGGGCATCTGGCCTGCATGCCACCTGCCATAAGAAATGAGATGAGCGACAATCTTGAAAGTAGCGACTTACATCAGGGTGGTGAGCTTATGGCTATTGGCTGGTCTTACGCAGCCTGCATTTATTTGGGAATTGAGGCCACTTTCTTATTTCATGAAGATGGCTATAAAAATGGTTCAAAATCAATCATTGAAAACTTTAACGAAGGCCGATTTATAGGTGTTCCCATGCTGCAATGGCTTGGAATGACTTATGATGAAAATCAGGCGAAAATCCAAGGATTAAATCCTTATCCTGTTATGCAAAAGTGGCTTTGCACACATAGACCCGAATAGATATTTTACCTCTCTGCCAAGTTTTAATATGTTTGGCTGTGGATTTGCAATCATAGCCATCATACATTTCCTTGATCCCTCATCGATCAAGGAGTTGCTATTAAATGTGTTGATTTGCTCTAGTGTTCGTAATCTGTTCAATTTGGGAAAGGATAAAACCAGTTAATCTTCCGCAAGCATCTTCTTCAGTAAGTTGTTGCGTATTGAGGTATAAATCCACTACTAAAGGATCCTCAAATACATCATTAATTCCTGTAAGATGATATAATTTATCCCGATGTCCATCCGGCAAAAGTGCTTTATGGTATAACCCTTTCGTATCACGCAGAATAAGCTGAGGAATCGGGCAATCAATCCAGATTGTTTTAGCATTGTAAAGTTCCCGAAGCTTCTGCCTGCCAGACTCATGTGGATTAATCGCCGCAATGAGCGCAATAGTACCCTGCTGCACAAATTCATAGCCTACATAACCAAGACGTCGGATATTCTCAAGCCGATCAGCTTTTGAAAAACCAAGATCATGATTTAATGTTTTACGGTAAGTGTCGCCATCAATCACCATAATGGAATAACCAAGGGTATTAAGCCTATGCTTAACCATTTGAGCAAGCGTGGTTTTGCCCGCCCCAGATAAGCCCGTAAATTGTATTAGGAGCATTCTTTATTGATTTGATAATGAGATTAATAAATACTTTAATTATCTTAAAAATCTAATAATAGGATTAAAGCTTTGTAAAGCTGATGTATTGTACAAACCGAGGATACTCAGATCGGTTTGCAGTTGCAGCATGCGGAAGTGCTTCTAACCATAAAATTAAATCACCCTTATTTCCTGATACAGCAATTTGGCGATTTTGTTTCCTTAAAACGTCAATAGCCTGATCAGGATGGCCATACGTTTTCAACAAAGAATTAATTTCATGCTGAAAACAAGGAATTAAGCTGAATGCCCCCCTTTCTTCAGGCACATCGTTAAGGTAAACCAAGCCTTGAATATAATAGTTAACACCTTTTGAAAAATCTATGTCCCAATGTAGAGGACTACCTCTAAAATGAAAACTATCTGTTTCAGGTGGATTATACCCGACCTTTTCCATATTCGCTACAATAGCATTAGTTTGATATAAATGCGCAAATACCTGTCTGATGGAGTCAGAATTTTTGATTTTAGCAATATGCTCATTATGATATAGTTGCAACATTATACCCTGAAGCAAATCATGTTGGCCATACCAGCTGGATGGTTGCTCCAGATTTATTCCAAGCATTTCTGTAATTACATCAACTACACGGTCACAATCATCTTCACTAACTAAACCAGGTATCTTAAGATAGCCATTTTTATCCCAGAAATTAAGTTGATCAGCATCTAATACCTTTGAAAAAGTCTCTTTAGAGGTATCTACCGCACATGCATACCAGGAATTAAATTTTTCGATAGCTTCCGAATAGGCATTCTCACCCATTCGAAGCATCATCCATTGCTTAAATTCATCATCGCTTTGACAGCCACCATATAAAAAATCATAAGTTTCAAAAATACCAATGTCAAAAAAGGACAAAAATACTTTTTCAACTTTAAAAAAATCCTGATTAACATTTGCCTGAGATTGCTGAGGACTATGATAAACCCTGTAATTACTAACAAAAGAGCAGTATGCACAACTTTCTATAGGCTGAACGGATTTAAATCTGGTGGATTTGACTACTTTGTTATTTTTACACATCGTGTCGTAAACATAGTTTAATATTTATATGTAAAGCCAGGATGATCAGACATTACATATTCAAATGTGACCTTCATATCTTCCCTATTGTTTTCTAACTTACAAACGGCAAATGGCATGGTTAAGCTGCAATTGTACGTAGTTAGTACCTCTCTACCAAACACTGTTATTTCCGTAAATAAATCAAGTCGGTTATGGGTTTCAGAAGCAGGCACCTGTATCACCACTGGCTGTGGAAGCTTGAATTCACGGCTGGCACAATATACCACCCCTAAGTTTATTCTTTTGGGCTGGTAATCCGTTATGGTAAAACTGCTGTATTCTTCTTTCCACCGGGTTAATACCGCTTCAACAATTATATTTTCTGGAATGAAAACAGCATCCTTACGCATCTGCGGAATTAAATTGTTCATGATGGCCAACTGAGGCTCTTTCCTTAAAGCATTTAACATGGTTTCTGAAATTACCATATCAATACAGATATCATCAGGAAATTTATAAGTGGTGGCGTCGGCGCAAACATAGTCGATCACATAAGTTGACAAACCTAATTTATCATACAGTGTTTTTGCCGCAGCCAAAGAATCAGCATTGATATCCAACAAAATAAAATTGATTTGAGCGGAACTAAACCTGGAGGTTAACGGTGTAAGCAAGGTGGCGTAAGGACCGCAACCGGCATATAATATGTTTAGGGTACGCCCCTGTATTGTACCTGATAAACATTCAATTGCCTGGTTAATGCCCCTGATAAATCTACGTGTACGTTCTAATTCTTTAAGACAATGCGCAGCTTTGATAGTTGAAACAGCCTTACCATTTGGCAGATAAATATCTTCATCCGTAATGTCTCCCGCTTTTACGCCGGTTGCACCTGAAAAAAGCACATTGAGCTGGTCAATCGATTTTTTAATATGCAAATAGTCTTCTTCAAAAAGTAAGGCATTAGTTGCATCATAAATACTTTCATTAAGTTGTTGAGTCGTTAATTCCATTTGTTGTCTTTATATAATGCTGAAAAGTAAAAGCTAAACTAAAGAATAAATTCAGTTAAGATCAATTATCAGATTATTAATTTACAAAATATGTCGTTGCTTATCCTTTTTCGCCATCAACTCTGGATGTTTTTCATTCAAAGCACAGGTGTGTTGTATGATAAATCTGTACTTTAGAAAGAACCATGAATGCTCAACATGGATGTTGTAATATTATTCCTTCTGAAATCTCATCTCTATTTCTTTCCTTGTTTGTATACCTACGGCCATACAAACCTGTATCCATCCAATACCACTTTAGTTAAGTCCCACATTTTATCTACCAGCTAATGCCCGCTCAATGAAGCTGAACGTCAAACCACCTAAAAATATCTGATCACATAATTTTTACACATTTTCATCAACAAAAATTTATAGCTTTAGTGAAAATAACCACATTTTCATTGAAAACTGTTGCTCTCACCATCAATAGACATTTGTCTATTATCTCAACCAATTTGTCATCGGACAAAGTCAGTGATCAAAATCACGACGGCATTAACGCTGTCAAGGAAAAATGTCTTTCTCAAAAAAAACTTATCATATCTAAGTAAACCACAAACTATGGAAATACCTAATACACTCTTAGGGCAGTACGACATGGTACTGTCGCTCTCGGAGAGCAAGATCAATGCAGAAATGCAGCAGCTATACCTAGACAGGCTACTTGACCGAGACTGGAAGATCCTCAGTGATCTTACCGGCACCCTGCGCCGTAACCATCGGGACAGTGATTTCGATGATCAAAAAAGATTATGGTTAGACCAAAGCGGTAATAATCAATTGATCGAGCTCAAGGCACATTTAGATCGGCTTGGAGAGCTTTTGGAACAACCAAACGCAGATCGGGAAACGATTATAGCGCAACGGATTGCTACCAGAGCCAAAATCGCCGCAGCTGAAAAAACTACGGTCCCCGGCTACAATCTACTAATCGAAGCTACGATTGATCCTCCCAAGATCAGCGTAATACCAGGGCGCAGCCGCGAACTATTATTCAGTTTTATACTCAATAGTGGCCAGGTTACCTACCGAAACAATACAAGGCAACAGCAATATGACATCCGCAACCTTGTTTACACATTCGTTGTGCCAGTATCCAAACGCCAGATAGAAAAAGAAGACATCCAAGCAGATCCAAAATTCACCGCACATATTACCGAAGATTTTACCGTAGAATCCATCCTTCTGAATTTTGCAAAAGCAGATATTGCCAACTATGTATCCATCGAAAGTAAAATGAGCACAGATCCGGAACTCAATGCCTGGTTACAATTGGTTGTTGGCAATTATTTTCGCGAACTTGGCAAAAATAAAGATAACCCCTATATACTTGGCTATGCGGTACAGCGGCCCGAACTGAAAGATATCGGTACGGCAATGCTGGAACCTACCGGTGTTTCCTACTCTACTTCGCATAGCGAAATGGACCGAGCTTCGGCTTTCAATTTTTTGATGCTTACCGGCGGTAAGGAGTTCCCAATCTTACCACAGGGCGGACGTATTGACAAGAGCCTGATAGAATCTGTACATCTAAAAGACGAAACAGTTAATGGGCTGATCGGCATAAATTTCAGAGTATTTGAAAAAACCTACTTGGCTAGGATCAACCAAACTGTATTGGATGCATTTTGCGACTTTGTTCCGGGGCTAGCCCTTAAATCGGATACGAACTATACAGCAAAGTCTTTCGATCTTCACTATTCCGATAACATGAAAATCACCATTGCCCGAACCGGCATTAAAAGCGATGATCTAAAGCGATCGCTATCTATTCAATATGAAATCAGCATTCATGCTAGCCTGCACGATGAATTAGAAGCATTGGTGGGTACCGTAGGTGTCAATCAGAAGTTTTCAACCTCCGGCAAATACGAGGTAAATGGACAAAAGGGTAAAGCTGGCAAGCTGGTAGTGGAACTAACCGCCGCACATTATGGACAAATCATTGCAACGGTAGAATCCGGTGGGTATCAGCCGCCAGTGTTAGCCCGTGACACCGAGGAGCCGGAGTATAACAAGAAAGGCATTTTCGATAAGGTTTGGCTAGGCATGTCAAATATGGTCAGACGTGTCGATGAATTAGAAAAGATGTATAACACCAATTTCACTACCCGTATCAGTAAGCAGTTAGAAAACACGGCGTTCAACGAACTCAACAAATTCTCTGATCGTTTGATACTTCCGGCATCAAACGTATACACCTTTTTAAATGTCCGCCTGCTTAGCGGAGAACTCAATGACAGCGATGTCGTCCTTTTCGATATTAGTTATGTTCCACTTTCTAATCAATAATCATTAATATTTATGGAAAATCAATATACCGAACTCAACGGATCAAAGGTTTTGTTGAAATATAAGAGTGAATTCATGGAAAATTATGTCGCCGAGAGCAACATAGATCTAGGTGCTGACATCAAAGTAATCGGCACAGTGAACGACAAGGTGTTGGTATTTGTCATCAACAAGCAGAACGAGCTGATTTTGCTCACCCGAACCGATGCAGAAGGAGATGCATGGACACAGCTACGACTTTCCACGAAGGGACAACAGGTAACGGCCTTTGATGTTTTGCACCAAGATACCGCTAATATGATACGCATTGCTTATGCCGCCAAAATTGACCGGGAGAACAGCTTGTGGCTTTCATCGCCTGTTGTGCTCGATGCAGCGAATACATCCATGGAAGGCCTGGCTTACCAATCTTATCAGCTGGAAGACCATGAACGAACACTGCATAGTGTATCTATTAGTGATGTTGGCGTACTATTCAGCTCAGAAAAACCTAAAACTGACGCTCAATATCATTTAATCGGAGCTGACGGCTTGATCAAGGCATTCCACCTACCTGAAAACAATGACCGTATTCTACAGCTTACTCTAGGAACTTGGAGGGGGCATCAAGGCGTATTTTCGCTTTACGATCTGAAGGGAAAAAGAACGATGCTTTTCCAGGGATTTTTAGCTGCCGGCGAAAAAGAAATTTTTCAGCAGAGATTCATGTCCAACTATCGGCCGAATTGTTTTTTTGTACTCAAGAATGTGGGCGAGAACGATCAGCTTTTTGTCGCCGGATCCAGTATCACTCATTATAGAGATGCACGCAGCAAGGCGGCGGAAATCTGTGGCAACGATTTTGAGTTTTCGCAACTGGACGTGTCGCAGGAAGATGGCGCGATAAGTGTGTGGGCTTTGGATAACAAAAGCCGTCAGCTTAAGTTGATACGCAGAGAAACAGACTATGAAAAACAAATCTGGAGTGAGCCGGTGGCCATGCACGGCGATACCGATCGCTTTTCTTCGCTTCGAGGGGAACATTTGTCCAATCATCTCTTCTTGTTCGACAAAAGCAAAGGAGGCAAGCTTACTGAAATTTGGCAAGATGCCGTCTCGGGTCGTTGGCACGAACATTTGTTAGGCATCGCTGATCTTTCAAGCTCCCGGCTGATCAACACCTATACCTTGGATTTATATTTTGAAAAACATGATTTGGAGGACAAAATCGAAGAAAATATAAGCCTTACGTCTAAAGCCAATACTTTTATCTATATTGATGACATTAAATATCAACTGCAGGCAGGCGTACCATTGCCTATCCCCTATGCCTCTTATCTGAATATCATGTGCCCGTTGGATTCGCTGGCATTTCCTGAACTGGTAATCAGCTCTCCGTTATTTGAACAAGAGCTACATGTCAATCCCGGACATCCGGTAAGTGCTGCATTGGGCGAAAAGATCAGTTCTGCCGAAGACCTGCGCAATGCACGCAAGCAGAACGGCGAGCTATTGGTACCCACGCATATCGACCCCGAACTTCTAGCCCAAGTGGCCAACGCAACGAGTACGTTGACAACTAATCAAAACATTCAAGCAGCTTTAGCCGTACAACAGGGGCAGGAATTAGGTTTTTGGGAGAGTATTGGCGAAGGACTGCAGGATATGTTATTTAGCATCAAAAAGGGATTTATCAAGGTCAAAGATTTTATTGTTGAAAAGGCAGAAAAGGCTTGGAAGTTTACGCTGAAAATTGGCAACAAACTTTACCAATGGATCGGCGACACTTTAAACGATGTCTTTTCTTTCCTGGAACGTGTATGGGAAAAGATCGGGGTGTTGTTCAAAGACATGGTAGATTACCTTTCTTTTCTATTTTCCTGGCAGGACATCATTGATGCCAAAGATGCGCTGAAACTAACCGCCAACCAAGCCATTGAAGGACTAAAACCCGGTATAGAAAAATTGCGTACACTAGCAGTCGGACAGGTGCAGGATTGGCACCTCAGGGCCAAAGTTGCACTGCGAAATATTGATACACCCAACTATACCATCGACGACTTGCCGAAAGAGAAAATCAACGGACACAATGATAAGCTCGACTCCAGAACGAACTGGGTCGGCAGCAAACAAGAACTACTCTTTAACACCAAACCCAGCACTGCAAACGGGGTCGACCGCAAAGCACTGGCTGAGATGGATACCTCTGCAAAGGACCCAGTGATGACTCAACTTGGCGACTTGCTAAAAAAATTCCTGGCCTCACAAATCACCTTAGGGGCGCTCATCAAAGAATTCGCAGCCATCATGTTGAATGTAGTGTTTGAATTAATCGAAGAAGTTATCAACTGGCTTTTTGATCTGATCATTAAGAGTATCGACTTAATTAAGAGCATGCTCAATGCAGAGATCAAAATCCCTTTGCTTTCTTCGATTTACCGAAAAATCAGCCACGCAGAGCTGAGTATATTAGACTTCACCTGCCTGCTCTGTGCCATTCCGATGACCATCGGTTACAAAATTGCTTTCGGTGAGGCTCCGTTCTCCCGTTTGAGCAAAGAACGATTTGCAGAAAACATGCTACAAAATCTTAACCTAGCCTAAACTACCATGAGCAATAACAACGAACAATCAACAACAAAAACAGAGAAACAGATCTGTGACGATGTTGCAAAGTATGCAACTTTTGGTATCAGTATTTGTGGTGCAATCCTTTATACCGTAGAAAAAGTAAACAGATATCCAGAAATCATCGCCGAAAATCTGAACGCAGACGCCTTAGTGGATAATGCCGCCGTTCAAGCGGTAAAGCGTCCATTATCGCTCGTGTCTACCCTGATCAGCACAACGAACTATATTGCCATGTTTCTGAAATATGCCGCACCGATACATGGCTACCTACAGAGCACGGAAGATAAGATACTTTGCTGTAAGGTTAAAGAAGCCCCTAGATATTTTATATACACTTACTTTGTGTTCATGGCAATTGGAGCTGGGGCATTGTACTATACCCAGACCGAAACCGTAGCTTGGCTAAAGAGCAAACATAAAAACTACAAAAAAGCACTTAGCCTGCTTACCAAAACAATGAGTTTTGGCTCTGGCGTACTCCTACTCGCTACGACGATCAACAACGCAGACAGCATGAAAGGGAGACGGTTGTTCACCATGTGCTCAATTCTGGATGGATTGAGCGCTCCGCTAGATTTTCATGGGATCGACAATCTGGTTTTCCGGGTCGACAACCAAGGCTATGCGTACGCCGGAGTTTACGGTATGCGTAGCGCCATTAAGATCGGCCAGACCATCGGCTTTCTGATTGCGGATAAATAAATTCAAAGCTACAGTGGTACCTCATTTTGAGCGTACCACTGCAATGCAAAGAATCAGATAACGGAATTGATGATAAGTGATAAAGTTTCGAGCCAATCAATTCGATGCAATACAAACAAACTCTTCCAATGGATCTGATATGGAAAGCTCTATCCTACTTTCCTATTATAGTTGATACTAACCCAATTCCATTACAATCACAGCACTTCTCCTTCGAAAGGGCTTGACCTATACCAAAGGCCTGAAATGAGCCGTTGAGTCGCAACAGATTAGTTTTCCAATCCATATAACTACAATTAAATGCTACATGGTATCGATTTTGATACGAATAAGTATCTCTGCACGCTTAGCCCAGTTGAAAATTCATTTCACTCATTTTTTTAAGTTTCTTAATTTTCCTACTCCTTGGCTTTTCGGATGATGTCCCCGTTTGCCCCCGTGGTCTCTGGTCTCCACGTTGGTTCTGATCAGATTATTCGGCAGACCGATGTAGATTGTTTAAATCTTACATCATCGTTAGTAATTTAATAATTAATTGGCTACCATTAAAAGCAAGGTTATCAACCTGTAAGGGCTGGCTTATTATCTGGTTGGTCTTTGGGTGATCTTATCAAAGCCGAAATAGGGACAGTTGTTTTTTGCATATCAACTATATTTAGGGTTTTTAGGCAAAAGCTAAATATTAGCCATTGTGTAGCTAACAAAACGATTGGCCGCTGGGCAATACGTTTGCAACGAAAAAAAGTGATGACCTGAGAGCCTTGCGTAACTGATGATTTGCTAATTTTGGCAGATCGAAAAAACGAACTGCTCCGCGATTATAATATTTTTACAACTAAAAATACAAACGATAGCAAAAAACAATGTTAAAATGTACATCCGAAAATCAGCTGATGACAACTAATCATTACACTAAAATTGATGGTTATGAGGCGCTGCGGATATGTGGCGAAATGATTTTGGATCTTATAGTTATTTTGTGCGCTTACATGACCTGAAATGATACCCAACAGCTAAAAATCGCATCCAAACCGTAGTATCTGGTTCCTGAAACAAATTCCTTTAAAAACTTTCTAAGTATTTAACTTATTGCCAAATCCGGTTAAATTGAAATGAATCAATTATCACCTTGAGCAAAATCAATAAAATAACAGTGTGTAATAGTGAATTTAGTACATTGACTAATTAGTTCACAGCATGCGATAGAAAAACAATACCATAACCTTCCAGAAGGATAACCCATTGGCTTATCGGGTTAAAGACATAAATAAGGCGCGGGCATGTTATTCTAATCATAAAAAATTTGGAAATGGAAAAAATAGAAATGAAGCTTTTTTTAAAAATGTTCCTGCCATTAATTGATCGAAACAAAGGCCTTGCGGCGCTAAGGTGCCTCTTCAGGCATACCATTGCACTACACATACGCAAAGGAGAAACGCTCTTTCCTAAAAACATTTCGGGTACAACCGGTCAGATTATTATGGTATGCAGGGGGCTGGTTAACGGTTTTCTGCAAGATAACGAATGTGGGCAGATCAATATCTGGTTAGGAAAGGAAGGCAGCATTTATATTTGCAAAGTTCAGAACAACCTAAGGCAAGAAAATCTTAACCTGGAGGCTGTAGAGGATGCCATCGTTTTTTTAATCGACTATGAAGATCTCGAAGATTGTTACCAATCATATCCGGAATTAGCTGAATTATTCTATTCACATCTTCTTCCCTGTGCCATGAACGATGCTAGCGAAAGAAACATAATTTTTCGTCTGCCTGATGTAGCCAGCAGAATTATGCGTTTCCAAAAAGTTTATCCGGGACTGTACGAAAGACTTCCAAAAAACCTACTTCTTTCATACGCTTTATGCAGATAATTACGGGAGGAACGTGATATTTCCTTCTGATGTATGGCAGATTTTTCGCCAGGCGATCTTACTATAATAAAATTCATTTACGCACTACTTCTCCTCTTTTCTCTGTTAGATTATAATAGAGATTGAAAAGATCTGTACTGCCTACATAAATGAATTGCTTGTATCGGACATTTTCGATACCATCTTTTTGGGAAGCCTCTCCTAGTTCAGAATAATATCGCAGATTTGCCTGCTGATCAATTTTGGCAAAATCAAAAGAAGTCGTCAAAGTAAATAGGGTCAATAGTAGATGAATACCGATATAATAAGGTTCAGAAGACCTGATATGAAATACGACTAACCAGAACATTATGACCAACATCAAGCATACAAGGGCTAGGGTCAATCCTGATAATTGGTATCCAAATGCATAAGGGTAAAAGAACAGATAGGGTGCCAGTCCGAGGGAGAGAAATAAACAGCGGAATAATCGCCCTGAACATTTATCTTTCATCCAGCAGCATAAAATGAATATGAGGCAAAGGAAAAATGGTGCCAGAAATACAAGTAAAACCTGCTGTGTAAAAGTGAAAACTCTTTCCGAAACCATAAGGCAGGTCAATTCCTCCAGTTTCAATATATCAATTTTAAAATGATGATAATAATATAACTCTCCAAAAGCATTCAATACCAGAAAAAACAGGATGCAAAACAGTACGTAGGTAAAAAACATTCTGAACATATTGTATATATTTTGTATAGCGTATAAAGAAATTTAACAAACCAATTTTGCCCAAATGAACATAGACTGCATACCAGAAATTTTTAGCTTTATTTACCTATAATAAATGCTGATGAATCATCCTATCTAGTTTTGAAATCATGCTGATCTGAATAGCATTCGAAATTGGATTTAATTATCCTCACCCCCATTGACTGCAAACAGTTGACATCTTGATTATCATCATTATGAATGACTTTGGCTACACTGTAATCAGAACAGCGTACAGACGAGTGATACTATATTTTAAAGAAGTTATCATCTGTATAGCGATTCGCTAAAAGAGGGGACACTATAAAAAAGCTTTTTTATACATAAAGATAAGGGGAACGTTAAAACTATGCTGTATATCTATCCAGTAAATACCAATAGAACGGATACATCTTTAAACCAGAAAGCGCAACGAAAAAAAAAATTAAATTCTGAGAATTAATGATAGACATTTTTCAACTGCTCTACTTTTTTTAAAATGATATCATTCCCGTCCTTTTCAATAAGGCCTTCCTTGGCAAAATCACCAAGAATTCTGCTAAGGGTTTCTGAAGCGATTCCAATAACATTCGCCAGATCATTTCGGGGAAGTGTAAGCCTTGTATTACCAGGCACATGACTTTCCTTTTTGGCTAATTTAATAATAGACCTGGATACTCTTTCCCGTACCGGCGCGTGGGCGAGCTCTAATGTCTGTTCGTCCTTTTCATGCGCCATTCCCGCCAGTTTTTTCGCAAGAAAGTTCGTCACTTCAGGATGTTCCTGAACGAGCTTGTTAATAATCCCCAAAGGAATAACCACTATTTGTGCATCATCAATAACCATTGCCGTGTTTGACATACGTGATCCCGAAATAAAATCCTGGAAACCAAAATATTCGCCAGGATAATATAATTCTGTAATCAGTAAACGACCAGAAGAATCCGAAATAAAAGTTTTTATTTTTCCTGATAGCACATAATAGATCCCTATACAAGGCTCGCCTTTATAAAAAATGATCTGTTTCTTTCTAAAGGTTCTTGGCACCAACGTTTCGCGCTTGGCATCCAGCCAAAAACGGCCACTATCCATGCCCGTAGGGCTTTTCTGCTGAAACTGCTGTTGTAGAAAGAACTCATACTGAAGTCGTCTTTTTCTTAACCTGGCCTCCACCTGGTTCAGTAGTTCCGCATCATCGAAGTCATCAATTAGAAATCCATCGGCGCCTATTTCCATCGATCTCCTCATGCCGTATTGATCATTCCCCTTTACAATCATCACAACAGATATGTTCACGGTATCGATGAATTTATTTACCATCCGAAGTACACCGAACCCATCGATCCCATTTAACTCCATTCCGCATATGATCAGATCTATAGGGAGATTTCTGATTAATTCCATAGCCTTTTTACCATTGTCGGTAAACTCAACCAGGTATTTACCCGTAACCAGTATATCGGAAATCTTCGCCCTGAGCTTGGCGTCCTTTAATATAATCAATATCTTAGAGCCTTCCATTCAAATGTAATTTTTTCCAACAGAAATGTTTGCTTCCTGCCGGATATCGAAGTTTATTAATTTATTCCTTCTTCTGCTGTTACGGAAAGAGCATCACTTAGCCAAAGAATTTTAATAATGTTGAAACCAAATTTTTCTAAATAAAGCGCATAAACTCATCAGGGCTACTTTCATTACTCCTGATCAACACCTGATCGGTAATGCCATCAATATGGTGTACATTGTTGTTGCAATTTCGGATCAGTAGGAAAAGCAAAAAATAAAACCCGGATAAACACCTTATAATCAAACACATTAATTGTAAGATTAAAAATTCAGTTGCCTTACAGTTTTTTTTCTTTGAGATCACGTTTTGTTTGATCAATTTTATTTCAAAGGTTTTACATTGCATGAATGTTATAGACTTAGGATAGATATTCTCAAAGGTTGTTAAAATAATAAAAAAACCTATTGATTATTATCAATAATTTGGTTGAAAAAAATCAACTGGAAATATAATACCCGTCTGCAACACTAAATCGTTTTTGTAAACGGCGTGATTTGGTTGGAGCCATCCTTCGTGAGGTAATAAATGACCGATACGTTTCCGGGTCTTTTATATAAGATTAATGCCAGGTATTTTCTTAAAAAAGGATCGGAAACATTAAGTTGTCAGGCTATTCAACCTGGTAGGTTGATACTGGTATTCACAGAAAATCAATTCAAAATTGAAATTCTAAAAGCTGGCTTTAGGATGGTATGGCTTTCAGGGAAGGTTGGTGACGTAAAATAATCATCATGAATAATTATTATTTTATTGACCATAGAGGATAATGGACTTCTTCTGATTTAAGAAGATTTCCTGTCAGTAATATTGCTACCCTAAAAAAGCTAAAAATCAGGAAGCTTTTATAATATAGGACTGTAGACTTTAGCGTATTGAAAGCTTTATTGTAATAATTTTAAGGTGTATCGATAATTTGATAAAAGTTAGCCCTGAATAAAACTTTGTAGAAATTAGTCTCAAAATAAAAGCCCCAAAAGTTAAATTAAAACTTTTGGGGCTTATTATTGATCATATAGCCAGTTCTATTTTTGTTGGAAATTAGCTATATGCTATTGAATAAAAATATATAATTACGGAGTATAGGTACCGCTACTCCATTCCGGTAAGCCGTCTTTCCGCATGGCTTCAATAATCAGGCAATTGTATACATAATCCCAACTTGACGAAACCTCACTATCCTGATTTAAGCCGTAGGGCCACCAATGTTGTTTATCTCCATTCAGTGGTGCATCTTTACCCGTTATTTTTTTAAGTAAGGTGTTTACAGTACTGCCGGTATAAGCCCCGTTAACTATCGCCGTACCCGTCCACCAGTCGGTAGTGCCCGTACCTAATGTATGATTAAACTCGTGCAATGTGGTGCGTAATTTTTGATACGTTGTATTTTTTCCGTAACGTACCCATCCAGTATTAGTTGCATCAGCGGTTGCCACATCGGGTACATAGTTTAGTGTAATATTCTTTGTTGCCGATGTATAATTATTTAAGTACCAGCAAGCACTATCAGCAGCTGCCTTTATACGGGCATAAACATCCATCTCCTCGTTCGTCGGATTCGAAGATTTATTAATGGTATAAGTTACATTACCTTTTGCAATAGTTTTAAACGTAATTTCACTACTGTAACTCGCCCCTTTCGAATTAATTGCATAAGCGCGGGCATAATAAGTGGTTTTTGGTGTAAGGTCTTTAAGGCTCACCCTAAATTTGCCGAGTCCGGCATTATTATGTTTCACTTTGCTGCTATTAATGGTAGGGCTAGGTGTTGAAGCATAAACAATTCCCCTTTCGGTAACCGCGTCACCACCATCCGTCAATACTTCAATATCTGCTGCAGCTACCGTTGAACCCACAATATAAAGTGGTGAAAAGCCAAAAGTTGCACCAGCTATATTAGCTGTAGTTAATTCCATTTCATTGCCATACGCTACACCAGCTTTATTCACGGCAAAAGCTCTTACATAATATTTAGTTGATGCAGTAAGTCCCTTAATTTCACTTGTAAATACACCTGATCCACTCGCACTAACCACTCCTGATTTATTGTTATCCATTGTTGGTTTTGGAGATGTACTCCAGCAAACCCCCTGGTCGGTAACTGGTGAACCACCTTTATCCGATACAACTCCACCACTCATGGCTGAAGTTGTGGTAATGTTTGTGAAAGCACTTGTGGTAAGTGTAGCAACAGCACCAGTGGTCTCCGTTTTAGGTGTGGTGGTTTCTGCTACTTTTTCAGCTTTTTTACATCCGCCGAATAGGATAAGAAAGGTGCATGCAGATATTGCATATGTTTTAGTTCGATTGATCATTGTAAGTGAGAGTTAAAAGTTTGAGACTCTATATTCTAGTAAAAATTAATTGGTCCTAAAATGAATAATCCTCAAAGCTAAATTAAGATTCGAGGATTATTCAATGATGCTTATTTCATAATTAAAGCGTTTTTAGGGATATGCCTTTTACCACCCAATATTGATTACCTGTTGTCATAGTAGCGAGAAAACCAATTGAAACCGTAGTTGTTTGTGTTAGCGTAAACTGGAGGTTCTTATCTGCAAAGTTTGTGTAAGCTATTGCGGTAGATATAGCATTTACATTAGGAAGGGTATTCCCTACTGCAGCAACAATATAAACAGGATCAAGGGCTTCATTTGCGCCAATATCAATCCCAAAATTATATTTACCGGCAGGCAACGTAAATGACTGATATATTTTACCATCAATTATTGCAGCTGTATTACTCCACCCCATTTCCATTGCCAAAGTTCCTCCTTGATCAGAGCACCAGCTTCCATTACCACCATGATTTTTAACGCTGGCAGAAACAACCCAATCTTTTAGAACGCGCCATCGGCCACTACCACCATTAGATACAAATGGATTTCCACTATTTTTAAAATATCCGGTATAATCAAGCAATACACGTTGCGTTTGAAAAGCTGTTGCAAAAGTATCCACACAAGATGTATCTGGTAAAAACAGTGTACGATATTGAATATCCGTTCCCGCTTTCAGATCAGGAATTGCAGTACTCGTAGAATCGATTTTGGTTCTAATCTTCTTAATTACATTATTTGTACTAGTATATTGTACTTCTGTTGCAAATACCCCTGTAAGTCTATCCATTCCTAACCATGATACGATACCCTTTCCAGTACTGGCATCTGCAGTGGCTGAAGATATTGGCCTGTTAAATAAAGACGCTTTGTAACGATTTCCATAAGATCTGGCATTGGCATATACCGGAACAGATTTATTACCTGCCTTATCGTAGGTGTAAATCGTAAAATTTTGCAAACCTTCAGCTACATTTGATATTGAATATACCAATGTATCAATAGCGTTTTTTTTGACTACTGGCAGCACAACTGAATCTTTACCGTTGTTCCAGGTTATTTTACATTTAACCACTTTTGGATCAGCTAAAAATAGCCCTTTTAGCACTACCCTGCTATCTCCAGAAAACATCTTAACAGAATCTAATTTTCCGGTATAAGATATTTCGCCTCCCTCTACAAACTTCTTAAAGTCATCCTGCTTAGTACAGGCAGTATATAATAAGGCAACAAGAAGGAGCGCAAAAAGCGCTTTGATCCTGCTATATTTTATGTTGTAATTATTCATAATTCTAATTTTATAAAGTATAAAATTTATCGTGGGTCTCCATAACATTGTATTTCAGAAATCGACATGAAAGTTGTTCCTTGCCAGTTTTTATTGGTTTTGATACGCAGGTAACGAACTTTTTTGCCAGCTGAAGATAAGGTATAACTGATTCCGGCATTGGCAAATGCATAATCCTCAGAAGTTTGCACGCCATACGGACTTCCAGATGGTTTGGTTGATTTAAATGAGCCTAACATTACCCAGTTATTGAAACTACCGTCAGCTGGTGGATTATCAGAACCCCAGATCTCAAAATCTTTTAAGTTACCTCCATAATAATACATCCTTCCTGCATTCAGATATTCCGGATAATTCCACACCACGATACGGCTCATAATAGCAGGCTTACCAATATCAAATGTCACCCATTGAGAAGTAACCTTGGTTACATCAGTTAACGAACATCTAGGCCAGTCGATAAAGTTATTATCCCACATGTTTTCGAGTGCTGTTGCTGCATATGTCTGTTTTACATCAGTAGGAAGACTCAAAGGTTTATAAAGCGATTTCGACAATGCTGTTTCGTATAAAGGCTTTATTTTAGTATACAGCGTATCACTATAGTTCAACCATCTGTCACGGATGGTGATGGCGAATTTGTTTTCAAGTGTATCAAAACCGCGGATCGATTGATTAATATCTGCCGCTGCGGTATAGATATTTTTCCCTATCTGTTGGTACTTACCATCCTTGAACTGCATTACTTCTATGGATAGATCTGCCTTTGCGGGATTTGTTGTAATAAAGTTGACACCGGCAAAATCGGGAGTAACCTTTAGATTTCTATACACGGCCCAAATGGGATTTTCCAAAGGTTTGATTTTAACAATCACTGGTGCCGACTCCACTTCGCTTCTATTCACAGCGTAAACCTTAATCTCATGAACAGCAGTATCGCCAAAACCCTCAACCAATAAGCTGTTGTTATAGTATGATGATTTAACTTCAGCCTGACCAGTTTTTAAACTATACACCGCCTTGATATATAATAGGTCCTTATCATTTGGTAAAGTATAGGTAATTTTTGCATTTGCCGGGCCATTGGTTACCGTAATATTAGAAATCTGCCCAGGAGGCGTTTCATTTCTTTCAAATGGCTCAAGTTCATCTTGCTTACATCCAATAACGGACACTGTTATGCCTAACTGTAGCATTAAAAATAATTTACTAATCGTTTTCATATTTTCTGATTAATTAATAATAATATTACCAACCTGGATTTTGAACAAGCTTTGGATTTACCGTTAAATCATATGATTTTATTGGCCATAAATAATCACGCGGCGCTACAAAATTCTGATTTACAACGGTTCTCACGCGATAGTAAGACTGCTCATCTGGTTGATTAACGCTCCATGCTGTGATGGGCTGATTAAACATTTCAGCTGCACGTTTCCACCTTAAAATATCCCAGAATCGGCTACCTTCAAAAGCCATCTCAATTAAACGTTCCTGCTGGATAATACTTCTCATACCGTCTTTAGTTGTGTACTTGGTAGGATTACTAGAATAAGTTGCCCAGGAAGTTTCAACAGTTTGCAAACCAGCTCTTGTTCTGATTTTATTGATGTAATCATATACCTCAGAGGAAGGGCTTGAAAGGCTTTCATTTTTCGCCTCCGCATACATTAGATATAAATCAGCTAGACGGATTTCAGGCCATGCGTAAGTACGGTATGTTGCACCACTTCCACTTTGCGTCATATTCCAATCCACTACTTTTTTAACAAAATAGCCTGTTTCGTTATACCAGCCAAAGTTATTTGCACCGGCCAGTTGTGTAGATTTAGCTTCAACAGTAAATGTATTTTCGTCAGAAGTTGAAGGACTATCGTATTTATACCACGTGGCACCATCAAATGCTAAATCAGCATAAAACCGTGGCTCCCTGTCAAAATTTAATCTGGCTGTGGTATATCCTTCTTTGATATAAAAACGCTCGGCTTTTACTGCTTTTCTAAGCGAATACCTGTTAGAAAAATCCAGTGTTTTATCTTCAGTAATTGGCACGCCGTTCCTGGTGTAAAACATTTCGGCAATCTTTATCGGTGGTGCCAATTGCTGCCTGGCTACCCCCACAGGAATCGGATCAGTACCTTTCATTAAACGCGGCATCGCAACCTGCTGTAGAAAAACAGCCAGGCTATTGGAGTTTGCCCAAACATGCTCAGAATTTTGCGCAACCCTTTCCGTTAATGCGCCTCTAATAGTAAGTTGTAAAGTGGTGGTATCTGATAATTTAAACTGCGATCCCGGGAATTTATACAATTTAAATCCAGCACCTTCAGCTGCTGTAATCGCAGCTTTTGCAGCATCAGCTGCCTTTACCCACTTATTGGCATCATATGTTGTGTTAAATAAAGCCACCCCATCTTTATCTCTAAACCCTGCATAATCACTGTTACCATTAAATAACGGACTAGCAGCGGTAAGCAATAACTTAGCTTTAACAGCGAGAGCGATAGGCCTGGTGATACGCCCCAATTCGTTTGTACGATCGGTTATGATAACCGGCAAATTTGGAATTGCTTCATCCAATAAATTACTCACATAATCCACACATTGATCAAATGGCATACGTTTAATCCTAACTTCCTCCTGTGTGGCATCAAGATTTAAATTTTTGTCAACAATAGGAATAGGTCCGTACATCCTTAAAAGCAAATAATTAAAATAAGCTTTTAAAAATTTCACTTCTGCAATCCAGCGTTGTCTTTCATCCAATTTTAGGTCTGAAACTTTAGTCAGATCCTGAACATTTTCCAGGAAAATATTACAGTTTCTGATCCCTCTATACAGACCAGCACCGCCCTGATTTGACCCGTTCCACATATCCATCAGCGGGCTATCCGCATTCTGACCACCTCTGGCGATGCGCCAGCTAGAAGAAATAAATTCCCGCTCTTCTATATTCGACCAGATTTCATCTCCGGCCATATAACCTGGATTTGAAAGTGGATCACCATCTTTTGGCAAAAATGCATAACAGGTAAACAAGTACTTTTCGGCCTCATTTCTTAAGGTAAATGCATTATCTATGGTAGGTACATTATCTGGCACAATATCCAAATACTTTTTACAAGAACCCATACATACCAGTACCAGGACCAGGACCGAAGCAAATTTCAACGAACCTGGTTTCTTTTTACGCTGGAATATCATATTAATATTTTTCATTTTCATTTCATTACCGACTTTAAAAACTTACACTCACACCTAAATTGTATACCGTTTGAACCGGATAGCCCAAACCATTACCGCCCATTTCCACATCCCATAATTTAAATGAGCTTAATGCCGTTAAATTGCTGGCGTTAACATAAAACCTGGTAGCCCTTAAACCCAATCTTTTTTGTAATTTATTAGGCAGGTTATAGCCAAGCTCCACATTTTTCAGCCTTAAAAATGAGCCGTTACGCATCCACCATGTAGATTTATATTTACGTCCATCAAAATCCTTATCGGTATTGTTAGCAACAAAACGTTCACCTAAGCGTGGCCAGAATGCATATACGTCGCGGTTTTCTTCACTCCAATGGCTATTGGCAATTACATCCAGTAATCCATTTTGTGAGCCATTATTAAAGACGAATGGAGATATGTTCTGAGGGTTGATAAAGAAAGAAGATCTAGCAGATCCCTGAAAAAAAGCAGAGATATCAAAGCCTTTAAATCCAAACGTTCCTCCAAAACCATATATAATTTCTGGCGCTTGTGGCAATCCGATTGGTACAGCATCTGCTTCTGATATAATACCATCTCCGTTTACATCCCGATATTTAATATCTCCACCTCCATAGGTATCGCCCGGCTTACCACCAAATTGAACTGGTGAGTTTCTGGCCTCGTCATTATCAACAAACAAACGTTCTGCTATAAATCCCAAAGCCTGTGTGCTTGGTAAACCTACACGAGATCTGTAAGCTTCATTTGCATTATAAGCGGGTTCATCATTAATCAAAATCTTATTGGTTGCATAGGTAAAGTTTCCTCTTAATTGCAAATACATATTATTGCCGAAAGATTTATTATAATTGGCCGCAAAATCTACACCTCTACTTTCCATCTCATTTGTATTTGCCTTTATTGGTGCCTGAAGCCCCATTGTACTTGGCACATAGATCCTATCCGTCAGGATATTTGATCTGTTCTGCTTATATACATCAAAATTGAGGCTTAGATCGTTAAATAGCGTTAAATCCAAACCAAGGTTGATTTGTTTTGATTTTTCCCACGTGATTAATGGGTTTGCATAACGTGATATTGAAATCCCGTTTCTAGTATAAAAGTTATTTTCTCCAAATGTAGAACCATAACCAAAATCATTCATATTAACCTGCGATAGATAAAAGAAACGATCTTCAGGCCTACCGATTCCATCGTTACCGGTTATACCATAGGTAGCTCTTAATTTAACATTGCTTAATACTTTGCTTAGTGGTTTAAAAAATTTCTCGTTCGAGATCAGGTAACCTAAACCGAAAGAAGGAAAAAATCCAAAACGATTGTTTGCGGCAAAACGCTCCGATCCATTATAACCAAAGTTAAACTCGGCCAGATAACGGTTATCATAACCATAAGTAGCTCTACCAGATACACCTTGGTTTCTTGCTGGTAAGGATAATTGCAGGTTACCGGCATTGGCAGACAGATAATTACGCATAGTGGTGATCAACATCGCGCCAACGGCATGCTTTTCTTTAAAGGTATGATTATAATTTGCAGCTATCTCTGTATAAAAAATAGAATTTAAATTTTTACTTCCTTCAGCATAGTTAAGATACTCAGAACCTGTAAGGCCGTAAGTTGGCGGCGCACCACTATTCAATAAGTTTAAGGTAATGCCTCCACTTGGATCTGGAACTGAAGAATAGTAAAATGGGTTATAACTCCTTGCAATATCGAAATAAGAATACCTGATAACATACGACATCAAACGTGCACTTAAACCCGGTATTAATTCTTTAAGATCTTGTTTCAATTCAATCTGGGTTTGCAGCGTTGAAGAGTTATTCTCCTGATATCCTTTTACCATTTCAGCATAAGGATTTATGTATAAAGATCCACTAGGAGAAATGGCATTACCAAATAAAGGGTGTTTGGCAAAAGGCTGATAACTTGCCGGATAAACCGCCGGAAACATAACCGGATTTGACCAAAGTGCCTGATTAAATATTTTTTGTCCGCCATTAATCTTGTTTCCGTTCTCATCATAACCACCAACTGGCCCGGTATAATCATCAAATTGACCATAAACCCTGATGATAGCTTCAGTTGTATTGGTTAAATTGATATTAACCGTTGATCGAACTGAATAATTTTTTAGTTTAATATTGTTATTAAAATTATTCAAATTATCAACCTTTAATACACCATTATCGATATTGTAAGTTCCTGAAATATAATAGCTGGCCTTACTGCCACCACCCTGTACGTTCAGGTTATAACGTTGGTTAATGGTATAGTCTTTAATTAACTCTTTTATCCAATTATTATTTGGATATAAAAGCGGATTTTCACCTGCTGCCGTAGCATCAATTTTAGATTGCAGGTATGGTAATATGGCAAGCCTGTTACGTGTTAAGGCAGCTTCATTGGCTTGTTTCATGTAGGTAACATTATCCGCAAATTTGAAGTTTCTGGTATTGCCTGATAATGAAGTTTCAGCACGGAAAAAGTATTTGGTTTCACCGGCCTGTCCAGATTTAGTGATGATCAAAAGCACACCGTTTGCCCCTCTGGCTCCATAAACCGCTGAAGCAGTGGCATCTTTTAAAACGTTGAATGAGGCGATATCATCCGGTTGTAAGCGGGCCATATCATTCTGAGTAGACTCTACACCATCGATCAAAATTAATGGATCTTGCTTTCCTGACCCAAAGCTACCTAATCCGCGGATGAAGAATGAAGCATTATCTGCGCCCGGTTCTCCACTCCTTTGATAAGCAATCATACCGGCTACCCTACCTGCCATCATGGTGGTTAAGTTACTGGTTGGCCCTTTCAGTTCTTTAGGATTTATGGAGGTAATGGAACTGATCACACTGGTTTTTTTCTGTGTTCCAAAACCAACTACAGCAACGTCATTAAGTGTATTAGCGTCTGATTTTAATACCACGTTAATAACATATGTACCATCGCTACCCCTGTCATAGTCGGCCACATTTTTGGTTACCGCTTTGTAACCCACAAGTGAGAAAAGTAATTTACCAGATTTTGCAACCTTAATGGTATAACGACCCTGATCATCTGTGGATATTCCACGGCTTGATCCGGATACCTTCACGTTTGCCCCCGGCAATCCGCCTACGGTATCCCTCACTACCCCCTTAACGGTCACTTCATTTTGAGCAGAAGCTGTAAGACAAAAGCCCATGAACATCAGTATGCCCACAAGCGATCGAAATACGCTTCCACGGAAAAATAAACAGCCCGAATTTTGAGCCTTCTTTTTGTAGATTTTTCTCATTGTTTGATTTTAGTTTGAAATTGTTTGTTTATTAGTTTATTCATGAGCGTACCAACCATCATATGGTGAAACCTTACGACAGCAGATATTCTTACTTTGCAAAACTCAGCTGAAAGCTTTTCTAGTTAAAAAAAGCTTGATGATAAATTCGGCCACAATCATCTTTCATGTAAAATAATTGTAAGCAAAGGTTTAGTTGAATGTTCTTGATAGTTTGGTTTTCTTCATATGTTCAATAGTATATTTGGTTGTAACAAATTAACTACTAAAATCACGATCCGAGTGAGGGGCAATATGGTAATTTTTAGGGGCCAAATTGATAAGAAGGCCGCTGAAGCGTTTAAATAACCCATATTATCAAATTATAATGATGACGTTAAGTCAATTTTAGCTAAACATTATAGCTACAAATGAAACCCTGCAGGGAGCCGGAAATTAGCTCTAAATATGCTTTTGTAATTTAAGTATACGTTATGAAGAAGTTAAATTTTTCAATCCAATATGATTAAACAAAGTATATATGGCCATCATCAAAATTTATGATATACTTTGCAAATCATTTTGTAATGGGCCTGTTGTTTCTATCTTTGTAACCGGTCTTAGCACTGCCGCTTTCGCCAACCGGATCATTTTAAAAAAGCAGATTTTTTAATCCTACATAAATTCCGTTTTGAAAATAAGAGTGCCATTAAATAAGCTAAATACAGAAAATCAACATGTCTGACGAGAAAATAATATTTTCAATGGCTGGTGTAAATAAAATTTACCCGCCACAAAAACAGGTTTTAAAAAATATTTACCTTTCTTTCTTTTACGGTGCCAAAATCGGAGTGATCGGTTTAAATGGTTCTGGTAAATCATCTCTTTTAAAAATTATTGCCGGCCTGGATAAATCTTACCAGGGCGAAGTCGTTTTTTCGCCAGGCTATTCCGTGGGTTATCTGGCGCAAGAGCCAATTTTGGATCCGGATAAAACCGTTCGTGAAGTGGTTGAAGAAGGTGTTGCTGAGGTTACGGCCATTTTAAAAGAATACGAAGAAGTGAATGAGGCCTTTGGGTTAGAAGAAAACTATTCTGACGCTGATAAAATGGATAAGTTAATGGCCAGACAAGGCGAACTGCAGGATAAAATCGATTCTCTGGGTGCCTGGGAAATTGATTCGAAACTGGAAAGGGCCATGGATGCTTTACGTTGCCCGGATCCGGAGACCAAAATCAGTGTATTATCCGGTGGTGAACGCCGCCGTGTGGCAATGTGCCGTTTATTGCTACAACATCCTGATGTGTTATTACTGGATGAGCCTACCAACCACTTAGATGCCGAAAGTATCGATTGGCTGGAGCAGTTCCTGCAAAATTATGAAGGAACCGTTATCGCCGTTACACACGATAGATATTTCCTGGATAACGTTGCCGGATGGATTTTAGAGTTAGACCGTGGCGAAGGGATTCCGTGGAAAGGGAATTACAGTAGCTGGTTAGATCAGAAAGCAAAACGTTTGTCACAGGAAGAAAAAACCGAGAGCAAACGCCAGAAAACTTTAGAGCGCGAGCTCGAATGGGTACGTATGGCGCCAAAAGCACGTCATGCAAAATCTAAGGCACGTATTGCCAACTACGATAAATTGGCTTCTGAAGATGGCAGGGAAAGGGAAGAAAAACTGGAACTTTTTATCCCTCCAGGTCCGCGTTTAGGGAATGTGGTAATCGAAGCTACCAATGTTACCAAAGCTTACGGTGATAAAGTTTTGTTCGATAATTTGAATTTTTCTCTTCCGCCAGCAGGTATTGTGGGGATTATTGGTCCAAACGGTGCTGGTAAAACTACTTTATTCCGTTTAATTACCGGACAGGAAGAGGCAGATGCCGGTACTTTCCGTGTAGGCGAAACGGTTGAGTTGGGTTATGTAGATCAGATGCACAATGATTTAGATGCCGATAAAACGGTATATGAAAACATCACTGATGGATTAGACAATATCCAATTGGGTAATAAAGCTGTTAACGGCCGTGCTTATGTTTCTAAGTTCAACTTTAATGGCGGCGATCAGCAGAAAAAAGTTGGCATTCTATCAGGTGGTGAGCGCAACCGCGTGCACTTAGCCATCACCTTAAAAAAAGGAGCCAACGTATTGTTATTGGATGAGCCCACCAACGATATCGACGTAAATACTTTACGTGCGCTGGAGGAGGCTCTGGAAAATTTTGGTGGCTGTGCCGTAGTAATCAGTCACGACAGGTGGTTCCTGGATCGCATCTGTACACACATTCTTGCTTTCGAAGGTAACTCTGAAGTTTATTTCTTTGAAGGAAACTATTCAGATTATGAAGAAAACCGTAAAAAACGTTTAGGTGATGTAACCCCGAAACGCATCAGATATAAAAAATTAGATTAATAAAAAAGAGCCTGTATTATATTTATAATAATTTCACTTCTGATTTGTCACGTTGAGCCTGTCGAGATGCCTTTTATAATTTAAAAGAGGTCCATTGACAAGCTCAGGATGACATTTTTTGTGCAGGCTAAAAAAGATTTGGCCGTTGGCTCTCTTTTGCATGGCGTTTACCCCTGAATTATTCTCACACGCTGTTATCATCTAGAGGAAGATTCTTCACTGCGTTCAGAATGACAAAGAAGAAAACGAGATTTTTAAATTAAACTAACGACGGCTTTTTAAGGCCTTTTTTACTGAAGCATCCGTTACCACTTCCATTATTTTATATCCCGCAAGATTAGGATGAACACCATCTACCGTTAGCTCAGCGCGCTGTCCTTTCCTTTCGTCTACCAAAGGCGTCCAATAATCCAAAACAGTATAATTCCGCTCTTTGGCGTAGGCTTCAATCTCTTTGTTTAAATTAACAATGCTATCCGCTGCTTCAATGCGCTTATTCCATGGATATTCGTAAACCGGCAGATATTTACAGAGTATAACCTTAATACGGTGTAACCTTGCCAATTCTGCCATAGATTTAATGTTATCCATAATCTTATCTATGGTAACGTGGCCGGTATTGCCTGCAATATCGTTGCTACCCGCTAAAATAATCACTGCTTTAGGCTTTAGGTTAATCACATCCTGCCGAAAACGGATCAGCAACTGAGGCGAAATCTGTCCGCTTATTCCCCTATCCACATAATTATTCCGGCTAAAATATTCAGGATCTTTCTGTTTCCAGAATTCGAAAATAGAACTCCCCAGAAAAACCACCCTTTTTTCTTTCTTGGCCGGCATCGGTAAAAGTGCATTTTCCTTCTGATACCTGGTTAACGCCGCCCAATCGTCGCTTAAATTTTCTTTTTCAGCCTTGGTATCTAATGAGTCTGCGTGTTGATCTTGCGCGAATACGGCACTACCGGAAATCAATAAAGTAAAAAGCAGGAGTTTATTCATAAGGTAAAAAGGGATAATATAACCAAACGCTAAAACTAAATAATCCGGATTTAATTATTTATTCTTCAGCATTAATGTTACTGTTCAATCTACCGTTTTTACTACCAAAATGTCTCAGGTTATAACTTAAGGTTGCTTGTATAAAGCGGCTGATAAACCTGGTTCTGTTCTCTGAAATGGAGTTATTGGAAATAGTGGTGCTGAACAGCGCGCCCTGATTAAATAAATCATTCGCCTGCAGAGAAAATAGCAATCTATTATCCTTGAGGAAAGAAGTATTCACTCCCAAATTGACCAATAATGGATTACCGGCATATAAGCTATATCCGAAGTTCAAACTTTTGGAGGCTGATGCATTTACCCGCAAGCGTTTACCGGGAATCCAGCTTGCACTTCCGCTCAGGGCTACTACCTGTACATTTTTAATGTTCTGGTTCATTATCGAATACGTATTGGAACTAAAACTATAAGATGCACTGGTATTAATGGCATATTTTTGATGGTTGAGGTTAACTTTGAAAGCGTTAGAGACGTTAATACCTTTGCTACGGTTCAGTACGTTATCGGTATAAAAAACATTGTGGCTGTAGGAAATGTTTCCATCTAAAGCTAAGGAAAGCCTGTTCTCCAACAACCTTTTGTTTAAGGAGTAATTCATGCCAATATTGTAAATACCATTTACATTTTCATAGGTCGTCTGCTGTTTCAAACTGTTTAGTGTATCTCTGAGAAAAACAGTATTGCTTACCACACTGTTAATGGCAAAACTACCCGATAAGTTGACCAACATGCTCAAACCCGATTTTAGCCCAAATTTATGATAACTTAAATCAGCCTTGTGGCTTGATGTTGCTTTAAGATCAGGATTACCAATAATCTGGTTCTGGACGTCATTATTATTTCTGATAGGCTGCAGTTTATTAAAATCGGGTGAACTGGTATAGCCAATGTAATCAAAACTTAAATCTTCATTGTCTTTGATCTGATAACTTAAATTGGCCAGAGGCGAAAAATTCAACTGGTAGTTTTTAAGTTCCTGTCCTCTATCCCGGTATTGACCAATAATAATACTAGGTGAAAAATTAATGCCAAAGTTATAACTGAGCCGGTCTTTATTCGCATTATAACCGACACTGATATTCTGATTGATAAAATTCGAAACATAATCCTGCCCGAGCGAATCCACTGTAAAATTGTTTCCAAATGGATTTTTAACTGTCGTTGTCTGCTGGTTCCGGTTTCTGCTCACCATAAAGCGATAAGATACATTGATAAAATTATATCCGGTACTATCTTTTGCTTTCTTTAGTGAATTTGAAAACTGAATATTGCCGCCGAAATTGGAACCTGAGGTGTGATTATCTACCAGTCGGTTTAAAATCGAATCTTTAAGCAATATGTTAGTCGTTTCGTTATAATAACGGATCAGATCATTAATGCTGGTACTGTTACTTCCGCCATTAGTACCAAAGTTAAAGCCCATGGATAGTGAACGTCTATTATTGGATAAGCGCCGCGACCAGTTGACGCTTCCATTAAGATTAGGGCTGCTGTTCCTCGAGCCTGAATTAGAACTCAGGTCCTGCCTGATTATGCCGGTCTTATTTGAAGCAGAAACAGCATCATTCCGGGTATCGGCCAGTGTGCCGGCGAGAGAAATATTGAAGTAATTTTTAGCTGTGGAGCCGTTTAAGCCAAGGTTAATGTTATTGGTTAACGAATTGGAATGATTGTTACTTTCCCTTAAATCGTAAATGGTTCCCTGCGGATTAAAGGTTTCAAGGTAATTACTTTGGATTGATCTGTTGGTTCCATTACTAAAATCGTAACTACCATGAACACTAAACTCTTTCGAAATTTTATCTCTTATGTTGCCATTTAAAGCAGCATTGTTCAATCTGGAAAATTGATTATTCGTTATTCCGTAACGACCACCAAAGCCTATCTGCTTGGTGTTTTTCCATATATTTCCATTAGCGCTTAAATGATGTGCATTACTTGTAGCTGAATTCAGATCTACACCACCAAAAACACCTTTACCCAAACCTGGTTTGGTAACCAGATTTAACATTTTTTGTGGCGCGCCGGTTTTGATACCCGTAAAATTAGCTTCATCACCGTAATCGTCAATAACCTGTAGCCTGGCAATAATATCTGCCGGTAATTGTTTGATGTAATCTTCTACATTGTTAGTAAAAAAATCCTCACCGTTTACCCTTAGTTTGGTCATTTTTTTTCCCATAGCGGTAACGGCACCTTTTGCGTCAATCTCGATACCCTGTAATTGCCTGAGCAGGTCTTCCACTTTATCATTTTCTCTTACCAGGTAAGCCCTTGCATCATATTCAATAGTATCTTTCTTGATTTTAATAGGGTCTGCTTTTACTTTAACCTGTACATCTTCCAAACGGATGGCTTCCATCTGGAGCATAACAGGGTCTAAAACAATGTTTTTCTTTGAAACTTCAACTTCGTAAACAGAAGTAAAAGGTTTAAAACCTAATGCCATAAAGGAAAGGTGAAACTTAGCGCGGGATACCTTAAAAAATACAAAGTTTCCCTTCGAATCAGAATTGGTGCGGAGGGTATCCTGATCCGAAATCAATCGGATGCTTACACCTTCAACTGGCTTTTTCAAAGAATCGATTACATGGCCACTTATTTTAAACTGAGACTGTGCGAGAGCGTTAAAGGAAAATATGATCAGTATAAAAAATAATAAAAAGCATAATTTATTGCTTTTTCTCATCCCTCGGACCTCTTTTGTAAATCACAAGACCATTTAAAAAATTACGCAGGATCTGATCACCGCAAGGTTTAAAGTTCTCGTGATCTTCATTTCTGAAAATATCACCCAGCTCAGCCTTGGTCACCTTAAATCCAACCAGGTCACAAATGGTTATAATATCTTCTGTTTTAAGTGATAAGGCTACCCTTAATTTTTTTAATATATCGTTGTTGCTCATAAAGTTTGAATTTATGGAATGATTGCTTGATGAATGTTATGTAAGAACGTTTTAAAATTGAAATGTTGCAAAGGTGAAAAAATTTTAATTTAAAAAGCTCAGATTTGAGATGATGAATAATCAGTGAACCAATAACGAATGAACTAATGTCCAACAACCAATGAATTAATGACCAATTGATCAATGAACTAATGTTTATCAGACTATCGGATTAAAAACCTCAACTCGCAACTTCTAATTTAAGTTTCTTCCCTTTTATTTTTTCGCCATTTAGTTTTTTTAACAGTTGGCTTATCTTGCTTCTTTTTATGGCCACATAACTGGTAGTATCTTTCACTTCTATCAGCCCTAAATCATCTCTTGCTAAATCGCCCTTTTGTAGAAACAGGCCTACAATATCGATTTTATTGATTTTATCTTTCTTTCCATGTGCCAGGTATAGGGTTATCCAATCACTTTCTTCTGGTAAAGCATAATGGTTATCTAGTACCTCTTCTTCGATGTCGTCAGGCAGGTATTTATAGTTTTCTTCGATAGTCAAAATGGCATATGCTGTACCTTTAGCATGCATACGTGCCGTCCGACCGTTTCGGTGGATATAGGCATCTTCGGTATAGGGCAATTGATAATGCACAATATGTTCAACTTCTGGGATATCGAGGCCCCGGGCCGCCAGATCTGTTGTAATTAATATCCGATGGCTCCCGTTTCTAAATTTAAGCAATGCCTTTTCGCGATCGAACTGCTCCATTCCACCATGAAAAACATCATGCCCCAATCCATTTTCGAACAGTAAATCACTGATCCGATCTACCGTTTCCCTGTGGTTACAGAATACCAATGTATTTTTACTGCCTATTTTACTGAGTAGCCTGAAGAGGTAATCTAATTTATCGGCGGCAGGTGCAGTTATTTTTTTGAGCTTTAAATCGGGTTTTGCTTTGAGATTTTTTGAAAAATCAACTTCAACAGGTGTATTTAACTTTACAAAAGCCGGAATTTCTTCCAGTCTGGTAGCCGAGGTGAGTATGCGCTGTTTTAGTGATAACAGTGTACCAATAATGTACGACATATCGTTTTCAAAGCCAAACTCCAGCGATTTATCAAATTCATCTAAAACTAAAGTTTCGATGAAAGATTCATCAAAGTTTTGATGCTCCAAATGATAAGCTATCCTACCGGGCGTTCCGATCAAAACAGCTGGAGGGTGTGCAAGGTTATTTTTCTCTACCTTCACCGCATGGCCACCGTAACAACAGTTTACCTTAAAAGAAGTACCCATCTGTTTAAAAACCTGCTCAATTTGCAGGGCAAGTTCTCTCGACGGAACTAAAACCAAAGCCTGTACGCCCTTCACTCCGGTTTTTAAATTGGATAGCAATGGCAATAAAAAGGCCAACGTTTTCCCCGAACCCGTTGGCGCTATCAATATTACATCTTTACCGGTCTTGGCGGCTTTTAATGAAGCCTCCTGCATCTCGTTAAGTGCAGCAATGTTTAATTTTTTTAAAGCATTTTCCATCATCAGCCATAAAGGTAATCATTTCTCTTCAGGGCAGAAACGGCATGCCGGGTTAGGGCCTGAAAAATCTTCTCCGCAATTTACGGAGGGTAGAAAAATTAAGTCTTTTATCAAGCAACATTAACATGCTCCCTCGTTTAGACATGGATGATAACACTTTCTCGTTAACAGCATCAACTGAAGATAAAATTCTGTCAGTTAGTTCATCTACAAATTTATTTGCTCTGCTATTTTGTAATAACTGGAGCTCTTGAATTAATTCTGCTCTCATAATTAACAAATTTTAATCAATGTATCAATATTAACGGCCCCAATGGTGATTTGTTTCAAAAATTAAGATTTCATCTGAAGTATTATTACTAACTTGTTGATAACTAACTTTTTGTTAGCAAATAAACAATGCTGCCTTAACATCTATTTAATTTTTTGCGCTTATTTTTATAAAAACCTGATTACCATTCGTTAACCTTAAAAAAACAGTGTATGACGTGGAAAAAATTTAGTGGTGAAATTATTCAGTCTTCCATCCTCGAAGAAATAGAAAATGCGATCATCAGAGAAAGTGAAAAAGGCTATAAACTTAAAGTTTGTATCGGTACCGATTCGCAGGTAAAAGGTGCGGTAACTGATTTTGCAACTGTAATTGTGCTTTTAAGAGAACACCATGGCGGATTTATGTACATCCACCAGGAGAAAAGTACGCAGCAGGTCAGTATCAAAGAACGAATGTTGATGGAAGTACAAAAATCTATCGAAACAGCCTATTCCATTTGCGATTTGCTTGATATTTACGATGTGGCACTTGAAGTCCATGCCGATATCAATACCAATCCATCATTTAAATCCAACAAAGCCTTAAATGATGCCATGGGTTATATTTTAAGTATGGGTTTTATTTTCAAAGCTAAACCGGAGGCATTTGCCAGCTCTACCTGCGCAGATAAAATGGTGCATTGAAAGGAAAAATGTATGATGGAAGAGGGATGATGGAATTAGTACGGAGGTATGCATGCCGTAGGTAAGAAGTTTAATCCTTTTATGTTAGGAATTACACAAACTTAAGGTTAAGGCTAACCTGAATACACGGTTATTTTTAAGGCAATAAGGATGACTGATGTCCATTTTTGTGTTCCACCAGGTAAACTTCGCCATTAAACTCCAACAAAATCATCATTTTGTTGTTGTGCTTTAAAATAAAAAATTGAAAACATACCGACTGGAATTCACCCAAAAACTACCTATCGATTTAGATATTGCGTGGGACTTTTTTTCTTCTCCAATGAACCTGGCCGAAATAACCCCGCAAAATATGGCCTTTGATGTGACCTCGCCAAATATGGCCAAAACCAAAATGTATCCGGGTTTAATCATTACCTATAAGGTTTCTCCCTTGTTCGGCATTAAATTGAATTGGGTAACTGAAATTACCCATGTTAAGGATAAAGAATATTTTATAGATGAACAGCGTTTTGGTCCATTTGCATTTTGGCATCATCAGCATCATTTTGAAAAAATAGATGGCGGTGTATTGATGCGCGATGTTTTACATTATAGCATTGGCTGGGGACCGATCGGCATGATTGCCAATGCCCTGGTGGTAAAAAACAGGATCAACGAAATTTTTAAGTTCCGCTATCAAAAGGTTGAGGAATTATTTGGCAAGTTTTAGCTTTACTTACCATTTTTTTGTTGAAATGGTTTCTGTTTTCTTTTTCATTTTCCCTATCCTATTGCTAGCCAGATATTTTTTAAATTCATCGCCAAATTTTTCGACTTTATTGTAGGCGCTGCTTAAAATGTCTTTCCAGGCACCAGCACCAAGCTTACCAGGTGTACGCTCTAAAGGCACACCAATTGTTGTGGTTGGCACAAAATTTCCATACCGGTCTCTCTGATAGGGAATAAACAGCATATCGGTTAACCAAAACCGGTATTTACCCTGGCGTACCTCAAAAACGAAATTGTAACTGACCTCCCCACTGGGATGACCGGCAACCAAAATGGTCTTATCAATCACCATAGTCCCCTTTGCTAAAACAGAAGAGTCGGTGCTGCTTACGAGTTTCATCGATTTTTTATAAATCCCAGTCACAAATGACTTGGCCCGCTGAAGTAAAGTATCTTTGCTAACCGACTGCGAATCGACCACCTGATAATAGATCAATTTACCGTTATCATCTTTAGAAAACTGTTTTTGCTGTGCGGATAATTTAAGCGTAAATATGGTAAGAATACCTAGGATGATGTATTTCATGAAAATAAACAAATAGCTGAAACTAAATTTTAAATATAAAAAAGCCATCCTGATTTTGCACCAGGACGGCTTCCTATTTTTCAACTTTATTTCCTTAAAACGCGTACACTGCTGCCAGCGAAAACTGACCACCGTTTGGTGCAGCGGCTCCGCTTTTGTTAAAGAAAGGTTTGTCTTTATTGTGGTCTAACCTCACCTCAGGGATAAATGTTAATCCCCCTGATTTAATATTGGCAGTAAGCGTAACTGCTGTGAAAGCAGTTTCTGGTACGGCTCCTGCTGCCTTAAATTTAAAATATTCGCCTCTTAAACCCAAAGCTACTGCATCTGACACTGCATATTGCGGATACAATGCTGCTCCGGCATAACTTCCTGGTACAGCACTATCCTTAATATCATAATTGGCCGCATTTAAAGCCAACTTAAATTTCTCTGTAATCTGATAAGCAGTCGTTAAATCTACAATTGTTCCATAACCACCAAAACCAGCACCAGATAAGGCATTGATATAAGCCGTCCAGCCTTCTACCGGCGCAACCATTAACTGGCCGCCCACTGCAGATACACCACGTGTTGCGCTATAAACGTTCCAATCATTAAATACGCCAGCCATTAAGCTCACTTTATCGCTGAATTTATAAGTAGCTTTAATACCAGCATTCTGGAATGGACCATTTGTAAATAAATAAGAGGTAGAGTAGTTGAAGTTTCCTACCGGTGAAATCACCTCATATCCAATGAATGTACCCATATAACCAGCCGTCATACTAAATTCATCAGTAAAATCGTAGTTAACATACAAATTCTGAATATTAAAGGATGAACCGCCAGCCGCAGCATCAGGTATAGATTGAGATTGTCCTCTGGGGCCAAAGGAAAGTTCCCCTACAAATGAGGCCTTGCCTGTTTTTTTCTTTAACGCGATATCGATCATTCCAAGTGAAACGGAATTGTGATCGGTCACAAAAGATGTTTTGGCATTCAAAGGATTTTTCGCAAAATCATACTTAAAATAGGTATCTACAGATCCTGAAATTTCAAGTGGAGATGATTCAGTCTCCTGAGCCAGGACACACGTAGTGCTGGCCATTGCGAAAATAGCGGTTAAAAATTTCTTCATGTTTGAGCTTGATTTGAGTTTAGATATATAAAATTTTTAAGAAATTGGTTCTGTTATTGGACTATTTCTTTCAATATAGATGGCCCGTTCCTCTACCAGTAAAGTACCTTGAGAGTATTTCTCATCATGCTGAGAAGCATCTAGACCAAGTTCCTCTTCTTCCTCAGAAACCCTGATCGGATTGATAATATTTACCAGTTTAAAGATCACAAATGATACGACGAAACTGAATGCGATTACAATGACTGCGCCTTTTAATTGCGTGATAAAAAAGGCAGGGTTACCATAAAACAAACCATCGGCACCGGCAGCATTAACAGTTTTGGTTGCAAAAACACCAGTTAACAACATACCTACAATACCTCCAACACCGTGACAAGGAAAAACATCTAACGTATCATCTAAACTCGTTTTCTGTTTCCATGAAACAACAAGATTGGAGATCACTGCAGCGATGGCACCAATAAACACACTTGATGAAATACTCACAAAACCTGCGCCTGGCGTAATGGCTACCAAACCAACAACCGCTCCGATACAGAAGCCCAATACAGATGGTTTTTTGCCTCTGGCCACATCAAAGAACATCCACGATAAACCTGCAGCACCTGCAGCAGTATTAGTGGTTAAAAATGCAGAAACAGCTAAACTACCTGCGCTCAATGCTGAACCAGCATTAAAACCGAACCAACCAAACCATAATAAACCAGTACCAATTAAAACATAAGGAATATTAGCCGGCGGAACTTCTTTATGCTCTAAGTGAGATTTTCTGCGTTTCAGTACCAGGGCACCAGCTAAAGCGGCCATACCAGCAGAAATGTGAACTACGGTACCACCTGCAAAATCCAACACCCCCATCTTTAACAAGAAGCCTTGAGGATGCCACGTCCAGTGTGCTAATGGTGAATAAACGAATATGGCAAATAAAACAATAAACAATATATAAGAGGTAAAGCGGATACGCTCTGCAACAGCACCAACTACTAGACCAGGTGTAATGATGGCAAACATTAACTGAAACACCGCAAATAAAGAAAGCGGAATAGTTAAGTCTGCTCCCCCCTGAAGGTGTGGTGCTCCGGAATTTACCCCTTTAAAGAACAAAAACGTTGATGGATTTCCAATAAAACCACCAATAGTATCGCCGAAGGCTAAACTAAAACCGACTACAGTCCATAAAACGGTAATTACACCTGCTGCCACCACACTTTTAATCATGGTTGACAATACATTTTTACGGTGAACCATTCCACCATAAAAGAATGCGAGACCCGGAGTCATCAAAAACACAAGCGCAGCTGCGATTAATATAAATGCAATGTCTGGTCCACTGTATTTGCCTTCATCAAAATTTGGAAGAAGTGGAATAAATAGAGCGAAAATTGCGACAATCATCAATATCGCAAAAGGCGCATACTGTTTAAAGGAGAATTTACTCATAGTTTTTAGCTTAATTTGTTTGTAGTATTTAAATAATTAAAATATGTTTGATTTATTTTTATAAAAATAAGACATATTGTAATTTTTACACCATTTAATTGATTTTTTTTAATAAAAAAGGCTAATTTTTATAAAACAATGCAAAAAATAACCATTAAAATAAAAATAACGAAAAATACATCTGTTTTTAACATACGTTTTTAATAAAAATAAAATCACATATTAACCCATTATGACATTATTTTAAGCAAATTAAACCCAAAATCACATTAAAAATTGATTAAAAACAAAAAAACCTGTGACATTTCACAGGTTTTATAAGAAAAAATAGAAAAAATTCAGCTTTTCACTTAAAATACGCAGATCCCTGAACAACCCCTCTTTTTTCGACTTCTTTATCCATATAAGTCTGAATTGCTGATTTATTAAGCCCCCAATTGGGTGCAATAAGCAAATCCCAATCCGAAATACCAAAAAGCCGTTGAATAACAATATCCGGACGCAATAGAGGAATTAACTCACAAAGTAGATCAGTATACTCTTCGAGTGAGAACAATTTGAAAGGTTCTTTTTTGTACTTCGCCCCCATTATCGACCCTTCTACCACATGTAGATGATGGAATTTTACAAACTTGATCTGCGGAAACCGGTTAATTTCGTGGATGTAGCCATACATTTGCGCTCTCGTTTCCCAGGGAAAACCGAAAATGGTATGTACGCACAGATCAAGTTTACTATCTTTCAAAAGCTCTACGGCGGCTACAAATTCGCCATGACTGCAGCCCCTGTTGATCTGATCAAGCGTTTCATCATAGATGGATTCCATACCCATTTCCAGGTCTACATCGAAACGATCGGTATAACTTTCTAACAGCGCCACTTTTTCGGCATCAATACAATCAGGACGTGTGCCAACGGCAAAACCCACAATATCTTCGGTATTAACGGATAAGGCCTCATCATACATCATCTTTAAATAATGCACCGGCGCATAAGTATTGGTATTGGGCTGAAAATAAACGATATATTTATCGGCTTTATAAGAAGTTTTTGCCCGGAGCATCCCTTCTGCAAGCTGATCTTTAATGTTCGGATTTTGCCGCGAAGGCTCTGGCGTAAAAGAATCTACATTACAATAGGTGCAGCCGCCAAAACCTTTGCTTCCATCGCGGTTCGGACAGGTAAAACCACCATCCACAATTACTTTAAACACGCGCTGGCCTTTATATTTTTCGCGCAGGTATGTTCCGTAATTTTTATAACCTTTTATCCCTGAATCTACTAGTGTTCCCATTATTTGCAAAAATACGCTTTTTGTCTGAGACGAGGAGTGAGTTTTGAGATATGAGACGATAGATGTGAGATTTAAGAGCGGTTAGCGGTTAGCGGTTAGCGGTTAGCGGTTAGCGGTTAGCGGTTAGCGGTTAGCGGTTAGCGGTTAGCGGTTAGCGGTTAGCGGTTAGCGGTGCAACAGAACTGAAGAAAGTTCTGTTTTAATTATTTGAAAATAGGTTATATTTATTTTTACATCATTTTATATCGGTGTAGCAGCAACCTGTTTTCAATTGTTTAGTTTGCGTAAATACACCGGCCTCCAACGCTTACAAAACATTTGTCTATCAGTTTTTTTCAAAACGCTTCTTAAATTCTTCTTTCGGCATAATATAGGTTAAATACTGCGCTACATTATATTTGAATTGATTATCGGTAATATCAACATTCCAACCATTTTCTTCTCCTCTTTTTTTACTAACTGAATCCGGCAAATTCTCCCTTACTTTAAAAACAGGTATAGGATTTTCTTTGGTTCCATAGGCGGGGTTATTTAAATCTTCATCATTAACAGCCATTAAGGTTTCTTTACCTCTTAAAGCAGAAGGAAAAGCCATGCCTTTATCTTCAGGATAATTAAAAAATGTTATTTCCATATACTTACCACTAGATTCATCTTTGAAAAAAATTTTATAGATCTTTTGATGGGGAGACATTAATGAGGTTGTATATTGAGTATCCCTAAATTCCAATTTATCTGGAAATTGAATTTTAAATTCTTTACATTTTTCAATATAACGCGGAATAGCCTTTTTTGAATTATTTTCCTTCTTTTTAAAAAGGTAATTAATGCCAAAAATAATTATAGGAAACACGATCAAAACTCCAATGAGCCATCCGAAGGATTGTGATATTTGTTTATTCATTATGATGGATTATCTGCAACTACATTAATATTTTTAGTATCATCATTAAAATTAGCCATTCGTGAGGCTATTGTCGAATCATTAGCTTTCGCTGCTTCATAACTATCCGATCCTCTATCAATCAAATAATTTGCAATAGCGCCAGCAATCCCTTTTCCTAATCCTTTAAAAAACCTTGCCCACTAGTGATGAACGTGTTGAAGGATAAGATCTAAATTCAATATCGGCCCAATGAGGAAATAATTATTTTTCAAAGCGCGCTTTAAATTCATCATTCGTCATAATATATGTAAGGTACATATACGTATTGTATTTGTACCATTCGGGCGTAGTATCGATATTATAAGCACGACCTCCCAAATCCTGCTCTGTAGCACGACGCTCGGATAATGGTTTATTGGCCCCGCGCGCACTAAAAACCATTAATGGTTTATCTTTGGTTCCATAAATTGGGTTATCAAAATCTTGCTTATTAACCGTTATTAGCACCTGATTATCATCAATTGCACCAAAAAATTGATTGTAAAGGTCAAACATTGTTATCTGGAAATATTTCCGGGTATTTTGATCATAAACAATTCTATACCTCATAGTCGTCCTCTTGCTTCCATCCCTCCCCATATTTTTTGCTTGCATCTTTATGGTTTTACTTTCTGAAATCACTAACTCTTTAACAGAATGAGCCTTAGGAACATTAATTTTGATCTCTAAAAAATCCTTTAGATAATCATAAATATATTTTTCAGAATCGTTTTTATTGATAAAAAAACGGTTATACCCTATTAATAAAAAAGGTAAAACAATCATTGCCCCGATGATATAACCCCAAAAACCGCTCATATTTTTAAACCAGCTCATTATCCATTTATGGCTACTACGTTAATACCTTGTGTAGATGAATTATTTTCCTTCGTCAAGAAATCTAATTGATCAAGCACATCTCTAAAATTATCATTTTCCATTCCGTTAACCCATTGCTCTATCCCAAAATTCACCACAGCACCAGCAACCCCTACTCCTAGACCCTTTCCAAATGTTTTCAGATCAGGCTTTAAATTTAGGCCACTCCACCCACTGACTGTCCAGGGCATACGATAAGACCTACTTGCAATATCTTGTGCCAATCTTACATTTGCGGCCCTGGCAGCAGTTTCAGCTGCTTCATCTGTTAAACCCCTTGCAGCTAATTCTGCCGCTTCAGTTTCTAATGCTGCTGCCTGACTTCCTAATTGAGAAACCTGGGTATTTAGAGCCTGGTTGGTTGGGATCATCTGTTCATTGACGATTTTAGTTCCCGTTTCTACAGCGCCAATACCTGCACCCACAGGTTGATTAATAGCCTCTTGTCCAAGCTGATTTTGTAGATCGCCATTAAAGGTAGGTGGCGGCACACTTATCCCCTGCAATTGTTTATTTTGGTTCTCCAATCCTTCGTTTTCATTTTTGTTATAAAAATAGACGCCCAAACCTGTTCCGGCTATAGCTGCAGCTGGGCTACCTAAGAAAGTGACGCCAGAAATAAAGCCTTCTACAAATTGGGAAAGTATATGCGTTGCCAACTCTGCATTATTATTACTGGCATAAATTTCTGCATATTGTTGTGCTTTTATCGGATCGGCAACAATTGAAACTATACCACCTTTGCTGCAGGAAAGTATAGATGATTGAAGTAGTGCATTTTTACCATCAATAGTTACCTTAGTATGAAACAGTTTCCAGTTTGTAGATTGAATCACATCACAATCGTTACGTGCAATTACTTCTCCAGCAACTCCTGCTCCAATACCCGCAACTGCGACAGTAGCAGCTACTGCTGCAATTACTACTGCTGCCGTACCCACAGTAGCAACAATTGCCGCCCCAATAACAATACCCGCAGCAATCCCCAACAGCATAGTCCCCAGGCCTCCCCAGAATTTCTGGGCGTTTTTACAAACAAAAGTATCACTGGTTTTACGATCGTAAACATTTAAAAGTGCTTTGTTTTCACTTCTATGAAATGTTGTACTATCATGAATATGCACTAACTTTAGCGGACTGGAAACGGTCATACTTGTACAAACTATGCAGGTACCTGCCGGAACATAAGACTTGCTCATAATTCAACCAATTTTAGATCATAATTAACAGTTATCTGGACATTATTCTTTATCTCTTCAACCAAAACGATGTTAGCTTCGGAAATTACATTCTCTTCCTTATTTATAGTGAAATTTTGATTATAAGTATAATTGTAAGACGAGAAACTGAATCCAACATATGGCTTAAATTTCTCATCATACTGTTTAACCATAAAATCCTTATCAATTGAGCGCTGATCTAGAGTTCCGGTTCTTTTCATTTTGATAAGTTCCGAAGATTCCATTATTATAAATTGACCGATATGTATGTTAATCTTTCTATAATCAAACAAATTGGAAATAAATTCTTTATCATATGCCAGATCCCCTTCCTCCTGAACAAGGTAACGATCAAAAATAATATCAAAAAAGAGTTTAGTTTCAAAATCACTTAGAAGCAGACTATCATTATTAATTTGTTCTTCAGCCTTATTGATAAAAAGCTGAATATTTTGTTGAGATTCCGTAGATTTAACAAAACTATATGCTTTAATCGTCGCCTTTTTATAGTCTTCCCATGCGTTCAAAACCCCCTCTTTATTTAGGACTTGGTTTAGTCTTCCAGTTTTAGCATCAAAACCCAATTCAATATTACTCTTAATAATATCAAAATCACAAAGTAAAGATATTGCTGTTTGAAGTTGTGGTGGCTCAAATTTAATTACGTTTTCAACTAACTCAAATTGAAGACTTTTAAGATTTTCATCTAAAAAATTCTTTTGTACCACAAACTCTTGTTTAGTTGTACCATGATTAATAATCTGACCGTTAAATTTGGTGATCATTAGTTGCTCTACCCTATACCTGTACCGCTTAACTGAAACTTTTTGTTGATCTGTCTTGATCTTATTATTTTCATTTTGAGCTACATGCAAAAGTTGATCATTATCTTTCTCCTCATCAAAAAATTTAAATCTGCTCATAATTAATTTATATCTACCTGGCTACCTTTAATGGTTTGTACGCCTGTTGAAGTTTGTGAAATAGTTGTTTGGGAGCTTACGGTAATTCCGCTGCTCGCTTTTGAATCTATGTTTTTCGTATCAATAGTCACTGCTGTAGTGGCATTTTTACCAATATTGACCGCATCACCTGGCTTCTCGCCTGCGTTTGCGTTAATGACCTGGGTACCCTGAATATTAATCACTTTACCAATAATATCAATGGTTCCGTCTTTCTTTAATGTAATGCTGCTATCTCCGGTTCTGATCACAATGGTCTCCGCAGATTGCGCCGTAATGGATCCCGGACCATTTTCTATTTTAACAAAATTTGCGGCATTGGTACCCAGGTTTAAAGCATGGTTAAGATCATCGAAACTCAAACTGCTTCCCTTTCTGGAAGTAAGTCCTTTGGTATTACTGTTTTTAAAGCCGCTGCTATCGCCACTTTTACCATGGTATACACTGCCCATCACCACCGGCCTGGCCACATTCCCTTCTTCAAAAGCAATCACCACCTGGTCGCCTTTTTCGGGAATAACATGAAAGCCCCTGTTTTTCCCGGTATCGCCGCTACCGGCATTAGGACTTACTACCCTCAGCCACTCGGTAGGATCGTTTGTTTGGCACTCCCATTTAAATTTAACCTTCACCCTGCCCTGCCCCTGCGGATCGTCATTATCGATCACATCGGCCAGCTGCATATCCGATTGTGGCTTCTGGTAATTCTTAACCATGATACGCTCAGTAGTAGCTACCAAACCTTCGAAAGTATTGCTGTATTTACCAGTGCCATCTATCTGATGGTTAATACTGGTTATCAAAAATTTGCCCAGACTCTCTGTTGCAAAAGCAAGCTCTTTCCTGATGCTCATGGTTATTTCGGCAATGCTGCCAATACCGAGCTGAGCATTATCGCCACTGGCGTTAATTTTTAACAGTTCACTGATTTGCGCTTTCTCTTCGTTTTCTACATGACTTTTGATATCGTTGCTGTTATCAACCCTGATCAAAGATGGTTGATGGAAGGTCTTGCTATACATGGTATTCGATGCCTTGATGGCATGCGCCAGATCTGGATTTCCATCGGCTTTGCCTGTGCTTTCACTTTGCAGCATTTCATCCTGTTTAGGGTTATAGGCAAAACGCTTGTATTTGATGGGCGAAACCTCCATCGCATATTGCAGATTAAATACATCCCTGCCGTAAAAAAGCGATACTTCTTTTTGCTTATCAGGCTTACCGAAGTTAAGCTGCTTACCATCATAGTAAAACCATTCATGATATTCGCCTGATAAACGGTTCAGGAATTCGAAATCGCTTTCGCGATATTGTATAAGGTAATCAATGGCTACCTTTCTTGATGCATTACTTACTATTGAAAGGTCATTGGCTGGTGTATCATTGGTGGCCAGCTTAACAATGGTATCAAGGTCTTTATCCAAATAAGAGCCTAAATCGGGGCCACGATCTATTAATATAGTTGGACTATACCCACTTACAATAAGTACACCGTGGTAACCATGACTTTGCGAAAGTTCTACTTTTGTAACCAGTCCGGCGAAATGTTGCAGGTTTTCTGGCGAATAGCCAAAGGAAGCCGTTAGGGTTTTACCCACAAAATCACGACTATCATCCAAACTGATCAAGCCAGGGGCACCCAATTGATCGTGGTTAAAATGAAGTTCAAAATAATGATGCTGGTTAAAAGCCTGTAGCAGATTAAAGGAAGCAAAATGGGCAATTGCTGCATCTTCTATACTAATTTCTACAATAAGTTTATTTTCCATAATGTTCTGTTACTGTTGCAGTAGCACTTTTGGCTACATTGTTCTATAAACTGCAATTTTATAAATACCGGGATAGAAATGTACCTCAAATGGCATACCTGCTGCATTTCTTTTAAAAGATGATTCGATAACCCTTTTGGTATAAGGATGCACTTCTATGGTATTGCCTTTTTTTAAATAACCATTCCCGATCATCGTATCAATGTCCTTAGGCCGTACATGGATGCAACCATGTGATTCTGATAATAGAAAAGGCAAACCTGCAGCGGTTGCCGCTTCATCAGGCGGCGTAGTATGGATAAAATCGCCCAAAACATGTTCCTTACCATTCATTTTACGGTCGTTGTTCAGGTCTTTAAAATATTTGACCGAAACATGTCCGAAATCGTTAAAAAACCATTTGGTCGGGATAGGTGATTTGGGGTAAAGATCACGCTGGTATTTGAGAATGTAATTTTTAACGGCTTTCTGATCGTTTTTATATTTGCCCCAAGCTGCGTTAACATCAGTTAACTTTTTCCAGGTACCCATATGTTTTACCATCACAACGTCTCCGTTTATTTTAACTTCGGTACCCCATGCTATTCCTGACCATTCGGCATATTTTCCATAACTCACATGTTTTTCTATACTTTTGATCACAAACCTTCCCGTAGTGGTAGAGGTTTGTGCATGACCATCATCTCCCATTTTAACGTTTGATGGTCCACCATGCGCATCATATTCCTTAATTTTTACGAGCGTATTCATTACTATTATCTATATTTTAAAATCTCAACCATGGTTACATGGGCAAGCGCTAACTTTTTATTACTATTAAACGTTAATTTTAGGGCGGTATTGGCATCAACAGTAATTTCAACCGGTAGGGGCGTTTCAGTATTGCCGATCAATGGTTTTTCTTTTTTTATATCTCCAAAGTATCTGGTAAAATCTCCTATAGTTAACGAATCTGTAATCGACTGCGCTACCAGTAATCTGATTGCTGCTTTAATGTGAGCCACTTCACCGATTCTATAGGGATGAACGATGATGCTATCACGACCAATCGCTTCGCCTTTGTAAATGCTGATGGGTAATTTACCGGCAAATGCTTTGTTAGTTGGAACAATACCCAGATTGTCAAATTTGCTTAAAGGCAATTGGGTTAAAGCAGCTGTGTAAGAAAGAAAATTATCGGTAGTACTAGCTTTCTTTGGCAACTGATGGCCTTTTTGTTGATCTGGCTTTTGATCACCTCCACTACAGCCTGCAACACACCAAACTATAACAGCAGTAAAAACAAGAAACACATAAAGGCAAACAGATAAGCGCATCATTTTCATTTAACTAATTTAGGTTGAAGAAATAATGTAAATATTGAAGACGTGGATACAAAATTCTCGTAATCATTACGTCTAATTGATTAAACTTATACATTCCTTTCCTTCGGGCATTTAGAAGTGCCAGATATGAGGGAATCTATATTGAATTGTAAGATGTAGGCATGCTGAAGTACCTGGTACCTTTTGCCTGAAAAATTTAAGCTAGCTTTGAAAGCCATAGTTTTAAAATTTAAAGGTTAAAATTTGATTAGTGAAGCGCTGGGCTACAAAATCTATTAAACCAAATATCAGGCCAATTGTGAGGCTCTAAGCTCATTAACCATCATGATTATGATACTTAAATAGAAAAAAATAAATGTTTTGATCGCTTCAAACTAATCATACAGGTTGCGGGCATTGTTGATTTTTTTTATCATTACTTAGCCGTAACATACCGTTTTGTGGGCATTAGTCTGAAAAATGATACAGTTTTTAGTTTAGGGTTTAGGGTTTAGGGTTTAGGGTTAACTCTTTCTTACTAACTAAGTTTTCAAAACAATTTTAATCTTAGAAAGACAAGCCAGCATGCTATGTCCAAATTACCCCCCCACATGCTCATGCCTGCCCGTTCGTTCGGGCGGTCACGCGCGAGCCTTAGACGACTGACCTGTAGCCCTTGTTTCGGTTTTAGATTTGCCGGGTGTGCTGCAAAGGTTTAAGTGAATTAAACCCGGTAGCAGCGAACACGATCCCGATTTTTTCATCGGGAGATGTAAAGCGGATAACGGGGCTTTCGGAACCGATTGATACGGAACCCTGATTTTTCACAATATAAGAAAGATATGAGATGCGAGATTTGAGACCTAAAAGTTGGTTGCCAATCAATATCATTTAAGACAAAATCTATGATGTTTTCACTACAATATCACTTAGCTTCGTCATCATTAGAGATAATTTATTTGATAAAATTCGATATTATTGACAGCCCTATGCCGAGTTGTCCTTTCGAGCGGAGTACAACACAACCGAGAACCAGAAGGCTTAGCGAAACTAAATCTGTCTCTATAAATTTCTCCCCGCCTGTACGGGCAGGCCTGTCCGCACAGGCGGGCATTTCGCTTCCGATGAAAAATCGGCACGCTCCAGTCTAAAAGATTCTTCTATAGGATAACATATAGCTACATGGTAATTAAAAATACGATTTCTACTTGTAAACCAAATCAGATAGCGACCAGATCAGCAGGAAGCCATCACTACCCCTCTTGCTCTATTTTATTTATCAGAAAATAAACAGGCAGCCCCAGCAACACAATGATAAGTCCTGGCCAGGTATATTGTTGTTTGTAAATTAAAAGCAATATGCAAAATGCTGCACCAATCAATAAGTAAATAATTGGCGTAATCGGGTATAACCAGGTTTTGTAAGGTCTTTCCATTGCCGGTTTTTTTATCCTCAAGTAAATAACACCAAAAACAGTGATCATGTAAAAAAACACGATAACAAAGGAAATCATATCTAAAAGATTACCATACTGGCCACTTAAACATAAAACGGCTGCCCAAATACCTTGCATCCATAGCGACCTTTCAGGGACACCATTTTTATTGTTTTTGAGTGCTGCTTTAAAAAACATACCGTCTTGTGCCATGGTTTGAAAAACCCTTGCTCCTGCCAATACGATTCCGTTAACGCAGCCAAAAGTAGATATCATAACCAAAAGCGCGATGATTACTGTACCTATACCACTGCCAAAAATCTGCTCTGAAGCTGCAACGGCAACCCGATCGTTAAGGGCAAAAGCAATACTATCTCTGTTTAAAGTATTGAGGTAAACAAAATTCACCAATAAATAAAGAACCATTACGGCCGATGTACCCAAAACCATTGAACGCACCACATTTTTTTTCGGGTTTTCAATTTCTCCGGAAACAAAAGTTACGTTCTCCCAGGCCACACTCGAAAATACTGAGCCTACCATTGCTGCAGCAATCCCGCCCAGTATGGTCATTCCTGAAATCGACTCCCATCCAGATTTTAGAAAATTGCCTGTCGGATCCATTTTCAGATTATTGAAAGCATTCCATCCAAAGCTCATATTTCCAGACCAAAAACTATTTTTCACCAAAAGAAAACCTAAAATAATCAGGCCGATTAAGGCGACTATTTTAGAACCCGTGAAGATATTCTGCAGGATCTTGCCGCCCTCGACACCTTTTGTATTGATATAAGTGAGTAGAAGAATAACACCAATAGCCAAAATCTGGATCCAGGTAATTTTATAGCCACCACTTTGAAAAATTGGAGCAGCATCGTTCAAAGCCGGAATCAGATAGGCCGTAAATTTACCAAAAGCCACCGCAACAGCAGCGATAGTACCCGTCTGGATGACGGTAAAAAGGCCCCAACCATACAGGAAACCCATCATTTTACCAAAAATTTCTTTCAGGTAAGTGTATTGCCCTCCTGCTTTAGGAAACATAGAAGAAAGTTCACCATAAGAAATTGCCGCTGCCACTGTCATAATTCCAGTAATGATCCATACCACAATTAACCAATAACCAGAACCTAAATTCCTCATGATATCGGCACTCACAATAAAGATACCGCTCCCGATCATCGAACCCATTACGAGCATTGTAGCATCAAAGAGGCTTAACTTTCTTTTAGCAGTTCCTTCTCCTTTTTCCATTTTCATTTTTAGTTTGGTTTAGTTGGTGGCTAATTTATTTAAAAAAAAGAAAATCGGTGCGCTCAGTATGTATTATTTTAATTGAACAAAATTTTATTTAAGATGGCCATAAAATTGTAATTACAAGAAGAATATTTTATTAACTTGCTAAGTATAAGTCCGAAGTATGAAGTTTGAAGTTCCCGTTAAATTACCAAACTGGCCAGCTTCAGCGTTTAGGACGGCGTCTTTAGAATAGATAAAACAGCTTAAACAATTAACAGATTCAAACCGTTAATCCATTAAATAACCACTAACCAAATATAAAAACCAATTATTGACTATGAACTTTTTACAAAACAATTTAATTTACTGTATTCCGGCGCTGGGCCTTGTTGGCATTATCGTGATGATGATTAAAAGTTCCTGGGTGAACAAGCAAGATGCAGGTGACCAGAACATGCAGGAACTTGCGGGCCACATTGCCGATGGAGCCATGGCTTTCTTAAAAGCTGAATGGAGGGTATTGAGTATTTTTGCTGTTTTTACGGCAGCACTCCTGGCTTATTCAGGAACGATCACTGAAATTAAAGGTATCCCGATGCATTCAAGCTGGATTATCGCTATCTCTTTTATTATTGGAGCAGTATTTTCTGCCACCGCAGGTTATATCGGTATGAAATCGGCTACAAAAGCTAACGTAAGAACCACACAGGCGGCCAGAAAGAGCTTAAAACAAGCCTTAAAAGTGTCGTTTACCGGAGGAACGGTAATGGGTTTGGGCGTTGCCGGACTAGCTGTTTTAGGTTTAGGTGGCTTATTTATTGTATTTCTTAAGCATTTTAATGTTGTTTCGGTTAATAGTGTTGAAATGAAAACTGCAATAGAGGTTTTAACCGGCTTTTCTCTGGGTGCCGAATCCATTGCCCTATTTGCCCGTGTAGGCGGTGGTATCTATACTAAAGCTGCAGATGTTGGTGCCGATTTAGTGGGTAAGGTAGAGGCTGGTATTCCTGAAGATGATGTGCGCAACCCCGCTACCATTGCCGATAACGTGGGAGATAATGTGGGGGACGTTGCCGGGATGGGTGCCGATTTATTTGGTTCGTATGTAGCCACTATCCTGGCAACTATGGTGTTGGGCCAGGAAATTAACGTAACTGATAATTTTGGAGGAATGTCTCCTATTCTTCTACCCATGGTAATTTGCGGACTGGGCATTATATTTTCGATCATCGGGACCTGGTTCGTCACGATTAAAGACGAAAAATCGAATGTGCAAAATGCATTGAACCTGGGTAACTGGTCATCTATTGTGATTACGGCAGTTGCTTCATTTTTTATTGTGAAATGGATGTTGCCTGAAACGCTTAATCTACGTGGATACGAATTCTCCAGCATCAACGTATTTTATGCTATTATAGTAGGTTTGGTAGTGGGTACCATTATGAGTGTTGTTACCGAATATTTTACGGCAATGGGCAAGGGACCTGTAAATTCAATTATTCAACAATCTTCAACCGGACACGCCACCAATATTATTGCAGGTTTATCTGTAGGGATGAAATCTACCGTAATTCCTATTCTTGTATTGGCCGGAGGAATTATGGCTTCCTATCATTTCGCAGGCCTGTATGGGGTTGCCATAGCCGCAGCCGGAATGATGGCTACGACAGCCATGCAGTTGGCCATTGATGCTTTCGGGCCGATTGCCGATAATGCCGGTGGTATTGCTGAAATGAGCCAGTTACCGCCCGAAGTACGCGAACGTACTGATAATTTAGATGCTGTAGGTAATACCACCGCAGCCACCGGAAAAGGTTTTGCCATTGCTTCAGCCGCGCTTACTTCATTAGCCTTGTTTGCTGCTTTTGTGGGTATCGCCGGCATTACTGCCATTGATATTTATAAAGCACCTGTTCTGGCCGGTTTATTTGTAGGTGGGATGATTCCTTTTATCTTTTCTGCTTTATGTATCCAGGCGGTTGGCAAAGCCGCAATGGATATGGTACAGGAAGTGCGCCGCCAGTTTCGTGAAATACCGGGCATTATGGAATACAAAGCCAAACCTGAATACGAAAAATGTGTAGCCATTTCTACCAAAGCCTCCATCCGTGAAATGATGATGCCGGGCGCGATTGCTTTAGTTACACCTGTAATTGTGGGCTTCACGTTCGGACCTGAAGTTTTGGGCGGTTTATTGGCCGGCGTTACCGTAACGGGCGTATTAATGGGTATTTTCCAGAGTAATGCCGGTGGTGCATGGGATAACGCCAAAAAATCTTTCGAACAGGGTGTAATGATTAATGGAGAAATGCACTACAAAAAATCAGAACCGCATAAAGCATCTGTAACAGGAGATACTGTTGGTGATCCTTTTAAAGATACTTCCGGGCCTTCGATGAATATTTTGATTAAATTAATGTCTATTGTTTCACTGGTTATTGCTCCTTACATCGCAGTAAAGGCAATTGAAGGCGAACACAAACAGGAAGTTCGGAAAGAAATCAGGATTGAACAAAAAACCGATGCTTTGGGCAACATAAAAACAGACACTTTGATTAATACAACCGATACATTGAGCCGTTAGTTGTAAAATCATAGATATAAAGACTCATAAAAGGGATTTTAACAGAATCCCTTTTACATTTACGTAATTTTTAATTACGTTTGGGGCTGAAAAACTTATATTCACCAATAAATCAAAACAACAACTAACTTTTATGAGTTTATTTCTCAAGAAATCAATTACTCAACTTTTAGCAGATTCATCAGAATCTGAGAAAAGCTTAAAACGCACCCTATCAGCGGGTTCGCTAGTTGCTTTAGGTATCGGGGCAATTATTGGCGCAGGCCTTTTTGTCCGTACTGCAAATGCAGCAGCCCAAAGTGCAGGCCCATCAGTAACTTTCGGGTTTATCTTAGCGGCCATCGGTTGCGCGCTTGCTGGTCTGTGCTATGCTGAATTGTCATCTTCTATTCCAATTTCGGGTAGTGCCTATACCTATACCTACGCTACAATGGGTGAGTTTATGGCCTGGATTATTGGCTGGGACCTGGTTTTGGAATATGCAGTAGGTGCAGCTACAGTTGGTATCGCCTGGAGCGAATATCTTAACAAATTACTCACTGAAGTTATACACACCAGCCCCATACCTTATGAATGGTGCCACTCGCCATTTCAAAGTGAAGGCGGTGTAAATGGAATCATGAACGTTCCGGCATTACTTATTATTTTCTTATTGAGTCTTTTGCTGATAAGAGGTACGCAGGAATCAGCATTTGTAAACGGACTTATCGTAATTACAAAGGTAGCCATCGTATTGCTAATCATTGCTTTCGGCTGGTCTTTCATCAATCCGGTTAATCACACACCTTACATTCCTGAAGCGACAAAATATGTTGATAAGGAGGGTTTAACACATAATTTTGGTGGTTTTTGGGGTATTGTTGGTGCTGCGGGCACCGTATTCTTTGCCTTTATTGGTTTTGATGCGGTAAGTACGGCAGCTCAGGAAACTAAAAACCCTAAAACAGCGATGCCAATTGGTATTTTAGGGTCTCTTGCAGTATGTACTGTTTTGTATATCCTTTTTGCACACGTTTTAACTGGTATGGCCCCGGTAGAGTTCTTTAGAACAAAAGGTGGCGAGGCATCTGTTGTTGCAGCAATTATTGACTATATGCCAGGTTATGGTTGGTTAGCAAAACTGGTAACAGTAGCTATTTTGGCCGGTTTTTCTTCCGTAATTTTAGTGATGTTACTGGGCCAGAGCCGTGTATTCTACTCCATGAGTAAAGATGGTTTATTACCTAAAATTTTCAGTGATTTACATCCCAAATATAAAACGCCATATAAAGCAAATATGATTATTTTTGTAATATGTGCTTTGTTTGCTGCATTTGTGCCAGGCGATGTTGTGGGTGACATGACCTCTATTGGTACATTATTTGCCTTTATATTGGTTTGTGCGGCTGTAATCGTACTAAGAAAAACAGACCCAGGTTTGCATAGAGAATTTAAAACTCCATTTGTGCCATTACTACCTATTTTAGGTATCATTGCCTGTACTTTAATGATTTTAGGCCTACACTGGACCAACTGGTTAAGGTTATTTGGCTGGCTGGCTATCGGCTTTGTAATTTACTTTGGTTATAGCCGCAAAAATTCAGTTTTGGGTAACACAGGGAAAACAGTAGACCCTGTTGATCCTCCTAAACCAGAATTGTAAATTCAACAACCATATTTTCATTTAGCCCCGATCAAAAGTCGGGGCTTTTTTATGTTAAATAATTGTTAATAAAGTTACCTTTGCAAAAAACCGATAAAATGTACCGCAATCCGGCCAAACTTAAACGCATTTATTTTTTTTTAACTATTGCTTTATTACTTAGTTCCGCATTAGCGCATGCACAAAGGACGATTAATGATGTAATGGATTCTACTACGGTTAATCATTTGCTCATCATATCAAAAAAGTACGGCTCATTATCATTTAGCGGATATTTGCAGCCACAATTCCAGCTGGCAGAATCAAAGGGGACACAGGCCGAATTTCAGGGAGGAAATTTTGGTGATTTCACCAACAACCGTTTCAGATTGAGGAGGGGCCGATTAAGGGCCGACTATATGATGTTGACCGAGGATGGCAGTCCATCTACCTATTTCGTACTGCAGTTTGATGGCACCGAACAAGGTGTGGCTATCCGCGATTTCTGGGGACGTTATTATGAGAATAAATGGAAAATGTTAGCGGTAACATTAGGGCTATCAGGTCGTCCGTTCGGTAACGAACTACAACTGTCTTCTTCTGTAAGAGAAGCACCAGAACGTGGACGGATGTCGCAGATTTTAATGAAAACCGAGCGTGATCTGGGGGTTACTTTTACCTTAAATCCACGCTGGAAAGATGCCAGCCTTAAAAATTTTGTATTCGATTTTGGCATTTATAATGGACAGGGCTTAGCCGGTAATGGGGAGTTCGACAATAGTAAAGACTATATTTTTAGGTTAAGCCACAAACCTTATGCATTTAAAAAATTTACCGTTGCAGGCGGTATAAGTACCCTTCAGGGAGGCTTAGATCATCGTTTGCCGGTAAGCTACAAAATGGAGCAGAACAATAATGTATGGAAAATGGTTAAAGACTCTTCTGCCGCAACGGTAAATAAAGTTGCTCCGAGACGATATTATGGTGCAGACATCCAGTTAGCTACAAAAACGAAAAGCTGGAAATCAGAACTTAGGGCAGAGGTAATTTCGGGCTTACAAACGGGCACTGCAACCACATCAACTACACCAGGCTCCTATCCTGTCGACAACAAATCGCTTGCATTACCTTATTACACCAGAACTTTTAACGGTGCCTACTTTACTTTTGTGCAAACTTTAAATAGTACTGATAACCAGCTCATTTTAAAATACGATTGGTATGACCCTAATGCAAAGGTTAAAGGAACGGATATTTCGGCTGACAAGGGACTATCGCCTGCAGATATTCGTTTTGATACGTTTGGTTTTGGCTTTCTACATCATTTCAATCCTCACTTTAAAGCGGTAATTTATTACGACGTCATTAAAAACGAATCGACACAGATTAAAGATTATACTGCTGACAGAAAAGACAATGTGCTCACTTTAAGAACACAGTTCTATTTCTAATAAATATTTTCTTCATATCGGAATTGACACAAATTCCACTACCTTTGCTTAAAATTGCGCCGCTATGAAATCTGATTTTATGACGTTCAACTTAAGCCAGATCCTATCAACAACGATGGTATTGTTTGCGATTATCGATATTTTGGGTGCGATCCCGGTAGTAATCGAACTTCGTAGAAAAGCCGGCCATATCGAATCGGAAAAGGCTTCGCTGGTAGCCACAGGCTTAATGATCCTTTTTTTATTTGTTGGCGAATCGCTGTTAAAAGTTATCGGTTTAGATGTAGAATCTTTTGCTATTGCAGGCTCCTTCGTAATCTTTTTTATCGCCATGGAAATGGTATTGGGATTAACTATTTTTAAAGAAGAAGCACCAGAAACAGTATCTATAGTGCCGTTGGCTTTTCCTTTGATTGCCGGGGCCGGAACAATGACCACTTTGCTTTCGCTAAAAACAGAATATCATACCCAGAATATTTTAGTAGGTATTATCCTTAATATGTTGTTTGTTTACTTTGTATTGAAAAACACTAACAGACTGGAAAAACTTTTCGGAAAATCGGGTCTGAATATTTTGCGTAAAGCTTTTGGGGTAATTTTACTGGCGATTGCCATCAAATTGTTCAGGAATAATACGGGACTATAGAGATCATTTCAAAGATTTGTCACCCTGATCCAATAGCGATCTGATTTATTTCAGGGTCCAATCAGGAAATTCAGTATGACTATTAATCGAGATCTCTTACGTTTTAAATAACAATACTTTAACCGATCTGTAACAAAAGATCCCTATATTCATCTAAACATAAAGCTTAAACGATGAACAGCTTTGAAGAATATACTTTACTCATCGGCGCAATAGCCGTTTTATTAGAAGCGGTAAAGTACGTTAAAAGGAATTTCGTATCCTGGTTTGAACATAGGTAATTAAATGGATTCGTTCAACTTGATTGGCAATTTTAAAGCATTAGCATTCCCAAATGCGCAAGATCCGGGAATATATTTACTGATCTTGAGATCCTTTAATCCTGATTATCCTAATGCTTAATCATCCTGGCCACAAACATCGTATCAGCATTATTTTCGTAGCCTTTTATCAACTCCATCTTTTCCAATTCCAATGGCAGTGTATCAACCAAATGTTGCACCACAGCCTCGTTTTCCGCCGCGAACGCTGAACAGGTAATGTAAATCAAAGGTTTTCCCGGCTTAAGGTATTTTACTACGTTCTGAGCGATCCCTTTCTGTATGGCGGTAAACTGGTTAATTTTACGTTCTTCAAAAAAAGTAAGCATTTCGGGAGTTCTTCCCCATGTTCCCGAACCCGTACAAGGTGCATCTAAAATAATTCCATCAAATTGATAATGGTGTAAAACCTGATCATTGTTCTGCAAAAGATCAAGTTCTTTTTTATGGTATTTTCTAATTCCTGCCAGGCGAAAACGCTCATCTAAATTTAAGAGCACGCTCTCCCGCAAGTCGGAAACTAAAAGTTCAATTACCGGTTCAAAACTGTGTAGCAGCAAAGTTTTTCCGCCCGAGGCCGCACAACAATCCCACCATTTATCCCATTTATTTGGCTGAAAGTACAAGCCAGTATGTTGTGAAGATAAATCCTGAACCTGATAACTTCCTTCCTTTAAAATAGGTTCAAGCTTGGTTCCGTTTGGCAAGGCCAGGGCAGTATCAGTAATGGCTTTAACGGTGATGTTTTCAGCTTCCAGCTTGGCAATAATGGCTGCTGAATCTTCAGCTTTCACCCGGATGAACAGATCTGGCTGTTTAAAAAACGAGGTAAAAAATACTTCTTTATCAATGCCGTCTGAAAGTGCAGCATGAAAAGGATAAACCTGTTCCCCATCAAAATCAGGATATTTAGCTTTGATCAGCGCTAATTTTTCTTCGGGCGATACCGCGATGCTTTCCTTTAAATCGGGCAGGTTCTTTTCTACTAACAGGCTTAAAGTATCGTGACATAGAAAATCTGCAATACTCAAACGCTCTTCGGCAGGTAATGACGGTAAAGCCTTACCTAATCTAAAAAAACTGTAGATGTATCTTGTTGCCCATCGCCTGTCAGATGAACCCATTTGTTTATGCTGTTTAAAATAAATGGGTAGAAAGCGATGTAAGGGCATGCTACCATCATAACTATTTAAAATCTGTTCAAAGGCTCTTAACTGATGATCTGCTCTCATGCGATAATTAAAATGGAAGAAAATTGTAGATTACTCAACCGGGCTTAAGGCGAAGTTTTTATACTTCAATAACATTAAACTGGTATTAATATAGCCCGATTTTTCATCACGGATAAATGAAAAATTATTATGCAGCCCTTTGTATTTATCTTTTACGATATAATCCCTGTAATCTTCACCATAGGTTACCAGCAACCTGCCGAAATAATAGCCAACATCAAAACCTTTAAAAGCAAACTCCCCGGGCTCAAAACCATATTTATAGCGGTATTTTTTGATAAAAGTAATCACGTTAGGGTTTTTATAGTCGATTTTATAAGAAGAACTGATGATGGTATTCAGATCCTGTAGCTTATCTGCCGGGTAATTTTGTTTTACCCAATTCGGATGGCCAAAAAGCGAGATATTATATCCACCCGTTTTAAGATGTTTTAATTTATACAGTTTTTCAATGGTAGGCAGTACAAAAGCACGATCTGAAGAGGATAGCACCACTGCATATTGTTTGCCTTTGATCATCCTGGTTTCAAAAGCAAAGGCAGAAGCATATTCCTGAACAACAAATTTACCATTGGCCTGTAAATAACTTTTTATGGGCGCTGCAAAAGCTTCGTCTTCTGTTTTTTTAGGGTTGATGAATACCACAATCGTATTTGAAGGATTGTAATTTTTAGCCAGATAGGAAGCTATCTTTTTTCCATGTATCCCAATATTATTTACAACAGATACCAGATTTGGATTATTGAATTCGGTGGGTTCTGATGCAGCTAACGGAGATACAATAATGGCATCATTTTCTTTGGCATAATTAGAAATAAACTTTAATCCATCCGGAAAAACAGGCCCAATAATTAAATTGCTTTGCTTAAAACGTTCATTCTTGTACAAGGAAGCAATGTGCGCATTGTCATCCTCCGTATCAAAAACATTTAGTTTAAAATTCAAACCCAGGGCTGCAGCAGAGTCCAATCCCAATTTAAAGCCCTGATAAAAATCGATAGGCATGGCATACTTTTCGATCTCGGCCTTTGTAGCTGTTTTTAAATTCAGCTGATTTAATTTGAAGGGGACAAGCAGGGAAACACTTGCCTGCGAAAACCTCTTAAGTGGCTTTTTGTCTGTGGGCTTCTCTTTTTCAACCGGTTTATCTTTCTCTGGTTTAGGTGTCCTGATTTTAGGCGAACAAGCACCTAAAACCATCACAAACAAAATCAGCAATCCGTAAACCTTCTTCAAATTCATACCTATCGTTTTTTAACAAAATATGCTAGCAAAGTTTATTCCACCTTGCTAGCATCACCTTAATTTTATACAGTTTGTATTCCAAACTGACAACTCAAAACTGCAAACTAAAAGCTATTCCCACTCAATAGTTGCCGGTGGTTTAGAGCTGATATCGTACACTACCCTATTGATTCCCTTAACTTTATTAATAATTTCGTTTGAGATTTTAGCCAATACCGGATAAGGCAGGTGGCACCAATCTGCGGTCATGCCATCAAGTGATTCTACCGCTCTTAAAGCAATTACATTTTCGTAGGTACGTTCATCGCCCATCACCCCTACCGATCTTACGGGTAAAAAGATTGCTCCAGCCTGCCATACTTTATCGTATAAACCAGCTTCTTTCAAATTATCGATATAAATTTTATCTGCATCTTGTAAAATCGCCACTTTTTCAGGGGTAACTTCTCCGATGATTCGAATGCCCAAGCCCGGTCCTGGAAAAGGATGGCGCCCTAAAATAAATGATTCTAAACCTAATGCAGTACCTACTCTTCTTACTTCATCTTTAAACAAAGTTTTAAGCGGTTCTACTACTTTAAGTTTCATAAAATCCGGCAAGCCGCCCACATTATGGTGCGATTTAATGGTTGCAGATGGACCTTTTACCGATACGGATTCGATAATGTCAGGGTAGATGGTACCCTGAGCCAGCCACTTTACATCCTGGATCAGGTGAGATTCCTCATCGAAAACTTCGATAAATACACGGCCAATAATTTTACGCTTTGTTTCAGGATCTTCTACACCCGCTAACTGACCTAAAAATTTGTCTTTGGCATCAACGCCCTTAATATTTAAGCCAAAATCTTTGTACTGCTCTAAAACACTTTCATATTCGTTTTTGCGTAATAAACCATTATCCACGAATATGCAGTGTAGATTGGTACCAATAGCTTTATGCAAAAGTACCGCGGCAACACTGCTATCTACGCCGCCTGAAAGCGCCAGAACCACTTTATCATTACCCACAGTAGCTTTAATATCTGCAATGGTTGTTTCAACGAAAGCAGCCGAAGTCCAATCCTGGCTACAGCCACAGATATCAACCAGGAAATTTTCTAAAAGAATTTTTCCATCAATACTATGGGTAACCTCAGGGTGAAACTGAATGGCATAAGTATCAGAATCTTTAATGTGGTAAGCTGCAACCCTCACGCTATCGGTACTGGCAATCAGATCAAAATTTTCAGGAATATCGGTAATGGTATCGCCATGGCTCATCCAAACCTGAGAACCAATGTTGATCCCTCTAAACAATTTGTTTTCCTGATTTACAAAATTTAAGTTAGCACGGCCATACTCACGCGTTGAGGAAGGCTGAACGCTACCACCTGAATGTTGGGCGATGTATTGCGCGCCATAACAAACGGCCAGTAATGGATATTTTAAATGATATTTTGATAAATCAATCTGAGGTGCATCTTCCTGGCGAACAGAATACGGACTTCCAGAAAAGATAACACCTTTTACATCGGGCGTAACCTCTGGAAGATTGTTGTATGGATATATTTCACAGTAAATATTTAGTTCGCGAACCCTACGGGCGATGAGTTGTGTAAATTGCGAACCAAAATCGACGATAATGATTTTTTCTTGCATCCGCAAAGGTACCAATTAGATACGAGATTTGATACGGAAGATTAGAGATTTTTAGTGGAAAAGTCAGAAGCGGCAGTCCGGAGTCCGAAGACAGTTTTCAATTTGCAGTTACTAACAAATCAGTTGTAATGAACCGATGAACAATAACTACCAAACAACCTTTAATCCTGCTGACCTGTATTTAATCATATCTTCGTCTCTACTGATTAAAGTTATATCTTTTTGAATAGCTTGCCATATTAGCATCTTATCAAAAGGATCTCTATGCCAGTTTGCATTTAAATGATGGTAATTAGCCACATCGTCAGGTAAAAGGGGCAAAAGTTCATAACCAGCCTCTATTGCGAGTTTAGGCAGAGCCTCTGGTATTATTCCCAAAATATCGAGCTTATTTATGGAATGTTTCAAAGATATTTCCCAAAAACTTATGGTACTCACTAAAATTGTATTTTTCTTATCCTTTAAAATTCCCATACAGGTATTTGAAAGCTTAGGTGAATACATGAATGACCAAACTAGTACATGAGTATCTAAAAGGTAAATCATAAACCTAAGAATTCTTCTTCTGTAATCTTGAAATCATCTCTAAATACTATTTCTGCTTTTCCATCAAGCATACCTATTTTGCGCTCTTGATTAATTTCTTCCAAATCAGGAACGAAATAGCCAATAACTTCCTTCTTCCTTCCATAAGTTACAGCAATGCCAATACCCGCCTTAACATCTTCCAGTACTTCAGAAAATTGAGCTTTAAATTCCCCGACAGACATTGTTTTCATAGCTAATAGTTTTATAATCAAAGATAAACAAAACTTGTCAAGTTGTCAAGATAAATATTAGCCTTAAGTTTTTACAATTAAAAATGATAAAACGCTAGCTTTCCATCAAAATCACCTCTACGCCAAATTTCCTCAAAAAGTCAACCCCTTCATCGCTGGGTAAACCTTTGTACGCCGCATAAGATTTAGAATAATATACCAGTTTGATCCCTGATGATAAGATCAGTCGGGCACAGGCAATACAAGGTGACAGCGTGGTATATAGCGTGCATCCTTCTATTTTTGATCCATTTTTTGAAGCATATAAAATGGCATTTTCTTCCGCATGCAGTGCTAAAGAGCAACTCCCCTTGCTATCGCGGGCACAACCATGCTCCGGCCATTCTTCATCGCAGTTATGTGTACCGGCAGGCGGGCCATTGTAACCTATGGAAATAATGCGGGTGTCTTTTGTTAAAACGGCACCAACATGCGCACGCACACAGTGTGAGCGGGCAGCTAAATCGGTAGCCAGGTTCATAAATATCGAATCAAAACTGGGTTTATCTGTCATTTGCTAAAATAAAAAAGCCACAAAGAATTCAATCTTTGTGGCTGCTAAAATACTTTATTAAAAATTAATGTCCGCCAGAAATTTTCTGGTCGAAATTAATCCCCTGTGATCTTAATATGGAAGCTACCCTCCAGGCATAAAATGCCAGGTAAGCAAAACAAATGATACCCACAATATAGCTATATTGAATACCTGTAAATTCTGACACCAAACCCTGTAACCAGCTGATAATACCACCACCCATAATCATCATAATTAAGAAGCTGCTTCCCTGACTGGTATGTTTACCTAAACCGCTAACGGCTAAAGTAAAAATACATGGCCATAAAGTGCTGCAGAACAAACCTACACTGGTAATGGCATATACACTTGTCATGCCGGTAGTAAACATACCGATCAATAAAGCGGTAATACCAATAGCAGAGAAAATCAATAACATTCTGGCGGGGTTACCTTTACTGGCCATATCCGCTAAAATCAGCACCAAAATAATAGCTGCATAAACGTAAAAAGGAGCCAGATCATGTTTTGCAATTGCATTTACCACCAGGAAAATACCAAATGCTAAATAAGGCGCAATGAAACGTAATATTTTTTGCGTACTTACATTATCGGTAAAAGCTTCAACAGCACCAGTCCAACGACCAATCATCATACTTGCCCAGTATAGCGAGATATAAGGTGCAATATCTTTAATTTCAAAACCCAAATCTTTTTCCATGTAGGCAGGTAAGTTACTCGCTGTTGAAACCTCAACACCTACGTAAACGAAAATGGCTATCATACCCAAAACCAGTTGCGGATAGTTCAATGCCGATCCCTTAATCGATTTAGTATGATCTGCTGAAGCTTCCACCAAAGCTGGTCGATCAGGTAATGATGACATTTTTAAGAAAATGGCAACCGCTATAAAAGCTACGCCCAAAATTAAATAAGGAATTTTAACGCTTTCTACACTGATGTTGGTGTTTGCATTTGCTGCCGAACCGAAAATGGCAAAACTTACAATAAGCGGTCCGATGGTTGTACCAAAGTTGTTGATACCACCTGCAAGTGTTAAACGCTGCGAACCTGTTTTAATCGGCCCTAAAGCAATGGCCAGCGGATTGGCAACTGTTTGCTGCAAAGAGAAACCCAAGGCTACGATAAACAAGCCTGAAAGCATCAATGGGAATGAGTGTAAATTGGCGGCAGGATAAAAAAGCAACGTACCTGCTGCTGAAATAACTAAACCAAGAGCCAATGAATTTTTATAGCCGAGTTTGTTTACAATATCTTTCCCTATAATAACTGAAATAAGGTTATAGATTAACGCGCCCACCGTATAAGCGATGTAAAATGCCAATGAAACCAACTGACTTTCGGCCTGCGATAAATCAAATGCCTTTTTAAATACCGGGATGAGAATGTCGTTACTGGCGGCCACAAAGCCCCAAAAGAAGAATACAGTGACCAGTGGAATAAACTGCGCCCACTTGGTTTGCGTTTGTTCTGAATTCATATTATAAATCTAGTTTTAGTGGGGTTAAACATAAATAAAAAAAACTAATAACCAGTATTTTTTATGCAACCTATGCAACAAAAATAAATGTTACATGTTTAGGTATAAAATTGCATATTCGCATATTCTAAACAATAAAATGCATGTTTGAAGCCATATTACTAGGTATAGGAGCAGGGATTATTTCATCGTTTTTAACAGGGCCGGTATTTTTTGCAATGATCAAAACCAGCATAGAAAGGGGCTTCAAAGCTGGTTTCTCTTTAGCGGTAGGCGTCATAATCAGTGATATTATATTGATTGCCCTGGTACTTTTCGGTAGTCAGTTTGTTGATTATAAGGCAGAATTTGATAAATACGTAGGCACTGTTGGTGGAGTATTCCTACTTGCGGTTGGTATCTATTACCTGGTTTCCAAAATCGCCGTGCATTACGACAGCACCACGCTCCAAAAAGTGAGCAAAAGAGGCTACGTGCTCAAAGGTTTTTTAATGTGCATCCTCACTCCTTCTACACTCATGTTCTGGATCATTGTAAGCGGTATTATCTCTGTTAAACTAAATAACATGCTTAACGAAAAACTGGTTTGCTTTTTTATTGCCATGGCCACGCAACTCAGTATTGATGGTGCTAAAAGTTTTTATTCCAGCAAGCTCCGTTATAAAATCAAAGAAGATGCGCTTAGAAAGCTGAATAAAATTGCAGGTGTAGTCATCATCTTTTTCGCCTTCTGGCTGATTATTAAAACATACCTGAAGTTTTACGCATAAAATTTACATTCCCTGCAAATTAATCTTGCATAGCGCCTTTTGTTCCTTAATAGTTTTTTTGAAAAGCAATGACGGTGCAGCTATTAAGCGTTAGTCCTGCCAATGCTGCAAGTCCTCACCCGGTGAAAAACCGGGCTCCGGGCTTTACGCGAATGTCAGGTTTAGATAGCGGGGCAGCTGTATTGGAAAGCCACATGATTAAAAGATTGCTTCGTCGTTTCCTCCTCGCAATGACGTGATTTTTAATAAAGCTTATTCTTCTCTCTGTGCAAACTCAGTGCACTCGGTGGTAAAAAAAATAGCCCATATTACTATGAGCTATTTGTTATTCAACTATTTTAGGATCTAATATGCCCTTTGGTTATTTCCTTCTTTCCAGTTAATAAAAGCTTTATTAACCACCTTATTACCGCCTGGTGTAGGGTAATTTCCGGAGAAATACCAGTCACCTTTGCTTTTCGGACAAGCCTCATGCAGGTTTTCTAAACTCTGGTAAATTACTTCAACCTCAGCAACAGTACCTTTTGGGGTAATAATCTGTGCAATTTTAGCCGAAATTTCTTCCGGGGTAAATGGTTTATAAATTTCTTTAACGTGGTTTACAATTTCCTCTTTAGGTAAAAGTAGCGAAGTTTTACATTTGGTGTAAACATCTTCAATTACCTGCCACATGCCACGTTCGGTAAGCAATTGTATAGCTGCATCAAAGGCCACAAACTGTCCCATACGGCTCATATCAATACCATAACAGTCAGGGTAACGGATCTGAGGTGCAGAAGAAACGATAATGATTTTCTTAGGATGTAAACGGTCTACAATTTTAATGATACTCTGTTTTAGAGTAGTACCACGCACAATCGAGTCATCAAGTGCAACCAAAGTGTCCTGGTGGTTATTGATAATACCGTAAGTCGTATCGTAAACGTGTGCCACCATTTCACTACGATCGGCATCCTGGGTAATAAATGTCCGTAGTTTTACATCTTTTACAGCCAGTTTTTCAACCCTTGGTGCCAGCGACAATAAATCGTCTAACTGCCCATCTGTTAACTGCTCTTTTTTATGCAACAACGTTTCTTTCTGTAGATTCCGTACATACCGCTGAACACCATCAACCATTCCAAAGAAAGCAACCTCTGCAGTATTCGGAATAAAAGAGAAAACGGTATTTTTCAGATCGTAGTTAACTGCCTGAAGAATTTTATCACTCAGTAAGCGACCTAACTGTTTACGTTCGCGGTAAATTTCAACATCGCTTCCTTTTGAGAAATAGATCCGTTCAAATGAGCAGGATAATCTTTCGGTTGGCTCGCGGAACTGCTCCATGCTTACCTCTCCGTTTTTCTTGATAATCAAAGCATGACCTGGATCGATCTCCTTAACATCTTTAAACTGAATATTAAATGCGGTTTGTAAAGCTGGTCTTTCAGAAGCCGCTACCACAATTTCATCATCGTAATAATAATAGGCCGGACGGATACCTGCCGGATCGCGCATGATAAACGAATCGCCGTTACCCACCATACCGCAGATCGAATAACCACCATCCCAGGTTTTGGCCGAGCGGCGAAGAATATTGGCAATATCCAGGTTATCAGATATTTTATGGGTAATGGCAACGTTATCGTGTCCTTCTTTTTTGTACTGATCAAAAAGCTCCTGGTTTTCATCATCCAAAAAGTGACCGATTTTTTCCAGTACGGTTACCGTATCTGCTTTTTCCTTTGGATGCTGCCCTAGTTCATACAATTGCTCCAATAACTCATCCACATTCGTCATGTTAAAGTTACCGGCAATGACCAGGTTACGCGTCATCCAGTTATTTTGCCTTAAAAAAGGATGACAATTTTCAATACTGTTCTTACCGTGTGTACCATAACGCAAATGGCCCAATAAAACTTCGCCAATAAAGCTGACGTTGTTTTTGAGCCATTCTGTATCCTGCATTAACTCAGGGGTGTTTTCCTGGATATCGACAAATTTGTTCTGTACATATTCGAAAATATCGGCTACCGCATTAGAGGCCATGCTCCGGTATCGGCTAATATACCTGCTGCCAGGTTTCATATCCAGTTTAATGGTGGCAATACCTGCGCCGTCCTGGCCCCGGTTATGCTGTTTTTCCATTAAAAGGTATAATTTGTTAAGGCCGTAAAGTGCTGTACCGTACTTTTGCTGGTAGTAAGAAAGTGGTTTTAACAGGCGAATAAAAGCGATTCCGCATTCGTGTTTTATCTGATCACTCATTATATGGATTTGAAGCCGCAAAGTTATCTTTTTAAACATTCAGAACCTAAACAAAAGTGTTTTCTTTTGTGATGATGAGTTTGATCTGACAGATAATACCAACAAGCCATCACTGCATTTCCCAAGTTAAAAACCTGTATGATTAATTAGAATAGTTCTAAATAGCTTGCAAAACAAACTTAAAATTAACACCTTTGCAGCATTATTAAGATTTAGTCTAAATTGAAAGAAATATATACCTCCTTATTATTTTTGTTTATTTGTTACACTGCGCTGGCGCAAAATAAGCATGTGGTTACCGGAAAAGTGGTTGATATAAACAACCGGCCGATCCCCTCTGCAAATATTAAAATTGTGGAAACTAACCAATATGGCACCACTACTGAAGACGGGTCTTTTAAATTCAGCCTCAGCAATTTAACCAATACGACTTTAACCTTTGAATTTTCTTTTATTAGTTATCAGCGTATAACAAAAGAAATTAAAATTTTAGCCGGTGATATTAATCTTGGCAATATTGTTTTAAAAGAATTGAATTTAAGTCTGGAAACCATCGATATTAATGCGAAACGCAATTACGAAGGACAATCGAACTCTTCCTTAATGATCTCCAGAGATATTATTGAACAAACCCCTGCCCTCAGTTTAAGCGATTTACTGAACCAGATACCGAACAGAAAAATTGTAGCCCCCTCTCTACAGCGAGTGCAAACCATCAACCTGCGATCTTCATTCGAACCCACCACCAACCAAAGAGGCCAATTTGAACTTAGCAATGCTTTTGGTGTAGCCATAATTGTTGATGGCAATGCCATTAGCAACAATATGAATATGCAGAGTTACAATCCGGGCATGCTTGGCGCTGGCAACTCCTTGTTGTCATCAGAAGGATATGGCCTAAATGGTTCGAGAGGAACAGCTTACTCAGGTGATTATGCTTTTGGAGGAACAGATTTAAGGCAGATTCCGGTTGATAATATTGAAAGTATAGAGGTCATTCCAGGTGTCGCACCTGCCAAATATGGTGATTTGAGTGATGGTGCAGTCATTGTTGAAAGGCAGGCTGGAAAAGCACCTGGTTATCTGCGCATGCAACTTCGAAATGACGCTACTTCTTACGGTTATTCGCAAGGTTTCAAACTCTCTCCAAAAGCGGGCGCAGTAAACATCGGACTAAATTATGTAAATTCTTTTGCCGATAACCGTGATAAACTTAAAGCCTATAAAAGAATCAATACCAATTTAATGTATTCGAACACTTTTGGCCGGGAAGCCAGGTTAAAAAACACCTTAAGCCTTGATTATGGCAAAAATTTGGACGGCGTAAAAAGTGACCCGGATGATATTAAAAAAGCACTGATGAGGTTCGACAGCTGGAATTTCAGTGTAAACAACAGAAGTTCATACCGTATAAATAATAACTTTCTTAAAAACATTTCAATTAACTTACGCTATTCAGAAGGCCATCAGGTAACATATAAAGAAGAATTTAAAAACGAACCTTATGTGATTATCTCCGATGCCACTTCTACCGGCATATTCGAAGGTGCTTACGTAAAGGGTATTTATACTTCCCAAACCCTGATTGATGGCAGACCAGTTAATGCTTCTGCAAAACTTGATCTGAATGGCGATTTCAAAACAGGAAACGTTACACATTTTTTAACTTTTGGAGCGGGTTATGATTACGGTGCCAATAAGGGCATGGGACAGGTACTCGATCCTAACAGACCAAGGTCTGGAACGGCCATTACCACAACGTCCTTAACACCATCGCGTTCTGAAAGGTACTACGATTTTAACCTGGCAGTACCACAAATCAATGTTGGTTTATATGCTGAAGACATGTTTAAACTCCCGCTATTTAAAAAGGAATTGAATGTAAGAGCAGGTTTGAGGTATGACGTTCAAAATGCTTTGCCATCATTTTCGCCAAGGCTCAACTTAAATTATGCTCTCAGCAAATCGGTGAAGATTGGTTTCGCATATGGGCTTTCCTTTAAATCGCCGGCGCTGGCGCAACGTTTTCCGGGACCAACTTATTATGAAATTCCTTTAGTCAATTCATACAACAATAGCAGTGCCTTAGAAAGCACTTACCTGGTCTATGTAAACCGTTACGATCATCATTCAGAAAACCTGAAATCAGCTCACAGTCAAACCATCGAACTCACCTCACAGGTTAAAATTAAAGATTTTAACCTTTCAATCAGTTTGTTTAGTAAACTGTCAAGAAATGGAATCGGAACTGTTGCTACACCTGTTATTGTAACATTGCCCACCTACAACGTGGTTCCGCAACCCGGTCAGAAACCACTAATTACCGAAACCGGAACCAGGAATTATTATTTTGTTTACCACAGATTTGATAACGACCTAAGCGCTGACAACCAAGGACTTGAACTGATATTGAATACACCGAAAATTAAAGCTATCGCTACTTCTTTTAACCTCAGTGGTGGAATTTTTAGGACCAATTACCAAACCAAAAGCGCGAGATTGGGTAACACCTCCGATCAAACCATCACACGCGATGATTATGCAAAAGTTGGCTTTTATGAACCACTTAAAAGAATTTCATACTTAAGTAATGGCCGTATCAGTTCTGCAACACATATTCCAAAGATCAGCCTTATGATTAATTTTATAGCAGACTTCTCCATTGCTCAAAAATCAATTGAATCGCCTAATTCGGGTATTCCATTTGCCTATATCACCAATAATGGCAGGTATGTTACCATCACCAACTTTGACGCCAAAAACCCTGATTACGGGCAGTTATTTAAACCATTATCAGAAATAAATAAAGACAATGTGCCAAAAATTGTTCCGAATTTCCATTTGTCTATTTCAAAGGAAATCAAGAAAAGACTGAAATTCTCCTTCAATGTATTTAATGTTTTCAATTATCAGCCTTATTATATCAGCTCATCCGGCACATACACCTATCCCAATTCTGCTCCATCGTTTGGCGCAGAAATATCCTTAAAACTTTAATTTTTATAGTCATGAAAAAGTACCTTTACCTGCTTCTAATCGCCTTTGCCTTCACGGCCTGTAAGAAAAACAATTTAACCGAGATTGAGCCTGTTGATTTAAATATTAAAATCAACTATAGCCTGTCAACCAGTACCTATACCCTACCGCTCAATATCGCTAAACTGAAAATTACCAATATCGAGACCAGAACAGTACAGGAGTTTACCGCTAATGATAAAGGGGTTATCCTGATTTCTAAGTTGGCCCCTGGATTTTACGATATTGATGCTTCTGCTAACTTTAGCGCGAACGAGTATTCGACCATTACAGGAACAGTTACGGAAAAAGCAGTCACCTTTAATGCATCTCTAAAAAATAAGCAGATTACGGTAGGTTTCTCTGAAAGCATCAACTTGAACCTGATTGCGGGCAGTGTTGGCGACTGGGTGATCAAACAAATCTATTTTGCAGGATCAGATCGAGTAAATGGAGCGCTTTACAGGGATCAATTTATCGAGTTTTACAACAATAGTGATAAAACACTTTATGCTGATAGTTTATACTTTGCAGAAACGACCGGATTGATCACCAAAAGCACATCAGGATCATATAATTTGTTGCCAAGCGGGCAATTGGACTGGAGTAAATCACAAAATATGCCTGCTAATATCGACGCCAATAATGATTATGTATATGCACGTGCTTTTTTAATGATCCCGGGTAACGGAAAACAGCATCCTGTTGAGCCAGGTAAAAGTATCGTAGTTGCCCAAACTGCAATTAACCATAAAAGTCCATTTACCGGAGCAGATGGCAAAGCGATTACGGTATTAGATCCTGGTTTAACCGTTGATTTAAGCAAAGCTGATTTTGAAGCTTATTATGCACCATTTTTGAGTAAACCTTTAGCTTCTGATATCGACAATGCCAGTGTTCCTAATCTCGAAGTACTGTCATACTTCGGTACTGATATGATATTTGATAACCCAGGAAGATATGGGTATGTATTAGTGAAAGTTGATGGTACTCAAAAACCGAAAGACTGGCCACAATACAATTATCCAACCAAGGCTACACCATCATCAACCGCAGGCAAATACTATCAGATACCAGCTAAATGGATCATTGATGCTGTTGAAGTGCAACCTAACGAAGCAACTGACCGTATCCCGAAAAAATTTGGAGCAATCCTCGATGCTGGTTTTACCTTTGTACCACTTGGTTCATATACTTCACAATCGGTCATCAGGAAAACCGAAAAAATGATAAATGGCAGGATTATCCTGAAAGACACCAATAACAGCACTGAAGATTTCGACTATTTCAACGTTGCTAATCCGAGAGGATTTAAATAAAAAATTAATTGCTGGTCGGATTCATCCGACCGGCTTTTTAAACCTCCCATGAATAGAAAAATTCTAAAATATTTTTTTTGGTTAGTGCTCCCCTCATCTGCCGTGGCTCAAAATACAGTTACTGACCAAGCGTTTCAGCAGGCATCTGCTACCAATCAATTTTATGCAGATTCGACAAGACAGGAAGCTTTTAAATTTGCCAAATTGAGCAGTTATTACCTCAGTACGATGATGCCCGAAAGGTTTAGCAAAATCAGCCTTGCCTACCATTTTGATAAAGGCACCTATATTCCTTCACAAGGAGCCACAAAAGTTAATGCTGGTCACTTATCAACCGAAGGTACGGTTAAACTCGGCAGTATTAAATTATTTGGGAGTTTCTCTTATGCGAAAACCTTTGAGGATAGTACACGTTTTGCACATCAAACCAGAAACAATATTTCTTCTCCATATTATTTTGGTTCTCCGGCCTATGTTCATTATGAAAGAAGTGTTTACAGTTTTCAGGCTATGGCCAATAAGAATTTTCTTAATGAAAAATTAAGTCTGAGTATTGGAACTGATTATAAAGTAGGAGATCATTTCTCTACAAACGATCCTAGGGGTTCTGTAGGTGAATACCAGTTTAATTTAAATGCAGCTGTAGGTTATAAATTATCCACATCAGTTAGTTTGGGACTTGGCTATCGCCATGGCAATGGTCAGGAAAAGATAACAATCGGCTACAAAAATTCACGGTACTATGAAAGCTCAAGCTTTCCAATGTATTATAACCACCTGGTAAATGGCTATGGAGAAACTAAACCAATATTAAACGACAGAAGATATAACGACGACCAACAACGCAATGGTTTAGATTTATATTTAGATATTAATGCCGGAAATCTGGGTAACTTTCACCTTTTCGGAAATTATATTGAAGAAAGTCAGCGTTATTTTTTTGCAGATGGTTCAGGCTTTATCGATTATTCGAAATATAAGCTCAAAAGAACTGACGTTAACCTGCTTTGGAATAAAAAACTTTCCTATGGCACCATTTGTGCGCAGGCAAAATATCAATCAGTTGATGGTGCTGATTATAACATTGATTTTGGTGCCAACAACTACAAGTATTTATCCAGTATCCTAGGGGCAAAAGTATTTCTAACTACGCAATCTGCTAAAAGCAACTTTAACCATTTTATAAAAGCCATTTTTTTTGACGAAGAAAGGATTGATGGCATCAGGGCAAATGATGTTTATTTTAACCGCGTAAAACTGATGGCTGGTTCAAGTAAAAGATGGATTAAAGAAAACAACCGTTATATCGGCATTGGATTTTCTGCAAGCTATCAGTTTTCACTGAATGATGAATTTACGGTAGAACCTGCTAATGAAGCTTATTTTACCAGGTACGTTATTTATCACGACTATTTGTTCAATACTTCATCTGCTGCAGGAGGTGGAATAACAGCAGAATACGGATTTCCACTATTTAAAATGATGCTGTCGAGCATCAAAATAAATACTGTTTATATACAAAAGCTCGACCAAAAAAGCTTAAACAGAACAATTGTTACCGCCCCCGGCAAAGACCGCTTTTCTTCTAACGTCAGCTTAAACCTTTATTTTTAAACATGAGTAAAATCTTTACCATTCTTGCCTTAATCATAAGCGGACGGATCTTGTTTTCCTTTCAATCGGCTAATTTTAATGACGATGATGAGTTGAGTATTGATAGTCTGCGCAAAGTTTATTCAAAACCTACCAGCCAATGGCCAAAACCAACGGTAGATGCAGGAGCGGTCTTTCAGGAACTGGGTGAACTTCTACCTTCACCCGTCGATTTAAAAAACGATTCGGTGAAACATGTGGTGGAGCTAGGTAAAATCCTGTTTTTCGATCCACGTTTATCGGGTTCGAACCAGATTTCGTGCTCAAGCTGCCATGCGCCTGATTTACACTGGACGGATGGACGGCAGGTATCCATCGGACACGATCATTTGCCCAATGTCCGCAATGCTCCATCTTTAGAAAATGTGTGGTTTTACAAACGCCTGTTTTGGGATGGCCGTGCAAGCAGTTTAGAAGAACAGGCCGGAAGCCCGGTGGCAGCACATAACGAGATGCATCAGGATATGAAAGTTTTAGCTAAAAAACTGAGTAAGATAAAAGGTTATCAACCTTATTTCAAATCTGCATTTGGTTCAAAAGAAATTACCAATAAACGTATTTTCGAAAGCCTGGCTACTTTTCAACGCAGTATTGTAAGCCGCAGAACGCCTTTCGACCGTTTTTTAGGGAATGATAAAAAAGCGTTAACTGATCAGCAACTGGTGGGCTTACACCTGTTCCGCACCAAAGCCCGCTGTATTAACTGCCATAATGGTCCGTTTTTTACCGATAACGAATTCCATAATGATGGTTTGACTTATTATGGCCGTAAATACGAGGATTTAGGCCTGTATAATGTAACGAAGAAACCAGAGGATGTGGGCAAATTTAAAACACCTGGTTTAAGAAATGTAATGAAAACCGCGCCCTGGTTTCATAATGGCCTATTCCCTGATATGGATGGTGTAATGAACATGTACAATGTGGGCATGCCCGTGCAAAGGGTAAAACCAGAACAGGTAAACGATCTGCTTCTGCCTAAAAACGATAAGTTGTTGAAAGGTTTAAAGCTGAGCAAGGCCGAAAAAGACGCTGTTATCGCCTTCCTAGAGGCTTTGTCCTCGCCAACGGTATTGATTAGGGTTGAGCAGTTGCCGCAGTAGCAAGCTGGGAGTTTGGAGTTGAGCGTTCGCAGTTGACAGCCTTTTAACCACTTTGAACAGTTAACTATTAATCCTCACCTGAGTTGGCCGTTTAGCGTTTGGTAATACCAAGAACAAATAATCAATGAACTAATGACCAGTAAACCAATGACCAATAAACAAATGAGCAATAAACAAATGACCAATGACCAGTAAACCAATGAACAACAATCAATGACCAATAAACTAATGGCTAATGACCAATAAACTAATGACCAATGACCAGTAAACCAATGACCAATAATCAATGACCAGTAAATCAATGATCAATGACCAGTAAACTAATGACCAATTAAACCACTTCACATCTTACCCGATTTCAACGCTTCGCCGAAAAAGATAGAGGCATGTTCATCGAACGCAGCCGGATCGCCGCTGGTGTAAAAAGCCCTTTTACTCTCTTTAGCCAGTTTTTTTTCGATCTCAGGGTGCCTTTGTAAATAATCAACTAAACTATCGGCTACTATATCGCCTTGTGCCAAAACGTTGATGTAATCGGGAAATACGGCTTTTAGCTTAGGCATCAATAACGGATAGTGCGTGCAGGCCAGCAATACACAATCTATATCGGCAGATTGGTTTAACAGCTGGCTACAGTATTCTTCAATAAAAAAATCTGCTCCTGGTTCCAGATGCTCATTGTTTTCAATTAATGGGACCCACATTGGACAACTTTGCTGATATACCTGTATATCGGGGTAAAATTTATTGATTTCCAACAGGTAGGATTTTGAATTAACCGTTCCCCTGGTACCCATTACGCCCACTTGTTTGGTGCTGGTATACTGGTCTATCACTTCGGCTGTAGGCCTGATTACGCCGAGTACGCGCCTATTGGGATACTTGGCAGGTAAATCCCGCTGTTGGATGGTCCTGAGCGACTTAGCTGAAGCGGTATTACAGGCGAGTATTACTAAATGGCAACCTTTGGCAAAGAGCCATTCTACACATTCTAAAGTGTATTTGTAAATGGTATCAAAAGCATGATCGCCATATGGCGACCGGGCATTATCTCCTAAATAAATATAATTATACTCGGGTAACTGATTGGCAATGGAGCGGAATACCGTTAAACCTCCGTAACCTGAATCGAAAATACCTATTGGTGATGCCCGCATGGTGTTGAAAGTTAAATGTTGAAACGTTTTAAAGTTAGTGGAAAATTGGAATGTTAGCTATCAAGTTGAAATGTAAAGCAATCGTCTTCCTGAACTTGAAGCTGCTAAACTGAAATTAGATACCAAAGATGCTGAAATAAATTCAGCATGACGAAATTGGATAAAAAAAAAGCGGAACTAAGTGAACACTTAATCCCGCTTTTTTTACACCGGAAGGGAGACGTTTGACTCTAAACTTCTGGCTGAAGACTACTTTTTAGGTGCAGCCGGTTTTGCAGCAGTAGCTGAAATACCTAATTTAGATTTAACTGCAGCAGTAATATCATCACCACCATCCCAGAATACTAAATTGTTACCTCCCTGTCCGTTTGCGATATCGAAAACATAAGCTAAACCTTTTTCTTTAGCGACAGCAGAAATTGCCGTTGCAACTTTAGCCTGGATAGGTTGAAATAATTCACCTTGTTTGGTACCTATATCTTGTGAAGCTTTAGTACGGGCATCAGTGATGCGTTTTTCTAAATCCTGTAATTCCTGACCAGCAGCTTGTAATTCTTTACCTACAGTTTCTTTGTTGGCTTCACTTAACGTTTTTTCTTTCTTTTGGGCATCTGTCAGTTTTGTCTGATATTCTTTGATCATGGCATCAATATCAGCTTGCTTCTGTTTACCTAAAGTTTCTAAAGTAGTTTGAGCTGTTTTAGCCTCAGGTAAATTTGCAAAAACCTCTTCAGAATTAATGTGACCTAATTTTTGTTGTGCACTTGCCATATTCGCTGTAAACAATAACCCCGCTGCTACAAAGAATACGTTAATTAACTTTCTCATCTTTTTATTTTACTTTTTTATTTTTTTCTGTTTGTTTTTCTTCGAAAATCAGGGACGAATATACTAATTATTTACAGTCCCCGGTTTATAACCTAATTTAACAATTACATCATTACTTACATCGTAACTGCTACTGGCATAAATCATCATGGTAGCTTCGCTGCTCTTGTCGAAAATAAAGTCCAGATATTTAGATTTTGCAATCTGTTTAATGGCCTCGGCTACTTTATCCTGGATAGGCTTAATTAGTTTCACCCGGCTTTGAAAAAGATCTCCATCTGGTCCAAACTTAGAGCGTTGAAATTCTTTAGCTTGTTTTTCTTTTTCTATAATCTCGTTTTCACGTCTTTTTCGCATATCATCAGTTAATAAAACCTGATCAGCCTGATAAGCCTTGTACATCCGGTCAATTTCAGAAAAATTCTGATCGACCTGCTGCTGCCATTGTTTAGAAGCAACATTTAACTGATTGAGTGCCGATTTATATTCCGGCAAATGTTTCAAAATATACTCGGTGTCTACGTAAGCAAACTTCTGTGCAAATGCACCAAAAGAGGTACAAATTAGGAATGCGATAAACAGATACTTTTTCATCATGTTAATGTTTTTTTAAAGGTGATGAAGCTATCATGATTTTATCTTCTCTATTGCCAAGTAGGCAAAATCCTGATGGTTTCATTTGTATGTGTGTGTTAATGATAATAATTAATAACCTAAGCTTTCTTTAAACTCTTATTGCAATGATTTATTGCATAATTAGTTAATTTTTTATTCTTTATCAATTAAAATCCACCTAATTGTTGTGCGATACTGAAAGTAAAGTTTTGTTTACCGCCATCCTGAACACCAGGAATTCTATCAAACGCATGTCCGTAATCGATACCTAGTAAACCAAATATCGGCAAGAAAATACGTGCACCTACACCAACAGATCTTCTTACGTTAAAAGGGTTAAAATCACCGAATCTATTCCAGGTATTACCAGCTTCAGCAAAGGCTAGAACAAATGCTGTTGCCTGTTGGCTCGCTATTACCGGATAGCGGGCCTCCAATACATATTTCGTATAAATAGGGCTACCAGACTGTTGTGCAATTCTTGGATCGGAACCATTCGGTATAACGGCATTATTTGCATAACCACGCATGGCAATTAGCTCAGAACCCTGTAAGAAATCGAATCCCTGCATACCATCACCACCCAGTTTGAAACGCTCGAAAGCCGATTGGCCAACTGCTTTATTATACTGGCCTAAGAAACCAAATTGTGCCTGGGCCTTAACTACAAGGTTACCAACTACCCTTTGATACCACTGCGAATCGAATTTCCATTTATGGTATTCCGTAAAACGGTATTTCTCCCGATCAGATGCTGTAGCATAGTTTGTATGATTTAACAATGAAAATGGCGGTGTAGCCTGAACAGTGAAACGTAAAAATGATCCCGATTTAGGGAAGATTGGCGAATCTCTTGAATCGCGGCTGATCTCTTGTGATAAACTCAGGTTATAAGAAGTACCTGTATTAAACAGGTATCCAGAATAGTTATTTAGAATATACTGTTGTAAACTTATCGCATGAGACAACTGGAAATAGTTATCAGGCCAGTTTAACCTTCTGCCCAGACTAACGGTTACCCCATTTAAACGAATTTTTTGAAATAGCGCATCGCTGCTGCTGATACCGTTAGATTGTAATGAAGTAAAGGCACTCACCCCAAAACTTACCGGTTTCTCGCCACCAAACCAGGGTTGTGAGAAGGAGAAGCTATAGGATTGATAATATTTACCGTTGGTTTGTCCACGCAGGCTTAATTTCTGTCCATCACCTTTTGGCAGTGGTTTGTAAGCTTTTAAGTTAAACAGGTTACGTAACGAGAAGTTATTAAAAGTTAAACCTAACGTACCAATGATCCGGCCACCACCAAAACCACCAGAGAGTTCGATTTGATCTGAAGGCTTTTCTTCTACGGCATATTCAATATCCACAGTTCCATCAGCCGGGTTAGGGCGAGGTGTAGGTACTGTTTTAGACTCATCGAAGTTACCTAACTGACCAATCTCACGAATGGTACGGATTAAATCACTTTTGTTAAACTTCTGCCCCGGTTTAGTACGGATTTCACGTAAAACAACCTTGTCATTTGTAATCGTGTTACCTTTTAAAGTAATGCGGTTGTTGGTGTATTGTGGTCCTTCGTACATCCGTAATTCTACATCAACCGTGTCTCCATAGATTCTGGTCTGTACCGGATCGATATTAAAAGTTAAATATCCATTATCGGTATACATGCTATTGATATCGCCCCCGTTTTCACCACCACCATTTAATTTTTTGTTTAATCTTTCTTCGCTAAAAACATCACCTTTTTCAATGGTCAATACTTTATTCAGAATACTATCCGGATAAATGGCATTACCTGCCCAGGTGATATTACCAAAATAATATTTTTTACCCTCGTAAAGGTCCATTCTGATATTAACTTTCTTATCGTTATATTGGTAAATGGTATCTTTTAACAATTCCGCATCACGATATCCCTTCTCGTGCATTTTAGCAACCATTTTGATCTTGTTCTCTTCATATTTCTCTTTTGAGAATTTTCCGGAGCCCCAGAAACGCCACCATGCAAATTGTTTAGGATTTTTCAGGAATTTTCTCAGTTTTGATGATTTGAAATCCTTGTTCCCGGTAAAATCGATGTGCTGTACTTTAACGCGGTGGCCTTTATCGATATAGGCTTCCAAAACCACACTGTTTTCTGCATTCGGATCTTTGCGCGTTTTGTAATCAATTTTGGTGAAGAAAAAGCCTTTATCCAATAAATATTTTTTAACAATGGCAGATGTGGTATTGTACAGGTTATCATTTACGATTTTGCCCGTTTTATCATTCAGTTTTTCCTGAATGGCGGTTTTTTCAGATTTGCGAACACCTTTTAAATCAATAGAACTCAACCGCGGACGCTCTACTACTTCAATTTCGAAATAAACAGAATCTTGTACAAATTTTTCAATGTTAAGTTTAACGTCATCAAACAAGCCCTGCGCCCACAATGTTTTAATCGCATCAGAAGTTGCCTCACCCGGAAGAACAATTTTATCGCCTTTGGTTAACTTAGATAAGGTGATTAATACTTCTTTATCCAAATACTGGGTTCCTGTTACCGTTGTACCTCCGATAATATACTCTTTTGGACTAAAATAATCGAGATCTAAGCCACCAACCTTTAAAGAAGGAGTTACCTGAGCCTGACCTTGTGGACGTATTTGAGCGAAGGCCGGAACGGCTAAAATGAGTAGGATTAAAACCTGAAATATTCTTTTCATTAAAATTATTTGTTCAGTAATGACCAAAAGGTAACGCTGTTTATCAAGCAGAATGTTTTTACGTTGTTCCCTTATTATGGTTTCATTTATCGTATAAAAGTGGTGCTAAGTTAGTTTAAACGCTTGTTAAAAAGTGTTAAAAGAAAAATTAGTTTAACTGTTCACTAATTTTACCAAATCGGCGTTCGCGTTTTTGATAGTCTACAATAGCCTCGAAAAGATTTTCACGTCTGAAATCCGGCCATAAAACATCAGTAAAATAAAACTCGGTATAAGCCATCTGCCAAAGCAGATAATTGCTAATCCGGTGTTCGCCACTGGTCCTGATCATCAGTTCAGGATCGGGCATATTTACGGTTGTTAGTTTAGATGAAAACAGGTCTTCGTTGATATCATCCAAAGAAATGGCATTATCTTTTACGGCTGACGCAATATTTTTGGCGGCTTCCAAAATCTCCCATTTCGCACTATAACTTAATGCCAGTGTTAAAGTACACTTTTCGTTATGAGCTGTTTTTTCCATCGCTTCTTTTAAATCATCAATACACTCCCGGGGCAAAGAGGCAATATTGCCAATGGCGTTCAGCTTAACATTATTTTTATTAAGTGTTTCAGTTTCCTTATTAATAGTTGAAATCAGAATCTGCATTAGCGCATCCACCTCTTCTTTGGGCCTGTTCCAGTTTTCGGTAGAAAAAGCATACAAGGTTAGGTATTTAATACCTACTTCCACACAGCCCTCTACAATATCTTTTACAGAAAGTACACCTTGTTCATGTCCGAAAACCCGCACTTTGCCCTGGCCTTTAGCCCATCTTCCATTACCATCCATGATTACGGCAATGTGCTTTGGCAGGCGGCTGTAGTCTATTTGTTCTTTAAATCCCATTAATTATATCAAAATCAGCTTAAAAGGAATAGCATTTTGAGGATACAAAGGTAAAAGATATGCCAATACTAACAAATAGATAAGTATCCCTTTTTCTAAAATCGCCTCTTTGGGTTCCCGGCACTCCAATCTGGTTAGCAGAAGGATCAGATAAATTGACCCAATTTTCTCCGCTTCTTACGAAAGCAGGATTAGTTGGATAACGGCCGCTGACATCGTCAATATAATCGGTAAAGGGTGTTCTGTACCCCAATTCTGTAAAAACGCTCCAGGTGTCTTTATAATTATACCGCAACCCCAAGCCGTAAGGAATCGTTAAAACCGCATTTGTATATCCATTTTCCTGGCCTTCAGTGGCTAAGCGGTCTAACCTGTATTTTTCACCATAAACATCCACAGTTGGCTTAAATATCAGGAAACCTACGCCTGTAAAAAGATATGGTGTAAATTGACGTGTCCCGCCACCGAGGTTGAAATTAAAGAAATTAAAATCTATCAGCCCGCTAAACTCATTTAACGCTGTTTTAAAACGCAGATTTCGTTGTCGAAACTGTTCATTATCAGAATCGGCATCATCTGCCCTGATCTGCCCATAAGTATAATTCAAACGAATGCCAACATATTGGTTAAAATTCCGCTTTACATAAGCACCTCCGGAAAAACCGCTGATCTGTAAGGGGTTGTTTTGATTGAGGTCGCCCAGGTAACCCGCGCCACCAGCCATCATCCCAACTTCCCAAGATGGCTCGCCCACCACCAAACGCTGGGCATAAATTAGCTGCACACTAAAAATAAGAAAGGATATGATCAATAGCTGTTTGCCTGGAGCCATACTTAATAGTTACGGGTGTCGATACCCCACAATAATTTATTTCTTAACGTGTTTAAGTAAGTTTCATTATTAAGCCGAACAAGATTTAAGCAAAAATCTGCCTTTTTTATGCTAATTTTTACAGAACGCTCTACGGTAACAGTCCGGCTATCGCACGAAACCAAAAACTTTGATTCTCTGGCTTCTACCTCAAAAGAGAGCATATTGCTATCGGGTACAACCACGGGCCTAACATTTAAATTATGTGGTGCAATAGGTGTAATGACAAAGTTTTTAGAATCCGGATAGATAATTGGTCCACCGCAACTTAATGAGTATGCTGTAGAGCCTGTTGGGGTAGCAATAATTAATCCATCTGCCCAATAGGAGTTGATAAACTCATTATTCATGGAGGCATGTATAATCATCATAGCCGAGTTATCACGGCGGTGGATGGTAATATCGTTCAAGGCAAAGTTCTCTTCACCAAATAATCCATTATCTGATTCCAACCTTAAAAGCGACCTCGAATCTAAGGTATATTCTTTATTGATCAGCGCATGTAGTGCCGATCCGATTTCGTTTTTATTGATACTGGCCAGAAAGCCCAGGCGGCCAAAGTTGATCCCGATTACAGGTATGCCCGAATTGCGGATCAACGATAATGTATCAAGCAAAGTACCATCTCCGCCCAAGCTTAATAATACGTCTGCACGTTCCTTTAGTTCGGTATGGTTATGAAAAATAATGGTATTGGCAGGCAGTTTTATCTTGCCATGTAGCGATGTTTTAAATTTAGCATATAAAACAGGCTGAATATGATGTTCGGCTAAATGATTAAAAACCTCCTGTACATATGGCAAAACCGTATCATTAAAATCCCTGCCGTAAATTGCAATCCTCATAGTAAGATTTAAACATTAAGCGTAACGTCGAAGAAGAACATTATCCATTTAGTCACAAAAGTAATTTATTCTTTTAATAATATGTGTAAATATTTCTTCGCAAAAACCCTCAAAATCCCAATTTGTCGAAAAAATAGCCGGCATTGAATAACTTATTATTTCGTAATATAAAGAATCAGTTCCTGTAAATCGACTTTTTATTTCTACCTTTATTTTAATCAATCTTTAGGGATCCTATACCATATTGATTAAACCATTAACCTCATCCCTATAATCACTCTTTTTTAAATCGGCCCCATAAATATCAAAAGTGGTACCTCAAAGTACAACATCGATTATTACCTCCTGATAAAATTCCATATCCGGCAAAACAAAGCTTTGCCATACCAGGATTATTACAACTCTATTTTACTAAATAAGATAGTAGGCATAGAATAACTAATCACATCATATTGCAAATAATCCGTTCCAGTAAAATTGACTTTAATCTCATCTTTTATTCTTTTATCAATCTCTGCAATATCTTCAATTGAAATAAATGTTTTCTGGTTTAAACTATAACCTATAGATAGTATTTGTCCATTCTGAGATAAATCAAACGACAAACTAATATTTTCATCGTTTTTTTTTAATTTTTCCAAATTTTCTTTTAAAACATCAAAAATTATTTTTCTTATTTTATCATTATTTATTTGAATGTCTTTTTTCTGCATGGGGAAAGGGTGTTCAACTTTTGGAAGAGGGGGAGGGGTATTTTGATATTTATAATCAGGATTTCCAATAATAATTATATTTTTTCCATTGTATGATTTAAAATCTAAGTCTTTAACCTTAAATCTTTTGCCATTAAATTCGTAAATACCAGCTCTAATAATTTGTTGCGCATAGCAAGAAGAAAACATACATATTGCTAAACATAAAATAAGTATTTTTTTCATTATTGACAGTTTAAAGGAATATTGTTAAATAAATTGATAATGGCTTGAGGTACTAAGTTTAAAGTATTGCTGTGGTAGGGGTTATTTGGCATAGAATTAAACTCGCTTAAAAAAGAATTATATTTTGTAATAAAAATATTATAAGCAGCTACCTCTGCAGGTGTACCGGTAGCATTAAATCTAGGAAATGAAGTATGCAAAATTGTTAACTCATTAATCCATTTTGTATATTCTTCACGCTGTTCAAGAGTTCCGTAAGTATCAAAAGCGGTAGTACTTCCATGCATAATATCGGTTATCACCGCCTGCTCAAATTCAATATTGGCAAAGCCTGCCTGGGCAACACCGTTTATACGGCTATATTGTAGTGTACCACCAGGATATAACTTATCTTGGTAGGCATGGTAAATTTCATGTTCGAGTATATCAACCCTGCTCGCTGCATAATTGGTACTAAAACTAATGTTGTTTTGCCCAGGATGGTATTGCGCATTACCACTAACATTTTCTATACAGAACTTGAATTGTGTACTACTGGTTTTGAAATAAGAACTTAAATATTTGGTAGCGCAGTTATAGGTATTATATTCATTTAAAGTGTTATTTATAGTCTGCATTTGCTGCTCGGATAAGCCATCACAAAATTGTTTTGCTAAAACATTTATGCTATCCTTCACTGTTGTACTAGTACCAGCTGAACCATTTCCGATTATTTCGCATGAGTTATATAAAAATATTTCCCTGACAATTATTCCGCTATTTGCATCCCATGTTGTTAAATACCAATCTGTACAAATAGAAGCATTTGGATCCGGTTGTAAGGTCATTAAAAACTTTTTTTCAACGTTGATTTGCCTTCTGAAGTTTTAAGTTTAAGAGTATACTTAAAAGCACCACTTTCAAACTGCCAACCATTAATAAAAACGTGGTCAGCACTTAAAACCAATACTTTACCTGAATAACCGCCATCCAATCGTTTTAAATTCTCATTTCCATGAAATAGCTTTATTATATTATTTATATCTCCGGGAACATTAGAATCAATAAATTCTAGCAATCTTGCCGAATATTTACCACCAAAATTTGAGATAATTAACCGAGAAATTATTCTATTCGTATCTGCAGATAATTTATAGTTTGACGGAAGAATAATATAGATGATATTATTCTTAGAAAATGAAACGGCATCTTGCCAATTCGGAATGTAATTTTTATTGGAAGATATAAACCAATTCTTTGCTTCGACAACTAGCGCATTATCATCTGCCGTTTCAGTTGTATCCTTCTTACAGCAGTAAAATAGTAAAACAATAATAGTTGTAATAAAGATAAGAGAGCGTTTATAATCCATTGTATACTTATTTACATAAATATACATTTTTTTTTAAAAAATACTACACGCTTAAATAGTTCATGAATGAATCGTAACGCTCCTGCGATCCATCATCAATCTGGGTGTTATTGTATACCTCTTTAACCAGGTAATCATATCTTTCGAAAGCGGCTACCAATGAAGTAATTTCTGTTTTATTTACTTTGAGCGTTACCTCTAAACGGGTAGAATCTTCGAAAGAATTTACATAAGAAGAGAGTATCTGCGTATTATCGGCTTCAACAATCTGTGCAATATGCGCCAGAGAATTATCGCGGTTACTGATTTCCAAAACGATAATTCCGCCCGGTTCGTTCACCGCATACTGTTCGGCCATGGCATTTACCATACTACCGATAGGGATTAAACCGGCATAGTTTTTATGCTGATCCAAAACCGGAACGGCTGTTAAATTTAACTGGTTGAACAACCTGAGTACATCGTAAGCATGAGCATTACCAAAAACAAATACATGAAGTATGTTTATGGCGTTATTACTTAGCAGTGTATCATGATCAGGAATGTTCAATAAATCATCTTCAGACACCAAACCCAATAAAGTTACCTCGTTAACCACCGGCAAATGCTTTAGTTTAAAATCGTTCATCCGATCTAAAGCCTTCTGCACCGTGTCATCGGTTCTTAATGATGGAATTGCATCTGATATGATTTCTGCAGCAAACATTTACTTTAACAATATTCTATCTAAAAACTTCTCTAAAAATGCATTAAATATCTGTGGGTGTTCCATCATAGGCGCATGCCCACATTTATCAACCCAATTTAATTCGGAGTTAGGCAACAATTCGTGGAATTCTTCAGCCACTTCCGGTGGTGTAACCTTATCGTTTTTCCCCCATATCAGTGAAACCGGTATGGTAATTTTCGAAAGGTCTTTAGCCATGTTATGGCGTATTGCCGATTTTGCCATGGTTAAGATCCGGATAACTCTTGATCTATCGTTAACTGTTTTAAAAACATCATCAACCAGTTCTTTGGTGGCCGTTGCCGGATCGTAGAAAGTAAATTCTACTTTCTCCTTAATATAATCGTAACTCTCTCTGCGAGGGAAAGACCCTCCAAAGGCATTTTCATATAAGCCAGAACTCCCTGTAAGCACCAGCGCCTTAACAAACTCCTGATGAGCAACTGTAAATACCAGGCCTACATGGCCGCCAAGCGAATTGCCGATAAGCACTACCTGGTTTAAATTTTTATATTTTAAAAAGCGGTGAAGATATCTCGACAATGCTTTTACGCCCAACGTTAAAATAGGCAGATCGTAAATTGGTAGAATTGGAATGATTACCCTGTAGCGATCTTTAAACTGTTCTATAACCTGTTCCCAATTGCTTAGCTCGCCCATCAGGCCATGTAGCAATACCAGTGTTTCGCCTGTTCCAGCTTCAATGTATTTAAATCCGTCTTCTTCTATTATCGGGTAAGTCATATCTATTTAGATGGTATTGTTGCACTAAGTTAGTAGAGTAAAATTAAATTTATGCATTTATAGGGCATTTTTCTGAAATAAAATCGAAAACGGTATAAAAACGTCGTTTGCAAAGCATAAAGCGGTAAGCGGCCGGTAATTGTTAACCTTCTGTCTTAAGCCTTTATGCCCTCTGTCTTAGTTAAGCCAGTTTTTCTTTAACTATCTCCGCAATTAATTTACCATCAGCTTTACCAACCAGCGCTTTATTAGCCTGCGCCATTACTTTCCCCATATCTTTAACCGAGGTAATACCAGATTGTTTGATGATATCATCGATAATTGCAGCAATCTCGTCCCTGCCCAACTGTTTTGGCAAAAATCGGCTGATCACCTCAATTTCTTCCTCCTCTACCTGTGCAAGATCTTCGCGGTTCTGCTGTTTGTAAATATCTGCTGATTCCCGGCGTTGTTTGATCAGTTTTTGAAGAATCCTCAATTCATCTTCTTCTTTTAATTCTGTAGACGGCCCTTTTTCGGTTACAGCCAAAAGCCAGGCCGCTTTTATCGCCCTTAAACCTCTTAACGTTACCTGATCTTTAGCCAACATGGCCGTTTTCATTTCCTGATTTAGCGTATCTGATATCATTCTTAATAGTGATTAATGGGTTAACTGTTTAAATCGGTTAACTGTTTAGATTGTTAATTGTTGAATTATTAATTGTTTAACTGACAATTTCAAATTGCCAACTGAAAACATTAAACCCTGTTTACGATCGTTGCTGTAGCCTGCGCGCTTGGCATAATCAGCATATCGTTGATGTTAACATGCTTAGGCCTACTGGTCACATACCAAATGGCATCGGCAATATCACCTGCAATTAGTGGCTCCAGGTTTTCATACACCTTTTTAGCCCGGTCTTCATCACCTTTAAAGCGCACTACCGAGAATTCCGTTTCTACCATGCCCGGATTAATTTCGGTAACCTTTATGCCATAGGGTAATAAATCGATACGCATACCTTTACTTAAAGCATCTACAGCATGTTTACTGGCACAATATACATTTCCGTTTGGATAAACTTCCTTCCCGGCAATAGAACCAATGTTGATAATATGCCCTGATTGATTGGGGATCATCCAGTTGGAAACAATTTTGGTTACATAAAGCAACCCTTTCACATTGGTATCGATCATCGTGTCCCAATCATTGATATCGCCTTTATCAATGGGATCTAATCCCTGACTCAGGCCTGCGTTGTTAATCAGCACATCGACCTTTTTCCAGGCGGCCGGCAAAGCTTCTAAAGCCGCAGTAAGACTTTCGTTATCCCGAACATCTGCTAAAACCTGTTGAATGTTAATGGCATATTTATCTGCTAAATGATGAGCAATCTTAGCCAAACGATCTCCTCTCCGGGCCAATAACACCAGATTGTAACCTTGCTGAGCAAATGTATGGGCACAAGCTTCGCCAATACCAGAAGTTGCACCTGTAATTAATGCGATTTTAGACATTTTTATGAATTTTAAGTCTCGGTAAAACTTTTAAAAACCATCTTTGATTTACCTATACCAACAAAGGTAAGTTTTTTTGGATTGCAGGACTATTGAAAAATCAAACTGAATGTTAATTGACGTAATTTCAACTTATCTATAGGATTGGCATAAACGGTATTGTCATGCTGCAGCAAATCATCGGCCGAATAAGAGAGTTTTATTTCGGGCGACATCTTAAAATACTCAAAGTAAATATCGAAACCGATACCAGTTTCATAAGACAGGTAATTCCTTTTATTTTTTAGAAACTTGTTTACAGCTGTTTCTCCTTCATCGAAGGTTTTCTTTTTAGAAGCGATATCTATCGAATATTTAGCACCACCTAACCAATATACCCTAAAATTATTCAACCGGTTCGATTTTACCTTTATTCCTAATGGAAATTCGAACATGGTGGCCTGTACTTTTCTGTCTACCACCGTTTGGAAGTTTTTGGTTTGCCCGTTACCAACATCAAGCGGCGCCATCGGCTCATACTCATAGGTGACTACCCTGTCACTAAAAATAAGCGAGGGGGTTGCCCTGATATCAAAGTTATCAGAGATCATCCTATTCGTCACAAAGCCCAATCCAAAACCTTGAGAAGGCTGGCTGGAAATAGCATTTAAAGTGGAGGTAACCGGAATACCCGAATTCGGATCATATGACGGATCCAAAGAATTGGAAACTTCATAAAAAGGCGATCGCCAGTTTGGTTTTTTAAGGATTTTATATTCGGCTGAGATATACTGAAAATTAAAACCAAAACTCCAGTCTTCATCATCGATCCCGCCACCCCAGTTTTGTGCAAAGGTGGTTGTAGAAACGATAAAAAATGAAAGGATGAGGCTTAATTTTCTGATCATTTGGTTCCTACATATATCGAACTTATTCCGAACGTTAAAATTCTTTGTTTAGTACTTTTAAACCCCACTTTTTCCATCAGATTGGTAAAATCTTCGCCGTCTGGGAAAGCGGCTACCGATTCTGGCAGATAGGTATAGGCTCTATGGTCTTTCGAGAAGAGCTTTCCAAAGAAAGGGGTTACTTGTTTAAAGTAAAAACTATACAATTGCTTTACCGGAAAAACCCTGGGTTTTGAAAATTCCAAAATGACCATTTTTCCATTGGGCTTTAATACCCGGTACATATCAGCTAATCCTTTTTCGAGATTTTCGAAGTTACGCACCCCATATGCACAGGTGATGGCATCAAACGTATTATTTTCGAAATGCAGCCCCTCAGAATCGCCTACCTGGACGGTAAACACTTCATTTAAACTACGTTCATTAGTTTTTTTCCTCGCCACTTCCAGCATACCTTCAGAAATATCAACACCAATTACCTTTTCAGGGTGGAGCTTTTTAATGGCCTCAAAAGCAAAATCGCCAGTTCCGGTAGCTACGTCAAGCAAAGTCCTGGGGTGGATAGAAACCAGTTCTTTAATGGCTTTTTTGCGCCATAACACATCAATCCCTAAAGAAAGAAAATGATTTAAAAAATCGTAAGTGCCAGAAATGTTGTTAAACATGGTTGCAACCTGCTCTTTTTTAGTTGCATCTTCTACCTGGTATGGAGTAATATTCTGATTCATGATATGGAGCAAAGATAGATAAAAGTCGGCAGTCTTTAGTCCGGAGTCACAAGTCTTTGGCGCAAAGTGTTCACCATAGTGTCAAAAATCAGATTTAATAAATATGAATTTGTACTTCCGACTTCGGACTTCGGACTTCGGACTCAAAACCCTACCTTTGTCCCATGATTATCAAAACGGCAACATTTGTTTGCAGCAACACACAGATTTCAGCATTACCGGCACCGCTTATGCCTGAATATGCATTTATTGGCCGCTCGAATGTGGGAAAATCCTCACTGATCAATATGCTCGTTAATCAACATGGATTGGCCAAAACTTCTCAGCGCCCCGGAAAAACACAGCTGATCAACCATTTTTTAATCAACGAAGCCTGGTATATTGTCGATTTACCGGGTTATGGTTATGCCAAGGTTTCTAAAACCAGCAGAGAAAAATGGGAGAAATTTATCCGGGCCTATATTACTAAAAGAGAAAGTTTGCAATGTGTTTTTGTACTGATAGACAGCCGATTAGAACCTCAGGGAATCGATATTGAATTTTGTTATTGGTTAGGCGAAAAACAGATTCCCTTTTCGTTGATTTTTACCAAAGCAGATAAACAGGGAATGACCACGACCCAGAAAAATGTAGCGGCGTTCAAGAAAAAGCTGGGCGAATTTTTCGAGGAGATTCCGGCCACCTTTATCACTTCTGCCGAAAAAGGAACCGGAAAAGATGAAGTTTTAAACTTCGTTTATGAGGTGAATAAAGATTTCGTCGTTCCGACAGAATATAAAAAATTTTAAACAGTTGCCAGTCTGCAGTTCACAATTTTCAGTTTAAACGCTAAAATTTGTGTAATCAAATCATCTGTGTAATCATCTTTAAAAAATGAAAAAATACTTTTCACTCGTATTATTCGCTCACTCCGTTTTTGCGCTTCCGTTTGCCATGATTGGCTTCTTTTTAGGCGTAACGACGACAGAAAATCCATTTTCGTGGCATAAGCTTATTTTAGTTTTGCTCTGCATGGTTTTTGCCAGAAACTCGGCCATGGCTTTTAACCGCTACCTCGACCGGCACATCGATGCAAAAAATCCGAGAACCAAAATGCGCGATATTCCTGCGGGAAAAGTTTCGGCTCATGAGGCACTTACTTTTGTCATCATCAACTGCCTGTTATTTGCCATTACCACGTATTTTATTAACCCGCTTTGTTTCTATCTATCTCCGGTGGCTTTGTTTGTTGTTTTGTTTTACAGCTACACCAAACGTTTCACCGCATTGTGCCACCTGGTTTTAGGCCTGGGCCTTGCCCTGGCTCCTATCGGTGCCTACATTGCCGTAACCGGCCATTTTGCACTGGTGCCTGTACTTTATTCTCTTACCGTGTTATTCTGGGTAAGTGGATTTGATATTATATACGCCCTGCAGGATGAGGAATTCGATCGCGAAGAAAAATTACATTCCATCCCATCGGCACTTGGCATTAAAAATGCTTTGAATGTTTCTGTGCTATTGCATATACTTTCGGCAACCTGTGTTATTTTACCCGTGTTTTTCACCTCCTTTAGCTGGGTTTATTACGTAGGGATCGTGTTTTTTTGTTCCATGCTGGTTTATCAGCATCTACTGGTAAAACCGAATGACATTAGCAAGGTAAACAGGGCATTTCAAACCTTAAACGGTTATGCATCGGTAGTATTTGCAATTTGCTTTTTAATAGACGCCTATTTAAGACATAAATAAAAATAAGTGAATGAATGAATTTTGAATGACTGAATGAAAACCATTCTTTAATTTATTCCTTCTCTCGGTCAATAATTATATAAACATGACTATAATAAAGAAACCCAGAACATATATTCCACAGGAGCTAAACATTACCTGGGAAAATTTAGAACCACTTTTTACGGAACTGCAAAACCGCGAAATAAACAGTACGGTTGAATTAGAGCAATGGTTAAAAGACCGTTCAGAGCTGGAAGCTGCTTTGGAAGAAGACTTTGCCTGGAGATACATTAATATGAGCTGTGATACCGCAAATGAAGAGTTGGTTAAAAACTTCCAGTATTTTGCGACGGAAATCGAGCCGAAAATTTCTCCTCTGGCCAATAAATTGAACAAAAAATTTGTTGAAAGTTCGTTTATGGAAAAGTTGGACAAAGAAAAATACTTTGTATACAGTCGCGCCATTAAAAAAGCCTTAGAACTTTACCGCGATGAGAACATTGAACTTTTCACTGAGCTTCAGGTAAAACAACAGCAGTACCAAAGTATTACCGGTGCCATGAGTGTGGAGCTAAACGGCCAGGAATATACTTTGGAGCAAGCTTCTATTTTTATTAAAGATTTAAACCGCGAAGTTCGCGAACAGGCGTGGAAGACGATCCAGCAACGCCGCCTGGTTGACAAAGATGATTTAAATATTCTATTTGATGAACTGATCAGGTTGCGCAATCAGGTTGCATTGAATGCGGGTTTTGAAAACTATCGCGATTATATGTTTCAAGCTTTGGGACGTTTCGACTATACCCCACAGGACTGTTATGATTTTGCCAATGCGATTGAAAAGGAAATTGTTCCTATTTTAAAGGAACAGGCTGAAAAACGCCGGGAAGCGTTGGCTTTAGAAGAATTGAAGCCCTGGGACCTGGAAGTAAGCGTAAGTGGTAAACCAGCTTTAAAACCGTTTAACAACGGCGAAGAGCTGATTGATAAAAGTATTGATTGTTTTAATGCCATTGATGAAAAACTGGGTGCCAAACTGGCCACCATGAAAGCAAACAATCTTTTTGATGTAGAGAGCAGAAAAGGTAAAGCACCAGGCGGTTATAATTACCCGCTGGCTGAAACAGGGGCGCCATTCATCTTTATGAATTCGGCCAATTCGTTACGTGATTTAACTACTATGGTACACGAAGGCGGCCATGCCATCCATACTTTTTTAACCGCAAATTTAGAACTTAACGATTTTAAGCATTGCCCGTCTGAAGTAGCCGAACTGGCATCGATGAGTATGGAGTTAATTTCAATGGATAAATGGGATGTTTATTTCGATAATGCAGAAGATTTAAACCGCGCTAAAAAAGAACAGCTGGCTGACGTTTTGAAAACATTGCCCTGGGTTGCTGTAATTGATCAGTTTCAACACTGGATTTACACCAATCCTAACCATACAGCGGCCGACCGTGAAGAAACATTCAAACAGATCTACAGTCGCTTCGGTGCGGGTTTCGCCGATTGGACAGATTTAGCGCAACAATTTGGAAATGTATGGCAAAAACAACTGCACTTATTTGAAGTTCCATTTTATTACATCGAATACGCCATTGCCCAGCTAGGCGCTATTGCAGTTTGGAAGAATTACAAGGAAAACCCTGAGAAAGCCTTACAGCAGTATTTGGCAGCACTTGCGCTGGGCTATACCAAACCCATAAACGAGATATACGAAACTGCAGGAATTAAATTTGACTTTAGTGCCGAATATGTACAGGAACTGGCAAGTTTTGTAAAATCGGAGTTGGAAAAGTTAGGTTAAGATGAGGTAGAAGGTTGGAAGGCAAAAGGCTGGAAGGTTTCTCCCCTCACCGTTATATAAATGAAAATCGTGGCATTTTGCCACGACTTTTTTGGTTTATAACTATACCTGGTCTTAGCGTCTCGCTAGGACTCGATTCCAGTTCTTTGCCACGGAAACACAGAAGACACGGAAAATAGGCAATAATGCAGAACCTATACCTGGTCTTAGCGTCCCGCTAGGGCTCGATTCCAGTTCTTTGCCACGGAAACGCAGAAGGCACGGAAACTAGGCAATAATGCAGAATCGACAATGTATTTAAATGGATAACTTCAGTTCGATTATCAATGTGGCTTGGGGATTATTAGTTAAGTATTAGTGTTGTTTGCGTCGCCCTGAATTCATTTCAGGGTCTTAATAGAATGAAAGATGCTGACCACGAAGTAGCTACAAGGCAATTGAAAACACCTTATCTGGTCTTAGCGTCTCGCCAAGACCTTAATTCTGCCAAATACCATTAGCATCTCAATAACCATTTGTGCCACGGAAACGCAGAAGGCACGGAACACAAGCGAAACTGTAGGTTTCAACATCCTAAAAATGTTTTTTTTACTGGTAATCAAAATCAAGGTTTTACCCGATGTACCCAAGTGAATAGACCTGATGGGAATGGAAATCCCTTTTGGAAAGGATATTTGTTTTTCGATCCAAAACTTCCCAAAAGGATTGCAATGTACAGCAGGACTAAGCTAAACCTATACCCCGCAGGCTTTGCTCTCCAAAAACATTCAGCCAGATCCTGAAAACATTAAGCTCCTGCTTCATCCTTTTTTCTGATCCTGAGAATCACAAACATCACTAAAACCGACAGCAGGATCATGATGAAATAACTATAGCTTAGGTTACGCTCATCTTTAGCTGGGATCAGGTTAACTACTCCATAGCTTAAAAAAGAGACAATTACATAGGTAAACCCTCCTGTTAATCCGCCTGCTATCCCCGCATTTTTCGGGAATTTGCTAAGACAGAAGGTAAAATAATTATTAAAGGTAAAACCTGCTCCTACATGGATCAAAAAGGCAAAGAAAATTAACGACCAAAGGTTGGAAACAAAATTTAAGCTGACCATCATCACTGCTACAAAAACGACCTGTAACAGCGAGTTGATCATTAATCTTTTGAAGAAGGGCCTGTTAATGGTGGCCTTACCAATAAAGCCACCCACCATCCATGCAAAACCTAAAAACAATGAACTATAACCGGCAATAACAGGGGAATACTTCAAGTGGTGCTCGATAACAAATGGACCGGTCATATTGTAAACCATTACCATACAATAGGCCAGCCCCAACATGACAATGCCCAAGGTAAAACTTGTTGTTTTAATCATTTCTAAATAAATGCCTGTGATCTTTTTTAATTGAAAATCAGTAAAGTGTTTTAAAGTTTCACCGCTGAATAAAAACTCGAGCACCGCAAAAACAAGTGCGAAACCTGCCAAAAAATAGAAATTAGATTCCCAACCAAATACAGTTTGCAGATAACCACCAATAAAGGGTGCTACAATTGGCCCGGTAGACCAAATGATAGAAAACAAACTGAGGTAGTGTTTTAACTGGTTTCCTTCGAAGAGATCAACAAAGTATGCTCTTTTGGCTACTACAATTGCGCCTACGGTTAGTCCGTGGATAATGCGCATTAAATAAATTAGGTAAATATTATGTGTTGTAGCAATAACTATACTTGCCATTGCAAAAATTAACAACGCATACAGGCAGATCTTATACCTCCCAAAACTATCAAGCACGCTTCCGATAAAAAGTTGTGCAACGCCATAACTAATTAAAAAAATACTTAACGTAAGCTGAACCTGTATACTGCTTACCTGCATTTCGCCTGCCATTGTTGGTAAAGATGGGATATAAATATCAGTGGCAAAGCCCGAAATGGGAATCAGGGCAAAGGCCAGTAAAGTAGCCAAACCTTGGTGACGCTCTTTAATGTATCTTATGGGTGCTGTTTTTGAATGCATATGGGTACGCTAATCGCTAAAAATATTCGAATCAAACATCTACCTAAGTATCCTTAAGGTATCTGATTGACTATGGCAGCAAAATTAGAACTTTGGTTTATCTTAAAATTATGCGAATCAAATAAAGGATTATTTAAGCCAAATAATTGCAGATTTTTACTTTAATCTAATAAATTTCCATTTTTTACGCCCTTATTTAACTTTTGAAAACTGCGCAAATAGAAAATTATATCACCCTTTAAACGTTTTTAGCCAAACTTTTTATAAGTTTGAACAAACAAGCAAACATAAAGATGTTCGAAAAGCTATTCAGAAAGAAATCTATTTCCAAGATATTAAACGATGCGGCAAAAGGCTATGGCGATCACGAAAATACATTACATAAAACACTAGGAGTACGTGATTTAACCGCCTTTGGCATTGCAGCGATTATTGGAGCGGGCATTTTTAGTACGATTGGCAAGGCAAGTGCAGATGGCGGTCCGGCGGTAATTTTTTTATTTATTTTTACAGCGGTAGCCTGTAGTTTTGCGGCCTTTGCGTATGCAGAGTTTGCCTCAATGGTTCCTGTCTCAGGCAGTGCTTACACTTATTCTTATGTGGCCTTTGGCGAATTAGTGGCCTGGATTATCGGCTGGTCGCTTATTATGGAGTATTCTATTGGTAATATCACCGTAGCCATATCCTGGTCAGATTACTTTACCGGATTACTATCCACGATCAAAATACCTCCGCTCGGCATAGATGGCATCCATGTACCCGACTGGATGACTATGGATTATTTAAGTGCTTATAACGGACACAAACATGCCGAAGCGCTTTTAGCCGCTGGCAAAAACCTGGCAGACTTAGATTCGGCAACAGCCCTGGCCAATAACGCATGGCTTACTGCTCCAAAAATCGGTAGTTTTCACCTCGTTGCAGATATCCCTGCCCTGGGTATCATCATTTTAATTACCTGGTTAATTTACCGCGGCATGAAGGAGAGCCGCAACGCCAGTAATGCGATGGTAGTGGTTAAGCTTGCGGTAATTCTTTTGGTATTGGCGGTAGGTATATTTTATGTAGATACTAAAAATTGGAATCCATTTGCGCCTAATGGAGTTTCAGGTGTTTTAAAGGGCGTTTCGGCAGTATTTTTTGCCTATATCGGTTTCGATGCCATTTCTACAACGGCTGAAGAATGTAAAAATCCTCAACGCGATTTGCCCCGCGGAATGATGTGGGCCATAATTATCTGTACCCTTCTTTATGTGGCAATCGCACTGGTTTTGACGGGTATTGTCAAATCAGATACCTTAGCAGTGGGCGACCCGTTAGCGTTTGTTTTTGATCAGATTGATTTAAAATTAATGAGCGGCATTATTGCCGTAAGTGCGGTATTTGCCATGGCCAGTGTCCTTTTGGTATTTCAAATGGGCCAGCCGCGGATCTGGATGAGCATGAGCAGAGATGGATTGCTGCCAAAATCGTTCTCCAAAATCCATCCAAAGTATAAAACGCCCTCATTTGCCACCATAGTGGTAGGTTTTGTAGTGGCTGTACCGTCATTGTTTATGAACCTTACCATCGTTACCGATCTTTGTTCCATCGGAACACTTTTCGCTTTCGTACTGGTTTGCGCCGGTGTGTTGGTGCTACAGAACAGACCTGATGTTCAACGTGGAAAATTCAAAATACCGTATGTAAACAGTAAATTTATTGTTCCCGTTATTCTAATTGGCGCTTTAATTTTCGCTTTTACAAAATATGGAAAAGAGACTAAGGCATTCTTCATCAATTCACCTAAAACCGTCCAAACGGTATCCTTTGTTACCTCTTTAAATGGCGATGAACTGAAAATTGTTAAAGAAGAAATTGTTAAAAATGCAGCACCACAAATTGTATTGGCCGATAAAGTAGATGCAGAATCTTACTTAAGCGCTTTACCGGCCGATCGTTATGAACAGTTTATTTCGGCCTCCAAAGTTCCTTTGGAGAAGAAATATGAAAGCGGCTGGGGATTGTTTAAACACAAAATCCCGATGTGGATTTTCCTGATCATCTGCGTGGTGATTACTTACTATTGTATCACCAAAAACTTATCGTTGATTCCCGTTTTAGGCTTGATTAGCTGTTTATATATGATGTGTGAGCTTGGCATCTCAAATTGGATTGGCTTCGGCATCTGGCTGGTAGTTGGGCTGGTAGTTTATTTTGCCTATGGATATAAGCATAGTAAGTTGGCACAAGAACAGTAGTAAGCATTATGAAATATAACCCTTTAATACATCATCGAAGATCGATCAGGTTAAAGGGTTACGACTATTCAAAAGCAGGAGCCTATTTTATTACCATTTGCTGTGAAGATAGGATTAATAGATTTGGAAAAATTGTAGCTGATGAGATGATCTTAAACCAGTCTGGAACTATCGCTTATAAAGAATGGATTAAGTTAGCTGACAGATTTCCAAATTTTGAACTTGACGTATTTCAGATTATGCCTGATCATATGCACGGCATAATTGTTTTATCTGATCTTACTACCGTCGGGGCGACCCTTGCGGTCGCCCAAAAAGAAGATCCGGTAAACATGACGACCGCGAGGGTCGCCCCGACGATTCCTGATATCATCGGAGCATACAAATCGATTGTTTCAAATGCATGCCTGCAGTTGTTTAAATCACATAATAAAATAATGGGAAAGCTATGGCAGCGCAATTATTACGAGCATATTATCCGTAATGAAAGAGCGTACCAAAATATCTCAAATTATATTATCAATAATCCAAAAAAGTGGAATGAGGATAAGTTTCGTTGAAAACAAAATCCCCCTTCTTTGACAGAAAGAGGATTTTGTCTATTTCTTCTTGATCAAGGCCAGCGCAGTAATCATCACGAGTCCTAATCCAGATGCAATCATGTAACTATTGGCATGATTAAGGTGATATATTTTTGCTATGGGCCCGGCTAAAAACAAGCCGATTCCCAGCATCATAATCGCTTTCCTCATCAATTAAACAGGTAGCCTATGTAATTCAATATCATCTGGTGTAACAAAAATTAACGGAACTTTCTCTACATCAACATAACTGCTATCCAAACCGAAACTTCGCTCCTCAGATAAACTTAATTTTTTAAGGATAAAGTAGTAATCCATAATCTGTCTTTCGTAGAAACTCAGTTTGGTAAATTTCGATAAATGTTTTTCCAAAAGTACAAACCTGAAATCGCCCGCAATTTTATGTTTGTTTAACGAAGCATACTGACTGGTAATATCAATCTCTCCGTTTTTCACCAGCTCTTCAACCACTTTACGGTACAATAAATTTACCCGTTGCTCAATCCTGAATCCTAGCCTAAAGTCGATCCTGATTAATTTGCCAGGAATCAGGAATTCAACTTTATAATCCATCGTATATGGCTCATCCATCACGTCAACGTGCACTAACCAATACACGTCAGCACGTTTTGGCTCTTTTTGAATGATGGAATAAATAATTTTCGATTCGATTTCCGTTTTAAAATTGGCGCTCGTTAAATAAACTAACTGCGAGGAGTATTTCGGAACTGATTCATCACTGCTCAATTCGGTTAAAATCTGGTAGTAATCTTCAATTTCTACATATTTAACAAAACGGTTTTTGATTTTACGGGCCACAAACCAACTCCACATTACCGTAAATAACAGGGAGCCAATTAATACCGTTACCCAACCACCGTGTAAGAATTTGGTTAGATTACTAATCAAAAATGTACCTTCAATAATCACATAGGTAAAGAAAAATAAGGCTATTAAATATTTCGGGAAACGCCTGCTTCTTAAATAAAAACTCACCAGAATGGTCGTCATCAGCATGGCTATGGTGATAGATAAACCATATGCCGCATCCATTCTCTCCGCTTTTTGAAACCACAGCACAATACTACAGCAACCTATCCATAACATCCAGTTGATAGATGGTACATATAACTGGCCTTTGGAAACCGATGGATAAATAATCTTAATTTTTGGCCACAGGTTTAATCGTACTGCCTCAGCAATTAAGGTAAAGGAGCCACTAATTAAAGCCTGACTGGCAATTACCGCTGCCATTGTAGCCAGTATAACCATTGGGATCTGAAACTGGTCTTGCACGATCTGGAAAAATGGATTCATTTTTGCCCCGGGAACGTAATTCCCGCTATTTTGCAAAATCCAAACACCCTGACCTAAATAATTTAGAATAAGCGTGAGTTTCACAAAAATCCAACTGATTCTAATATTATTTCTGCCGCAGTGCCCCAAATCTGAATACAAAGCCTCGGCTCCTGTTGTACATAAAAAAACACCGCCAAGAATTAAAAATGCTAACTTATTGGTCACCAATAAATGAATGGCATAATAAGGATTGAAAGCCTTTAAAATGCTTAAATCCTTAACTATAAAAGACATTCCCAAAATACCTAAAACAGCGAACCAAACGAACATCACCGGGCCAAATAATTTCCCGACAAGGTTGGTTCCAAACTGCTGGATAATAAACAGAATGGTTAAAATGCTTATTACAATAGGAATAACTGGTACATCAAATTTGTTGGTAAGCCCCTCAATGGCTGATGTTACCGTAATACTGGGAGTTATAACGCCATCTGCAAGCAATGCACAGCCCCCTACAACCGCCGGTACCACTAACCACTTAGCCTTTTTGCGTACCAGTGAAAATAAAGAGAAAATACCACCCTCACCCTTGTTATCTGCCCTAAGGGTAATAATAACGTACTTAACGGTAGTTTGTAAGGTTAATGTCCAGATGATGCAGGATAAAACGCCCAAAACATTTATTTGATTGATATCCTGCTTCCCGCCTAAAATTGTAGTGAAAATTGCATTTAAGGTATAAAGGGGTGATGTACCAATGTCTCCAAATACAATTCCTAAACTAATTAGAACACCGCCGGCGGTTAATGCGTTGACATTTTTATGATTTGACACTTCGTTGATTATTTAGTGCGGCAAAAGTAAACTAACTATAACAATTTAACAACCAAATTATTGTGTATTTTTAACACTATGAAAAATTAAAATTTATTGTTAAATTGTGTTAAATTATGGGTTTTAAACAAAATGTTTAATTTCTTTGTTTTAAATTAATACATTTGCTATACCAATTTGATGAAACTCTACACTAAGATAACGTTGCTCACAAAACTTGCATGCACATGGTGCATTGTTTTGTTATGCAGCTTAAATTCTTGGTCGCAACAAACAGATAGCATTCATATCAGTTTAAAAAGCAGAACAAAAAAAACCAGCCGGATTCCTGAAATTAAAGCCAACATTACGCCTTACAAACCACTTTTTATGACTGTTGGTGGTTCAGGAATGTTCAATACTTCTTCCACAGTGCCTAAAAATGCAACGGTCGTACCAAAAGATAAACTCCTAAGCATCTTAAAAATATATCCTAACCCGGTAGAAGATCAGTTAAATATCATCTTATCTATCGGAAAAGATGGTACTCAGACAACCATTAAAATCATTGATTTATTGGGAAATGAGGTGGCAACGCTTTTAAATGAACGTTTAAATGCCGGTGAACATGCCAAAAACTTTGTCGTTCCAAACAGAATAAATCCAGGCATTTACTTCTTAAGGGTTATCGCCGGTTCAGAAAGCCAGGTAAAACGGATCTCAGTTTTATAACACCATTTTCTTTTCTATTTTTGATTGATGCGGGTTAAACCCCATTTATTTTCTCATATATTATAATTAAGAATGAAAATCATCGCCATTGGCAGAAATTATGCAGAACATGCAAAGGAATTGAACAACCCGGTTCCCACTAGTCCGGTAATTTTCCTGAAGCCGGATACAGCCGTATTAAAAGACAATAAACCTTTTTATCTTCCTGATTTTTCTGATGATGTACATTACGAACTTGAGGTGGTATTGAAAATCTGCAAGGAAGGAAAACACATTGCTGAAAAATTTGCGGCTAACTATTATGATGAACTGGGTTTGGGCATCGATTTTACCGCACGTGATATCCAGGCAAAACACAAAGAAAAAGGATTGCCATGGGAGCTGGCGAAAGCTTTTGACAACTCAGCACCAATCAGTATTTTTTTGCCTAAAAGCGATTACGAGGACCTTTACAATTTAAATTTTGAGTTAAAGATCAATGGCGAAAGCCGTCAGATTGGGCATACTAAAGATTTGTTATTCTCGTTCGAGAAGATCATCAGGTTTGTTTCTCAATACATTACATTAAAAAAAGGAGATTTAATTTTTACCGGCACGCCTCAGGGCGTTGGAAAAGTAAATAGAGGGGACAAGCTGGAAGCCTGGCTGGAGGGAAAACAACTTTTAAATTTTGATGTTAAGTAACGAATGATCAATAACCCAATCCAATACATTAAAATTTTCTTTACTATCTGCCTTTTAATTGTGTCGTCCTTTGTTCGGGCACAGCAGATTTTCAGTAACAATAAATATCCGATTACCGATTTCCGGCAGCCTTTAGATATTACCCCTCCGGCCCTGGCAGGTTCTTTTGGCGAAATCCGGGCCAATCACTTTCATTCAGGAGTTGATTTCAGGACCAACCAGCGCGAAGGGTATCCGGTTTATGCAGTTGCAGATGGCTATATTTCGAGGTTGAGGGTACAGAACAGTGGTTTTGGACAAGCACTTTATATTAACCATGCAAATGGTTTTACTACTGTTTACGGCCACTTACAGCGTTTCGCTCCCAAAATTGCAGCGATTGTTAAGAATCTTGAATATGAAAAAAAATCCTTTGAGCTAGATGAGTTTCCTGATGCCACATTAATCCCTGTATATAAAGGTGATATTATTGCCTGGTCTGGTAACCGGGGCAGCTCTGGCGGTCCACATTTACATTTCGAAATCAGGGATACTAAAACTGAAGAAACCATCAATCCGCAGTTCTTCGGGATCATCATTCCCGATAATATCCCTCCTGTCATCCATGGATTGTACGTATACCGTTTAAACGGCAAAAACTTTAATGAAAATACGCCAAAACAGGCTATTGCCATTAGCGGTGCAAACGGCAGTTATAAAACCACTGCCCCCATTAGTTTAACAGGCGAAGTTGGATTCGGCATCGTGGTAACCGACAGGCATAATGGACTATCAGGCACCAATGGTGTGTATTCTATTCAGTTGGAGCTGGACGGTAAGAGAATTTACACTTCTGCTCTTGAACGTTTTGCCTTCGAAAACAGTAAAGCAATTAATTCACATATCGACTATCCTACCTACTTAAATACAAAAAGAAGTATCCAGAAAAGTTTTGTTGAACCTGGAAACCCCTTAAAAATTTACAGTGGCTTGGTAAACAGTGGCAAAATTAATTTCAATGATGGCGCTTCACACCAGCTTCGCTACATCATTACCGATTCAAAAGGCAACTCTTCTGTTCTTCCTTTTACGGTAAATGCAGGTGTGGCAGCTGTTACTGCCCCTATTGTTCCTACCGGAATAATTTATCCTTACAACAAAGTGAATGAATTAAACACCGATGAGATTAAAGTGGTGCTCCCCATCGGAACGTTGTACAGTGATTTAAACTTTACTTATAAAAAGTTACCAAAGCCTGCAGGCAATGCCTGGTCGGCTGTGCATCAGATTCACAATAGATATACGCCGTTACATATCGGATTCGAGATCTCTGTCAAGGCTGATCAACTTCCCGAAAACCTCAGGAGTAAGGCCCTGATTGTAAATACCAACGGCTCCTCACAGGGTGGCTTTTTTGAAAACGGTTATATTAAAGCCACACCCAAAAATTTTGGAAGTTTTTATATAGCTACCGATACTATTGCACCTAGAATAGTACCTGTAAATATCTCGGCCGGGAAAAACATAGCAGGTTTATCTAAAATAATCTTCAAAATAAGCGATAATCTATCCGGAATAAAAAGTTTTAATGGCTACATTGATGGAAAATGGATATTAATGGAATTTGATGCCAAAACGGCAACCCTTTGGCATAGCTTTGATGAGCGAACTTCATCAGGCAAGCATTCGTTTGAACTGGTGGTTACAGATATGAAAGAAAATACAAGACGATACACGATAAATTTTTCCAAATAAGTGGTAAAAATGTTTTAAAATGTCATCTTTTAAATCCCATCGAACAGGATACTAATTTAAACTGTTTACATTGCAGCATTAATTAACAGATCCATTAACATAAATATTCAATCATTTTATATATGGCAGAATTAAAAGAAGGTGATCAGGCACCTGCAATTACCTCAAAAGATCAAAATGGAAACCAGGTTTCGTTAAGCGATTATAAAGGTAAAACCGTTGTACTTTATTTTTATCCTAAAGACGATACCCCGGGTTGCACCGCTGAAGCCTGCGATTTTAGAGATAACTATCAAGGTTTACAGGCCAAAGGCATTGTTGTTTTAGGCGTAAGCGTTGATGATGAAAAATCGCATCAAAAGTTTGTGGCCAAACATAACCTTCCATTTACCCTATTGGCAGATACCGATCAGAAAATCGTAAATGACTATGGAGTTTGGGCAGAAAAGAACATGTATGGCAAAAAATACATGGGTACCGTTCGCGCTACTTTCATAATAGATGGCGAAGGAAAAATTATCCACATCATCAAAAAGGTCGACACCAAAAATGCTACCCAACAAGTACTCAATTTAATCAATAACTAATTATGATATAGCAGGTAAAATATTACCTTTGTTATGTAACAACAACCTCTTATTTTAATGAAACATACAATTAAAGAGCTAGAAGATATTGCGTCTCAAATCAGAAGAGATATCGTAAGAATGGTTCACGGATGCCAATCTGGCCACCCTGGTGGCTCATTGGGTTGCGCCGATTTTTTTACCGCCCTGTATTTTGAAGTGTTAAATCACAATAAAGATTTTAGTATGGACGGTATTGGCGAAGATTTGTTTTTCCTCTCTAATGGTCACATTTCTCCGGTTTGGTACAGTACACTGGCTCATGCTGGTTATTTTGATAAAAGTGAACTGGCCACTTTCCGTAAACTGGATTCGAGATTGCAGGGTCACCCTACAACACACGAACATTTGCCGGGAATCCGCGTGGCTTCCGGCTCATTGGGCCAGGGTATGTCGGTAGCTATTGGTGCTGCTTTAACTAAAAGATTAAATGGCGATCACTCATACGTTTTCACCCTGCATGGTGACGGTGAGCTACAAGAAGGTCAAAACTGGGAAGCGGCCATGTTTGCCCCTTTTCATGAACTGGATCGCTTAATCTGCAGTGTCGATTACAATGGTCAACAGATTGATGGTCCTACCAAGAAAGTGCTTTCTTTAGACAGTTTGCAGGATAAATTTGAAGCTTTCGGATGGCATGTAATCAATACAGACGGTAATGATATGCAATCGATCGTTGAAGGTTTACACTATGCCAAAACCCTAACCGGCAAAGGTAAACCGATCTTAAATTTAATGAGTACGCAAATGGGCGCAGGTGTAGATTATATGATGGGTTCTCACAAATGGCATGGTACAGCGCCGAATGATGAGCAATTAGCGACTGCTTTAGCGCAATTGCCAGAAACTTTAGGGGATTACTAAATTAGATTGGAGACAACAGATATGAGATTGGAGACGAATTGTCGCCTGATCTCACATCTAAAATCTCATATCTCATATCTAAAACAAAATGAAAAAATATACATATACAGAAAAAAAAGATACACGTTCGGGTTTTGGAGCTGGCTTACATGAAGCTGGAAAGAAAAACGAAAATGTGGTTGCCTTGTGTGCAGATTTGGTTGGATCGCTTAAAATGGATGCTTTTATCAAAGATTTTCCTGAGCGTTTTACACAGGTTGGTATTGCAGAAGCAAATATGATCGGTATTGCAGCAGGGATGACCATTGGCGGTAAAATTCCTTTTACGGGTACTTTTGCCAACTTCTCTACTGGCCGTGTTTACGACCAGATTCGTCAATCAGTAGCTTATTCAAACAAAAACGTTAAGATCTGCGCATCTCACGCCGGATTGACTTTAGGGGAAGATGGAGCAACACACCAGATTCTCGAAGATATCGGTTTAATGAAAATGTTGCCGGGCATGGTGGTAATCAACCCTTGCGATTATAACCAGACCAAAGCAGCAACTATGGCTATTGCCGAGTACGAAGGCCCCGTTTATTTACGTTTCGGCCGTCCGGTAATCCCGGTATTTACAGATCCGGATCAAAAATTCGAGATTGGTAAAGCCTGGATGGTTAACGAAGGAACAGATGTGACCATTATTGCTACCGGCCATATGGTTTGGAAAGCGATCGAAGCTGGCGAGAAATTAGCTGAATTAGGTATTGATGCCGAAATTATCAATATCCATACCATCAAACCTTTGGATGAGGAAGCCATCCTAACATCCGTTAAGAAAACCGGATGTGTAGTTACTTGCGAAGAGCATAATAAATTTGGTGGATTGGGCGAAAGTGTGGCTCGTTTGTTAACCACCGAACTGCCAACTCCTCAAGAGTTTGTAGCTACTAACGATACTTTTGGCGAAAGCGGAACACCTGATCAACTGATGTCTAAATATGGTTTAGATGCCGTAAACATTGTTGAAGCAGCTCAAAAAGTAATTGGCAGAAAAAAATAGATTTGAGATATTAGATATGAGATTTGAGACATCAATCAAATCTCATATCTCCATTCTCACATCTCAAATCTATATACAATGAAACAAGTTGAAGATTCAGAAATTCTCGCCATGTTTGCCGTTGAGCAAACGCGAAATGAAGCCTTTAACCTGTTGCTCAAAAAGTACCAGCAAAAAATCTATTGGCATATTCGCAGACTGGTTTTAAACCATGATGACTGCGATGATCTTTTGCAGGAAGTGTTTGTTAAAGTGTGGAAAAATCTCGATAAATTCAGAAATGATTCCCAGCTTTACACCTGGATTTACCGCATTGCTACCAACGAATCGATCACTTTCTTAAATAAACAAAAGCAGCGAAACAATACCCCTTTGGATGAGGTATCATCCGAACTTGCCGATCATCTGGTAGCGTCATCCTATTTTAACGGCGATAAACTCCAGCTTAAACTGCAAAAAGCCATTCTCACCTTGCCTGAAAAACAACGGATTATCTTCAACATGAAATATTTTGATGATATGAAATACGAAGAAATTTCTGAAGTATTAGGAACCTCTGTTGGAGCACTCAAAGCATCATTTCACATCGCTGCAAAAAAAATTGAAGCTTTTATTAAAAATGATGAAGTAGACTATTAAACCTTTTCACATGAATTGTATCATATATCTGTGATGAACGAAAATATAGAAGACAACGATTGGATAAATGAGTCTCCGGCACTTGCGGCCATGGAGAAACATAATCCTTTCTCCGTTCCCGACGGATATTTCGAAAATGGTGGAGAGGGCATTTTTTCTGCTATATTCATAGATGAGTTAACGCAAAAAGCAAGTAGTAAACATTTTGAAGTTCCGCAGCATTATTTTGAAGATTTAACGGAACGCATACAAACCCGGATTGCCCTGTCTGAAATACCGGTTGCAGAAAAAGCTTTCACCGTACCAGACAATTATTTCAATACACTGCAAAATAGAATTACTGATAGAATTTCCACGTTAGAACCTGCAAAGAAAGCCAAAGTTATCCCTTTATGGAGAAGAAATATGGTTAAATATGTAAGCGCAGCCTGTTTCTTGTTAATGGCTTCATTTAGTATTTATTTTTACCAAAATGGCTCAACTTCTACCGGGCAGCAGTTGCCCGCCGCAGAAGCTGTGGCAAACGAGCAGTTATTATATGATATTGACGAAAGTACCATCATTGATCATTTAGAAACACAAAATACCACATCATCTAATATAAAAACAACTTCTGCGTCAGATACAGAAATGGAAAACTATATCTTGAGCAATTTCTCATCAGGAGACCTGGCTCAGGAACTAAACAATTAATACAGAAATGAAGAATTTACTTTTTGTTGCTTTAATATTTTTGTTGCCCACAACTTTACTGGCACAAAGACCAAGGGGAGAAGAAATAGAATCGCTTAAAATAGCTTTTTTCACTCAGAAACTTGATTTATCGCCGGAAGAAGCCAAGATTTTTTGGCCGATTTACAATAATATGCAGGCAGAATTAAACAGCTTGCATAAAGAACGCATGCAGAAAATGATCTCTTTCAGAAAAGTTGACGAAATTGATAACTTAACAGATGCACAGGTACAGAATTTGATTACCAGTGAGTTTGATTTTAAACAGAGAGAGCTTAATCTCAACAAAAAATACTACAGCAAGCTAAAATCATCATTGCCTATAAAAGTGGTAGGTAAATTCTACAGGGCTCAGGAAGGTTTTAAACGCGAATTGCTTAATAGATACCGAGGCGGACAAAAGCCATAAAAACAAAGACTTACAGTAATGTAGGTCTTTTTTGTTTTATAAATTATTTGATTGACATGGATACATTAAACATAATATATCTGCCTAAAATAGAAGATGAGTAATTAGAAGAATATACTTCATTAATATTTAAGTTGGTAAAAGCTTTAAGATTTGCAAGGTTTTTCCCTTGTATGCTATATTTAAAACATCCTTTATTAGGATTAAACTGTAATTCTGTATCAATTAGGTTAAAGTATTGATTATTCATATTATACCTATTGTAGGAAGATATGCTAAAAATTTTATTATTGATCTTATATCTATATTCGAATGTATATTTATAAGCTTCATTTTTAGCGATTTGTTTTCCTTCAGTTCTTGTTGAATTAATTTTCAGCTCGGTTCCTATTCCAAAGTTTATTGGCAAGTTAAACCCTGTAGTTATTTTTAATAATCCTGATTGATTAAAAGCCTGATATTCCATTACCCCTCCAATTGCTTTACCATAATAAGTTGAGAAAGATGGTGCATAGCTTGCAGAAAATGACATGGATAGAGCTGGTAAAAATTTCTTCGTAATAAAATTTGCAGTTATGGTTTTAACACCTTTAAATGGCTCTTTCTTTGTATAATTTAAAGTATTTAAGAAAAAATTAGTATAAAGAAATCCGTATTGACTATAACTCCCATTTATGGCCAAATTTAGGTTAAAATAATTGTTGGCGAAATCATTTAAATTATAACTTATGCCAAGGTTGTGAGTATTATAGTTATAAAAATTATTCAAACCACTATTTAAACTACGCAGGTCGGTAAGGATATAATTTTCATAATACTCAATGGGCTGAGGGTTAGAATTTTTATAATTATAATTTAAAGAAATATGCTGTATATCGGTCAACTTATAAGAAAAAGATAAACTTGGTTCCAAAATCAAATAGGTGCTGTCCTGATCCATGTTTTTTAAAAATTGAAAGGTAGATTTCAGCTGTACCAATACCTTAACCGGTTGATTATCGTAAACATATTTCCCAGTGATATAGCTTTGGTTTAACTTAAAGAGATTATCATTGATAAAATCATTACCAATTGATACTTGATTATATTGAGATCCGCTAAAGAGATTTGATTTAATTTTAAAATGGTTAATTTCATTGCCCACATTTAAATATAGAAAGCTGGTATTATATCTCTTTAATCCTTCAAAATCAATTTTTAATTTGAAATTGATATTATTTACCAATTGGTATAAATTTTGGTTTCCATTAAATATAGTTGCATTTTGATAAAGCGGTGAACTAGTTAGATAGCTTTGGTTCATATTATCAGCTAAAGCCCTTACTGAAATCAAATAAGCACTTCTTTGATTTATCTTGACAGTATACTTCAACTGGGCATTAAAATTTCGGTTTAAATCAGTTTGATTTTGAGAAACACTATCACCAGCTATATTATTATATATAGAAAAAGCGGAACTATTAAACCGATCCGGCACTTGCCTATAGGTAAATTTGGCCCAGAAACGAGCATTGCTTCTAACCAGGTAATCTGCGCTAAAATTACCTTTAATGGTTTTGTTTAAACTGGTTCTGCTATCGTTATCTTCCGTATAGATCGAATTCGGAGCGAAGTACATACTATGCAAAGATGTTTGTCCGTACAGTTTATTCCAAAAATACAATATTGCATAGCTGATCTTAAATTTTTCTGTTACCCTTGTAATAGCATTTATACTTGCTTGAATGGTGTTATTAAGGGTATATGAAGTTGCATCAAAAGGATTGTAGGTGCCAACTTCATGACGGATAATTCGGTTATTGCCTGTAAAAGCAACACTTTCATCTACAGGATCTAAAACATTGACATTTGACTCTGTACTTAAGTTATTGTGGTTACCAAAGGCAAAGGCCTTAGTTTTATTAATGAAGGAGATAAGGTTCGTAGACAGTAGCCTCCTATCGTTTGTACCTAAACCGCCGTCGATACTCCCTATTATCTTTTTAGCCTGCTTATTCTTTACTTTGAGGTTTAAAACAATATCATCGCTATTAATAATACCCTTAAGCAGATTATCTTCAACATAATGTTCCAGGGCCTGAACTTCTTCAACAAACTCGGGTTTTAAGTTCTTGGTAATAGCCTTATAACCCTCACCCGTTAAATCTTCTCCCTCTAATAACACCTTACTTATTTTTTTACCTTTAAAAAAGATGGTACCCTCTTTATTTACCTCCATTCCGGGCATTTTTCTTAAAACGCTTTCCAGGTTTCGATCCTCTGGGCTGGTAAAACGCTGGACATTATAGGTTGTAGTATCGCTATTTACCTGAATGGCATTAGGCGCTTTGATATAAATTTCATCAAGCTGTTTTTTATCTTCCTTTAAATTGAAATTATGCAGAAAAGTACCTCGTTTTAAAAGAACTTCTCGCCCTACAACTACTGTATCTCTTTTATAACCGATATAGGCCGCAATTAAAAGGAATTTATCGGATTCATCTATTTGGCCGCTAAGCTTATAATTCCCTTCTTCGTCAGAAAAACCATAAATTAAAACATCTTCGTTTCCAAAAGTTTTGAGTTGAATCGAAGCAGAGGGAAGTTTATCAGTTCCAGAGATTACTGAACCGGTTAATCGTACAGATTGTGCTAAAGAGAGATGGTATGTAAAAACAACAAACAAAAAGATGAAATATTTGCACATTAAAATTTCTCTTGTTTTTCGGGCATATGTAAGTCTATCGTCCCAGTAATGCCTTCGGGTGTTGTTTGTTCAACTCTAGAGAGTTTAATGTAATCTTCAATTTTTTTCTTATATAATGTACTAAATTCCTTATAAGTAATAGCTTTATCTCTTTCATAGGATACAGGAACGCCAATTGTATTATTGTCAAATCTCGCCTTCAAATCAACGCCTGCTAATTCGTACACAAAATCAGACGCTGTGTCTTTAATCATAACGATCAGCCCGGGCAAACCACAAAATTTCCATGGTCCATTTTGAATAGGAACATCTTCTGTATACCAGGCTTCATATAATCTTCCTCTAAATGCGGTCTCTGCTTTTCTACAATTAAAATTTCCTATTTTCTTCTTTTCCTTTAAAATCCTCCATCTAAAATTATTCAAAGTATCCATTAGTATTACTTTTTTTGTGCCGATATAATCAGATAATAATAATTTTTTTCTAGAGAAATCTTTGAACACAAAGGTTGGTTTTCCTGATTTAAATACCCTAACTTGATTTAAATCATCGCCTTGATTGTTACCACTTTGATTTTTTTGTTTAATCCTTAGTTCTACGGAATTTAACTTATCAAAATAGATAATTAAATTCTGTTGCATCTCTCTGCCAAGATTTTTCTCATTAACGGTCAGTTTATAACTAATGGTACCTCTTTGCGCTTTTGCACAAAATGAATGAAAAACAAAAATTAAAAGCAAAAAATTTAATAAATATTTTTTAATCACAATATATCATTTAAGATTTGACAAACAATTTAGTTCGTTTACATCACAATTAATAACATCCTAGTTAACGATAAACCGTCTTATTGAATCGAAATGTAAACGAACTACTTACTTTTGACTAAGTTTCACCAGTAAAAATGAGCTACCGTTAAGTAACTTTGAAGTAAAATACCTCGCAGTACTGATGCATATTCAGATGTATTGGCTAACACCCAAATAACACTTACTATTTTCAGTTACGTCGGAAAAACTGAACTATCACCGGTAGCCATATGGTAAAATGACCTGGCAAGCCCTAATGCATGTTCACATGTATCCGCTGATACGTTAGCTGGCCCCCAGATAACTGCCCCATCTTCGTCTACAACGGTATAATGTACAGTACATTGCCTTAGGTTTGAAAAATTCATTTTAGCAAATGTTGCCAAACTCGTCAAACAAATCATTCCAATAAATAATAGTTTTTTCATTTTTTTAAGATTAAAGGTTAATTTATTTTAATTATCCCTCAAACCTCAATTATAAAAATCTAAAATAAAATTTTCTGCATCAATTGCTATTTAACCAACATGAACAGCCAACTAAGCAACATGAATGACCTTTTTGATCTTTTAGTAATATTATAGATTTGGATAACTGTAACATAACTATTACTTTAGTCTCAATCATTTTTAAATTAAAAATAATTAACCTCTCAATTACTCATGAAATATGTATACCTGCCTCGCTATTGATGATGAATTTTCTGCCCTGGAGGTTATAACTGAATACATTGCTTTACAACCAGAGCTTAAATTACTTAAGTCTTATGGTAGTGCTTCAACTGCACTAAAAGAAATTGAAAATCTTAAAAAGCCTGTTGACGTGATCTTTCTCGATATTGAAATGCCAACCATGAACGGTCTCGAACTTGCAAGATTAATTAAACACAAAACCAATAAGTTGGTATTTACTACTGCCCATGCTAATTATGCCATTCACTCCTATGAAATGGAGGCAGATGCTTTTCTCTTGAAACCAATTTCACAGGCAAAATTTGATCAAGTTATTCGGAAATTGCTTCAAAATCCGCCAAACGTTCAAACGGAAAAAGCTACCGATTATGTTATTTTTAAAAGTGATGAACAAAGAAACAGATTTATTAAAATCAAATTAGATAAAATTTATGCGATAGAGGCCCAAGAAAGATTAACTAAAATATACCTTGAGAATGAGATAATTTTTTCGAAGTCAAGCTTTTCTGAGGCATTAGCACTTCTGACCACAAATAAAGGTTTTTCCCAGATACATCGATCATTTATTATTGCAGAAAGTCAAATTAAAACATTAGAAAGGTCACATGTCATTTTAAATAATAACATCAGGATTTCTATCGGCAGAAAACATTTGGCGTTTTATCATAAGATGATGAATAACATCGATTAGCGTACTTAATTCCGTACTTTTGTACCATGCTTACTCAACGTCAGTTGTTTTTACAACACAATGCACAAACCTCTCCGGAGCCATTGATGCTCGAATTTGTAAGAGCAAAAGGAATCTACATTTACGATGCACAGGATAAAAAACACATTGATCTTATTGCCGGTATAGGTGTGAGCAATGTTGGTCACTGCCATCCTGCAGTAGTTAAGGCCATTCAAGATCAGGCAGCAACCTATATGCACCTGATGGTTTATGGCGAATATATTCAAACACCGCAGGTTAATTTCGCGAAGGCTCTTGCTGAAATATTACCGACTAACTTAAGCTGCACCTACTTTTTAAACTCCGGAACCGAGGCCGTAGAAGGCGCTATGAAACTCGCCAAACGTTATACCGGCCGAAAAGGATTTATAGCCTGTAAAAACGCTTATCATGGCAGTACGCAAGGTGCAGAAAGTTTAATGGAAAGTGATTTTTATTCCGCCGGCTACGGTCCTTTCCTACCTCATGTCAGTTTTATTGAGCATAACAACCTCGCTGATCTGGAAAAAATCACTTCAGATATCGCAGCCGTTTTTATCGAGCCCATACAAGGCGAAGCAGGGATCCGTGTAGCAGATTTGCATTATATGCGCGCTTTACGTGCCAAATGCACAGAAACAGGCACCTTATTAATTTTCGACGAAATACAATCAGGTTTTGGTCGCAGTGGCAAAATGTTTGCCTTTGAGCATTACAATGTGGTGCCAGATGTGCTGCTATTGGCAAAGGGGATTGGCGGTGGAATGCCAATCGGTGCTTTTATCAGTTCCTTAGAAATCATGTCGGTTTTATCCCATAAGCCCATTTTAGGGCATATGACTACCTTTGGAGGTCATCCGGTTTGCTGTGCTGCCGGATTAGCTACCTTGCGTACCTTGATAGATGATCATATTGTTGAGGAAGTTGAAGAAAAAGGCCGGTTATTTAAACAGCTTCTAAAACATCCTGCCATTAAAGAAATAAGAGGCGAAGGTTTAATGCTTGCCGTTGAGTTTGAAAATTTTGAAATCAACAAAAAGATTATCGATGCCTGTATTTTAGATGGCGTACTGTCAGACTGGTTTTTACATTGCAGCAATTCTATGCGGATAGCTCCCCCCCTAATTATCACCAAGGAAGAAATTAAAGAAGCTTGCAAGACCATCCTAAAAAATATTAACTTAGTTGCAGGGTAAACGCATGGTCGCTGAGCGCAAAGCGCATGGCGGTAAAAAAACAAAATAAAGTTAGCTGAAATGAATGTATTAATCGTTGAAGACGAAAAAAGCCTGGCGCTTGAAATGGATGAATTCTTGAGCAAAGAAGGATTTATTGTTGAGCATGCCTGGAAAAAATCGTCTGCTGAAGAAAAGATTTTTGTAAATAATTACGATTTCATTTTATTAGACCTGGGCTTGCCCGATGGTGATGGTTTTGATATTCTAAAACAGCTGAAAGCCACAAAAGACCGCGATGATGCGGTAATCATTTTAACTGCCCGCAGTGCTGTTGACGACCGGATCAAAGGTTTGGATGAGGGTGCAGATGATTACCTGCCAAAGCCCTTTTCGCTAAACGAACTTTTAGCACGGATGCATGCCATTACGCGCAGAAAACATAAATTAGAAAAAAACGAGGTTAACATTCACAATTTCCTGCTAAATATTCAAAACAGAACAGTTTCTTATGGAGATGAAAGATTAAACCTAACCAAAAAAGAATTCGAAATATTTAACTATTTAGTGTTGAATAAAAACCGTGTGGTATCTAGAATGAGTTTAACAGAACATGTTTGGGGTGATATTTTAGAGGTTAACTCTGACTCAAATTTTGTAGATGTACATGTTAAAAATCTCCGGAAAAAACTCGCCGGGGTGACCCCAATAGATTGGTTTGAAACGGTAAGAAGTATAGGTTATAGAATTAATTGTTGAGCGTCGGGAAGTTAGAGGTCATTCATCTAAATGAAGTTACAGGTTAAGTTTTCTTTATACAATGCAGTAACCAAAGTTGCCATTATACTGCTATTGGGTGCGATTATTCTATTTTCATTAGATCGACTGGCCTACAACCAGCTTGATAACCGCCTGATCAAAAAGAAGAACAAAATCATCAAACATTTAAATGATAATGAGATTGACAGCCTTTTAAATAAAGAACAATCTTTTACCGACTATAACATTCTGAAGGAAGAATTTATTGTATTAACGGTACTTCCTGACAATCAGAAGGATTCAACTGCGAAGGTATTTACCGAAAAAAGAGAGATTGAGGGCGATATTGAAGTATACCGCATTTTAAACTATAAATTCTCATACCATAAAAACTGGTACAACCTGGAGATCGGCGAAACCATGACAGCGCTTCAGTCAATTAAAAATTCGATCCGTTTTTATATGTTGATTGTACTCGTTGCGGCATTGTTGATTACGTTGATAGCCGATTATACCTTTTCTAACTTTTTACTTAAACCGTTTTATCGCATTATTGATAAAAAGATCAACCTGGTTAATGATCCCAGTCATTATAATTACCAGAACATTCCCACCAGCACCAGCGATTTTAAAATCCTTGATAATAGCATAAACTCGTTAATGCGCAAAATAAATACCCTTTTCGCTTTAGAAAAGCAGTTTATTGCTAACGTTTCACATGAGTTGCTCACGCCAATTTCGATTTTGAGTACACGGTTTGAAAATATGCTCAGCACGCCGGATATTCCGGAAGAGCATGAAAATAAAATTTACGCTTCGTTAAAAACCCTGAACCGCTTAAAGCTCATCATCAATAGCTTGTTACTCATTTCTAAAGTTGAAAACAATCAGTACCTAAAAACCGAAGAAATTAGCCTCAAACAAGAAATTGATGATATATATGAGGATCTGGAAGATCGGATAGCGGACAAAAACATCAGTTATAGCGCCCACCTCTCTAAAGACTTTCATTTTACAGGGAATAAAGCCCTGATACACACACTTTTAATCAATATCATTAATAATGCGATTAAATACAACGTTGATCACGGAACGATTACCATAACCGATAAAACTGAAAGCGAAAAATACATCCTCACCATTAGCGATACCGGAACAGGTATGAGCAAAGAACTGGTAGAAAATGCTTTTGACCGTTTTAAAAGGGGAAATTCAGAAGAAAATGGATTTGGTTTGGGGCTCGCCATTGTACAAAGTATTGCCAGGTTCCATAAAATAGATGTTAATATCAAATCTGAAGAACAAAAAGGAACCAGCATTTCCTTATCTTTTTTAATATAAGGTTTGCTTATAATAACCAGCTGTACAAGTCCTGAATTTTATTTGAAGATCGAATCAGCGTAATAATTTTGGCAGGGGCTTTGCTTAGTATTAAACCAATCTGATCAGTAGAAAACATATTTTCATGAAAAACATTATCCCCATACTAGGAGCCGCCGCTTTATTGATGTCATCTTGCCAGGGCGGAACGGCCAAAAAAACGCAGGCCAAAATAGATTCCACTATTGTAGCCAATGCAGCTGTCACAACCGATTCGGTTCAGTGTTACCAATACATTAAAAACCGCGATACCGCTACCCTATCGTTAAAAACAGCGGATCAAAAATTTACAGGTACACTAGGCTACAATTTATACGAAAAAGATAAAAATGCAGGTACGATAGCCGGTGTTATTAAAGGCGATACCATTATTGCGAATTACACCTTTCAATCTGAAGGCAAAACCTCGGTACGGGAAGTGGCCTTTTTGAAAAAGGGTGATCAGCTTGCAGAAGGATTTGGTGATGTACAGGAAGTAAACGGACAAACTAAGTTTAAAGACTTAAGCAAACTGAAGTTTGATGGATCAATGACTTTCGAAAAAATTGATTGTAAATAATATCTCATCATCTCAAGATATCATTCGTCGTTTGAACCGTAGTGCCCGCCTGTGCGGACAGGCCTGCCCCTACCGGCGGGGAGAAATCTATTGTCTATTGATATAGATTTCTCGACTTCGTTACACTTCGCCCAAAATGAAGGTAACTCCAAAAAAAAATGATCACATGAATATCTCAGGAGGTGATGAATTTTACTTATCCCAAGTATTCGTCTATAAATCCTCAAATCTTTCCCAAAAACCATCAACCGGTAATTTGGCGAATATATTTACTGGTTCTTTTTTTACAGGGTGTATAAACTGTAACCTACGGGCATGCAGGCAAATGCTTCCTTTTCTGCTTCCGCGTGGATAACCATATTTATTATCGCCCATAATTGGACAGCCCATTGAGGAGAGCTGAACCCTGATCTGGTGCGACCGACCCGTTAATGGATCAACTTCCAAAAGATAGTAATCGCCTACTTTGGCTTTTACTTTATAAGAAAGTTCTGCCCGCTGACTACCGGTAACTTCCGTATGATAATAAGAAACTACATTTTTCTGTGGATTTTTAACCAGCCAATGTACCAAAGTAGCGGACTCCTTCTCCGGTTTGTTTTTTACCACTGCCCAATAAGTTTTCTTAACCTCTCTGTTTTTAAAAACGGCATTCATACGCTCTAAAGCCTTACTGGTTTTAGCAAATAAAATAACACCACTTACGGGTCTGTCCAAACGATGTACCACACCTAAAAAAGCACCATTGGGTTTGTTGTACTTTTTGGCGATATACTTTTTTACCTGTTCGTCTAATGGCTCATCGCCGGTTTCATCAACCTGCACAATATCACCCGCTCTCTTATTAATAGCAATTAAATGGTTGTCTTCAAAAAGGATGTCGTTATCGGTAATGGGCATCGGTTAGTTCATTGGTTCATCCGTCATTAGTTTATTTGTTAAAGCAAATCGTCTAATGCAAAAGTTTATTGTTAATCGGTTAGCTGTTTAATGGTTTAAAGTTGGATGATTATTTGGGCTTGAAACAACTTCAAACGCAAAATGCCAACTCCAAACTTAATACTGTTCTTTATCGTTCGGAAAATCATTTCCTTTTACGTCGCGGATGTAAGATTGTGCTGCGCCTAAAATTTCGTCATAAAGATTGATATACTGGCGTAGAAAACGAGGTTTAAATCCTTTGGTTAAGCCAATCATATCATTCACCACCAAAACCTGTCCATCACAGTGTGGGCCGGCACCGATGCCGATCGTGGGGATATGCAAACTTTCTGTAACTTCCTTGCCTAGTGCGGCAGGTATTTTTTCTAATACGATGCCAAAACAACCGGCAGCCTGTAAAGCCAAAACATCAGTTTTTAATTTATTTGCTTCTTCCTCTTCCTTCGCCCGAACGGTATATGTTCCAAATTTATAAATAGATTGAGGGGTTAAACCCAAATGTCCCATTACAGGAATTCCTGCTGTAATAATTCGCTGAACAGATTCGATAATTTCTTCTCCGCCTTCCAGTTTAACACCGTGAGCACCTGATTCTTTCATAATCCTGATCGCTGAATTCAAAGCTTCTTTCGAATTTCCCTGATAGGAGCCAAAAGGTAAATCAACCACAACAAATGCACGTTTAACGGCTCTGATTACAGATGCAGCATGATAGATCATTTGATCTAATGTGATGGGCAAAGTTGTTTCATGACCAGCCATTACATTAGAAGCAGAATCGCCAACCAATAAAACATCTAAACCTGCATCATCCAAAATGGTTGCCATCGAATAATCGTAAGCCGTTAGCATCGATATTTTCTCACCACGTTCTTTCATTTCCTGTAAAATATGCGTGGTAACGCGTTTGATTTCTTTATGTACCGACATAGGATTTGTTTTGTGTTGCCAAAAGTATTGTTTTTTCTTCAATTAAGCTGAAAGACCGAAGGTAAAAGACCACGGCAACCTCAAACTAAAATCATTTTTATACAAATGGATTTCACTGCTTTCTGATTTGGTCTTTCAACTTTCCGCTTAACCTTATTTCATTTTTCTCTTTACATTCCCAATCTAAAAATCTATCTTTGTACCCCGAAATGGAAGGGATATATTCATCTTTTTTTGTACCCTGCAAATACGGCTTTACGGCCGAAAGCCATTCTTTTTTCAACTCTTTTTTAAATCAAAATCCATATTGTAATTACCATGACTAACTACACCAAGTTACCTGCGATTTTATTACTGGCCGACGGCACGGTTTTTTACGGCAAAGCGGCCGGAAAAATTGGGACTACCACTGGCGAAATTTGTTTTAATACCGGGATGACAGGTTACCAGGAAATTTTCACAGATCCAAGTTATTTTGGGCAGATAATGGTTACCACCAATGCACATATCGGTAACTATGGTATCCACAAAGATGAAATCGAGTCAGGCTCGATCAAAATTGCTGGTTTAGTGTGCAAAAATTACAATATCGTTTATAGCCGTAAAGAAGCTACAGAATCTATTCAGGATTATTTCCAAAATGATAACCTGGTTGCCATTGCAGATATTGATACACGTGCATTGGTACGCCACATCAGAGACAAAGGTGCTATGAATGCAATTATCTCTTCTGAAATTACCGATCTGGAGGAATTAAAGCAAAAACTGGCCGAGGTTCCATCCATGGAAGGATTAGAGCTGTCTTCTAAAGTAAGTACCACCGAACCATATTTTTACGGCAACCCTGAAGCAAGTTTAAAAGTGGCAGCCCTTGATCTGGGTATCAAGAAAAATATTTTGCGCAGCTTTGAAAACCGCGATATCTACGTTCAGGTTTTCCCAGCTAAAACTACTTTTGCCGAAATGGAAAAATTTAGTCCTGACGGCTACTTTATTTCGAACGGCCCTGGAGATCCTTCAGTGATGCCTTACGCAGTAGAAACGATCAAAGAGATATTAGCTGAAGATAAGCCATTATTTGGTATTTGCCTGGGTCACCAGCTATTAGCAGAAGCTAATGGTATCGGCACCATGAAAATGTTTAATGGTCACCGTGGATTAAACCACCCGGTAAAAAATATCATCAAAGATCATTGCGAGGTTACCTCACAGAACCATGGTTTTGGTGTAATTCCCGATGAGGTTAGAAACTCCGATAAAGTAGAAGTTACACATGTTAACTTAAATGATAAATCTATAGAAGGTATCCGTGTTAAAGGTAAAAAGGCATTCTCGGTTCAATATCACCCAGAATCTTCACCAGGTCCACACGATTCGCGTTACTTATTTGATGATTTTGTTGAAGTAATGAAAGGTGAATTAGCCTGGTAAAGTTTAGTTTTTCTATTAAAGCATTAAAACACTGCTCATTTTTATTGGCAGTGTTTTTTTATTTAAATTAGAATATGTTTAAAAAGCGCTTCCTAATATTATTTGCTGTTTCGATAACTCTGTTTAGCTCCTGCATCTCCAGGTTATCAAGACCGGCCATATCAGGCACAATATTAGATTATGATAGCAAACCTATTGCAGGCTGCAAAGTTGGCGAAACCATTACCGATGCTAATGGAAAATTTTTCCTCAAAGAAATCAGGTATAATAAATTTTTACTAACCGAACTTTTTACGATGGAGGCTCCTCCGCTTCATTTTTCTGAGAATATAAAAAAAGAAGGGTATCTAAGCTATAATATAGAGGGCTTTAACCGTTTTGGTGGCGGACAAAGCAAAGGCGCATCTATCACGATAGACACCGTATACCTCAAAAGGATAAATGAGGTAATAAAACCGGAGGATTACATCTATACAAAATGGAAATTTTCAGCAAATAAAAACCTGGATACTTTATACGGCATCAATGAAAACTTCAGGCTTCAAAACCAAATAACAAACAATATGGATTTTGTAGAAAAGATCCAATATGGATTAATCTATAAATTTAATTCAGCCAAGAAACCAGATAGCGCCTGGAGTACCGAATCATACAATCTGAAAACCACCTATTTCGTATCGCTTAAGCCTGATGGTACCTATTCTGGAAAAAAGGTACTGGAGTATCAAAATCCCTGGAAACACAGAATGGAATATGAACGTATCTACAGGGAATCTTATGTTATTCCGAGCGACAGTATCCGCACCAGCGGAGCATTCATTCTTTCGAAAGACAAAATCGTTTTTGATCAGACATTTAATCAAGCAAAAAACAGTTATATAATAGATTCGATAGACCGGGACATCATCATTTTAATCAGAAAAAAAATTAAATGATGGCTTTACCTACCCCAAACATCATTTTACCGACATTTTCGCCTATGTATTCAAAAATTCATTTCCTATTCATTTAAAGCTCCTTACATTCGCAACATGGAAACAAAAAAAGCCATTATCAGTATTAAAGATCTGGTTAAAAAATATGATGATTTCGTGGCCGTTCATGGGCTAAGCTTTGAGGTGTTTGAAAATGAAATTTTTGGTCTGCTTGGCCCTAATGGTGCTGGCAAAACCACTACGCTCGAGATTATCGAAACGTTACGCGCTAAAACATCAGGCGAAATTATCGTTGACGGTTTTTCTGTTGATCAGCACCCCCAAAACATTAAACAGATTATTGGCGTGCAGCTACAGGCTGCCGGTTATTATCCAAATCTAAACCTGATCGAACTGATTGAACTTTTCGCAGGTTTATATGGCGCCAATATCAAACCGATGGAGATGTTGGAGAAAGTAAACCTTCAGGATAAGGCCAAAGCTAAATATAAAGCCCTTTCAGGCGGACAAAAACAGCGCTTCTCTATCGCTACAACGCTCATCAATCAACCAAAGATTATTTTTTTGGACGAGCCTACAACAGGCCTCGATCCCCAGGCCCGCAGGAATCTTTGGGACCTGATTACCGAAATCCGCGATGCAGGAACAACAGTGGTAATTACTACACATTACATGGACGAGGCCGAACAGCTTTGCGACCGTGTTGCATTTGTGGAACGCGGACAAATTATCGCTTTGGATACGCCTGACAACTTAATAGACAAATTAGTAAACAGCGGTTTTGAGCGTAAAAAAGAGGTTAAAAAGGCCAATCTGGAAGATGTATTCATAAATCTTACCGGGCAAGAATGGCGTGAATAAGCCCCCTAGCCCTCATAAGGGGGAAACTTGAAACCTAGTATGCTTCATACATTTTTTTAAATAAAATCCAGCAGAATCAATATGCAAAAAGATATACACGAAAAAAATTCAAACTCCTTTTCAGGGGCTGGGGGTTATAATAACCTTACAGCAACCCTAGCCCTTGCAAAAGCAAGTTTCCGTTCTATCATGCGGAGTCCTTCGGCGGTGGTTTTTACCCTAGCTTTCCCCTTGATATTTATTCTTGTATTTGGCTTTTTAGGTGGTGGCGGAACCCATATCGATGTTGGGGTAACACCAGGTTCGGATGTAAATAACCCGGTAATGGGCATGCTGGAAAAAACAGGGATGATCCGTTTAGTAAAAGATAAATCCAAAACCGAATTTGCTAAATTACTGGAAAAGGGCAACGTTGATGCCATGATTGATGTGCACAGAAAAGTCAATTCTGCAGCCTATTCGGTTAATGTGGTTTACACTTCGGCATCAAGAGATAAAGGAGGAATTTTAAAATCGGTTCTAAATAACATCTTTTACGATAAAACCTTAAAGCCCAACGTTGCAGAAATTAAAGAAAGCACCATTACAGGTCGCGAGTATAAAACGATTGATTTTATCCTTCCCGGACAGTTGGGCTTTTCGCTATTGAGCACCGGTGTTTTCGGAACAGCATTCGTTTTCTTAAGTTTGCGCCAAACTTTAGTGATCAAACGCTTTTTTGCTACTCCGGTAAGGCGCTCGAGCATTGTAATTGGCGAAGGGATTGCCCGTATCGGTTTTGCTTTAATCGGTGCTTTATTTATCATTTTGATTGGCCATTTCTTTTTTGGATTCACACTTGTAAATGGCGCACTCACGGTCGTCAACATGCTTGTACTGGCCACACTCGGCATTATTGTATTTATGGGCTTTGGCTTTATTATTTCTGGCATTGCCAAAAGCGAGAGCATGGTACCCCCAATATCGAATATCGTAACTTTACCACAGTTTTTATTATCGGGCACATTCTTTTCTATCGAGGCCTTCCCTGGCTGGCTACAGCCGATTAGCAGGGCCTTACCGCTTACCTATTTAAATGATGCCATGCGTAAGGTAGCTTTCGAAGGTTTAGGACTGTGGGATGTTAAATTCCAGATCATGATTCTATTGCTCTGGGGAATTGGTATTTACGCAGTTGCGGTAAAAGTATTTAAATGGGAATAAGATAGTTCAAAAGTAATTTAAAATGATAACAACCCGTTATCATTTTTTTTTGGAAAAATTTTAATATCGGATAGCTTTATTTTCATAATCATCCGATAATTAATACCTTTGGGTATGTGGGATTTTGATTTAAGCGATTTAAAAGAGCTACTGCCTCAAATAGAAAGGTTATATGAAAAAAAGGCCAGGTTAGAAACTTCAAGGCCATTGCCCAATAGCGCGCTAAACCGGATCAGAGAAGATCTCACACTTGAGTGGACATATAACTCAAACAGTATAGAGGGAAATACATTAAGCCTGAAAGAAACTCAAATGGTTTTACAGGAAGGCATAACGGTTAAAGGCAAATCGCTACGTGAACATTTCGAAGCTTATAACCATGAGAAAGCCATTGATTACCTCCATACCTTAGTCAATAAAGATTATATCCTGAGGAGCATTGACATTTTATCGCTTCATGGCCTGGTGCTCAGAAGCATTGAAGATGATTATGCAGGCCGTTTAAGAAATGGCGGGGTACGCATTGTAGGCGCAAACTTTACACCACCTAATGCTAATAAAGTTTCTGATTTATTAGATCAATTGATCACCTTTGTCAATGATAATCCATTGGGCTTAAACGATATTTTATTATCGAGTATTTTCCATCATAAACTCGTTTGGATCCATCCTTTTTTTGACGGGAATGGGCGTACCGTGAGGCTTGCCATGAATTTACTCCTCATGCGCAAGGGCTTCCCCCCTGCAATCATTCTCAAAAACGACAGAAAGAAATATTACGAAGCACTTAATCAGGCTAACAAGGGTAAGTATCATAAACTTTGTTTATTGATGCTGCAGGCTTTAGAACGTTCGCTAAATATTTACATCAATGCACTGCCTGGAAACGATTATGGCGATTATGAGCCCATATCCAATATCGTTTCAGAACCTGATGTTCCTTATGGCCAGGAGTACGTAAGCTTGTTGGCCAGGCAAGGCAAAATAGATGCTTATAAAGAGGGAAGAGATTGGCTTACCACCAAAGCTGCGGTACAAAGCTATATCAAAACACGCAAAAGAAAACGTTAACCTTTTTTAACTTTTTGAGAGATGATATTGGCGTAATTTTACCCAAAAATATTTAATGAAAAGTTTGTTCATCTTTTGCGGTATTTTGCTTCTTTTCAGTAATGCGCAAGCACAATTTAAGTTCCTGGCAAACAATAGCTCTGAACAATACAAGGCTAAAATCTTTGTCGATAAATGTGAGGGAAATGCCTGTAGCGGAAAAGCCACCATTATTGTTTATGATAAGGTTAATGATAGAGAAATAGACATTTTTCATTCCGAAGACCTGGATTTCGGCTTAACCGAAAGTCAAAATGCTAAACTTGGATGGCTGGAACTTGGAAAATATCAGACACCTTTAATTTTCGGCGATTTCAATTTCGACGGACTGGAAGATATTGCGATTAGAAACGGCAATAACGGTGCCTATGCCAGTCCTTCATATGACATTTATTTATCATCAAAAGAAAATAAATTTTTAAAGAGCGGGGAACTGACCAAACTGGCCAGCGAAAACCTGGGCATGTTCGATATTGACAAACAAACAAAGCAAATCGCTATTCATCAAAAAGATGGTTGTTGTTTTGATAAGACTGTAAACTACAGATTCAACGCTAAAAATTTACCTTACGAAGACTCATCGATCATTGAAGATTCGAGCATTGCAGATGTAGTTACGGTTATTACGCAAAAGATCGTTGATGGAAAAGTAAAAAAAACGGTGCAGAAATTTAAACTGAAAGATTATTATAATCAGTAAACCGAATTTTCAACCATAGACACACAGATAAACTAGGATTTCAAGTATTGTCAACCTGACCTGTAGCGCAGCGGAAAGCTACGTAGTAAATTCATTTCAGGGTCTATCCTTTATCAAAGATGCTGAGCACGAAGTAACTACAAGGCAATTGACAATAATATCTCTTCCTTGTAAAATAAATTCAGCATGAAAATTTTTACCATCACTAATTCCAGTCGCACCGTTACGTTACGACATCCAATTTTCATTCGATAGATCTCTCCCCGCCTGTACGGGCAGGGCACTCCGCTATGCTGCGGTCTAGATCACGACCAATCATGAAATCTTTTTTATAGTGCAGCCTTAACCAAAAACGGCAGTATTTCTTTCTGAAAACTCACAAAGTTCTTCCGTACGTCAGAATCACTAACTGAAGTAAACGCGAATGAAAACACAATACTTTTACTTGCTTTGAGCAAAAATGCCAAACCTTCCCTTCTTGCCGGATTATTTTTAAAGTTATCCAGCTGCAGGTAAGCGGCCAATAGTAAAGCTTCAAGCTGATCTGATAAATGTTTCAAAAACTCTTGTGAGTTTGCATTTTCACGCACAAAATCCCAGCCGATAAATTCATTACATGCAGTAAACGACAGGCGACTGGTTTTCATTACCAGTGCTTTTAAGTGTTCTTCTTCTGAAGCGTAACTTACTTTGTTGTTTAATATTTCGTAAAGGTTCTGATCCAGATAATCCATTAAAATACTATCCAGAACCTGCTCTTTACTCTCAAAATATTTGTAAATAGTTGCTTTGGCAATACGGGCCTTTTTGGCAATTTCGTTTACACTGGTTTTATGGTAACCGTATTTTCTAAATAGTTCTTTGGCAGCCTTTTTTACTGTTTCTTTTATTTTTTCAGCTTCCATTCTAATTGCTTACGTGTAATAGTGTATTGCCTTGCAAACTAATATTGTATGCTTTTAAGCTTCTTACGGCAGGTGCTTTTTGCGGACTTCCATCAAGCAGTGAAAATTTTGCGCCCGAACAAGGGTCGGTAGCCGTTACACCGCTATCATCTGGTGCTACCTTGCAAATCTTTTCCGGGTTTACCGTACTACATCGATCGAAGGCAACGTATCCCCCGAGTGGTGTTTTTACAATCAATAATCCACCTACTCCGTTGTTTGAAACGACTAAGACATTGTTTACGGCCTTTAGGCTAAACTCCGTTATCGTCACATTATAATTTACAGGCACATCAGGAATAAAACCCTCGTCTTTACCACAACCCGTAACCATCAGGAGTACAAACAATATGCTATATAAATATTTCATCATTAAATTAAAGCAGATTTAAATTGCTTTAAGAAACGTACATCATTCTCAGAAAATAAACGGAGATCTTTAATTTCATATTTTAGATTGGCGATACGCTCTATCCCCATTCCGAAGGCGAAACCACTGTATTTTTTTGAATCGATGCCGCAGTTTTCCAAAACATTCGGATCTACCATACCGCAGCCCAAAATTTCTACCCAACCACTATATTTACAAAGCTGGCAACCGGTACCTTTACAAATGGTACAGGAAATATCCATTTCTGCAGATGGTTCGGTAAACGGGAAATATGACGGACGGAAACGAACTTTTGTACCCTCACCGTACAATTCCTGTACGAAATAAAACAAAGTTTGCTTTAAATCTGCAAATGAAACATTTTCATCCACATACAAACCTTCTATCTGGTGAAAAAAGCAATGTGCACGGGCAGAAATGGCTTCGTTACGGTAAACACGGCCTGGCATAATTGCCCTGAAGGGTGGCTGACCTTGCTCCATCATGCGTACTTGTACAGAAGAGGTATGGGTACGTAAAGCAATATCACCTTTCTCACCTCCTTTTTTAATAAAGAAAGTATCTTGCATATCTCTTGCCGGATGCTCTTCAGGGAAATTTAACGCCGAGAAATTATGCCAGTCATCTTCAATTTCAGGTCCTTCTGCTACCGTAAAACCCAGTTTCGCAAAAATCTCCACAATTTCCCTACGTACAAGGGCTAATGGATGACGTGAACCAATCTCGATACCTTCGCCTGGCAAAGTTAAATCCAATTCCGAACTTTCACTTTTGGTACCGGTGTTTTCTGTAGCTTCTTTAAGTGTAAGGTATTTTGACTCGGCCAATTGTTTAAACTCGTTTAAAACCTTGCCCAACGATCTTTTTTCTTCCACAGAAACCGATTTGAATTCGTCGAAAATCTCTTTTATGATGCCTTTGCTTCCTAGATATTTAATGCGGAACTGCTCTAACTCGTCTGCCTTCTCCGTTACGAAAGCATTAATCTTCTCAGTATACTGTGTTATTTTGTCCTGTAACATGGCTTCAAATATACGGCAAATTATCCAATAATTTCATGGCATATGGGTTCAAATAATCTGTTTACAATACCATTATAAAAGAAAATGAACCCATAAACAACAAAAGCCGCTTAGGGCGGCTTTTGTTGTTTAAATAGATCTACAGGTTTTAAATTAGCCCTAACTCTTTACCCACTTTGGTAAAGGCAGCAATGGCCTGATCTAAGTGGTGTTGCTCATGCGCGGCCGATAACTGCACACGGATTCTGGCTTTGCCCTGAGGTACAACCGGATAAAAGAACCCGATTACATAAATCCCTTCTTCCAACATTTTCGCCGCAAACTGCTGTGCAACTTTAGCATCGTACAACATTACCGGAACAATGGGATGGAAACCTGGTTTAATATCGAAACCGGCTTCTGTCATTTTTTCACGGAAATATTTGGTGTTCCTTTCTAATTTATCCCTTAATGATGTGGTTTCGCTCAACATATCCAATACGGCAATAGATGCACCTGCTATTGCCGGTGCTAGTGTATTAGAAAAGAGATAAGGACGGGAACGCTGGCGTAACATATCAATAATTTCTTTTTTACCCGAGGTAAAACCGCCAGACGCACCACCTAAAGCTTTACCCAAAGTACCCGTAATGATATCGATACGGTCCATGACATTAAAATGCTCATGTGTTCCGCGACCGTTCTGACCAATAAAACCAGTACAGTGCGATTCATCAATCATGATCAATGCCTCATACTTATCGGCTAAATCTGCAATTTTATCTAAAGGAGCTACAGATCCGTCCATCGAAAAAGCGCCATCGGTAACGATAATCCGATGTCTGCAATCTTTGGCCGCAATTAATTGTTTCTCCAAATCTTCCATATCGGCATTTTTATAACGGAAACGTTGTGCTTTACACAATCTTACTCCATCTATAATTGATGCATGATTTAACTCGTCAGAAATAATAGCGTCTTCAGCGTTGAACAATGGCTCAAAAACTCCACCGTTTGCATCAAAAGCAGCAGCGTACAAAATAGTATCCTCTGTGCCTAAAAATTTAGAAATCTTAGCTTCAAGTTCCTTATGTACATCTTGTGTACCACAGATAAAACGTACTGAAGACATTCCATAGCCATGATCATCGATTGCTTTTTTAGCTGCTTCTATCACTTTTGGATGAGAAGAAAGCCCTAAATAATTATTTGCGCAGAAATTGATCACCTCAGCACCGCTACTTACCTTAATGTCGGCACCCTGAGGCGTAACAATAATCCTTTCACGTTTAAATAATCCAGCGTTTTCGATTTCTTCAAGTTCTTTTTGAAGAACTGGTTGTAATGTTTTGTACATGGCCTTTTATATGGTTGAATTTTGGTCCAAAGTTATAAAAAAAAGTCTTTTCCGACCTAAACAGGCAATTTTATACCTACATTTTACAGATGACCGCAAGCCCGATCAAAACCACATCCGATTGCCGTATTTTCAAAAAGCATTTATCCGGATTATTTTTTTTCGATCTTAACAAACTTTAACATATACCTATGTGTATAGTGTTAAAGTTATTCGATATTTATAGCCTACTACTAACCTAACATATGATAAGAATTTTTACGCTCCTGTTTTTTTGTGGCTTTACCAACACGATGTTAGCTCAGCAACATACTGTTTCTGGAATTGTTAAAGATAGCGGCGGACAGCCCATACCTTTTGCGTCAATTTATTTAAAAAATACCACTAAAGGAACATCGGCGAATATTGACGGGATATATACGTTGAAGTTGAATAACGGTCGACATACATTAAGTTTTAGGGCTGTAGGTTATAAACAGCAGGATCATGTGATCAATCTATCGGCAGATCAATCGCTCAACGTTACCTTAACATCAGAAAGTTATACTTTAGAAAATGTGAATATAACGGCCAATGCAGAAGATCCGGCCTATGCTATTATCCGCAAAGCCATTCAGGAGCGAAAAGTGCATCTGAATGAAGTGAAAGCCTTTAGCTGTGATGTTTATATTAAAGGGGTGCAACGGTTAAAAGGGGCACCAAAAAAGTTCTTTGGGCAGGATATACAGAAAATTTTAGAACTGGACACCAATCGCAGAGGTATTATTTACCTTTCAGAATCGCAAAGTAAATTTAATTTCAGGCGGCCCAATGAGGTGCATGAGGAAATGATTTCATCAAAGGTTGCCGGACGGAACAATACATTCAGTTTTAACAAGGCATCCGATCTGATCATCAATTTTTACGACAATTACCTGCTCGAAAACAAATTAAGTGCCAGGGGATATATTTCACCAATTGCAGATAATGCCCTCTTTTATTATAAATATAAATTATTGGGCGAAAGCAAAGAAAATGGGGAGACCATACATAAAATAGAGGTGATTCCCCGTCGCGAAAACGATCCTGTTTTTAGGGGGATTATCTATATTATTGATGATAGCTGGAGGATTTACAACACAGATGTTTACCTCACCAAAAACGCAGGCATCAACTTTATTGATACACTGCACATCAGCCAGCAGTTTACCAAGGTTAATGAAGCTTACATGCCTACTGCCATTAATTTTAAATTTGGCGGCAATGTGCTGGGGTTTAAAATAGCCGGTTATTATGTCGGCATTTATAGCAATTACAACCTTGATCCTAAATTCCCAAAAAACTTCTTCAATGGAGAAATCTTAAAAGTTACCGAAATGGTGAATAAAAAAGATTCGATTTATTGGAAAAATAACAGACCTATTCCGCTAACCGAAGATGAAAGAATCAACTATATCAAAAAAGACAGTATAGCGAAGTTAAAAGAGTCTAAAAAATACCTCGATTCGCTGGAAAGAGAGAACAATAAATTCGGGATAGGTAAACTTTTGCTTAGGGGGGTAAGTATCAATGATCGGTACGACAAAGAATACTGGAGTTTCGACCCTGTATTAAAAGCTATATTTTATAATACGGTAGAAGGATTTGCGATAAAATATGGCGTTACCTATCGCAAGGATTTTGAAAATAGAAGGTCTTATTCCATCCGGCCTGAATTAAGGTATGGTTTTGCCAACCAGAAGCTTACCGGAAGTTTAAGCGGTAGTTATTATTACGACCCGCTTAAGCGAGCGAGTATAGGTGCCTCATTCGGGAACGGGATATTTGACCTGAACAATTTGGGTTCTATGACGCAATTAGGCAATACCATCAACTCGTTATTCTACGAGAAAAACTTTGCCAAGTTTTACGAAAAGAGCTTTATCAATATTAACACTACCCGTGAACTGACTTCGGGCCTCCAGGGAAGTTTAGCTTTAGATTACAGCAGGAATAAAAGTCTCACCAATAACACTACATTTAAATTTATAGATGCCAAAGACCGCGAATTCACTTCGAACAACCCTTTCAACCCAACAGCAGATACGCCGCTTTTCCCAACCTATAATTCTTTCAGTGCAACGGCGAGTTTAACCTATACTTTCGGACAGCAATACATTACCCGTCCGGATGGTAAGTTTTATACTGAATCAAAATTTCCAAAAATTACACTATTATACAAAAAAGGCTTTAACGGTGTGTTAAATAGCGATATTGATTACGATTTTGTAAAACTGGAGGTAGCGGAGGATAGAATTGGAATGGGATTATGGGGCTATACCTCATTTTTGGCCGGGGTAGGCAAGTTCCTGAACAACAAAAATATGTATTATCCTGATTTTAAACATTTCGCAGGTAACATTTCTACCATTTTCCCTCCTAATTTAAGAAAATTTCAATATCTGGACTTTTATCAGTTCAGCACGAATCAACAATACTTCGAAGCCCATTTAGAACATAATTTTGCAGGCTTCTTCATGAATAAAATTCCATTGTTGCGTAAGGCAAAACTCGAAGAATTTATTGGAGGCGGTTATTTATCATCGCCCGAAAAAAGGAACTACAAAGAATTCTATTTCGGGATCCAGCGCCTGGTATTACGTGCCAGTTATGGTTTTGCCTATGATGGCGACCGTAAGTTAACGCAAGGATTTAGGATCTCGTATGGCTTCTAGAATGGAAGATGTTTGATGTAAAATGGATGATAGTGATTGAGACATTTTCCATTTTTACATTTTACATAATTCCCTTATCTTTGCACCGCTTTAAACGCCGTTTGCAACGGTATCAACAGCGTTATGAAAAAATATCAGACATTACTTTACTATTGCTATAGTTACATAGCAGAGGCAGAACAATTTGCTGCCGATCATCTTAAATTTTGTAAATCATTAGGTCTTGTTGGCCGTATTATCGTGGCCGATGAAGGTTTAAACGGCACGGTATCGGGTACTCCTGAAGCTTGTGCAACCTATATGACTGCTATACATGCTGATGAAAGGTTTGCCAAAACAGAGTTTAAGATTGATGATGTAGAGGAACTTTCATTCCTGAAAATGCATTGCCGTTACAAATCGGAAATTGTGCACTCTGGTTTAAGGGATACCACGATTATTGATCCTAATAAACAAACAGGTAAACATTTAGAACCTGTCGATTTCATGAAAATGAAGGATGATGAGGACGTAGTAATTCTGGATGTACGCTCTAATTACGAACATAATCTGGGTAAATTTAAAAATGCCATAACGCTCGACATTGAGAATTTCCGTGATTTTCCTGAGCAGATTAACCAGCTAGCCCAATATAAAGACAAAAAAATACTCACTTATTGCACGGGCGGTATTAAATGCGAGAAAGCCTCTGCCCTATTATTGCACCATGGCTTTAATGATGTTTATCAATTGCACGGTGGTATTATAAAATATGGCAAGGAAGCCGGCGGAAAAGATTTTGAAGGCAAATGTTACGTATTTGACAACCGCATAGCAGTAGATGTAAACCAGGTTAACCCAACAGTAGTTTCAGTTTGTTACAATTGTGGAGTTACGACGCCAAAAATGATTAACTGCGCCAATCCTGAATGTAATGAGCATATTACCCAATGCGATGCCTGCGGAGAACAGCTTCAGGGCTGCTGCTCAGTAGCATGTACAACCAATCCGCGCAAACGCCCTTACGATGGTACAGGTTACTATGTGAAGGTACCGCAGCCGGTAGCAGTGAAGGTTGGTTAATGGCTCATAGTTTTAGAGTTTATAGCCTAGGGGCATAATTAATAGTCTATTAGTTAATGGTTGATAGCTTATGGTAATTTAACATAGCTAAAATCAAATTATCATAATTTATAATATTGAAGCAGATGATTATATTTAATCTAAATTCAATGTTATGGCTTTCAAATTTGAAGAACTAAAAGTATGGCAGATCTCATTAAAGCTCAGTAATGAAATAGATATTATTGCTAAAAACTTTCCGAAGATAGAGTTGTTCAGTCTCACCAATCAAATTAAAAAAGCAGCAGATTCAGTAAACCTTAACATTGCTGAAGGCTGTATGGGTCAATCGAAAGCGGAGTTCAAAAGATTTCTGACCTACTCTGTCCGATCTGGATTAGAAGTTGTAAGCTGTCTTTTTATGGCTTCATCAAGAAATTACATTACTGAACTGGAATTTAAAAGACTATACATGGAATACGAACAACTCTGCAAAATGATATCAAAATTGAAGACATCGATTTAATAAGATTATTTGATGGTACATGCTGATAGCCACATCGTATGAATCCAGCTTAATCAAAGGATCCGTCACAAACTTATGAACCGCTTGCCCCCGGCAATTTGCAACCACCGACTAAAAAACCATCAACCACAGAGGTTAATCAAACCTCAAGTTAACTTAGCCTGGCCTAAACAATTTGGCCATTAACCATCAACTAAAAAACAATCAACCCTACGCACTCTCCCATGTTCTAACAATTTTTCTTTACTTTGTGGGCATAATGGGTGTACCCAATATCACTTTATGCTAAACTACTTCAGGCTATTACTGTTTTTATCCTGCGTCACTATAACCAGCGCCGCATCAGAAATTAAAAGTATTGGCGTTCCTTACATTGAGAATTATCCTAAAGCTGTTTATTCATCAGGAAACCAGAACTGGAGCATAGCCAAAGATAAAAATGGCGTAATGTACTTTGGCAATGCGGAAGGATTATTAACTTTCGATGGACGTTACTGGCAAAAATACCAGATGCCGAACAGGCAAATTGTTAGAGCTGTAGCCACCGACAAAAACGGAAGAATTTATACAGGTAGCTTTGGCGAATTTGGTTATTGGGCCATTAAAAACAATAAATTAAGCTATAATTCACTTACCAATCTGCTGCCAAAAGGGATAAAAACAGATGATGAGGTATGGAAAATTTATGTAGATCCAAACAGGGTAATTTTCCAGTCATTCTCCAAAATATTCATTTATAAAAACAACAAAATAGAGGTGATAAAATCACCGGCATCATTCCTCTTTCTCCATAAGGTAAATAACAGATACTTTATCGAAGTACTGGAAAAAGGCTTATTTGAATTGGTGGGCAACAAATTAGTCTACATCCCTAATAGTGAAAAGTTGGGCAAAGAGGGTATATTATCTATTCTTCCTTATAAAACCACAGGCCTGATCATTGGAACCAGCAAACAGGGATTATTTATTTACGACGGCAAAGATTTTACACCTTTAAATACTCCCGCAAATAATTATTTAAAAACCTACCAGCTCAACAATGGAGTAAGTTTACTAGGCAAGTATTTTGCTTATGGCACCATTCTAAACGGTTTGATTATTATAGATGAAGATGGAAAAATTGTGCAGCGGATCAATAAATCGAGCGGTTTGCAGAATAATACGGTTTTAAGCTTATACGCGGATAATGAGCAAAATCTATGGACGGGGCTCGACAATGGAATCGACCGGATAGAACTGAATTCACCCTTATATTTTTATTTCGATAAAACAGGTCAGTTTGGAACGGTTTACTCGAGCATTATTTTCAATCATAAAATCTATCTCGGTACCAACCAGGGGTTATTTTACAGCGAGTGGTCGCCGGATAACCTGCTGCCGTTCAATTTCCGGTTAATTCCCAATTCGCAGGGCCAGGTTTGGGAGCTGTCCATTATTGATAATGAATTAATTTGCGGTCATAACAGTGGTACTTTTAAAGTTTTGGGCGACAAAATTGAATGGATATCAAAACTGGCAGGTGGTTGGACCATCAAAAAACTCAATTCCAACCCAAATTATCTTATCCAGGGGACTTATACAGGCTTGTCTTTGTTTACCGAGTCGCCTGGTTCAGGATTAAAATTTTCCACCAAAATAGCTGGTTTTACAGCGCCTTCAAGATACGTTGAACAAGATAACAGAGGTGACATCTGGGTTGGCCATGCCTATAAAGGCTTATTCAAACTAAGCCTTAGCCCTGATTATACCAAGGTAATAAGTACCAAATATTTCGATGAGCAGAATGGGCTACCTGGTAATTACAACATTAACATTTTCAACCTCGAGAATAAGATTGTATTTTCATCTGATGCAGGTTTTTATACCTACGATGATCTGAGCAATAAATTCACTAAATATGAAGCGCTCAATAAAAGCCTGGGTTCTTTCGAAACTTCCAACAAAATTATTCCTGCAGGCAGTAAAAAATACTGGTTTATCAATCATGGTAAAACTGCATTGGTCAACTTCAGTGAGCCGGGCAAGGTAGAAATCGATTCGAATCAGTTTAGCATTTTAGATGGCCGGATGGTTCAATACTATGAAAACATCAGTCGCATCAGTAACTCAATTTACCTCATCAGTGTTGACGATGGCTTTGTAATTTATAATCCCACCGCCCAACTCAGCCAGGAAAAGAAAAAACTGCCCGCTGTTTTAATCAGACGTGTAGAAAATATCACCGACAAATTCTCACTTATTAGCGAAGCCGGAAATGGCGGAGAAGCAACAGAAATTCAAAACAACAGAAATAATATCCGTATTTCTTATGCACTGCCTTATTATAGGCAAGCCAAAGTGAGGTATCAGTTTTACCTGGAAGGCTACTCCCGTAACTGGTCTGACTGGACTTATGCTACCCAGAAAGATTTCACCAATTTAAGCGCCGGAACCTACACTTTTAAAGTGAGGGCAAAAGTTGATGATAATACGGTTAGTAACGAAACGATTTATACATTTACCATCTTACGCCCCTGGTACCTGAACAATTGGGCCATTTTATTATATACCATCCTTTTTGTCGTAATTTTGATCTTTGGCAAAAAGATCTACGAAAGGAAACTGAAGCGTGATAGTCAAATAATTACCGATCGTTTAAAAGCCGAACAACAGGAAAAATTAAGACAGGAAGCGGAAATTAGCGAAAAGCAAATTATCAAATTACAAACTGAAAAGCTTCAGGCCGAGCTGGCTTCTAAAAACAGGGAGCTGGCCAACTCTGCCATGACACTGGTATACAAGAACGAGTTGCTTCAAAAACTGGCTGATGATATTAGTAAACTAAAAGATGAAAATGGCAAGAAACTTTCGGAAGAGCAGACCCGAAAAATACAAAAGGTAATTAACGACGGAATGAATGATGAACGCGACTGGCACCTGTTTGAAAACAGTTTTAACGAAGCACACGAAAGTTTCTTTAAAAAGTTAAAAGCACAGCATCCTGATTTGGTTCCAAATGATCTAAAACTATGTGCTTATTTAAGGATGAATATGAGCAGTAAGGAGATGTCATCGTTACTGAACATCAGTTTAAGAGGGGTAGAAATCCGCCGGTATCGTTTACGCAAAAAACTTGAAGTACCACATGATAAAAATCTGACCGAATTTTTAATGGAACTTTAGCTCCCTTATTTCTCCTTCCTTAACGATAATCTAATATAAAAATAACACGTCATCCTTAAAAAATATGGATGTATAAAACAATCCTAGTTGATTTTTTTATTTCTTTTACTTGTCAGGCACTACATCATTACCTCTCATAAGGTTTTTTGAAACCCCACAAAATACTTGGTGTACTTTTTACACATAGCTACGTGTTAACATTTCGTTAAAATTCAAAAAAACTGCGTTTTTGACCTAAAATCGCATTCAGTTTAGCTCCCTACTGAGCATCATCGATCTTGTTGATGTATTAATGTAGAGGTAAAATCACTTGCACATCTACAAAAACAACCCCACATTTAACTAACAATTAAACTAAATTTATAATAAAGCATGAAAAGAATTTTTACAAGAATTTCTGTTCTCGCTGCATTTTGTTTGCTAACAATTAACGTAGCATTAGCGCAAAACATTACTGTAAAAGGTAAGGTAATCGATGGCGGTGATAAGACTCCATTACCTGGCGTATCTATTTTAATCAAGGGCACACAAAGTGGCACCCAAACAGATGTAAACGGCAACTACTCCATTAGTGTGCCGGCTAATGCCACCTTGGTATTCAACTTTGTAGGCTACACAGCATTTGAGCAAGCTGTAAATAATCAAACGACTATTAATGTATCATTGGCATCATCTACACAACAATTAGAGCAGGTTGTAGTAGTAGGTTATGGTACACAACGTAAAATTGACGTAACAGGGTCTGTGGCAAACGTAAAAGGTGAAGATATTTCTAAACAACCTTCTGTAAATCCGGTAAGTGCGTTACAGGGAAAAGTTGCCGGTGTTTCGATCACAAACGTTGGAACTCCAGGAGCATCACCAACCATTACCATCAGGGGAACCGGAACCATTTATGGTAAAACGGGTCCGCTATACGTGGTAGATGGTGTTTGGTATGATGACATCAACTTCCTAAATCCTGCAGATATCGCAAGTATTAGTATTTTAAAAGATGCTTCTTCGCAATCTATTTATGGTATCAGAGCTGCAAATGGTGTGGTTTTAGTTACGACCAACAAAGGAAAAAGAGGTGATGCTGTTATTAACTATAACGGAACGGTAGGTTTTCAAAAAGTGACCAATCAGGTCGAAATGGCAAATGCATCAGAATATGCCACCGCTGTAAACGAGGCCTATAGCTTACAAAATCCGCCAGTTGCTCCTTTATTTGCAAACACCAATTTAGGCGAAGGCACAAACTGGTACGATGTTATCTTAAGAGATGCTTTGGTAACCAACCACCAGCTATCCGTAAGCGGTGGAACGGAAAAATCTACCTATAACCTATCGCTTGGTTATTTAGATCAGGATGGTATCGTAAAAAATAATAACTATAAAAGATATACGGCACGGTTATCAAACGATTTCCAAATTTTTGAGCCCTTAAAAGTGGGGTATAATGTAACTGCTACCTCGAGCAAATCTAAGGATGCTCCTAACAGTATTTTCAGAGCCTTATATGCAGCATCACCAGTGGTTCCGGTGTTTAATGCTGATGGCAGCTACGGCGATCCAAATGCATTTAATCTGGGTAATGGAAGTAACATGAACCCTCAGGCTACGCTTGATTTCTTTAATCAAAACACAACGAAGTATAAAGTTACCGGTAACATTTATGCCGAATTAAAATTCCTGAAGAATTTTACCTTTAAAACAAGCTTTGGTGGTGATTTCGGCCAGGAAGAAGTCCGGGGATACGTACCGGTTTACAAAGCCAGTAATACCCAGCAAAATACAAACAGTAAACTGGATATAGATCGCGTTGAAAACAGAAACTGGATTATTGAAAACACTTTAACGTATGATAAAAAATGGGCAGATCATAGCTTAACCGTTTTGTTGGGACAAACCGCTCAGCGTAATAAACTTTATGCCATTAATGCCGAAGCATTAAACGTACCCTACACTTCAGAAGGAGATTTGTATCTGGCATTGGGTGATGCAGCTAGCAGAGGTATTGTAGACAGGGGCGAATTATCAACCTTTGCATCTTATTTCGCAAGGGTAAATTACGGTTACAAAAACAGATATTTGATCAACGCATCTGTTAGAAGAGATGGTGCTTCACAGTTTTTTGGTTCTGATAATGTTTGGGGTAACTTCCCTTCAATCGGTGCAGGCTGGGTAATCAGTAATGAAGATTTTATGAAAGATCAAAAAATCTTCAGCAATCTAAAATTAAGAGGAAGCTGGGGTAAAGTGGGTAATGCCGGCGTTCCTTTCAACCCTTCTACTCAAACGGTAGATCAATCGGCAGCCTTGATTGCCATTTTTGGTGGCATACCCTATACTGGCGCAAGCATCAGATCTTTAGTACCTCCTACACTATTTTGGGAAAGAAGTGCTGGTACAGATGTAGGTTTAGAAATGGGCTTTTTAAACAACAGATTAACCATTGAAGCTGATTATTACAACAGAAAAACAGAACAGGCTATTTTTGATATTCCTGTATTAGGAAGTTTAGGTACTGTAAATAGCTCATTAATTGCTAACCAGGCAGATATCCGCAATCGTGGTTTCGAGTTTTTAGCCACATGGGCAGATAAAACAGCTGGTGGTTTTACTTACTCGATCAGTGGAAACGTTGGTATCAATAATAACAAGGTAATCAATGTAACATCCGGAGCGAATCCAATTTACAAGGGTGGAGAAGGGATTACCAGTGGGTATCTTTCTACAAGAACCGTTAACAACCGCCCTATTGGAGAGTTTTTCGGCTATCAGGTTGTAGGCGTTTTCCAAACAGATGCTGAGGCAGCAGCGTGGCCAGGCTTTAAAAAAGGAGATTTTAAATATGCAGATATTAATGGTGATGGAAAAATTGACCTTTCCGACAGAATTGTTCTTGGTAACCCAAATCCTAAGTTCACTTATGGTTTAAATACAAACTTTGCCTATAAGAACTTCGATTTAACACTCGATATTCAAGGTGTAGCCGGTGTAGATGTATTTAATGCTAATCTTAGCAACCGTTTTGGTAATGAAAATTACACCAAAGATTTCTTTGATCACCGCTGGACTGGCCAAGGTTCATCTAATACTTACCCTTCTGCCGATCTGGCGGGAGGCCTGAATAATGCACCAAACTCTTTTTACGTAGAAAAAGGCGATTACATCAGATTGAGAAATATTCAGTTAGGATATACACTTCCTGCAGCTATCAGCACCAAAATGAAAATGCAAAGACTCAGGGTGTTTTTAAATGCTCAAAATGCTGTTAACATATTCGGGTATAAAGGCTTCAGTCCCGAGGTGGGCGGAACGCCAACCAATGCAGGTATAGATACAAACGTTTATCCTTTGTTCGCAACTTATAATTTCGGAGTTAACGTAACTTTCTAATCGACATCAAAATGAAAAAAAATATAAATATACAGTCTTGTCTTTTGGCTACAGCCTTAGGTACAATGCTTTTTACCGCATCTTGTAAAAAAGACTTCCTTAATGTTCCGCCACAAGGCCAGCAACCATCTGTTACCTTTTGGAAAACAGGTGACGATGCTTTAAAAGGTGTAAATGCCATTTATGCTAATTTACGTAGCTGGGATAACGTGGCATTTAATGCAATTGCTATTGAAAGTACCGGATCAGATGAAGCAGACAAAGGCAGTACTCCTACCGATGCAACTTTCTTTAATCTTTTTGATCAGTTTACGGTAACTTCTACTCAGGGATCTTTATTGGGCTTCTGGACGGGTCAGTATCAAAATATCAATCTTTGTAACCAGGTGTTGGATAATGTGCCAAACATTGATATGGACGCCACGTTAAAAGCCAGATATCTTGCCGAAGCAAAATTCGTAAGGGCATATTCCTACTTCAGATTAGTGAGGGCCTATGGAAATGTTCCATTAAGATTAAATGTTCCTAAAGATAATTCAGAATATAACATCCCTCAATCTGATAAAACAGCCGTATATGCACAGATTGAAAAAGACCTGACAGAGGCTGCTGCTGTTTTACCCCAATCTTATCCGGCAATAGATTTAGGTAGGGCAACAAAAGGCGCTGCCCTGGGCATGAAGGCAAAAGTTGCTATGTATCAGAAAAAATGGGCTGATGTTCTGTCCCTAACCAATCAGGTAATGACGATGGGATACGATTTGTTCCCTGATTATGAAAAAGGGTTTAGAGAAGCAAATGAAAACAGCGTTGAATCTTTATTTGAAGTACAAGCTTCATTGATTCAAGGAAATCCTGACGCATCTAACTCACAATACAGTCAGGTTCAAGGCGTTGCAGGCGTGATGGGATGGGGTTTTAATACACCATCTGCAGAATTGGAGGCCGCTTATGAAACCGGAGACCCAAGAAAAGATGCTACCATTCTTTTCAGAGGAGAAACTACGCCACAGGGCGACCTCGTTCCTACTTCTGTACCTAATCCACGTTATAATCAAAAATCTTACGTACCGTTTAATACCAGAGTATCAGGCTATAATGAAGGTGCGCAACAAAATATCAGGGTATTAAGATTTGCTGATATCTTGCTTATGAATGCGGAAGCTGCGAACGAACTAGGAAATCCTGCGCAGGCACTTACTTCTTTAAACAGGGTGCGTAAACGTGCGAGAGGGTCAAATCCGGCAATTTTACCTGATGTGACAACGACAGACCAATCTGCACTACGAGCAGCTATCTGGAAAGAAAGACAGGTAGAGCTTGCAATGGAAAACGATCGTTATTTCGATGTGATCAGGCAAGGCCGAGGATTGACTGTATTTGGTCCTAAAGGATGGAAAGCCAATAAAAATGAAGTTTGGCCAATTCCACAAACCGAAATTGATTTAAGCGGAGGTTTGCTTAAGCAAAATCCTGGTTACTAAAATAAACTTCAAAGGGTTGCCAGATAAACTGGCAGCCCTTTTTTCACCCTTACGCGATGCTAAAAACCTATTCTACAAAAATTTCATTATCTGTTATCCTGGTTTCATTGTTGATTTTAGGTGCATGCTCTAAAGCCAAAACCCAGACCTACGATGCAGATCTCAGCATTAAAAAAAACCTAAGCGATGAGCAATTGCTTGATCTCGTTCAAAAACAAACCTTCCAGTATTTTTGGGATGGTGCAGAACCAACATCTGGTGCCGGTCGCGAACGTTATCATGTAGATAATGTATATCCGGAGAATGATAAAAGCACGGTTGCAACAGGCGCTACCGGATTTGGCTTAATGGCCATTTTAAGCGGGATTGACAGGAATTATGTCACTAAAAAAGAGGGTTTGGAAAGGTTAAATAAAATATTGGATTTTCTATCCAAAGCCGACCGCTTTCATGGTGCTTGGCCGCACTGGATTTATGGCGAAACCGGTAAAGTACGTCCATTCGGACAAAAAGATAACGGCGGAGATCTGGTAGAAACATCATTTGTTGCACAGGCGTTAATCTGCATTAAAGAATATTATAAAAACGGAACAGATGCAGAAAAAGCTTTAGCTAACAAAGCTGACGAACTTTGGAAAGGCATTGATTTTAACTGGTACCGCAATGGTGGCCAAAATGTATTATACTGGCATTGGTCGCCGGAATACCAGTGGGAAATGAATTTTCCGGTAAAAGGCTATAACGAATGTTTAATTATGTACGTGATGGCAGCCTCATCTCCTATCCATGGTGTGCCTGCCGAAGTTTATCATGAAGGCTGGGCAAGAAATGGATCAATCAAGGCTAATTTTGATCTGTATGGACATCACATTCCCTTAGATTATCAGGGTGCAAAAAATTCTGTGGGTCCATTATTCTGGGCACACTATTCATATCTGGGTTTAAATCCAAAGGGACTAAAAGACCGCTATGCCGATTATTGGCAAAATAATGTTAATCAAACTTTGGCCATACATGACTACTGTGTGGCTAATCCAAAAAAATTTAAAGGGTATGGCGAAAATAGCTGGGGTTTAACGGCCAGTTACTCTGTAAAAGGTTATGCCGCTCACAGTATTCAGGAAGATTTTGGTGTAATTTCTCCAACTGCCGCTATATCTTCCATCCCCTACACCCCGAAAGAATCGATGAAAGTAATCAGGCATCTTTATGAAGATCTGGGCGATAAAGTTTGGGGTAAATACGGTTTTTATGATGCTTTTTCTGAAACCGACAACTGGTACCCAAAAAGGTATCTGGGTATTGATCAGGGGCCAATGGTCGTCATGATCGAAAATTACCGATCAGGCTTACTCTGGAAGTTATTTATGGGAAATAAGGACGTACAGAATGGCTTAAATAAGCTGGATTTCCAGTTTCAACCTTAATATTAAATTGTATATAAATGTTTAGCCACCATATATTTTAAATTAAATCTACAGAACCATGAAAAAAGTAATTTTAATATTAACAGCAGTGATAGGATGTGTAATCCTTAATTCGGGCTTCACTAATGTAACCGGAGCTAAACATAAAACCATAAAATCAAAATTCGCCACGGTAAATGTAACCGCAACAAACTCCACTACAGATGGTGTATATGTAAGGTTAGAAAATAATACCAGCGGAGGGTTTTACTCATTCTTTATTCAACCAAATTCTCCAAGTGGAACGGTTATCGGCCAGATACCAGAAAACGGAGATGTTTATACCGTTACGCTAACGTCGACAGGAGGCGCGCATGATATGTGGGTGTACTGGGAGCATAAATCGCATGTTACCGGTTTAACAGTTAGCGGTATGTCGATAGGCTGCTCAAGTTGCGCCAAAATAAATATTTTTAACTAGTTACCTAATGAATAATGGCTAAACATTTATTCAAAATATTTGTAATATCAACCCTGCTCTGCAATACTTATATCCTGCATGCACAGCAAAAAACCTATTGTAACCCCATCAATGTAGATTATGGTTATACCCCTTTCGAGTCTTTTACAGAATGGGGCAAACACCGTGCTACGGCCGATCCGGTTATTGTAAACTATAAAGGCGATTTTTACCTGTTCAGCACCAACCAATGGGGATACTGGCATAGTGCAGATATGCTGAACTGGAAATTTCACGAAAGAAAATTTTTGCGCCCATGGAACAAAACCAAAGATGAACTCTGTGCACCCGGTGTGGGCATTGTTGGCGATACCATGGTGGTTTTTGGCAGTACTTATACCAAAAACTTTACCCTTTGGGGCAGTACAGATCCTAAAGGGAATAAATGGTTTCCTTTAGTTGATTCCTTGGAAATTGGTGGTTGGGATCCAGCCTTTTTTACCGACGATGATGGTAAATTTTATATGTACAACGGCAGCAGCAATAATTACCCGATGTATGGTGTAGAGCTCGACCGCAAAACTTTTCAACCCAAAGGCACCCGTACACCAATGTATTTACTGGAAAGCTGGCGCTATGGCTGGCAGCGTTTCGGCGAGTATATGGACAATACTTTTCTTGATCCCTTTGCCGAAGGTGCCTGGATGACCAAACATAATGGCAAATATTACTTCCAATATGGTGCTCCCGGAACAGAATTTAGTGGTTATTCGGATGGTGTAGTGGTTGGTACAAAACCGCTGTTTTATGATACGCCAACAATTCCGCAATCCGATCCTTTAAGTTATAAGGGCGGCGGATTTTCACGCGGGGCAGGTCATGGGGCAACTTTTCAGGATAACAATAAAAATTACTGGCACATTTCTACCAGCATTATCTGTGTAAAAAACACCTGGGAACGCCGCATGGGCATTTGGCCAACCGGTTTTGATCAGGACGATGTGATGTGGACCAATACCGCATTTGGCGATTATCCGCTCTATTTACCAGCCGAAAGAAAAGAAGGCGAACCTGCCGGTCCGGGCTGGATGCTCATCAACTATAAAAAACCGGTAACTGTATCCTCCACACTGGGCGGCTTTAATGCCAATAATGCGGTTGACGAAAATATCAAAACCTATTGGAGTGCAAAAACAGCAAATAACGGCGAATGGATCCAGACTGATTTGGGCAGTCTTGCAACCGTTAACGCCATACAGATCAACTATGCAGATCAGGATGCCGAATTTTTAGGCAAACAAACCGGAATTTATCATCAATATAAAATCCTCTCATCAGTTGACGGCAAAAAATGGACGACTTTGATTGATAAAAGCCAGAACAAAACAGATGTACCGCATGATTATATCGAATTGCCAAAACCGGTTAAAACCAAGTTTATCAAAATGGTCAACATCCACATGCCTACCGGAAAATTTGCCATCAGTGGCTTACGCGTTTTCGGAAATGGAAACGGTGAAAAACCCGCTCAGGTAAAAAATCTGATCGTTTTAAGGACAGAAAAAGATAAACGTAGTGCTTATATCAAATGGGAACCTGTTGATAATGCCTTTGCCTATAATCTCTATTATGGCACAGCACCAGATAAACTGTACAACTGCATCATGATCCACGATTTTAATGAATACTGGTTTAAGGCAATGGACAGTCAAAAAGCATATTATTTTGCGATGGAGGCGATTAATGAGAACGGCGTATCAGTAAAAACTGAAATAAAGAAAGTTGATTAATACTCATTCATGTCTTTTCTACAGATTAAGAAATGACAGATCGCTGTTAACAGCTGATTCCAAATACGACAAAGTCGTAAAGCTATTTAAGCACTCGTTGGAAACGAGCGCAAGCGAGTAAAGATATGAAGCTCACGCTCGTTTATAACGAGTGTGGAAATAACAAATCGTTTTTAACGATTAAAAGTAAAACGATAAAATCGTTAAACTATTCAGACACTCCTTGGAAACGAGTGTCTGCAGGAACTTGATAAATAAAGAATAAAACACATATATAATGAAGAAAGCGAATATCCTGGTTGTTTTTTTAACACTCTTTGTACTGAACGGATCAGCACAAAACAAAAAACCTGTTTCGGCAGAAGAAGCAAAGATGAACACTTTCATCAGCAGCCTGATGGCGAAAATGACAGTCGATGAAAAAATTGGACAGCTGAATCTGCCAAGTTCAGGTGATATCACCACCGGACAGGCCAACAGCAGCGACATTTCAAAAAAAATTAAAGCGGGACAAGTTGGTGGTTTATTCAACATTAAAGGTGTAGATAAGATTAAAGCGGTACAAAAAATAGCGGTCGAAAACAGTCGTATGAAAATTCCGTTGCTTTTCGGAATGGACGTCATCCACGGGTACAATACCGTTTTCCCTATTCCATTAGGCGTAAGCTGTATCTGGGATATGGCAACGGTACAAAAATCGGCCCGTATAGCTGCTATAGAGGCCAGTGCAAGCGGAATTAACTGGACCTTTTCCCCCATGGTTGATATTTCCAGGGATCCACGCTGGGGCCGTATCTCAGAAGGCAGCGGAGAGGATCCTTATTTAGGCTCGCAAATTGCTGCGGCGATGGTAAAAGGCTATCAGGGTAAACTACAGGCTAATAACGAGATTTTAGCCTGTGTAAAACATTATGCGCTTTATGGTGCAGCTGAAGCAGGCCGAGACTATAACACCACGGATATGAGCAAAGTGCGGATGTATAACGAGTATTTCCCACCTTATAAAGCGGCCGTTGATGCAGGTGCAGCCAGCATTATGGCTTCCTTTAACGAAGTGGATGGCATTCCTGCTACAGGAAGTAAATGGCTCATGACAGATGTTTTAAGGAAACAATGGGGATTTAAGGGTTTTGTGGTTACCGATTACACCGGAATTCCTGAAATGATTGCACATGGCATGGGTGATTTACAAACTGTTTCTGCGCTGGCTTTAAATGCCGGCATTGATATGGACATGGTAGGCGAAGGCTTTTTAGGTACTTTAAAAAAATCATTGGCAGAGAAAAAAGTTAGTATCGCACAGATAGACAGGGCTTGCCGCTTAGTGCTTCAGGCCAAATACAAGTTGGGATTATTTACAGATCCCTATAAATTTTGCAATACAGAAAGAGCAGAAAAAGAGGTATTTAGCCCGGCTAACCGTCAGGTGGCACGCGAAGTTGCAACAGAAAGTTTTGTCCTGTTGAAAAACAACAATAACCTGCTTCCCTTAAAAAAATCAGGAACCATTGGTTTAATTGGTCCTTTGGCAGATAATACCGCTAATATGTATGGTACCTGGAGTGTTGCTGCACTTTTTGACAAGTCGGTAACGGTACTTCAGGGTTTAAAAAATGCGCTGGGCGATCAAGCAAAGATATTAACCGCACGCGGAGCAAACTTCTTGGCCGATTCTGCTATGGAACATCGTTATGTCAATGTGCATAATCCAACATATAAACGTGATCCGAGAACGGAAGCGGAAATGATTAAAGAAGCTTTGGAAGTGGCCAAAAAATCTGATGTTATTGTGGCTACCGTTGGCGAAGGTTCTGAATTTACAGGCGAAAGCAGTAGTGTAACTGATATCCAGATCCCTGAAACACAGAAAAACCTCTTAAAAGCTTTGGCTAAAACGGGTAAACCTTTGGTATTGGTGCTGTTTACGGGGCGTCCGTTGGCATTGAACTGGGAACAGCAAAATATCCCGGCCATTTTAAATGTTTGGTTCCCAGGAAGTGAGGCCGGAAATGCAATTGCCGATGTACTTTTTGGCGATGTTAATCCATCCGGTAAACTGAGCGTAACTTTCCCTCAAAATGTGGGTCAGGTGCCACTATATTATGCACATAAAAACACCGGACGCCCCCTCGCTGAAGGTAAATGGTTCGAAAAATTCCGTTCCAACTATCTGGATGTAAGCAACGATCCATTGTATCCCTTTGGCTTTGGTTTAAGCTATACCTCATTTAATTATAGTGATGTTAAACTGAGTGCAAATACGTTGAGCAAAGGAAAATCAATCACAGCATCGGTTACCTTAAGCAATACAGGTAACTATGAAGGCAAGGAAGTGGTGCAACTATACATCCAGGATTTAGTTGGGAGCATTACCCGCCCGGTTAAAGAGCTGAAAGGTTTTCAAAAAATTAATTTAAAGGCAGGAGAAAGCAAAACGGTTACTTTCACGATTGAGGAAAACGATCTTAAATTTTACAATTCGGACTTGAAATTCGTTGCAGAACCCGGCGATTTCAAGGTGTTTATCGGTACAAATTCACACGATGTAAAGGAAGCATCTTTTACATTGAAATAAAGACCTTTAGGTTTGGTTATCAACCCTGTGCTATTGTAAAGTAGCCAGGGTTTTCTATTTTTGTTCAATAAACCGTTGTAATTGACCAAAATATAGCGCACAATTAAAAATGACGGTTGCACTATTTTTAAAACCTATTAAACAGATGAAAAAGATTATTCTTACTATCTGCATTCTTTTTCCCGTACTCATTTTAAACGCTCAAGACTTAAAAAAATACGATAGGGGAAGCTTTATTAAAGGAAAGGATTCTATTTACTACAGGATTTTATTTCCGGAGAATTTTAATCCCGAGCAGAAATATCCGATCGTTTTCTTTTTGCATGGAAGTGGAGAAAGAGGTAATGATAACAACAGTCAGCTGGTACATGGTGGAAAATTGTTTTTAAAAAATGACTTCAGGAAAAATTTCCCAGCTATTGTAGTTTTTCCGCAATGTCCGCAAAATGATTATTGGGCCAATGTGAATATTGAGAAAGATAACAAAGGTGAAAGAAGGTTCAGCTTTGTAGAAGGAGGTAAATCTACCAAGATCATGCATGCTTTACAGGGAATGATCAAAGATTTCCTTAGAAAGCCATATGTAAACAGAGATCAGGTTTACGTAGGGGGCCTATCAATGGGCGCTATGGGTACTTACGAACTGTTGAGAAGAGAACGGCGTAAGTTTGCAGCAGCCATCGCTATCTGTGGTGGAGACAATACCAACAACATTAAAAAATATCAAAAAGTACCCCTTTGGATTTTTCATGGTGCTAAAGATGATATTATAGATCCGGTATTATCGATGGCCATTGCCGAACGGCTGAAAAGTGTTGGTGCCGAGGTAAAATTTACACTTTATCCCAACGCAAACCACAATAGCTGGGATAGTGCATTTGCCGAACCAGAGTTATTGCCCTGGTTATTTTCGCATAAGAAATAGCAGGTTAATCAATCCTCGCAGGTTTCTCGCTATCGTCACCCTGGTCCGATAGCTAGCTATCGGATTTATTTCAGGGTTTTTCTTCAATAGATGCTAGAACACCTGTCCTACCGGCCGGAAGTTCAGCAGAACCCACTAAATTTAAAAGAGATAATGCAAAATGATTTTCAGGTAATAGAATTGGAAAGCAGGGTTCAGTAGATGATCGGTTCCGATAGCCCTGCCATCCGCTTTACTCGCCCCAATTGAAAAAATTGGGGCTCCTGCCCGCTCCTGTCAGGTTTAACTAACCCGGGTTAACCTAAGTAACCTAGACCCGACAAAATGTAAAGCCCGGAGGCTGAGGAACGAGGCCGAGGACTTGAAATGATGGCGGGACTGCTGCAACCGAAATGCACAGGTTTTGCTCTTCAAAAAATAGAAATTATAAAAAAGCCTGAAGAAAAAATCTTCAGGCTCTTGTAAAATATCAATTCCTATTACTCTGCCATATTGTGATAAACGGCCTGTACATCATCATCCTCCTCCAGCTTGTCAATCAATTTTAATACATCAGCAGCCTGCTCTTCTGTAACCTCATGGTGAGATAAAGCGATACGCTCTAGTTTTGAACTTTTTAACTCAATACCTTTCTCTTCCAATGCTTTCTGCAAAGAACCAAAATTTTCGAATGCACCTTGCGCTACCACGATATCGTTTCCATCCTCATCGGCCTCTACATAAAGTTCTTCCAAACCGGCATCAATTAATTCGAATTCTAATTCTTCCAGGTCCAAACCTTCTACAGGTGCAAAACGGAAAATAGATTTGCGGTTAAAAACAAAATCCAGTGATCCGGTTTTTCCTAAGGTACCGTTCGTTTTGTTAAAATAACTACGCACGTTTGCAACCGTACGGTTAGTATTATCAGTAGCGGTTTCAATTAAAACGGCAACGCCGTGCGGGGCATAACCTTCGTATACAATTTCCTCGTAATTGGCCATCGACTTGTCAGAAGCACGTTTAATTGCAGCCTCTACCCGATCTTTTGGCATGTTTACCGCCTTCGCATTTTGAATTGCTGTACGTAAGCGGGAATTGGTTTCCGGGTGAGGCCCTGACTCCTTAACCGCCATTACAATATCTTTACCAATACGTGTAAACTGAACCGCCATTTTGGCCCAGCGCTTAAATTTTCTCTCTTTTCTAAATTCGAATGCTCTTCCCATTTTTTTAGTATTAAGATATGAGATGTGAGATGTGAGACCTTAAGCCTTCAACCTTCAAACCCTCTACCTTTATATTATTTTTTTAAATTATTTAACATATCAGTTGTCAGTTTCGATAAATCGAACGCTGGTTTCCATCCCCAGTCTTTTGTAGCATAGCTATCATCAATAGAGCGTGGCCAGCTGTTTGCAATCTGCTGACGGGGATCGTGATCGCTGTAAGTCAGGGTAAAATCCGGGATATGTTTTCTGATCTCTGCCGCCAAAACTTCAGGTGTAAAACTTACCCCTGCAAAATTATAGCTGCTGCGCACCGAAATCTGGTTTGCCGGGGCATCCATCAGCTCGATTGTTCCACGGATCGCATCATCCATGTACATCATAGGCAGTTCTGTTTCTGCATTTAAGAAACTCTGGTAGCTACCTTTTTTCAAGGCATCATGAAAAATGTGGATTGCGTAATCTGTTGTTCCGCCTCCTGGGGCAGCCTTCCAGCTGATTAAGCCCGGATAACGGATACTACGCACATCCAGTCCGTATTTCTGATTGTAATATTCGCACCAACGCTCACCGGCCAGTTTACTGATGCCATAAACGGTATTTGGATCCATGATACAATATTGCGAAGTCCGATCTTTTGGTGAATTTGGGCCAAATACAGCGATAGAACTTGGCCAGTACACTTTTGCAGTTTTATATTCCAAAGCTAAGTCCAGCACGTTCAATAAACCGTTCATATTTAAATCCCAGGCCAGCTTGGGGTTCTGCTCACCCGTAGCCGATAATAGTGCTGCCAGAAGGTAAACTTGTGTAGGCCTGTATTTATGAAAAATGCCATTGATCATTTCTTTATCAAGTACATTCACAAATTCAAACGGTGCAGAATTTTTGATATCATAATCCGGCCTGCGTATATCGCATGCAACAACATGATCATCACCATATATCTTACGTAACGTGGTTACCAATTCCGTCCCGATTTGCCCGTTAGAGCCTAAAACAACAATTTTTTCCTGCATATTTTTTTTGAGATTGAGCAAAGGTAAAAAAATGACCTAAAAGGCAATAAAATATTTTAAGAAGGCGTTAAATTCCTGATGGCAGGAGTGATTAATTATTAACCAGATGGCTAAACCGATAACTGTAAATTGCTAAACAAAACAACCAAACTGAAAGCTGATAAAATTTGATCAATTGTGAACTATAAATAGCCTGGTTCAAATCTATTTGGCCTGATATTTAACTGGAAAACCTTCATCTTTGAATTTATTGTTAAGAAACGCATCCACCTCTACTAAATGTATTTTTTACACCAAGTAAAATGAATATCAAAACAGGGTTTCTAATGCCGTTAAGCCAGAAAATAAATTCTATTTAGAACAATTCCACTCAGTAACAATCATATTGCATGCTGATAATTTAATTTAAAAAATTCATTCTTTATGCTATATTTTTTCTAATATTACTAATTCAACACATCAATAACCAAAATATAAAATCATAAATACGATGCACAGAAGAGAAGCACTCAAAAACGTTGCATTTTTGCTGGGTGGAGCAATCTCGGCAAGTACAATGGGCGTGTTATTTGAAAGTTTTACGCTCCCCGAAAATGAAAAAAACTTTGTGAGCTATTCATTGGAAGATGAAAAGATTTTTGCCGAATTTGCTGATATCATTGTCCCGACAACCAAGTCATCTGCAGGTGCCAAAGCAGCAGGTTTAGGTAAATTTATCCCGATGATGATGAAAGATTGTTATCCTGCCACCATGCAAACTTCTTTTGCACAGGGCTTTAAAGATCTCCAGGCAAAATCGATGAAAGATTTCGGAAAAAGTTATATCACGTTAACACCAGCCGACCGCAAAAAACTAATGATCGATTTGAGGGCTATTGCATTGGCTCAAAAAGATGGCAAATCAGAAGAAAATAAAGATTTGGCTTACTTTTTTGTCACAGCAAGAGATTTGACCTTACTCGGTTACTATTCTTCAGAAATTGGTTGCACCAAAGCAAGGGAATATGTTCTTATTCCAGGCCGCTATGATGGCAATGCGCCATTGAAACCTGGCCAAAGATCTTGGGCTACCTAATTTCCAACAACAACTACAAAACATCATGAATTTAAATACAAATTTAAAAGCAGAAAATACTTACGATGCTATCGTGATAGGATCGGGTATTAGTGGCGGCTGGGCTGCAAAAGAACTTACCGAAAAGGGCTTACGTGTACTCATGCTCGAAAGAGGTATGAACATTGAGCACATTACCGGGTATGAAAATGCCATGAAAAATCCTTGGGATTTTAAACATGCAGGAAGACTCACCGAAGAGCAAAAGCGTACTCACCCGGTACAAAAAAGAGATTATCCGTATCAGGAAGCAAACGAAAAATGGTGGGTAAACGATTTGGAATGCCCCTATACCGAAGATAAACGTTTCGATTGGTACCGTGGTTTCCACGTGGGTGGTAAATCATTGATGTGGGGCCGTCAGAGTTACCGTTTAAGCGATCATAACTTTGAGGATAATGCGAAAGATGGTCATGGAAGCGACTGGCCGATCCGTTATGCTGAACTTTCGCCCTGGTATGATTATGCCGAGCGTTTTGCCGGCATCAGCGGCTCTAAAGAGAATTGGCCAACTTGCCCGGACGGCGACTTTTTACCTCCAATGGATTTAAACATTGTCGAAAAATCGGTAAAAGCCCGTGTTGAGGAACATTATAAAAGAGAACGCATCATCATGATCGGCCGCGTGGCCAATCTTACCGTTCCCCATAAAGGCCGTGGCAACTGTCAATACAGAAACCTATGTAGCCGTGGTTGTCCGTTTGGTGCTTATTTTAGTACACAGTCTTCTACCCTTCCAGCGGCAATGGCAACCAAACGTTTAACGTTAAGACCATATTCTATCGTAAATCATATTATTTATGATAAAGACACCAAGAAAGCGAAAGGTGTAATGGTAATTGATGCACAGACCAACAAAACGATGGAGTTCTATGCGAAAATTATTTTTGTAAACGGTTCTACATTAGGCTCTACATTCATTTTATTGAATTCTACATCAGAAGCACATCCAAACGGACTGGGCAATGGCAGCGGTCAGTTAGGGCATAATTTAATGGATCATCATTTCCGTTGCGGTGCATCCGGAGAGGCTGAAGGCTTTGATGATAAATATACCTATGGCCGCCGTGCAAATGGAATTTATGTACCAAGGTATCAAAATATCGGTAACGATAAACGTGATTATTTACGTGGTTTCGGTTATCAGGGTGGCGCAAGCAGAAGCAACTGGCAAAATGATGTAGCTGAGTTATCATTCGGTGCAGATCTGAAACAGAAAATGACCACTCCGGGAAAATGGACCATGGGGTTGGGCGGTTTCGGAGAAATGTTACCTTATTATGAGAACAAGGTATACATTGATAAAACCAAAAAGGACAAGTGGGGACAGCCTGTATTGGCCATTGATTGCGAATACAAAGAAAACGAGAAAAAAATGCGTGTGGATATGATGAACGATGCTGCCGAAATGTTAGAAAAAGCAGGCATGAAAAATATCAAAACATACGATAATGGCTGTTATCCTGGTATGGCGATCCACGAAATGGGTACCGCCAGAATGGGTAACGATCCTAAAACCTCGGTGCTGAACAAATGGAACCAGATGCATGAAGTAAATAATGTTTTCGTAACCGATGGATCATGCATGCCGTCAATTGCTTGTCAAAACCCTTCATTAACATTTATGGCGCTTACTGCACGCGCCGCTGATTATGCAGTAAAAGAATTAAAGAAAAAGAATATCTAGAAAGGGTTTAAGGTAGAAGGTTTAAGGTGTAAGGTTAAAAACCCTATGCCCTAAACCTTTAGCCCTATATCCCATACTCAAACATGAAAAGAAAATTAAGAATGGGCATGATAGGCGGTGGAAAAGACGCCTTTATCGGTGCCGTACATCGTTTGGCCGCTAACATGGATGGCCTGATCGAATTATCTGCCGGAGCGTTAAGTGTAAATCCTGAAGTTGGATACGAATCCGGAAAAATGCTTTTTCTTCCTGATAACAGAATCTACAACAATTATGAAGAAATGCTGACCAAAGAAAGTGAGTTGCCAGCAGAAGAGAAGATTGATTTTGTAACCATCGTTACCCCAAACTTCGCCCACTTTGCCCCTGCAATGATGGCGTTGGATAAAGGGTTTAACGTTGTGATTGAAAAACCGATGACCTTAACTTTGGAAGAAGCAAAACAGCTTCACGCTAAAGTAGAAGAAACCGGATTAACGCTTTGTTTAACGCATACTTACTCGGGATATCCGATGGTAAAACAAGCTAAACAGATGGTAAACGAAGGCAAATTGGGTAATATCCGTAAAATTGTAGTAGAATATCCGCAAGGCTGGTTAAGCACACTTTCTGAACGCGAAGGAAATGCACAAGCGGCCTGGCGTACCGACCCCTCTAAAACCGGTAAAAGCGGTTGCATGGGCGATATCGGTACACATGCAGCACACCTTGCTGAATATATTTCGGGGCTAAAAATCACTAAAATTTGTGCCGATTTAAATATTGTGGTACCAGGCAGAGCCATTGATGATGATGGTAACGTGCTCTTAAAATTCGATAATGGCGCCAATGGCGTATTGGTGGCCTCTCAAATTGCTGCCGGAGAAGAAAATGCGCTGAAAATCAGGGTTTACGGCGAAAAAGGCGGCCTAGAATGGCACCAGATGGAACCAAACACCATGATTGTAAGGTGGTTGGATGCACCAGCGCAGATTTACAGAACCGGTAACGGCTACATGGATAGTTTTGCAAAACACAATACCCGCACACCAGGCGGTCATCCTGAAGGTTATTTAGAGGCCTTTGCCAATATCTATAAAAACTTTGCACTTACCGTGAACGCTAAATTAAACAATGAAGAACCTACTGCAGAGATGCTCGATTTCCCTGGAACCTCAGATGGAATCCGAGGAATGGCATTTATTGAAAATGTAGTGGCTTCCGGCCAATCAAATCAAAAATGGTTCGACTATAAAATTTAATACCCAGGCATGACAACAATAAAAGGACCAGCTGTATTTTTAGCACAGTTTATCAGCGACGAAGCTCCATTTAATTCACTTGATAGCATTTGCAAATGGGCGGCAGATTTAGGGTTTAAAGGCATTCAGATGCCAACTCTTGACTCCCGCTTTATTGATCTTAAACAAGCGGCAGAAAGCAAAACTTACGCAGATGAGCTAAAAGGCAAAATTGCCACTTACGGTTTGGAAATTACCGAACTATCTACACACCTGCAAGGACAGTTGGTTGCCGTTCACCCTGCTTACGATGACCTTTTTGATGCTTTTGCACCAAAAGATGTACACAAAAACCCTAAAGCCAGAACGGAATGGGCGGTACAACAGATGAAATATGCAGCACAGGCATCGCAAAATCTGGGTTTAAATGCACATGCAACTTTTAGCGGCTCATTATTATGGCAATATTTCCATCCCTGGCCTCAACGTCCGGCTGGATTGGTTGAAGAAGGTTTTGCGGAACTGGCGAAACGCTGGACGCCCATCTTAAACGAATTTGACCGATGTGGAGTAGACGTTTGCTATGAAATACACCCTGGAGAAGATTTATTTGATGGCGAAACTTACGAGATGTTCCTTGAGGCAGTGAATAATCATCCTCGGGCATGCTTATTGTATGATCCATCTCACTTTGTGTTGCAACAATTGGATTACATTCAATACATCGATTTTTACCACGAACGCATCAAAGCTTTCCATGTAAAGGATGCAGAATTTAACCCTACGGGCAAACAAGGCACTTTTGGCGGATACCAGAGTTGGGCAAACCGCGCAGGGCGTTACCGCTCGCCTGGTGATGGGCAAGTTGATTTTAAAACGATTTTTAGTAAATTAGCCCAATATGATTTTAAAGGATGGGCCGTTATGGAATGGGAATGCTGTATTAAAAACCAGCAGGATGGTGCCCGAGAAGGTGCGGAATTTATCGAAAAACACATTATTAACGTAACGGATAAAGCATTTGATGATTTTGCGGCATCAGGTAGTGACAGCGCTTTCAATAAAAGAATACTAGGATTATCAGAATAACAACACAAACACAACATGAAAACCTGCATAAGCAACAATAATAGAACGTTAACGCTTATGCAAGCTCGAATGCAATTAAAAACAACACACACAACATGAAAAAAACATTTTTAGCTCTAGGCGCTGTAGTCATTTTTATGGCGTCTTTTTCAAAGGCTGATTTAGCGAAAGAGAAAGCTGTGCTTGCAACGGCGACAACAGCAAACCATGCCGCTTTTCAATCAAATCCAGGAGAAAAACTGATCAACAAGTCAGATTGTTTAGGCTGCCATAACAAAACCAACAAAATTATTGGCCCTGCATACGTAGACATCGCAAAAAAATATCCGGCAACCGAAAAAAATATCAATATGCTCGCCGATAAGATTATTAAAGGTGGAACAGGTGTTTGGGGTAATATGCCAATGACTGCACATGCTACACTTAAAAAAGACGATGCAAAATTAATGGTAAAGTATATTTTATCATTAAAGAAAAAATAATCGAATCCAGTTAGCAAATCGATTTACTACATATGAAAACAGAGCAAGAAAATAAAAACACGAGTAACCGCCGTGATTTTATTAAAACTTCAGCAATCGCTGCCGCTGCCTTTATGATTGTTCCGCGCCATGTTTTGGGCGGAACAGGCTATTTAGCACCGAGCGATCGCCTATTGGTTGCCGGCGTTGGGGTTGGCGGAAAAGGCCAAAGCGATTTGGATATGTTTTACAAAAGCGGAAAAGCAGATATCGCTTTTCTGTGTGATGTAGACGATCGTCGTGCAGCCAATAGCGTAAAAGCTTTTCCTAAGGCAAAATATTATAAAGATTGGCGCGAAATGTTAGATAAAGAACATAAAAACTTCGATGCTGTCTCTGTTTCTACTCCTGATCATAACCACGCTATCCAGGCTTTGGCCGCCATGCAGTTGGGCAAACATGTTTACGTTCAAAAGCCTCTAACACACGATATTTATGAAGCGCGGATACTAACCGCAGCGGCAAAAAAATATAAAGTGGTTACGCAAATGGGTAATCAAGGTGCATCAAACGATGGTCCGCGCCAAATGAAGGAATGGTACGAAGCCGGTTTAATCGGCGATGTGCATACGGTATATGCCTGGACCAACCGTCCGGTATGGCCTCAGGGCATTCCCTGGCCAAGCAAAAAAGCAGAAATCCCTAAAGAATTAGATTGGAATTTATGGTTGGGAACGGCTCCTGAAAAGGATTATGTGGATAAATTGGTTCCATTTAACTGGCGTGGCTGGTGGGATTACGGGACCGGTGCTTTAGGCGATATGGGTTGCCACTTAATTGAAGCCCCTTTTAGTGTATTAAATTTAAAATATGCCAAAGAAGTTCAGGCCAGTGTAGGTTCTGTTTACGTAGATGAATTTAAACGGGGTTATTTTCCTGAAAGTTGTCCGCCATCAAGCCATGTTACCTTAAAGTTCCCTAAAACAAATAAAACAAAAGGTGATGTGACTTTACACTGGATGGATGGCGGGATCCAGCCCGAACGTCCGGAAGAATTGGAAGCAAATGAAACTTTTGGTGATGGTGGTAACGGTACGTTATTCATCGGAACAAAAGGTAAAATGATGGCTGAAACTTATAGTGCAAATCCTAAATTATTGCCTTTGAATAAAAACAAGGACATTAAAGTTGCACCAAAATATGCACGCGTACCAGATGGAGCAAACGGACATTATAAACAGTGGGTTGAAGCTGCAATTGCCGGCTATGGCAAACAGGAAGTGAGTTCGCCTTTTGAAATTGCAGGTCCGTTAACAGAAGCTTTATTGATGGCCAATCTAGCCATCAGAAGTTTCGATGTACAAAAAACGGTAAATGGTAAAACTACTTACCCAGGACGGTATATGAAAATGCTTTGGGACAACGATAATATGAAAGTTACCAACTTTGATGAAGCCAACCAGTTTGTAAAACGCGAATATCGTAAAGGCTGGAACAATTTAACGCTTTAAATAAAAACACTTACAAACCTGACCTAAAACTTATCAGGTTTAAATTCAAAAAAATGAAAAAAATCTTTCTTTCTGCTTGCATCCTGCTAGCAGTTACGCAAATATCAAAAGCACAAAAAGGCTTTAAGCCACTTTTTGATGGTAAAACCACAACCGGTTGGCATACTTACAATAAAACTACTGTTGGTAGTGCCTGGCAGGTTCAGGATGGCACATTACACCTGGATTTGGCAAAAAAAGGTAAAGATGGTGGTGGCGATTTAGTTACCGATAAAGAGTATGGTGATTTCCACTTAAAATACGACTGGAAAGTGGCGCCAAAAGCCAATAGCGGCCTTATTTTTTATGTTCATGAAGAACCTAAATACCATGCTACTTATTCTACCGGTTTAGAAATGCAGGTGATCGATAATGATGGCCATCCTGATGGAAAAATCACTAAACACCGTGCCGGCGATCTTTACGATCTGGTAAAAAGTTCGTCAGAACCAGTTAAACCAGTTGGCGAATGGAACAAAGCAGAGATCATTAGCAAGAAAGGTAAATTAACCTTAATCTTAAATGGTGTTGAAGTAGTAAAAACAACGCTCTGGGATGACAACTGGAAAAAAATTGTTGCAGGCAGCAAATTTGCCACATGGGAAAACTGGGGAACCTTTAAAACCGGTAAAATTGCCTTACAGGATCATGGAGATGAAGTTTGGTACAAAAACATCTCTATTAAAGAACTATAAAAAGAGGTAAAAGGTGTAAGGTAGAAGGCTAAAGGCTATCTTTCGTCTGCTCTAACCATACATTCAAAACTTAAAATATAATGTGGCTGAAGGCGTCGGGTAAATGTTGAGGGTAATATCCTTCACTCTTAACCCTACGCCTTAAACCTTAAACCCAATAACCTTATTTAAACCAAATGAATAGCACTACTCGCTTTAAACTTTCTGCCATGATGTTCCTCGAATTTTTTATCTGGGGCGCATGGTTTGTTTCTTTAGGAACATACCTAGGAACAACTCTTAAAGCTTCCGGAGCAGAAACCGGAGCTGTATTTTCAACCCAATGTTGGGGAGCAATTATTGCCCCTTTTATTGTTGGCTTAATTGCTGACAGGTATTTTAATGCTGAAAAAATTCTCGCAATTATACATTTAATCGGAGCAGTTTTGTTATATCAAGCATACAAGGCCCCAGATGTTAGTGTTTTATATCCTTATATTTTAGGATATATGATCTTATACATGCCAACATTAGCGTTAGTCAATTCAGTATCATTTAATCAAATGCAAGATCCTGAAAAAGAATTTGGCAAAATCAGAGTTTGGGGAACTATAGGATGGATTATAGCTGGAGTTTCGATCAGCTACATTTTTTCATGGGATTCCGAAATAAGCATTCGAGCAGGTTTGTTAAGAAATACATTTTTAATGGCAAGCATAGCTTCTCTGATACTCGGGATCTTAAGCTTTACATTACCAAAAACACCCCCTAAAGTTGACAAAAGTGAGAAAATAAGAATCGGAGAACTTTTGGGATTTGACGCCTTAAAACTTTTAAAAGATAAAAATTTTGCTGTATTTTTCATTTCAGCAATGTTAATTTGTATACCACTAGCATTTTATTACCAAGTTGCCCACCCTTATCTTGAAAATTCGGGTATTTCAAACCCAACAGTAAAGATGACGATTGGTCAGATTTCAGAAGCCCTGTTTCTGCTCCTAATACCTGTATTCTTTTCTAAATACGGATTTAAAAAAACAATTTTGGTTGGAATGATAGCATGGTCAGTAAGATATCTATTATTTGCATTTGGAAATGGCAATGAGCTTAGCTTTATGCTTTATATTGGCATTGCGCTCCATGGTATCTGTTACGATTTCTTTTTCGTTTCCGGCCAGATTTATACCAACTCAAAAGCGGGAGAAAAATTTAAAAGTTCAGCTCAAGGCTTAATTACATTAGCAACATATGGAGTTGGTATGTTAATAGGGTTTCAAATTGCAGGATTGATTTCAGATTCTTATTTATTAGCTGATGGAACAAAAGATTATAAAATGATCTGGATTATACCAGCAGGTATTGCAGCTGCTGTTTTCTTATTATTCGCCATGCTGTTCAATGATAAAACTAAATCTGAAATAGAAGCTAAAGCAATTTAACATGGCCTCAAACGTAAATAGAAGAAATGCTTTAAAGAGCATCATAGCAGGAACTGCGGCTGTCGGTGTTTCTTCTGGCCTATCAGCACTAGCAATGGATAAACCAGAATCAGATCAGCCGTTAAGGCTAAAAGGAAATATCAACCATGCGGTATGCCGCTGGTGTTTTAGCAGCTTTGATGTAGAAGCACTCTGCCTCGAAGCAAAAAAAATCGGGATCAAAGGCATTGATCTGGTAGGTCCTGGAGATTGGCCGACCTTAAAAAAACATGGCTTAGAATCCACCATGTGCAACGGAGCAGAGATTAATCTGGTAGACGGTTTTAACGATGAAAAATTCCACGAAAAGTTAATTCAAAATTATACCAAAATGATTCCGCTTGTGGCCGAAGCCGGTTATAAAAATCTAATCTGCTTTAGTGGGAACCGTCGTGGTAAGGATGATGAAACCGGTTGGAATAATTGCGTTAAAGGGTTAAAACAGTTGATGCCATTGGCCGAAAAGCACAACGTGGTATTGGTAATGGAATTGCTTAACAGCAAAGTAAACCATAAAGATTACCAGTGCGACAGAACATCATGGGGTGCTGAACTTTGCAAACGTCTGGGATCAGAAAATTTCAAATTGTTATATGATATTTACCATATGCAGATTGATGAGGGCGATGTGATCAGTAACATCAGGCAATACCACCAATACATTGCGCATTACCACACCGCTGGTGTACCGGGCCGTAATGAAATAGACGATACACAGGAATTATATTACCCTGCCATTATGAAAGCCATTGCCGAAACCGGCTTTAAAGGTTACGTTGCACAAGAATTTATACCTAAACAAGCAGATAAAATAGCCTCATTGAAGAAGGCAGTAGCTATCTGCGATATTTAATCTACGTTATGATATCAAGAAGAAATTTTCTAATCAACAGTAGCGTGGCTGCAGCAGCGGCGCTGCTCGTTCCGTCATCTGTTTTCGCAGCCGATACTAAAAGAGTTGTTGGACTGCAATTGTACTCTTTAAGGGATGAATTGCCTAAAGATGTAAAAGGAACAATTGCAAAAATTGCTAAAGCAGGTTTTAAGGAAGTAGAAACCTATGGATTTTCTATAAAAGATCAGTTCTGGGGTTTAACACCCAGAGAATTTAAAGCGCTGTTGGATGCTAATGGTTTAAAAGCACCAAGTGGCCATTATGGCTTAGGCACTTATTTAAGCGATGGTAATACCACCGAACTGAAAGCGGCAATTGCAGCAGCAAAAGTATTGAAAAGCGAATATGTAACCATTCCCTGGTTAGATACTGGCCTTAGAAAAAACGCTGAAGATTATAAAAAAATTGCAACCAGAATAAATGAAGCAGGAAAAATGTGCAAGGCAGCCGGTATCCGTTTAGCTTACCATAACCATAATTTCGAATTTGATAAAGTTGGCAATACCACCGGTTACGAAATTTTGTTAAAAGGTACAGATAGAAAACTGGTTGATTTCGAACTTGATCTGTATTGGGTGGTACGTTCAGGAAACGATCCATTGAAGCTGTTTAAAGAAAATCCAGGCCGCTTTACCATGTGGCATGTTAAAGATATGGATAAAGCCAACCCGGCCTTAAATGCAGAAGTAGGCACTGGGTCTATAAATTTCAAACCTATTTTCGCCCAGGCGAAACTTTCGGGCATGAAACACTTCTTCGTGGAGCACGAAACCAACTACAAACCAAACCCGATGGAATCTGTTGCGGCAAGCTGTGCTTATATTAAGAAAGAAATTATTTAATTGAAGAGATGAATTCAAGAAGGACATTCCTAAAGCAGGCAGGACTAGCGGCCGGAGCAGCACTACTAATCCCCTCTTTTGCTTTTGATAGGGCAAGTAAAAATGTTGGATTACAACTCTATACCTTGCGCAATGAAATACCAAAAGACGTAAAAGGCGTTATCGAAAAAGTGGCGCAAGCCGGATACAAAGAAGTGGAAACCTATGGCTTTTCTAACGGAAAGTTCTGGGGCTTAACACCTAAAGAGTTCAAGGCTTTATTAAATGCCAACGGTTTAAAAGCGCCAAGTGGCCATTACGGAATGGATGAATTCTCTAAAACCGGAAAAACTGATAAGTTAAAAGCCGATATCGAATCTTCAGCAGCTATCGGCGGTAAATATTTTACCATTGCTGGCGCCCATGTTGATATGAGCAAAGGTATAGATGGCTTTAAGAAAACTGCCGATGATTTTAATAAAGTGGCCGAAATTGCCAGAGCATCGGGCTTAAAGTTTGCTTACCACAACCATGATTTCGAATTTAAGAAATTGGGCGACACCACCGGTTATGATGTTTATTTAAGCGAAACCGATAAAAACCTGGTCAACTTTGAGATGGATTTATACTGGGTGGTACGTTCAGGTAACGATCCATTGGCTTTATTTAAAAAATATCCTGGCCGTTTCCCAATGTGGCATGTAAAAGATATGGATAAAGCCAAACCCGAATGGAACACTGAGGTGGGTAAAGGATCAATTGATTTTAAAACCATTTTTGCCGAGGCAAAACTTTCGGGTATGCAGCATTTCTTTGTAGAGCACGAAACCAATTATCAGCCAGATCCGATGGGTTCGATCAAAACCAGCTGCGATTACATCAAAGCTAATTTAATTTAAGCTTATCCAAACCCCGCAGATTTTAAAAAATCTGTGGGTTTATAAAAAACGATTCTGGCTATAAACGGCATATTGCAAACTGATATGGGCGTTTCCCAATTCCGATGAAAAATCGGGAAAGGGTCGGGCTTTGCAGGGCTCCGCTTCGCTACGGTATCGATGAAAATATCGGTACTGAACCTTTCCAATCCCTAACGCAGAATCTTTCACTAAAAATCTCCTCAATTTTAGAAGGGAGATGACTTAGGTTAATTACCCCCCCGCCTGCAACGGGCACGTGATAGAATGGCAATACTTTTTAAATTGCGGGCTCCATAAATTTGCTACCTGTACCCGATGAAACAGACGCTTCGTACTTCAGCATAACAGTTGTTGTTTAAAACGATTATAGTGATAGCAGGACTGCCGTGACCGATACGCACTAAAACCTGCTTTCCAAAATAAAAACATCCAAGTTGACTTGCAAAGTTATGCCGTTTCCCATCCTCAAGAAACTTCTCAAGTCTCCGCCTATACCTTAATCTTAACGATATTTTCTATCGAAAACCAAAAATTTTAAATATAAAAAGCAAATTTAATTGGCAACAATAGGGATATCAGCTTATTTTTTAGCATATTTGAGCTCATATCAAATAATTAATAATATAAAGAAATTTAAAATGAAAGTAGCAGTAGTGGGTGCCACCGGGTTGGTTGGCACTGTCATGTTAAAAGTATTGGAGGAAAGAAATTTCCCTTTAACAGAGTTAATTCCCGTAGCATCAGAAAAGAGTGTTGGTAAGGAAATTACTTTTAAGGGTAAGAAGTTCCCAATTGTTAGCATGGATACTGCAATCAGCATGAAACCGGATATCGCCTTGTTTTCAGCAGGTGGAAATACTTCATTAGAGCATGCACCCCGTTTTAAAGAAGCCGGAACAACTGTTATTGATAATTCTTCTGCCTGGAGAATGGACCCTGCAATTAAATTAATTGTACCAGAAGTTAATGCACACGAACTTTCTATTGATAACAAGATCATTGCTAACCCGAACTGTTCTACCATTCAAATGGTGGTGGTTTTAAAACCTTTACACGATAAATACAAAATTAAACGTGTAATCGTTTCTACTTACCAATCGGTTACCGGCACTGGGGTTAAAGCAGTTGAGCAGTTGATGAACGAGCGCAAAGGCATTGATGGTCCTAAAGCTTATCCTTATGAAATCGACCTGAATGTACTTCCACACATTGATGTTTTCACCGATAACGGATATACCAAAGAAGAAATGAAAATGGTGAAGGAAACGAACAAAATCATGAGCGATAACAACATTAAAGTTACCGCTACAACGGTTCGTATTCCGGTTATGGGCGGTCACTCAGAATCGGTTAATATTGAGTTCGAGAACGATTTCGATCTAGCCGAAGTGCGTAGTATTTTAGAAAAAGCGCCGGGCGTAATTGTGGTGGATGATGTTGCTAACCTGAAATATCCGATGCCAAAAGATGCGCATGAGAAAGACGAAGTGTTTGTAGGCCGTATCCGTAGAGATGAATCGGCACCAAAAGCATTAAACCTTTGGATTGTTGCCGATAATTTGCGTAAAGGTGCGGCAACCAATGCCGTTCAAATTGCCGAATATCTGGTTCAGAAAGAACTGGTTTAACTCATAAATTAAATAAAAGCCTCGATTTATCGGGGCTTTTTTATGCGCTCTATTATGAAAAATTTTCCAATCGCTTTAATTTATTCCAGGTTGCTTATCGGTTTTGGGATTATTTTATTAAGCATTTTCCACGTTCATCATTATTCTTTTTTAGCCATTACTTTATTATCTGTTGGATTATTAACCGACATATTTGACGGGATCATCGCCCGCAAGCTGCATATCTCTTCAGAGAAGTTAAGGCGCTTGGATTCAGGCATTGATCAGGTATTTTTTATTTCGGTTGCAGTCGCCACTTATGTCCAATGTCCTGATTTCTTTAAAATCAACCTCATCAAATTGCTTGTTCTTGGTGCTTTTGAAGCTTCAACCTATGCATTAAGTTATATTAAATTCAAAAAGGAAATTGCCACACACTCAATAGGTGCTAAAATCTGGACGCTAACCATTTTCGCAACCTTGGTCGAAATTATGGTGCATTGCGAATCTGTAGTGCTATTTGAAATTTGTTTTTGGCTCGGCCTGGCTACCAGATTAGAAATAATTGCCATTGTACTGACCCTTAAAAAATGGACCAATGATGTACCATCGATTTATCATGCCGTAAAGCTCAGACAGGGAAAAGAGATTAAACGAAATAAATTATTTAATGGTTAACTCATTCAAATCAAAATATAAAATTCTGTGATTATAATCCCTTTTTTATATATAATTTAGTGATTATAATCTCTTTTTTATATGTAATTTAGTGATTAGCGCAAATTTCATTATATTTGAGACAAGAGAAAATATAATGAAATGATTGTCAGAAATCTACAAAAACATATTGAATCGAAGTTTTTTAAACGAAAAGCCATTATTGTTACAGGCGCGAGGCAAGTGGGTAAAACCACTATGTTGAAGCAATTGGTACAAAAAACCGGATTACCATTTGTTTTTCTAAATTGTGATGAGTCGAGCATACGTACTACCTTAACTGATATCAGCATTGAAAGACTGAAATCAATCATTGGATCCAATAAAATAATTTTTATCGACGAGGCGCAGCGTGTTACCAATATTGGTTTAACACTTAAACTGATTGTTGACCACTTTACCGATGTACAGCTTTTGGTTACAGGCTCTTCATCATTGGATCTGGCTACGGGTATTAAAGAGCCGTTGACCGGCAGGAAATTTGAATACCACCTCTACCCTTTTTCGCTTGCCGAACTCGTTGATGATACCAATGTGCTGATTGAAGAACAGGCATTGGAGAAAAGACTGATATACGGAACTTATCCTGATGCAATCAATTATCCTGGAGAAGAAAAGGAACTATTATTAAATCTGGCGAATAGCTATCTTTTTAAAGATATTTTATCGCTTACAGGCATCAGAAAACCCTTACAACTCGAAAAACTGGTACAGGCACTGGCGCTACAGATTGGCAATGAAGTTTCTTATACCGAACTCGGACAGATGATAGAAGCTGATAAATTAACCGTTGAGCGTTACATTGATTTACTGGAGCAATGTTTTGTGGTATTTAGGTTAAGTGCCTACAGCAGTAGCCTAAGGAACGAAATTAAAAAGAGCAAAAAAATTTACTTTTACGATACAGGGATACGTAATGCCCTGATTGAAAACTTTAATAACCTGGGTTTAAGACAGGATGCCGGTCAGCTTTTCGAGAATTACATTATATCCGAACATATTAAGGCCAATCACAACAAAAGAAAGCTTGCCAAATATTATTTTTGGCGCAGTTTTCAACAGCAGGAAATTGATTTAATAGAAGAAATTCATGGAAAAATAAATGCGATAGAGATTAAATGGAACGAAAATAAAAAAGTCAGGTTTCCATCAACCTTTTTAGATGCATACCCCACCAACGAAACACGCGTTATAAACAAAGCCAATTACACCAGTTTTCTGTTGTAAATAACCTTCCTTACAGAATGAAATTTTTAAAGATATTATCTCTATTGTTCTGCATAGCAACTTTAGCAAATGCTCAAAACAGGATTCAAAACATCGAAAAAGCTTTTAACCATTTATTAAGCGACGAACAGGCAAAACATGCCCTGGTATCGCTTTGCATTCTGGATGCCAATACAGGCAAAACATTATATGCCAAAAATGAGCAGATTGGTTTGGCTACTGCATCGACCTTAAAAACCATCACCGCAGCTACTGCATTTAGCATCTTAGGAAAAGATTTCCAATACCAGACCACTTTGGGCTACACCGGCTCCGTTACCACCGATGGAACCCTGAAGGGCAACCTCATGATCATTGGCAGTGGGGATCCCACCTTGGGTTCTTGGCGTTATCAGAACAAAGAAAATACTGTTTTAACCACCTGGGTCGCAGCCATAAAAGCGGCAGGTATCAAAAAAATTGAGGGTGCTGTAATTGGTGATGACCGTATTTTTGGCACGCAAACCACACCTGAAGGTTGGGTTTGGCAGGATATTGGCAATTATTACGGCGCGGGAACATCAGGTTTAGCCTGGCGGGAAAATCAGTTTGATATCCACATGAAACCGGGAAGTAGTACATCAGATGAAGTAAAAATTGTAAAAACAGTTCCGGCTACTCCATACATTCAAATCGTAAATGAACTGAAAACCGGCGCGTCAGGTACCGGCGACAGAAGTTATGCCTTTCTCCCACCCTATGGCAATGTGGCTTACCTACGCGGGAGCTGGGGAATGGGTATTGCTAAAAAAGGTATTTCGGTTGCCTTGCCAGATCCTGCATTTGATTGTGCTTACCGTTTGGCGGATACATTGAAAAGACTGGGGATTTCTACCAGCCAGCAAGCCACCACCACCAGGTTAATGAACCTGAATAATCAGGTTATACCTCCTGTTACACAAAAAATAAGCACCATCAGTTCACCAGGTTTAAGCGAGATTATCTATTGGTTTTTAAAGAAAAGCATCAATTTATATGGCGAATCGCTTTTAAAAACCATCGCCTTAAAATCAGGCAAAGATGCGACAACAAGCAAAGGTGCAGAAGCGGAGATTAATTTCTGGGGAGATAAGGGCATTGACAGAACTGCATTGAATATTATTGACGGAAGCGGCCTTTCTCCGGGCGATAGGGTTACGACTTAGGCAATGGCCAATATCCTTTTCCAGATTCAAAAAGAAAACTGGTTTTCTGATTATTACAAAGCGCTGCCAGAATACAATGGCATGAAAATTAAAAGTGGCACCATCAACGATGTTTCGGCATTTGCCGGCTATCATACTGATGCTGTTGGAAACAAATATGTCGTAGTGATCAACATTAATAATTATAGCGGAAACAGTATCAACAAAAAGTTGTTTAAGGTATTGGATGAACTAAAATAACCCTTATTAATATGACTTTTTTTGTGAAAAACCTGCAAGCGGTTGATGGATTGATTTCGAATCTTTATAAAGATATTTCTGTGGAGGAAATGACTAAAAAGATTACCGAGTTATTTAAATTACAGGGCTATAAAGTTATTGATCAACAATTTGGGAATTTAATTTTAGAAAAAGGTAGCCGCACCAAAAGACTCATACTGGTCGCATTTACAACCTATTATAAATTTAGCGTAACCATGATGCAGGGAAACGAAAATGAACTTACGGTGAATGTTTTTCAGCAATCCAGCGGCATGTCTGGCGGTTTAATTGGTATGAACCAGATCAAAACAGAATTAAAGCGTTTAAATTTTATTTTTTCGAATATTTAGCTTAGTGCATTTTGGAAATTTTAATGATATATTACCAGTAGTCTAATTCATGCAACTCAATTTACGTGCCTTTCAATCAACTGATGTGAATGATCTTGTTAAACATGCCAATAACTACAACATCTCTAAAAACCTAACCAATAAATTTCCATTTCCCTACGAAAAAAAAGATGGAGAAGCTTTTATTCAATTGGCCTCAAGTCACGATCCCTTACAGATCAAAGCCATTGTGTTGAATAATGAAGTAATTGGATCAATAGGTGTGCATCAACTGGCAGACATTTATTGCAAAAGTGCAGAAATGGGGTATTGGATCGGGGAAGAGCATTGGGGTAAAGGCATCGTTACGCTTGTGATAAAAGAAATGCTTCATTATGGTTTCGAAACCTTTGAGATCGAAAGGATTTTCGCCAGGACATCACACACCAATCTGGTCTCACAAAGAGTTTTACAGAAATCGGGTTTTGTCTTCGAAGCCGAATTAAAGGGAACTATATTTAAAAACGGCGAATATTTTGATGAGCTGATTTTTGGTTTCAGGAAAAATCAACTGATCTAAATGCTCATTAAAACTTTTGCTAAACCCGGCACTTATTGCGTAAATTCGCACGAAACAAAAACAACAAAGTAATGAAATTATCAATCAAATCAATAGTGCTGTTTGTGGCACTTTTGGGTGTAGCAGATTTCGCAAATGCGCAGGAAGCCAGATTTCCACAAGCCAGTAGTGGCCAAACACTGGTTCAGGATTTTGGATTGGGCAAAATAACCTTAACGTATTCACGTCCGAATGTAAAAAGCCGCAAAATTTTTGGTGGTATAGAACCGATGGGTGTAGTTTGGCGTAACGGTGCAAATGCTGCTACGAGGATTAAATTTACCGACGACGTTAAAATTGAAGGCAAAGATTTACCAGCAGGTGAATATAGCTTGTTCAGTATCCCTGGTAAAAATGAGTGGACCGTTATTTTCAATAAAACTGCCGACCAATGGGGTGCATACGATTATAAGGAAAGTGACGACGTACTCCGGGTAAAGGTAAAAACGATTGCTTTAAAAGATAAAGTGGAAACTTTAACCATGCAATTCTCATCGGTTAATGAAACTTCGGCTATTTTAAACATGATGTGGGAAAATAGTGCATATGCCGTTAATATTACCACTTCCATTGATGAAAAAGTAATGGCCAATATTGCCGAAGCCATGAAAGGTGACAAGAAACCCTATTTTGCCGCGGCACAATATTATTTTCAGCATGGAAAAGATTTAAAACAGGCTTTGGAATGGATGACGGAAGCAGAAAAATCGGATCCAAAAGCGCCCTGGTTTAAACTTTGGAAAGGTCGCATTCAATTAAAAATGGGCGACAAAGCAGCGGCTGCAGCTACTGCACAACAAGGAATTGAGGTTGCAAAAGCAGCAAAGGTTGATGAATATGTTCGTCTAAATTCCGAACTTTTGGCGGAGGCTAAAAAATAAAGAAGTTCTATTTCGGTCGGTGAGACACCGACCGATAAATATCACCCCTTCAATGCCTCTTGATCTTATAGCTATAGCATCAGAATGACGGCATCTTCAGCACAGGCATTGTTTCCTATAATTTACCAAACCTAAGTCATTTAAACCCGATTGAAATGAAAAGCCCGCAATCCCGATTTTTCATCCTACCGTGTGGACACAAATATTTTTAGTTTTGTAGATGTTATTATCAAATGGGTATAGAGATTGTTTTCCAGACAAGCGTTTAAATAGCCGTTGTGGCGAGGTTATAAATAATTTATTTACCAA
>NZ_CAJYOJ010000040.1 GCF_913776295.1 uncultured Pedobacter sp.
ATAGTGTGTAAAAAAAGCCCTTCTATAAACTGGAAAAAGTTCGCCTTCCTTTATAAGGGCTGACATAAAGATACTGGTTAAATCCTTTCTTTGCAATGTTTTTCCTTAACTTAACGACATTGAACGCGCGCAAGCTTTAGTGCTTATTAACTTTAACCAGTTTACCGTTTAAATCGGTTAATCGACTCCAAACACCAAACTCCCGGCTCCAAACTGATTCCCTTATAACAAAACAAGCCGCTAAATAGCGGCCCGTTTTAAATATAATGGTGTTTGCCTCTTACTTAAATTCAATCAGGAATTCTTCTTTTGGTGTACGTACCTTTTTCAGGTTTACCAGCCAATCACCAGCTTCGTCCCGGTATCCCAGCGGCAATAGGGTAACACTTTTTAAGCCTTTTTTCTCTAAGCCCAAAAGTTCATCCAGGGCAGGTCCGTTGAAACCTTCCATTGGTGTGGCATCTACTTTTAACACCGCAGCTTCTGCAATGGCAATACCAAAAGCAATATAAGCCTGACGGGCTGCATGGTTAAAGTTTTCTTCTGCAGTTCTGGATAAAAGCATGCCTTTAAGTTGGTTCTTATAAGCATCGGTAGTATCTAATGGTAAACCACGCTCTGTATTCATTCTGTCAAAAACTTCGTCGATACCTTCATCTGTGTAATTTTCGTTTGCGGCAAAAATCAATAAGTGAGAAGAATCAATTACTTGCGATTGGTTAAAAGCAATCGGTGCAATTTTTTCTTTCAACTCCTGGTTGGTTACCACAATGATTTTAAAAGGCTGTAAACCTGATGATGTTGGTGCTAAATGTGCTGCAGCAATAATTTGATCAACCTTTTCTTGTTCAACAGGCTGACCATTCATTTTCTTAACGGCATAACGCCAGTTCAGGGCATCTATTAAGCTCATATTTTTGAAGATTTTTTTTAAATTTTATAAAGCAAATATGGAAATAAGGAATAAGCCAATTGTTGATGTATGGTAAGAAAATATAATTATGCTATTGGTTGGTGTCTTACCGACCGAAATAGAATTAGGAAATGAACGGGTTGTAGGGCTTGGCGGTTTTCAGCCCCGCTTTCGCTTATAGTCCTCGCTACGCTACGGGTTATTCCGCTCAATCAGGTTTATGAACAAGGGTTCTGCACCCTGCAACCGTAAAAATGAAATACTGTATTAGCCATTTAGCCCCGGTTGTAGCGTTACCCTGCAGCAACGAGGTACGAGGAAGCGAAGTGTAAAAGCGAAAAACGGGAAGAAACTTATTGTTTTGTACATGCCATGCGCTCCAAACGAAAAATCATTAAACTATCTCGAAAACGTAATTTTTCCATCGCCATGGTTTTTCCTATCGGCTGGTCTCCCACCGGCCGAAATAGAAGCATATCCAAAAGTGGTCTGTGGAGACACACCACGGGAAGTTGATGTTATTACCTTGTATATCAGCGAAACAGAATTAGGAAACAAATGGTCTGTAGTTCTTGGCAGCTTACAGTCCCGCTTTCGCTTATAGTCCTCGCTACGCTGCGGGCTATTCCGCTCAATCAGGTTTAGGAACAAGGGTTCTGCACCCTGCAACCGTAAAAATGAAATACTGTATTAGCCATTTAGCCCCGGTTGTAGCGTTACCCTGCAGCAACGAGGTACGAGGAAGCGAAGCGTAAAAGCGGAAAACGGGAAGAAACTTGTTGTTTTGTACATGCCATGCGCTTCTCATAAAAAAAACGATCCTCGGTCTGTGTCCTCACAGAATGAAAAAGGCTGGTCTGTAGAGACACAAGCCAGGGAAAGCTTAAGGTACAAACCTCAAATCACTCCTTACCGGAAAATGATCTGATAATTTAGCTTGCGTGATTTTATAGTTTAATACCTCAAGTTCTTTGGATGTGGCAATATAATCAATCTGAAAATTAGGAAACTTACCGTTATAGGTTTTACCAAGGCCATTGCCCTTTTTAATAAAACTATTGTTTAAACCTGCTGTAATCTGCGTAACCACGTAAGATGCTGGCGTATCATTAAAATCGCCGGCAATAAGGTAGGGTGTTTTGCAGGTGGCCATTTCTTTTTTCATAATGTCTACCTGACCGCTACGTTTCAAAAAGGCACTTTTCAGCATTCTTAAGATCCGTTTAGAGGGTTGCAGTTCGGTATTCATTTCCTTAACCTTATCCAGGTATTCGTAATCCTGTTTTTCAAAGGAAATAGATTGAAAATGTACATTATAAACTCTAAGGGTTTTTCCTTTAATATTTACATCAGTGTAAATACTCATGTTACCTGGATAGCCCTCAACAAAAGGGATTTTGCCGGAATTTTTAATGGGAAACTTTGAAAATATGGCTAAACCTGTGGCTTCATAGTCGTTTTTATTGGTAGGTACAAAGTAGTAATATTTGGTATTTAATAGTGTTTTTAAGCTATCAACCGTATCAAACGCACCTTTGTAGCGGGTAAAAAACTCCTGAAAGCAGATAATATCGGGGTTTTGATCTTTCACTACCCGAAGCATCTTTTCTTTTACCGATTCGGTATTGTCTTCCCCATATAGTTTAAAACTGTGTACGTTATAGGTCATCATTCTGATGCTATTCTCTTCCTTTTCAGCTCCTCCTTCATCGCCGCCAATGGCAAAGGTGGCCTTTAAAGTCTTACCACTTATTGCGATAACCAGAACAGTAACGATGGCGAAAATCCATTTTTTGCTCAACAACCACCAAACCAGGAAGATCATATTCACAAACAGGACAAATGGGTAGGCGAGACCGAAAAAAGCAATAATGGCGTGTTTTCTCGGATCCATATTCCCGGCTAGCAAGCCCATAAGCAAAGAAATTGCCAACAGAACGGCAACAGGTAATAGAAGTTTGTCTATAAAATTATATTTCTTCGTTTTTGTAGCCATTAATCTTTACTTGCCTTAAATAGTTTTTCTTTTTCTATGGCTGTTAGTTTATCGTATCCTGAAGTTGATATTTTATCTAAAATGGCATCTATTTCCTGTTGAGAAACACCGCCTTTAAATTCAGGTTTTTTAACAGGTGTTTCATTCCGCACTATTTTTAGTTTCGGCTTTCGCTCAAACATTTTGCTCCAATCTCTTCCATTTTGCAAACTTTTTATAAAAGTAAAACCTAGAAGTGCACCACCGATATGGGCCAAACTTCCACCGGCATTTATGGATCCGATGGCAATAAAATCGAGAATAAAATAGACAATGGCAATCCATTTAATTTTTACCTCACCAAAGAAAAGCAGCATAATACTGTAGTTGGGTACCAGGGTTGCAGCAGCAAAAATGATGGCCATTACGGCGGCTGATGCGCCAATAATGGTTACGCCAGCTAATCCGGCAGCGTAAACAGGGAATATATTTAATGCAGCAACCGCAAATATACCACCAAATAAACCACCTGCCAGATACACAAAATGAAACTGTCTGCTTTTCAGGAAATTCATAAATATATTACCGAACCAGAATAGGCCGAGCATGTTAAACAAGACGTGGAGAATCCCGTCATGAAAAAACATATAAGTGAATAAGGTATAAAAACGTTCGGGAAATTTCGAAATACCGGCAGGTAGGCCTACATATTCCCTGATCCATAAATTAGCATCGATTGGAATACGGCCTAAAAAAACCACTACCCCAATAATGGCAGTAACTAAAAAAAGGATGACATTAATTCCAATGTAAAAAAACAATGGATTGCCCGATTGAAAAACCTTGTATTTTAAATCTTTGAAAGTATTATTCATAGAGTGTATAAAATGTATCGTTTTTATCTTTCCATATTTTAACCAGTATGAAGCCAATCAAGGCGCCTCCAAGGTGTGCATAATGGGCAATGGAATCGCCTTCAAACTGGGCAACACCCAAAGATAACTCTACTAAAATATAAATGGGTATAATATATTTAGCTTTTACCGGGACCGGAATAAACATAATGAGTAATTCGGCATTTGGATAAAGCATACCGAACGCTACCAGTAAACCAAAAATAGCACCCGAAGCGCCAACCATGCCGCCAAAGTAGATGCTTCTAAGTGTAACGGCTTGTGCCATTGAAAGCTGTGAAGTATTAAATTCGCCCTGAAATAATGCAGCAAGGTTTATTTTTCCATTATTGGTGGCGCTACCTATAATCTGGTGTACCTCGTAAGCCTGTACCGCCCACTGTAATGCAAGCGCACCCAATCCCGTTATAAAATAAAAAATGATAAATTTTTTACCGCCCCATCTCGATTCAAGGATGCTTCCAAAGGAGTACAATGCAAACATATTAAAGAAAATATGCGCGATGCCACCATGCATAAACATGTAGCTAATAGGTTGCCATATCTCAAATTTTGGAGAATCAAAATAATAAACAGCTAGAATATCATCCAGATGAAGGTTAGTTAATAAATAAGTTGCTACGAAGAATAAAACGTTAATGATCAGTAGGTTTTTTACTACCGGTGGAATATATATGTTGTTCATTTAATTTAAAATGGGTTAACTGGTTAATGGTTTAAATCGGTTAACTGTTTTTTATCTTTCTTCTCCCTTTAAAGGGACAGATTTACATGCTAGATTTTTATATGTTAAGGATGTCCAGGCATTGAGTCTTCCGCTTCTGTCTGCTCCATATCTTCGGACCTCCTGACTTTATCTCCGACTTACGACTCCGAACTAAAGACTCTGGACTAAAGACTCCCAACTCCCCATACTATCCCTTCTCAAACTTCTTATCCAGTTCTGCCAGTGTAATGGTTTGGATAATGGGCTTGCCGCTCACGCTAAAGTTAGGCGTTTTACAGGCAAAAAGCTCATCAATTAAGGTATTCATCTCTTCCTGACCAAGGCTTGTGCCCGCTTTTATCGCACTGTTTTTTGCCAGGCTTCTTGCCAGGCCATCCCGTTTACTCAATTTCAGCTCCTGTTGAGAGTTTTTAAAGCCCTCGATCAACTGTTCAAATAATTGCGTTTCGTTGATGTTGCTGCTGCCCAGATCAACAGGGATACCTTCTACTACCAACGTATTTTTTCCAAATTCGCGTACATCGAAGCCTAAACTTTTGATATCATCCAATAAACTTTTAGCCAGTTCAAAATCCTGGGCATTAAGGGTAATGGTTTGCGGAAATAAACTTTGCTGCGATGCACCTTTGCGGTCATCAAGATGTACGAGAAAACGTTCGTAAAGGATTCGCTCGTGTGCCATTTGCTGGTCAATAACCATCAAACCAGACTTAATCTGCGAAACAATGTAACGGTTATGCAATTGCATGTATTGCTTTTGCTTGGTTTCTAAAACAGTCTCGTCGGCATAAATAGAAGTCTGCTCTACAACAGGTTGTTCGGTTATATCGTAAAGCGAACCCCAGTTTTTGGCACTCGGTTTTGCATCGTAATTTCTTGGCGAAGAGGCATAACCGGAGGTAGAGCTGCTGTCATTCGCAAAGGGATTGAAATCAGGATTAAAATTTATACTCGGTGGCACAATATCTTCAACTGCCTTATGCGTAATCATATTGCTGAAACCGGTTTCCTGATCAAAGTCTAACGTTGGAGCAATATTATACCGGCCAATTGAACGTTTCACCGCCGATTTCATGATCGCATAAATCGACTTTTCATCAAGATACTTAATTTCCGTTTTGGTAGGATGTACGTTTACATCTATTTTCGATGGATCGATTTCAATAAACAATACATACAACGGATAGCTATCATCAGGCAGTAACTCTTCAAAAGCAGAGCTTACTGCATGGTTTAAGTAGGGATCTTTAATAAAGCGGTTATTTACAAAAAAGAACTGTTCACCCCTGGTTTTTTTTGCAAAAGCAGGCTTGCCGATGTATCCTTTTAAGTTAATAATCGTGGTTTCCTCCTCAACAGGAACCAGACGTTCGTTATAGTTGTTGCCAAAAATGTGTACGATACGCTGTTTTAAGTTGCCCTTTGGAAGGTTGAAAATTTCAACTCCATCATGATGCAGACTAAAAAAAACACCAGGATATGCCAATGCTACACGTTGAAATTCGTCTATGATGTGGCGCATTTCTACCGGATTGCTTTTCAGGAAGTTTCTTCTGGCGGGTGTGTTAAAAAACAGATTTTTAATCGAAATCTGGGTGCCGGGAGAAGTAGCGACAGGTTCCTGATTGGTTACCTGAGCCCCTTCAATAGAAATGCAGGTGCCAATTTCATCCTCGTGCCTGCGGGTTTTCATTTCTACCTGGGCAATGGCCGCAATTGAAGCCATGGCCTCGCCACGAAAACCCATGGTACGGATGGCGAATAAATCTTCCGCCTTTTTTACTTTTGATGTAGCATGGCGTTCGAAACACATCCTGGCATCAGTAACGCTCATGCCACAGCCATTATCAATAATCTGAATCAATGCCTTGCCTGCATCTTTTATTACCAGTTGGATTTTATCTGCGCCGGCATCTATCGAATTCTCGAGCAGTTCTTTGACCGCAGAGGCAGGCCGTTGAACAACTTCTCCGGCAGCAATCTGATTGGCGACAGCATCAGGCAATAAATGAATAATATCAGTCATGTATTAAGGCAAAGTGAATTCGCTAAATTATGCAAAATAAGCTTAAAGAACTCCATTTGTTTAAAACTCAACATATAAATGACTGTGGGTAAATAGGATTGAATTGCTACCTGTCATTCTGAACGCAGTGAAGAATCTTTAAGAAACAGTTTGTTATTCCAGCCTTAGTTTTGTTTTTTGAAAAGCAGGGTTCTGCACCAATCGGTTCCGGTAGTCCTGCTGTACACTGTATCCCGATAGAAAAGATCGGGATGCCGTTCCCATCAGGTTTCTTTTACATAGGCCTATCGTTCTGAACCTGGTGAAGAATTTCTGCTGGTTTATTTGTGCTTAATCAACTCAAGCTATATTTCCGAGTTTTCAGTGTTTCCGTGGCAAACGATAATTGGGAGTAGGGGCTGACTAAAAAGGGTATAAAAATTACAGCCGTTGCTTTAAAAAGCAGCGGCTGTTTAGTAAATTTAATTGCGAAAGAAATTTACTATGGCTAAGATACAAAGTTCAGCACAATTCAAAAACTATCAACCTCAACAAATTCTCTTATTACCTCCATCGCTTGATGAGTTGATCGAAGAACATGATCTGGTAAGGGTTGTTGACCATGTTGTTGATTCACTGGATATCAGCGGGCTGATCAACCAGTACAAGGGGGGAGGAACAACAGCTTATCATCCACGGATGTTGTTGAAGATCTTACTGTATGCCTATAGTGTTAAGATATACAC
>NZ_CAJYOJ010000041.1 GCF_913776295.1 uncultured Pedobacter sp.
CCCTTCGTTTCCGTTGGGGTTGCAAAGGTAAGCATCTTTTCCTAACTTCCAAATAAAATAAATTTTATTTTTCTTTCTTCTTTTTCTGCATCCTCTTATTTCAATATGCTGCTTTTTTCAGCTTCCCGTTTCTTCCGAACCGGGCTGCAAAGGTAGCAATCTTTTTCTATCCCGCAATATTTATTTTAAAATAAATCCCGCTTCCCCTATCGCTCACGCACCTTTTCAGTTTATTGCCCTCTCCTCCGGAGCGGGATGCAAAAGTAGAAAAAATATATTCAACCGCAAAGGTTTTGAAATGATTAATGGAGGTTTCTACGTAACCCTATGGTTTTCAACGGGAAAAATTTTAATCCGAAACAAAACAATTAGGCGTTCTGCCTGTTTATTGCCGTTCTGGACGGCTGCAGGAAATGATAATGTCCGTTGGAAGGGCTGGCGAAAAGATCCGTCGACTACGCCCAGGATGACCGACCGGCCGGAGAAAGCCGTTAAACTTCCGAAGTTCCCCTACGCTAAATCCTTTGATACTTCGGAAGACAACCGCCACCCAAACTCCAGCAGGCAGGCGACAGCAGTGGAAAACCTGGAGCAGAGCGAGGATTTGGAGCGGATAGCGGGGATATCCTTATATAGCGGCACAACAACTGCTTTGCTAAAAAAAGCATTAAATAAGTGACTGATACAACTATCGGGATATTAAACAATAATTAATACTTTTACCGCTTAATAAACCAGCCTTATTATCAATGAAAATTACGCTTAAAACATACTTACCTTTGCTCTTTATCTTTATCGCAAAGCTTGGCCAGGCTCAGCATTACAAAAATGAGCTCGTAGTGATTACTGAGAATGATGCCTACATTGATATTACGAGCGATAAATATTACACCAATGGTTTTTTTATTCAATACAGGCATGCTTTAAATGGTGAGAACCTGAAGAACGGCCGTAGTAAAGAGGTTATTGGTTTTGAACTCGGTCAGAAAATATACAATCCTTATTATAGCTACGCTCCTAACCCTGCCCTGCACGACCGGCCTTTTACCGCCTATCTTTATGGTGAGGCCAATTACAGCAGGTTTTACCAAAACAAACAGCTTTTAAAGGTTTCGGCACAGGTTGGCCTTACTGGTAAGGATGCCCTTGGAGAAGAATTCCAGAAAACTTACCATAAACTGGTTGGCCAAAATCAAATTGCCGGCTGGGAATATGGATTAAATAGCGAACCCACTTTAAATCTGGGCATAGCATACAACAAGCGTCTGTTGGCTACCCCTAACGAAATCTTTGATGTTACCGGAACTACATCAGCAGCGGTGGGCAATGTAATAACCAAAGCAAATATTGGCGCTTTACTCAGATTTGGGAAATTTAATGAAATGGATGGTTCAGCTGCATTTAATAGCCTGGTAAGCAACAATCATCAAAATAATGCTAAACGTAAATATGAACTTTTCCTTTCGGTGGCACCACAATTACACGCTATAGCTTATGACTCCAGCCTACAAGGCGGTCTGCTCCTGAATGATAAGGGACCGATTACCTTTAAGCCGAAGCCAATGGTTTTTACCACGCAGGTAGGTTTAACCTTCGCCATTGCACGCTGGACAGCCAATTATACCGCTACCTTTACTTCAAACGAAGTTAAAAACAGTGCCACCGGCTATCGTTATGCCTATTATAGTCTTGCTTACCGTTTTAGTAAAAACTAATGAAGAAATTACTCATTTTTATTTTCGTTGTTATAGGCTGCTCATTAACAAAGGCTCAAATTGCTCCTGAAAATCATTCTATCATTCTTAAACCCATATTTGGCACACATGTCAATAACGACCAGGGACATTTGTTTCAGGACCAGATTACAGGATTTGATGCGGCTTATTTTAAAGACATCAGCCAGAACAGTGATAAATGGATCGGATTCAGCGGCGCTCAGTCTTATGGGATCGGTTTTGTTTTTAGGGATTTAAGCAAACTGAAAGGCACAAAAGATACTTCGGCCAATGCATTCGGACAAGTATATGGCTTAGTGGCCCAGATGGATTTCCAGTTGTTTAAAATCGGAAAAGCCAAATTTAATTTTACGCCTGGCGTTGGGCTGGGTTACACTAACAAGTATTACTATAATAATACCAAAAACAGGTTTTTGGGAAGTCCGGTTAACGAAATCATTAAAGCAGATTTAGGCATGGAACTGCCAATCGGAAGATATACTGGTCTATTGGCTGGTTTCGGTTTTCTACATGTGTCTAACGGAGGAGCTACTGTTCCCAATGGTGGATTAAATACAGGGAATATCTACATCGGGCTTAAACTCAATAATCCAAAAACCTTAACTACTGCGCAAAAGAGTAATTACACTACTTTACAGCGGAATTCAATTGAGCTTAGTGCCGGTTTGGGCGCGAGGGGCGTATTTGGCAATAGAGCGAAAAGCTTATACAAAAGCGGGATTTATGCGGGTTACAATTTTTACCTGAATGATGTCATGTCGCTTAAGGCAGGGGCCGATGCAGTTTATTATTATACCACCTTCGATCCGGATAAATTTAATGATACATTCCAAAACTACGGTACTTCGTATGACAGATGGCGCACAGGCCTTAGTATCGGTGCTGACATCAATTTATGGCGGGTAACGGTTGCGGCTCAGATCGGGAAATACATCCACTATAACCGATTGATGGAAAAAGCAAACTGGTACTGGACATTTGGACCGACTTTTAATATCACCCCACATTTGGGTTTACAGGCCAAAACCTATATGCACTTTGCCCAGGCTGATTACGTAAACTGGGGGATCGTATACCGGTTTTAATATTGCCCGGTACTGAGCAACACTAAAGTACAGGCCTCAACCGGTTCAATATCATGCAGATCCAGTAATTTCTCCAGTTCGTAATTTTCGGTTCCGGGATTGAAGATGACTCTTTTTGGTTTTGTAGCCAGAATATAATCGTGGTATTGCGGCTGCAGAGCAGGACCAATATATAAAGTAATGGTATCTATATCCTGATGGATTTCTCCGGGCTTTTCAATTTCAACACCTGCTACTTCTCCCTTCTTGATGCCAACATTAACAATGTCATGATTGAAACGCCTGAGCATATGGGCTGCCTTGTATGCATACCTGGATGGATCTGGCGATGCGCCTATAATTAAAGTCTTTTTCATTTGAGTTTGATTACACAGATTTAAGGATTACACAGATGATGGTAACACCGTTTAAAATTTGGATAACAATGCGATCTGGCCGGAGTGATAGGCGTGGTGCTGTGCCAAACCACTTAAAAGCTCCGCATTGGTTACCCCGGTGCCTAGCGCCGGATTACGTTCATTTTTTACTTCCTCGTCCCACTGGTTGTCTTTTAAGCTTTCGCATAGGCGGATCAGTTCTTCGTTCGCAATCTTAAAATCAAAAATAATGCGTTCCCATGCCTGGGCTGTCCGTTCTTCAGGTTCTGGCCAATCACCCCTTTCGGGCTCAGCAGCTGGTTTACCGATCAACCTGGAAGAAACTTCTTCTGTCCACGCGGTTAAATGCAAGGCTATTTCTGCAATAGAATGCGCACCGGGAACAAAATGACTGAATGCGCCTTCTGGATTAACGTTATTAAGCGTTTGCATCACATGGTTACCATGCCAGGCATCTCCGTTAAAGGCTTTTTTTATTTCGTTCGTAATACTAAACATGCCAAAGTAACAATTGGCATGCTATAAAGTTTGTCAAGATGCGTTCAATATTGCATTTGCACAGTTAATTCCATCGATTGCTGCCGAGACAATTCCACCGGCATAACCTGCTCCTTCCGCACAAGGATATAAACCTTTTACCTGAGGATGCTGGTAAGTCTCTTTATCTCTCGGAATCCTGACCGGCGAGGAAGTTCTGCTCTCTACCCCTACCAAAATGGCTTCGTTGGTATAATAACCTTTAATTTTTTTTCCAAACAACGGCAATGCCGCACGCAGGCTATCTGACACGAAATGGGGCAGAATATTATCGAGCATGGAACTCTTTGTACCAGGCAGATAGGAGTTTTTTGGTAAATCGATCGATAATTTATTGTTCACAAAATCAACCATTCGCTGTGCAGGAGCCACCAAATTACCACCGCCGGCCTCAAAAGCCATTTTTTCAATTTCCGATTGAAAATGTAACATTCTTAGCGGATCATAACCTTGAACATCATTTAACGTAACCTGCACTACTGTTCCGGAATTGGCATAAGGGTTATTCCGTTTGGATGGCGACCAGCCGTTAACTACAATCTCATTCTCACCAGTGGAACAAGGCGCAATGATACCCCCGGGACACATACAAAAAGAAAATACCCCACGTGCACCAACCTGCTCAACTAAACTGTAATAAGCTGGTGGTAAAAATTCAGAGCGGATATCGCAATGGTACTGCGCCGAATCAATAATGGACTGAGGATGTTCAATCCGTACACCTAAAGCAAACGGTTTTGCCTCAATTAAGATATTTTTACTGTTCAATAATTCGTACACATCCCTTGCAGAATGACCTGTCGCCAGGATGATGTCATCTGCCCACAACTTTTCCTCAAAATTTATCTCAATACCTTTTACCTTTCCAAATTCGACTAAAATATCTGTCATCCGGCTATCGAACATCACTTCACCTCCCGCATTCAGGATGGTATCTTTTATCGAAGTGATGATATGGGGAAGTTTGTTGGTGCCGATATGTGGACGGGCATCGATAGCAATATCGGCCTCAGCGCCGTGATTTACAAAAATCTGAAGTACTTTATTGATGTCGCCCCGTTTGTTAGAGCGTGTATATAGCTTACCGTCAGAATAGGTTCCGGCACCACCTTCGCCATAACAATAATTAGATTCGGTATTCACCAAACCTTGTTTATTTATGGCTGCCAGATCTCTCCTTCGCTGTTTAACATCTTTACCTCTTTCGATAATAATGGGTTTTAGTCCATTTTCTATGCATTGCAGGGCCGCAAACAAACCCGCCGGACCAGCGCCGATAATAATTACAGGTTTGGCATCGCTCACATTGGGATAGTTAATATTATAAACTTCGGGAACAGCTTCTTGATCAACAAAAACTCTTACCTGTAAACGGAAAATAACCTTCCTGGAACGGGCATCGATCGATCTTTTCAGAATTTCGTAGCCTTTTATCCTCGTTTCGGAAAGTTTTAACCCATCGGCAAGTTTTTGTTTAATAACTTCAGCCTGCTCAACCTGATTAGGGAGCAAAGTAATTTCGATGTCTTTTTGCATAACCAGTCAGGTTTTTATCCTGAACGGTTACAAAGATAATCATCTGGAAAGAATATTTGTTGATTTCCAGAATACACCCCGAAATTTATTTGCTGCCGAATGCTTAATTTTTCTTTTTTTAAAAAGCAGTTTCAACATTCCATAGGTCGGTTTCTCCCCGCTCTACCTTCTGCCCCGGTGAAGGCCGGGGGCATCCGTTGGATCGGGTTTAATTAGGTTGTTTTTCTGCTACTATGCCGGTTTTCTGTGCACACCCCAAAGTTTTTAGCCCCGATCTGAGCAGGCATCCCGATTTTAAGCACCGGTTTGTGTTATACTTTGGTGTGCTTGCTTATTTCACAGGTTTCTATGGGGATAAAGCGGATGAGCGGGAACGAACATTAAAAAAAAGCGAAAGACCTTGAGCTCCAAAACAAAAAACCAGCTTTGATATGCGCCGATTTATTATTCAATTGCCATCAGAATATCGCAAATTTCAACTTACTAAATTCCTGTGGCGCTTGTCAACCTGTCAGATAAATACCGAAAGTGTAACAAAGGCATGCAATTTGATATCTAATTCGTAAATTGATCAATCAATTCTATTAAAAAGACAAAATCATAAAAATGAAAAGATTAATATTTGGATTTTTAGCTGCAGTTATTGCAGTAAGCACTTTAAGTTCGTGCGGTTATAACAGTATGGTGAAATTGGATGAAAACGTTAAATCGAAATGGGGAACGGTGCAAACCCAATACCAAAGAAGAGCAGATTTGATTCCGAACCTGGTAGCTACCGTAAAAGGCGCGGCGAAATTTGAGCAGGGTACGCTGACCGCGGTGACTGAAGCACGTGCAAAAGCGACACAAATGACCGTGAATACAGATGATTTATCACCAGAAAACATCAAAAAATTCCAGGCTGCACAAGGAGAATTGAGCCAAGCTTTGGGTAAATTATTATCCATTACCGAAAATTACCCTGAATTAAGAGCTACGCAACAATTCAGCGATTTATCAGCACAATTAGAAAGTACAGAAAACAGGATTACAGTTGCCCGTAAAGATTTTAACGATGCGGTGCAAGAATATAATGGCAAAATCAGGTCTTTCCCTACTAATTTAACAGCTGGAATGTTCGGATTTAAACCTAAAGGATATTTTGAGGCTGATGCTTCTGCTAAGGATGCACCTAAAGTAGAATTTTAATATTCCCAACACAACAGAAAAGGGGTAGTGAATGTTTATCAGCTAAACATTTATTACCCTTTTTACTTCATATAAAAATAAGTACATGTCGTTATTTTCAGATATTGAACAAGAAAGAATAGCAAATGCAATCTCCGATGCAGAAAGAGCAACCTCCGGAGAAATCAGAATTGCCATTGATAAACATTGTGCAGGTGATCCGTATGAAAAAGCCACCGAGTATTTTGCTAAGCTGGATATGGATAAAACTGCGCAAAGAAATGGTGTGCTGATCTATCTGGCACATGCCGACCATAAATTTGCCATTATCGGTGATATTGGTATCCATCAAGTGGTACCTGATAACTTCTGGGAAACCACAAAAATTGCCATGACAGCGCATTTTGCAAAAGGCAATTTGGCCGATGGCATTATTGCAGGTATAGCATTGGCTGGAGAAAAGTTAGCTTTGTTTTTTCCTCCGCAAAAAGGCGATATTAATGAATTGCCGAACGATATTGTTTTTATGGACAAGCTAGAGAACAAATAAGAGATGAAGAAAATATTCCTTTTATCATTATTCAGTTTATTATTCGCCTTTGCTTTTGCGCAGGATTTCCCGGAAAAGCCCAATACTTTGGTCAACGATTATGCTAATGTCTTATCATCAGATCAGAAACAGGCACTCGAAAATAAACTGGTAACCTTTAACGATTCGTCATCTACTCAGATTGCCGTTGCTATTTTAAAGTCCATTGGCGATTATGATATTAATGAATATGCTGTAGAACTCGGCAGAAAATGGGGTGTTGGGCAAAGTGGCAAAAACAATGGCATTATGATCGTAGTGGCCGTGGGCGACCGTAAAATCTCCATTCAAACCGGTTATGGTCTGGAAGGTGCTTTACCTGACATTTATGCCAAGCGTATTATTGATAACGATATTAAACCCAATTTTAGAGCTGGGAACTATTATGCAGGTCTGGATGAAGCGACCACATCCATTATCAAATATACCAGAGGCGAATATAAAAATGATAATCCGAAAGCTTCTTCTAAAAAAGGTGGTTCAGGTAGCATCGTCATCATTATTATTATTGTAATTGTGATCATCATCATCATACGCAAAGGTGGCGGAGGCGGAAGCGAGGTAATTGGCGGACGAGGAGCGTCTAACGCACTATTTTGGGCGATGCTGTTTGGAAGCGGCGGTGGCCGAAGCAGCGGTGGCTGGGGAGGTGGTTCATCTGGCGGAGGCGGTGGCGGATTTGGTGGTTTTGGCGGCGGCAGTTTTGGCGGGGGCGGTAGTAGTGGAAGCTGGTAGCAGTAGTTCATAGTCCATAGTCCATAGTCCATAGTCCAAGTCCATAGTCCATAGTCCATAAGTTGGAACTTTTTTACAGTTTGAAAGTTCCACAACGTTATAACTTTGCAACAATTAAACATTACAACCCTAATGTACAGAAGAGATTTAATTACAGCTGAAATACAGAAACTGGCCCAGGTTTTGGCCCGCATTATGGGGCTCAAATTAGAAGGTAAGTTGGCAGAGGCCAATCAACTTTTTGATGAAACTATGGCCGGCGGCTTTCAACTGCCAAAAGAAATTCTTGAAAACGAAGACTTCTCTGTTTTTGAAAATTGGCTCGCTGAAGGTAATCTCCCCCCGGAAAAACTCGACTCGTTAAGCGAATTTTTATACTACGAGTTAGGGGTAAGCCAGGAGCGTAATCAGATCATTGCGCCAAAACTTAATTTAGTGTATCAATACTTGTCTGATGAGCATAAGATCGTACATTTGGTGAACCTGCACCGACAGAAAACAATACAACAATACCTGCGCTGAGCGCTAAGCGCGTGGCGCCAAACAAAATAAACAACATAAATAAATGATTATAGAGAAGTGGCAGAAACTTGCCTCTAAATATTTAGTACGCGAACAGTGGGCCACCTTGCGCGTTGACGAAGTAAAACTTCCGGATGGCGTGGTAAAAGATGATTATTATGTTTTAGAGTATCCAAACTGGGTAAATGCTGTTGCATTAACGGAAGAAGGGAAAATAATTATGGTGCGCCAGTACCGCCATGCTGCCGATATTGTTTCACTTGAAGTTCCGGGCGGTGTGATTGATGGGGATGAAGCCCCGGAATTTGCCGTTAAACGTGAGCTTTTGGAAGAAACCGGCTACAGTTTTAAAACCTGCAAACTTATTGCAGAACTTTATCCCAATCCGGCAACCTCAAACAACAGAACCTTCACTTATTTCTTAACAGGTGGTATCAAAACCCATGAACAGCATTTAGATGAACATGAAATTTTAAATGTTGAAGAATATACGGTTAATGAGGTAAAGCAACTGCTTATGGAAAATAAAATTGCTCAGGCTTTACATGTTGCAGCTTTGTTTTACGGACTCGAAGAACTAGCCAAAGCTTGATAAAATCTGAGATAGGCCCCTTATTCCCATCTCAAAAATTACAGGTAAAAAAAGCAGCCAGATTTTAAACATCTGGCTGCTTTTTTATGAAGCAATAAGCCTGTAACGGCTAGCTCATTTTTAATTTCTTTTGGATATCGTGTACGTAAGCTTTAAACTTCTTATCCGTATCGATTAAGTCTTCTACCGTTTGGCAAGCATAAATTACGGTACTGTGATCGCGGCCGCCGAAGAAAGCACCGATTGTTTTTAGTGATGATTTAGTATGACTCTTTGAAAGGTACATCGAAATCTGACGGGCCTGAACAATTTCGCGTTTACGTGTTTGCGATTTCACCATATCAACAGGAACTTCAAAATATTCACAAACCAATTTCTGGATATATTCCATCGAAATTTCTTTTGAGGTATTTTTGATAAAGTTCTTCAACATTTGCTTCGCCAGGGCTAAATCGATTTCCTTTTTATTCAAAGTGGCCTGTGCTAAAAGTGATACCATAGCACCTTCCAGCTCACGCACATTATTATCAATGTTATGTGCTACATATTCTACCACCTCACCTGGTAACTCAATACCATCTGCATACATCTTTTTCCTTAAAATAGCGATGCGTGTTTCCAAATCAGGCACCTGTAAATCTGCAGACAAACCCCATTTAAAGCGACTCAATAAACGCTCTTCCAAGCCAGCTAAATCTTTTGGTGCTTTATCAGATGTTAAAATTACCTGTTTGCCCGATTGATGCAAGTGATTAAAAATGTGGAAGAAAATATCCTGTGTTTTTTCTTTGCCCGCGAAGTTGTGTACATCATCCATGATGATGACATCCATTGCCTGGTAAAAGTTAACGAAATCGTTGATGGTGTTGTTTTTTAAGGAATCTACAAACTGCTGACAGAATTTCTCACAACTTACGTAGATTACCAATTTATCTGGCATGCTGCGTTTAATCTCATTACCGATTGCCTGCGCCAGGTGTGTTTTACCCAAACCAACTCCACCGTAAATCATTAAAGGATTAAAAGATGTTCCCCCTGGTTTAGCCGCTACAGCGTAACCTGCAGAACGTGCAAGGCGGTTGCAATCTCCCTCGATATAATTTTCGAAAGTGTAGTTAGCGTTTAATTGTGGATCAACATTTAATTTTTTTAATCCAGGGATAATAAATGGATTTTTAATATCCTTATTGATGGAAACCGGAATCGGCATCGATTGTACCTTTGCCTCCGCTCCGTTTCCATTTGAGGGCATATTGGTAGTATAAGGATTACCGCTGTTTGATGATTTATCTACAACGATGTTATATTCCAACCTGCCATCCTCTCCAAGTTGTTTTTTTACAGTCTTGCGCAGCAAGCCCACATAATGTTCTTCAAGCCATTCGTAAAAGAACAAACTTGGCACCTGTATGGTTAAAACCTTGCCTTCCAATTTAAGAGCCGTTATTGGCTCGAACCAAGTTTTAAAACTTTGGCCCGGAATATTATCCTTAATAATTTGAAGACAGTTCTTCCATACTTCTGTACAAGTTTTTTCCATTGCGATTTCTATAATTTATTGGTTTACAGTACCTATTCGAATTAAAGGGATGGTCCGTTTAGGGACTACGAATATTGAGAAAATTATCAACATTTTAAACAAAAATTTCAAATAAATCGTAACCTACTGATAAGGAATAGCCTAGCCTACTTAACCTCAATTTTTTATGTTGATAACTATTTATTAACACCGGTTATCCACATTAAATGCGATCTATGATCAATATCTGTTCATCATTTCGAATCGCTGCTGGAAAAGCAAAATCTGCGCCATTTTAGATTCGGCTTAACCGTTTTAGCACTCTTAAATATCAAATAAACTGGAAATCAAAGCCATAACTTTCATAAATTGATTTTACTTTAAAAAAACCGTTTGAAATATTTTATTGGAATAGATTATTGTATGATTTTTTTGACAGTTTAGGGTAAGATTTTGAAATAAGCAACAAGATTGCGGATCCTTTACCGGCTACTCATAAAAGCCGAACGCCTGTCGGGTTCCACCGGTAATAAAATACAGGAACAAGCGGTTACGGTTAATTAGTAAACACCAAAAACATCTCTGAATACATTTGCAATTTCGCCAAGTGTAGCATATTTTTCAACGGCATCTATAATCAAAGGCATCAGGTTGGTATTGCCTTTGGCTGCTTCACGTAATTGCTTTAGCGACTGTTCAACCGCAACCTGATCGCGGGTTGATTTTAAATGATCCAGCTTTTCAGCTTGCAGCTTACGGATCGAATCATCTATATTAAATACCTCGGTTAGCCCCTCCTCTTTTTGTGTAAATTTATTTACCCCTACCGAAATTCTTTCGCCGTTTTCGATTTCTTTTTGATATTGATAAGCGGCGCCGGCAATTTCATTTTGCATATAGTCGCTTTCAATGGCATTAACTGATCCCCCCATAGCGTCTATCCGATCGATATAAGCCCAGGCTGCAGCCTCTACATCATCGGTTAAGCTTTCTACAAAGAACGATCCCGCCAATGGATCTACCGTATCGGTAACTCCGCTTTCAAAGGCAATAATCTGCTGGGTACGTAGCGCAATTTTAGCTGCCGATTCTGTTGGAAGCGAAAGTGCTTCGTCGTAGCCGTTGGTATGTAAGGACTGGGTTCCGCCTAAAATTGCAGCCATAGCCTGGTTACTTACCCTGATCACATTGTTTAAGGGTTGTTGCGCAGTTAATGTCGAACCTCCGGTTTGGGTATGAAACCTCAACATTTGCGCCTTTTCATCCGTAGCACCTAAATCCCTGGTAATTTTCGCCCACATCCGCCTTGCAGCCCTAAACTTGGCTATTTCTTCAAAGAAATTGTTATGGCAATTGAAGAAGAATGACAAACGTTTTGCAAAAACATTAATATCCAAACCTTTATCTAAGGCCGCTTTTAGATAAGTTTTGCCATTAGCCAACGTAAAAGCCAGTTCTTGTACCGCGGTAGATCCGGCTTCACGAATATGGTAACCAGAAATGGAAATAGTATTCCATTTCGGTAATTCTTTACTGCAAAACTCAAAAATATCCGTAATTAAACGCATTGATGGCTTGGGTGGATAGATATATGTACCTCTTGCGGCATACTCTTTTAGAATATCATTCTGTATCGTACCCGAAATCTGTTTTAAATCTGCACCTTGTTTTTTGGCCAGCGCAATATACATGGCCAATAAAATCGAAGCCGTTGCATTGATCGTCATCGAGGTTGTAATGTCTTTCAATCCGATACCATCAAATAGAATTTCGATATCCTTTAGCGAATCGATAGCTACACCAACTTTACCTACTTCTCCATCAGCCATTTCATGATCAGAGTCGTAACCAATTTGAGTCGGAAGATCAAAAGCAACAGACAAACCAGTTGTGCCCTGAGCCAATAAATAATGATAACGTTTGTTTGATTCTTCAGCTGTCGAAAAACCGGCATACTGCCGCATCGTCCACAAGCGTCCACGGTACATATCCTTCTGAATTCCCCTGGTAAAAGGAAATTCTCCGGGCCGTTCTTCCATCGGCTTAGCTTCGGTATACAATGCTTTGATTTCGATACCAGATGTGGTGGTGTGCTTTTTTTCACTCATTTGGTTAGTTTATTAATTCAGTGGTTCATTAGGCATTTATTGGTTCATAGCCAATAGTTGATAGTTCATAGCTTATTTAGTTAATTGCTGAAACTGGTTAATCGGTTACCTTAGTATTGAGGTTAATCGTTTAAACCGGTTAATTGGTTAACTGTAGAATTACCTATGATCGGACTTTGGTTAACCAATTTAACAATTAACCAGTTACCCCCTATTAATACAGTTAACCCTAAAAAAGCCTGTGAATGTCTTTCTTAATTAATTCAATTGTTAAATCATATGGATTTTCCTCTATACCGGCCATATGCTGCAAAATGGCTTTGCTGAGTTCAATTCCATTTGCATCAGCTGCTAAACCTTGTACTGCGTTGTTTACCATGGCAATGGTATCTTCTTTTAACTTTCGCACTACTCCCCATGTTACACTATCTATGTACAACTGTTGGGTAATGTTATGCTGATATTCCGAACGGACCTCATTTAAAATAGCAGCTTGTAAAGTATTGATGGCAATCCCTTGCTGGTGCAGGCGAACCAACAAATTGGCGGGGTTAATGCGGTCAACAAATATCATTAAACGCTCATGAGCCTGTAAGCGAAGGGGTAAAATATGCGCCCGGCTTTCTTTATTAAGCTCGATGGTTTTTAAGTTAAAGAAACGTTGGATATCGTTCCTTAAAATATAATAAACGGCCATCAACGCCATGAAAACTCCTGCAAATAAGATTATTACATCAACTAAAATCTGTGTTGTATTCATAAGTATTGTTTAAGTACAGTAATATTAACTGAACGTTAAAAGCAAAAATGTACATTATTATTTATATTTGTAACAGATAAAATTTAAATAACATGAGCACAACAGTTGATACAGCATTTGCACCAGTTAGTTTTTCTGAAGGGGCAGCCAAAGAGTTATATAAATTAAAAGATCAGCAGGAAATTGGCGATGATTATGGATTGCGCGTTGGCGTAGAAGGTGGTGGCTGTGCCGGCATGAATTACGTTTTAGGTTTTGATCAGAAAAAAGATGGCGATCAGGAATTTTTGATCGATGGCATTAAAGTTTTCATGAACAAAGCACACCAGATGTACTTAATGGGTATGATGATCGATTGGCAGGACGGCCTAAATTCGCGTGGCTTTACCTTCATTAACCCTAATGCAACCAGTACGTGCGGCTGCGGTACGAGTTTCTCTGCGTAAATAAAATATTATTGTAACATATCGTGCAGTCCCCTTGTCTAAACATCGGGACTTTTTTTATTTTTACACATAAAGGCTTAAGGCAAAAGGTATAGGGTAGAAGGTTAATCCCATCTTCATACTTGATACTCAATACTTGAATTGGCACTTACAATAAATGAATTACAGAGAAAACATCCGACTGGCATTAGAATCCATTAAAGCGAACCGCTTGCGTACTATGCTTACCGCCTTAATTATTGCCATTGGTTTAATGGCTTTGGTGGGGATTTTAACCACGCTGGATGCTGTAAAGAAAAGCATGACAGATGCTTTCAGTAGTATGGGGGCCAACTCATTTACCATCCGGAACCGTGGTACGGGGATCAGGATTGGAAACGGGAAAAGGCCTAAACCTTTTAAAGCCATCCGTTACGAAGATGCTGTTAAGTTTAAAGATAGCCTGAACACCCCTGCTACTGTTGCAGTAAGTGTTTTTGCCAGTGGTGGTTCTACTATAAAATACGGCAGTTTAAAAACCAATCCCAATATTAACGTTCAGGGAATTGATGAAAATGGTTTAGCCGCTCAGGGTTTAAACCTCTCACAGGGAAGAAATTTTAGCATTTCTGAAATACAGCTGGGGAGTAATGTTTGTATTGTTGGTGGCGAAGTTGTGGAAAAACTGTTCAAAGATTCAGATCCTCTGGATAAGCTCATCAATGTGGGCAATAACCGGTTTAAAATTGTTGGGATACTGGAGAAAAAAGGATCTAGTATGGGCTTCAGTGGAGACAGGGCCGTTTATGTACCGCTGTTAAAAGCAAAGCAGATTAATGCCAACGCCAATCCATCGTATACCATTACCGTAATGGTACCCAATAATGATATGCAGGAAAACATTATTGGCGAATCTACTGCCCTATTCAGAAATATCCGCAAAGTAAAGGTTAACGAATCCAATAATTTCGAGATAACCAAAAGCGATGCCATAGCGCAAACACTGTTTGAAAACCTGGCCTTTGTGGCTATTGGCGGCGTGGCAATCGGTATTATCACTTTAATTGGAGCCTCCATAGGTTTAATGAATATCATGCTGGTTTCGGTTACCGAACGTACCCGCGAAATTGGTATCCGTAAAGCTATTGGTGCCAATCCCAAAGTAATTCGTCGCCAGTTTTTAATTGAGGCTGTCGTAATTTGTTTAATGGGTGGTATATTCGGTATTTTCCTTGGAATCGTTTTAGGAAACCTGATTTCGCTGGCTATGGGCGGTTCATTCTTAATTCCATGGTTGTTTATTTTTGGCGGCTTTGTACTGTGCGTATTTGTAGGTATACTGTCTGGTTATTATCCTGCAAAAAAAGCTTCCAGATTGGATCCTGTAGAAGCATTAAGGTATGAATAATCTGATCAGTAACTTACCTGTTCAAATTTAAAAGGCAATAGTTCTTTGTTGATGGTTGGCTATTTATGACTTAGCTAAGGACAAATAAAAATGTATAAGTGGTCATAAAAAGTTTATCCTGCTACAGTTTCGTGAAACAGTTTCAGGATGACGAAACCACGTTAGCAGGATGAAAAGCAAATATATGAATGCCAAATAAAACCTTAAAGCAAAGTGTTATTCAACTGATGTTGTGTAAGCAGCTGTTGCATTGAGGGAGTGCTGAGGCTGTTTTCGAGTGCTACTGCATGTTTTAAATGATGCATATCGCTACCCAAAAAATCGATCAGATGTTTATCGACCATGCTTTCTGCGGCTTTTTTCGCTCCCGTTCCGTAATAACCTGTTAGTGCAATAGCATTTAACTGGAACAGACAGCCTGTTTCTCTGATCTGATGATAGTTTTCGAAATTATAATGATAGTACGAATATCTTTCGGGATGAGCCAAAACGGGTTTGTAACCGGCATCTTGCATTATTTTTATAAAATCAATAAGGTTTTGAGGCGGATTGATGTAAGAGAGTTCGAACAAAAGGTAGTGTTCTCCAAAGGTTAGCACCTCTTTCTGCCTCACTTTTTTTTCCAACGTTTCATCCAGGTAATATTCAGCGGCAGCCTCAACAACTAAACCAATACCATGTTCTTCCAAACCTTTTCTCAACAAATCCAATCCGCGGTTAATGGTAGCTGGTGTATTACGGAAATAATCGGCCATGATATGCGGCGTGGCAATCAATTTCTGATAACCTAAGGCTTTAAACTTTTTAGCGAGCAGCAATGCATCTTTAAGATCTTTTGCACCATCATCAATCCCAGGGATAATATGGGAATGCATGTCGGTCTTAATACCGGAAAAATTCAATTCGGGCACTATTTTTTTTTTCTTTTTAAATAATCCGAACATCATGATAGGTTATGGCCTTAACTAATCTCTGGTGGCAAATTTTCGGCTTCTGCTGCACCAGCCAATTTCGAGGAATATATTTTGTCAAGCAGCTGATTCACGCTTCCACTTAAATCAAACTGCAGATCTTCGTGAAGTTTTTTAAATTTATTGATGGTTACCGTGACCGTTTTAATGTAATAAACACTAAAAAGCATCATAAAATCACGGTAACCAAAAATTGATTTTTTATAATCTAAGGGGATGATATTCAGAATATACAGCTTTAGTTCCACTTCTCCAACGGGATCTTTGGTTACTTTGTAAAAATGATTCACAGAAGTAATCATCTTCCTTACCTTTACCAAAGCTTCTTTGGCATTTAGCTGTTTGAGAAGTGAAATCTGCTCAGCTACATCAGCTTTAATCCTTTCTTTCCGATCTTCCAGATCGGTTTCATCCTCTAACAATTTATAATGAAGGTGTTCAGTAAGCACTTTATCTTTTGCTACCAAACGCAATAACAGCTTGTCTTTTTCTTTAACAGGCAGTCCGGTAATGGCAGTTTTTAAGTCTTTGTGCTCTGATAACTTCATTTAAAAAGGATTAGCCTTAATATATTTTTCCCATTCCCAAGCCGAGCGCATCATTTCATTGATATCAAGTTCGGCCTTCCAACCCAGTTCGTTATTCGATTTTTGTACATCGCCGTATACCTTCACTACATCTCCAGCTCTTCTAGGTCCTATTTTATAGTCCAATTTTTCGCCGTTTACCTTTTCAAAAGCCGCAATAATCTCTAAAACCGACGATCCTTTACCTGTACCGATATTGAAAACATCATAATTGCCGTTCGGGTTTCCATCTTCTAATTTTTTTATGGCCGCAACGTGCGCTTTTGCAAGATCAACCACGTGGATATAATCGCGGATAGCTGAACCATCCGGCGTATCATAATCATTGCCATAAACTGTAATTGGACCACGTTTGCCAATAGCCGATTGGGTAATGAAAGGAACCAGGTTTGCGGGCACGCCATTTGGCAATTCGCCGATTAAAGCAGTTTCATGCGCACCAACCGGATTAAAATAACGTAACGCGATTACATTTAAATCAGGAGTTACCGCAGCAGTTTCTGCCAAAATTTCTTCAGCAATCTGTTTGGTATTTCCGTAAGGAGATTCTGCTTTCTGCACAGGTGCGGCTTCGGTTACGGGCAAAGTTTCGGGCTGGCCATAAACCGTACATGATGAAGAAAACACAAAATTAATTTTCCTGTTAAATGAGGTAAGTAGGTTAATCAATCCGTAAAAGTTGTTTTTATAATATTTTAACGGTTGCTCTACTGATTCTCCTACCGCTTTAGAAGCTGCAAAATGAATAATTCCATCAATATCGGTATTATTATCTGCAAATTCCTGCACCGCTTTTTCATCCCGGAGATCAATTTCATGAAAATCGAACCATTTGCCGGTAATGGCATGCAGCTGGGTTAAAATTTTGATATTCGAGTTGGAAAGGTTATCAATGATGATAACTTCATACCCTGCGTTGTGTAATTCTACTGCGGTGTGCGAACCAATGTATCCTGTTCCGCCGGTTACTAATATTTTTGCCATTTTAACGGTTGAATGTGGTAAAGTCTTTATGATCAATTTTTGCCAAAGCCTCCGGAGGCAATGACTTAAAGTATTCGTATGTAATTTTTAATCCTTCGGCCCGGCCTATTTTTGGCTCCCAACCTAATAGCTCTCTTGCTTTGGTGATATCTGGCCTGCGCTGTTTCGGGTCATCCTGTGGAAGTTCCTTGTAAACAATTTTTTGGGTGGTGCCTGTAAGTTTGATAATTTCCTCACAGAACTGTTTAATGGTAATTTCATCGGGATTACCAATATTAACCGGTTGGGCATAGTTGCTCATCAATAGACGGTAAATACCTTCAATCAGATCATCTACATAACAGAAAGAGCGTGTTTGACTTCCATCACCAAAAACAGTTAAATCTTCACCCCTTAATGCCTGCCCGATAAAAGCAGGTAAAACCCGGCCATCGTTTAGACGCATTCTCGGTCCATAGGTATTAAAAATCCTGACAATCCGGGTTTCTACACCGTGAAAAGTATGATAAGCCATAGTAATCGCTTCCTGAAAGCGCTTGGCCTCATCGTAAACGCCCCGTGGCCCTACCGGGTTTACATTTCCCCAATATTCTTCGGGCTGCGGATTAACATTCGGATCACCATATACTTCTGAAGTTGATGCAATCAGCATCCTTGCATTTTTATTGCGCGCCAAACCCAAAAGATTATGCGTACCCAACGAACCTACCTTAAGGGTCTGGATCGGTATTTTAAGATAATCGATCGGGCTGGCTGGTGACGCGAAATGCAAGATATAATCAAGTTTGCCTGGAATATGAACAAATTTAGAAACGTCGTGGTTATAAAATTCAAAATTTTCTAATTTGAACAGGTGTTCTATATTGGCCATATCCCCTGTAATCAGGTTGTCCATTCCAATAACATGGTAACCTTCCTTTACAAAACGGTCGCAAAGGTGCGAACCTAAAAATCCGGCGGCACCTGTAATCAATATTTTTTTCTGCCCCATTTTAATCTATCAATTTTCTACCAATGCTGTTATAATAATAGCCTAGATCGATCATTTTTTGAAGATCGTATAAATTCCGGCCATCAAAAACAATTTTATTTTTAAGAATGCCATCTATTTTATCAAAATCGGGATTACGAAAAACCGACCATTCTGTTGCAATCAATAATGCATCAGCACCTTCCAGAGCTTCGTATTGGTTTTTGGCGTAGCTTACCTTATCGCCAATAACGTTTTTAACATTCGCCATTGCCTCCGGATCAAATACAGAAACAGTAGCACCATTCTTAACCAGCTCATCAATCATGTATAAGGCGGGTGCCTCTCTGATATCATCGGTTTCCGGCTTAAAAGCCAGGCCCCAAAGGGCAAAATGTTTGCCTTTTATATCACCTTTATAGTATTTTAATACCTTATTCACAAGAACTGTCTTTTGCCTTTCGTTAACTTCCATCACCGATTTAAGGATTTGGAAATCGTAGGCATAATCATCAGATGATTTTACCAAAGCCTGAACATCTTTAGGGAAACATGAGCCACCGTAACCAACCCCCGGAAAAAGGAACCGTTTACCAATACGATCGTCAGAACCTATTCCTCTTCTTACTGCATCTACATCAGCACCTACCCGTTCGCAAAGGTTTGCAATCTCGTTCATGAAAGTGATCTTCGTAGCGAGAAAAGAATTGGCCGCATACTTGGTCAGTTCAGAAGAACGTTCATCCATAAAAAGAATAGGATTACCCTGACGTACGTAAGGCCCATATAATTCTGCCATCAGTTTTTTAGCCTTTTCGCTTTTGGTACCCAGCACCACACGGTCGGGTTTCATAAAGTCATCAACCGCTACGCCTTCCCTTAAAAACTCAGGGTTCGAAACCACATCTACCTCAATTGAAGTATTTTCGGCAAACACAGCTTTTACCTTATCGGCAGTGCCTACCGGAACCGTTGACTTATTTACGATTACCTTATATTCGGTGATCAGTTTGGAAATGTCTTTCGCAGCACCTAAAATATAAGAAAGATCGGCCGCACCATCACCCCCCGGAGGCGTTGGCAATGCCATAAAAATAATCTGCGCTTCTTTTACCGCATCAGCAAGATTGGTAGTAAAGGTTAATCTTTCCTGTTCGATATTTCTATGGAACAAAAGATCTAAACCAGGTTCGTAGATCGGCACTTCGCCAGCCTGCATCTGTTTTACTTTTGCTTCATTAATATCGACACATATTACATCATTTCCTGTTTCTGCTAAACAGGTTCCGGTAACTAAACCTACATATCCGGTACCAATAACGGCTATCTTCATCTGTTAATTTATTTTTATCAGCTATAAACTACCTACAAGTTTATTTATTCAATTGAATGTTAGTTAAAATTGTAGGTTTCCCTATATTTTTAAGCTTTTTAAATATATTCGTTTTATCTTGGCACGAAGATATGAAATTACTTTACATCATCGGAATCCAGGCCTACACTTTGCTCATCAGGATATTTTCATTATTTAATCCTAAGGCTAAATTGTTTATCAAGGGACGCAAAAATATCTTTACCTCAATTGCCCGGAAAATTGATTCTGCTGAAAAACATGTATGGTTTCATTTTGCGTCGTTAGGCGAATTTGAACAAGGCCGGCCGGTTTTAGAAAAATTAAAAGCCCTTTATCCTTCAAAAAAAATTGTAGTTACCTTTTTCTCCCCTTCGGGATATGAAATCAGAAAAAATTATGCCCTGGCAGATGTATTTTATCTTCCGATTGATACCGCTGCTAATGCCAAACGTTTTATAACAGGTATTAACCCTGAAATGGTAATTTTTACCAAGTATGAATTTTGGCATTTCTATTTTAAGGAATTAAAAGACCAGGGCATTCCTTTGTATGTGATTTCTGGAATTTTTAGAGAAAGTCAGGCATTTTTTAAATGGTATGGCGGCTTTTACCGTAATATTTTAAAGTCGGTTACTTACTTTTTTGTACAAAATAAAGAAAGTGAAGATCTTTTAAAATCAATCGGATTACATCAGGTAAGCGTAACTGGCGATACGCGTTTCGACCGTGTTTATGAAAATGCGCAATCGCCTAAACAGCTTAGTATTGTTGAAAGCTTTATTGGTAGCGCCCCAACTATAGTTTGCGGAAGTACCTGGCCCGAAGATGAAAAAATATTATCGGCTTTGCCTCAGCAATACCCTAACTGGAAATTTATCATCGCACCGCACGAGATCCACGAAGGCCACATAGAAAGCATTGAAAAACAGTTTCCAGTGGACAGTATACGGTTTTCAGTTCTCAGTTCTCAGTTGGAAGTTAACAGTGCTCAAATCTCAAATCTAAACTCCAAAATCTTAATCATCGATAACATTGGCATGCTTTCCGCTTTATATCAGTATGGAAAACTGGCTTATATTGGTGGTGGTTTTGGAACAGGTATCCACAATACATTAGAAGCTGCGGCATTTGGATTACCGGTAATTTTCGGACCTAAATACGATAAGTTTCAGGAAGCTAAGGATCTTATTGCCATTGGTGCAGCCAAAAGTATAGCCTCAACCGAAGAACTGATGGATGCCTTCAATGCCTTTGCAAACCACCAACAGGCAGCCGATACAGCCAGAAAATACGTGGACAATAAAAAAGGGGCAACCGACCAGATTATTTCGGTAATGATGAAATTAAATCAGCCTTAACAATCTCTTTAACAATTTCGGGGATACTTTGATCGATTGAAACGGTCAATACATCCGGTTCATCAGCCTGTGGTTCTTCCAGGGTTTCAAACTGGCTTTGCAATAAGCTGGAAGGCATATATTGATGCGAACGCTTCGTAATACGATCGTGAATCAGATCGAAACTCCCTTTTAAATATATAAAATGCATAGATGCATTATCCACTCTCAACAAATCGCGGTAAGATTTTTTAAGTGCAGAACAAGCAATGATACAGTTGGTTTCATGAGCAGCATGTTCTCGGCCAACTTTGGCAATCAACTGCAGCCAATCCAATCGGTCGGCATCTGTTAACGGAATTCCCGCTGCCATTTTATCTACATTCCTTTGCGAATGCAGGTTGTCGCCATCAATAAATTCTGCATTTAATTTTGGGGCCAAGGCTTTTCCAATTACCGTTTTACCACTTCCCGAAACGCCCATTAAGATAATAAAACTTCCCATCTTTAATTATTTTATCATTCCGGCCAAAGCCTCAATAAATACGGGACTATCATTTAAACTTTCTACCAACTGAACATGTTCGCCCCCCAAAGCCTTAAATTCTTCGTGGTATTCTACAGTAATTTCGTAAAGCGTTTCTAAACAATCAGCAACAAAAGCCGGACTAAAAACCAAAAGACGTTTTTTGCCTTCGGCAGCCAATTTCTTTAACACATCGGTGGTATAAGGCTGTACCCATGGCTCCTTACCTAAGCGCGATTGGAAACAAACGGTATATTGGTCTTTTGACAGGTTTAATTCTTTAGCAATTAACCTGGCGGTATCATGTCCCTGCGCAGAATAGCAGAATTTATTGGTATCATTTAATGTTTGGCAACAATCTGCACTTTTTAAACAATAACTTCCGGTATGATCGCATTTTAAAAGTTGACGTTCAGGCAAGCCATGAAAGCTGAACAACACATGATCATAACTGTCTATGTGGTGCTTCCTGGCATTTTCGGCAAAAACTTTGATCATTAATTCATTATCGTGGAATGAATTAATGAATGAGATGGGTGGCACTGTTGGCCATTTGCTCACCAACTCCATTACCAGTTGCATTACCGAACCGGTACTGGCAGAAGCATATTGCGGGAACATGGGTATTACCTGTATACTTTCTACCAAACCTGCTTTTAGATTGGCCAGTGCCGATGCAATAGACGGGCTTTGGTAACGCATAGCCAATTCAACATGGTAATCGTTGCCTAATTTCTCCTGAAGCATTTTAGCCTGCAATCTGCTGTAAAATAATAGTGGAGAGCCATTTTCATCCCAGATTTCTTTATATAACTTTGCCGTTTTAGGACTACGAAAAGGAACGATAATACCTTTAACTAATAATGTTCTGTTCAGTTTGGGAATATCGATTACCCGTTCATCCATCAGAAATTGATCCAAGTATTTTCTTACATCGCCCGTCGCCGGACTATCAGGTGTTCCTAAATTTACCAGTAAAATCCCCTTTTTGCTCATTTATTAAGAAATATGTTTTGTGGAGGCAAATATCGCCTTTTTATTGTCTTTTCACTAAGCTAAAAATATGATTGCCGACATTTTTAAGTCAAAATTATTATTTCATATTTTTAAATACTATCAGCCAAAATCTTTGAATCTCTAATTCTATTAGATGTTACCATCTTACTGTTGGAAAAGAGATGTGCTGTCAGATTTTACAATCTGACAGGAATAACAAATAAAATAGCAGAAAATGGGTTAAATTAATGCAAGATGGCAACATCTTTCCAATACGATTAGTGAATTATTACCCTTTCGTTTTATACAGCTGCCACCAGGGCATACCTGGCTTTTGGTGGTGTTCTAAATGATAACCAAAAAAATAACAGGAAATAAAGGCTACAAAATGGTTTTTTTGTAAGGTTGAAGAGTGATATTCATTATTGTGCTCACCTTTATGGGGTAAATAGGTTCCAAAATAAAACAATTGAAAAGTGCTTAACAAAGACGGCAGTACCCAAAATAATAACAGATTTTTTTCAGCAATCCAGATTTTTAAAACATTATAAGCTACCGCCATAATGATCAATTGGATAATGGTAACGTAATTTAACATAAAACGGAAATACCATTTCCAAAAGCCGTGTGGGGCGAAATCCGGATCATTTTCAGTATGTACATGACGGTGGTGCTGGTGATGTTTCGCATACAAACGGTTATAAAAAAAACCTGCATAGAGAAAAACAGAAAGATAGCCAATAAAATTATTTGCTTTTTGGTTAGGTGATATTGTTCCATGCATGGCATCGTGGGCGGTAATAAACAAACCGGTGTACAAATGCATCTGCACGAAAATCATGAGGTAAACCAAAGGATTAGTCCAGGCAAAATTCCATGTTAATAAAAAACAAAGAGCAATAAACCAGCAGATAATTACGGTTAACGCAACCAGCATTCCGGTGTATGGGTTTATTTTTTCCAATTTTTTACCTCAAAATATGCGATCGTCATCTCGAGCGAAGTGCAACGAAGTCGAGAGATCTATCAAAGCAGATCTCTCTATTCCAATGCGTTACAGTTGAAACGACGATCCTACTATATTAATACTTATTCAGATCTTCTTATAATCTAATACTGCTCCAAAGCAGCCTTAACATTTTCCATCAGCCACATGGGTGTAGAAGTGGCTCCGCAAATACCTACTTTATCATTTTCAGCAAACCAGCCTTGCTCTAACTCTTCAACATTTGAAATGAAGTAAGAATTATCGTTATGTTTTTTACAAACATCATAAAGCACTTTTCCGTTCGATGATTTCTTTCCGGAAACGAAAACAATTTTATCATAATCGCCAACAAAATCTTCCAGTTCTTCGTATCGGTTAGATACTTGCCTGCAAATGGTATCGTTAGCCTTAACTTCGTAACCACGACTCAGTAATTCATCTTTAATATGATAGAATTTATCAGTGCTTTTGGTGGTTTGGCTATATAATGTAAATTTTGCCGGAAGCTCAACGTGATCTAACTCGGCCAAATCCTGAAAAACAATGGCTTTACCGTCTGTCTGGCCTTGTAATCCAATTACCTCGGCATGGCCGTGCTTACCAAAAATAAGTACCTGTTCATCGTCATCATGCGAATTTTTAATCCTGTTTTGTAATTTTAGCACAACAGGGCATGAAGCGTCGATTAATGTGAGGTTATTTTCTAAAGCCAGCTGATAGGTTGATGGCGCCTCGCCATGGGCCCTGATTAAAACTTTTTCGTCCTTTAAGTCTTTTAAAACTTCGTGATCGATGATTTTTAATCCGCGGTTGGTTAACCGCTCCACTTCCTCATCATTATGTACAATATCACCAAGGCAATATAAATAACCTTCATTATCCAGAATATCCTCGGCCATTTCTATGGCGTATACCACACCAAAGCAAAAGCCTGATGATTTATCGATGTTGACCTGTAAGTTTAAATTGCTCATTTTTTTTCCGGAATAGTTATTTATCGTGGTAGTGTCCCTTTGCAGAAATTACAAATACAGTAATAATCTCTTCATCAATTCTATAAACTAATCTGTCTTTTTTATTTATTTGTCTTGACCAATAACCAGAATATTCAAATTTTAACCTTTCAGGTTTACCTACGCCTGATGAGGGATGAATACTTAATTATATAAAAATTTGCTGAAGTTTTTTAATGGAAGCTTTATCTCCTGATTTAAGGATTTCAGCCAATTGTTTTTTAGCTTGATCTGTAATGTCTACAAAATACTTTCCCATATATTTTGAACATCCTTAACTCTTGTTAAACGTCCATTTTTTATATCTTCTTCTCCTTTAGCTATTTCATTTATAAATTCAGGGCTGTAGCTCTTCTCTTTTTTAAAAGTAACGTTCAATGCTTGTAACACCGCCTCAACTGCCAAAAGCTGTTTTTTATTTTTGGGCTGTACGATTAGTGTTTCCATATTATAAAATTAATTAACATAACCTTACAAAATTAAGCAAAAATATTTGTTCCGGTTGTCATGTATAAGACAACAAAAAAGATTAACTGCGAGGCAAACATGGTCACACCAATATACTTCTGCTGTTTTAAGCCCAAAGCATAATAAAATTTCAATAAGATAACAGAAACAATAAACCAGGCTACATAATTTTGGACTGGAATTTCGTGCCAATCCCATTGCCAGTAATTAAATTTCATGGCCACAGGTTCCAAAAAGAAATCGAAAACAACCAATAAAAAAGCCCCGATAACCGAAGCTAAAATACTATGCCTGATTTTCATACTTTTCATCATTTGCCCAATGCTGAAAATAAGGATTACCCAATTTACCCCCATTAACAATGGGACCGCAGCAACTTTGTAACCTAATGTATCGCCATAATAGTAACTGCCAAATATCTTCCCTGTATGTACCCCCAATACTTCTACCAGGAAGCCGCAGAGAAATACACCTGAAACAAATAACAACAATCGTTTTACATCGGCATTGTAAGAAAAAACAATTATGGCAAACATCAGCAATAAATGAAAGGGAACTAGTTTTATAAAATATGGCTGCGCAACAGGGAGTAAAAAGCCAAGTAGGCCAACCACATGAAAAACGACAATTATTGCCACTGCAATCTTTTTAACCATTAAATCGTTTTGATCGTTCTGCCCTTCCATGTGCTCGTTTTAAAAATATGTTTTTTTATAGAAATAAGTGAAATGATTAAGAAGAACAACATCTGTAAAGGATGTAACACCAAGTTTATCAAAACATGCTGTCCGGATAAATAGGAAATCATCATTCTGCTTAATACGATTAAAGTTAATGGTAATACAAGTAAAGCAACGTTAAAGTTTAAGATTAAAATCAATGGCCCTATGGTTACCAAAAGCTGGTAAAGTAATAATATTATGATGTTATTACCAAAACCAGCCAGTAAATTTTTACTAAAGCCATTTAAGCTTTCGTTTAAATTCCTATACATCCTGCAATAAATCAATCCGTTGGCCAGAAGCGCTTCTGCGTTAAATTTTTCCTGTTTAACCAATTTCATAATCTCCACATCTTCTACAACCTGGTGTTTAACCTGCTTATGCCAATGGTTTTCTTTGTAGTGATTGGCATTAAAAAACATACATTGTCCGCTGGCGGCTGCAAATGCCGGGTTTTTAGAAATCTTCACTAAGCGTAAGGGTAATAAGTTCAACAGGATAAAATGCATTAAAGGCACCGTTAACCATTCGCCTATCGATTTCATCGTCTGATTGGTAAAAACACTCAGCAGGGCCAGTTTTCCAATTTCCATCCGGCTGATGAGGCTATTGATCAATCCTCTTTTAATGGTCTCATCAGCATCAATAAATAAAAGGTATTTACCGGTAGCCAATTCGCTAAGCTGCTGGCAGGCATAGTTTTTTCCCAGCCAGCCTGGAGGCAACTCCTTTCCGCTTATCACTTTGAATCGTGGATCATTAAGGCAAAACTTTTTCACCACCGTAAAAGTATCATCACTGCTGTTATCATCTAAAATAATAACCTCATAATCAGCATAATCTTGATTTTTTATCGAAATAAGCAATTCTAAAATATTTTCGGCTTCATTTCTCGCAGGGATCAGGATCGAGACCAAATCATGATGGTGTTTAACTACTCTTGGCAACTTTGGGTTAGATAGAAAATTGAAGACAGTTACCGAAAACCGGATCACCAGGAAAATTAAAACGGCATAAATAAAAATCGTCATTCAATTAGTTGATTTTGTTTAACAACCGATTGATCGTAATGTTTATTGTAAGCGCTTTTTAACAATTGCAAACTCACATACTCTTCATTCTCCCAATGTTGTAGATATGTATAAGCTGTTGGTTTTCTTTTCGCAAAATAATCGATAAAGGTAGCCGCAAAAATGATATTGATTTTTTTCTGACTGGCATTAATAATCTGCATCACCCCTTTTTCAAAATTAATGCCCTTCAAATGGTTAGAATACAATTTTCCCTGAGGAAACACCAACACTAAGTTAGATGGATTATCTAACAGTTTGCCTGCATAATTAAGTGTTTCTAAAATGTCTTTGCCTTTATTTTCAGCAGCAAAGGCTCCAAGAAATTTCAAAAAACTTATTTTAGTATAGTTCTCAGCATTCACCAACACATGAAATTGCTTTTTTAATATTTTTTTGTTGATGTAAAACAGAAAAAAACCATCCCACCAGCTGAAATGGTTGGCCAAAATCAGAACAGAAGAATCAGATTTGATTTCCATTGCATTATAATTGAATGCAGCAAAATCTTTTTTGATGATCAATTGAATATACCAGGAGAAAAATTTAAAAATCAGATTATTTTTTCGGGGCCGATACATTTTGGAAAATTGCAAAAAATTGAGGTGATTTACAAATTTGGTCTTTATAGACCAGAAAAAGTTTAGCCTTCATTTTTAACGGGAGTGTCGAGATCCACATTTTATAATTTGCTGCAAGATTTTAAATATATTTCGACTAGCAATAACATGGTCCTCGTTTTCAACAAGGATCAGTGAGAGCCACATTTGTAATGTGGTCTAAAATGCTAAAAACTCGTTATGCACCTATTAAATCGCTGTTTCATCCATTCTCGTTACAAACGCGGACGATACCAATTCTTAACTAGCTCAAATAAACCCGATCTTCTTCTCCTTCCACATCCATCACCACATCTACATGTTCTTTTAAAACCGTAGCAAGTTCAAGTCCAACAAAATCAGTGGCAATGGGGAAGATTTTATGGCTTCGATCAACCAAAACTACCGTACGGATTTTTTTATGTGGTGTGTTTAAGAAAACACCTAAACCATAAGCAAGGGTTTTACCACTGTTCAATACATCATCAACAATAATAATTACCTTGTTTTTCCAATGATTTTCGTCCAAATCAGTTGAAGCCACCAATTTACTGCTTTCTTTTTGCATATCAATACGTAGCAGGGTAAGTTTAAAGCCTGAAATCGTTTTAAGCACTTTTTCCAACCTTTTGGCCAACTTATAGCCACGGTCCCAAATACCTGCAAGTACTACTTCTTTCTCGTTCAGGTTATCCTCTAAAATCTGATAAGCGATACGGTCTATTTTCTGCTGAATTTGTTTCTTATTTAGAATAAGTAATTGCGATGCCATTGTATAATCGGATTGAATACAAAAAGAACGATTTTAAGAATGAAATTCAAACTATTTAAAAAATTTTTTCAATTGCTTGCAACGTTTTCTCAGGAGATGCGTCTAATCCATAACCAAAACAGAAAATAGAAGTACTGGCATCCAAATATTGGATCACATTGACTTCAAAATCATTTAACGAAAAACAAATATGAAAATCCTTATCAAATCATCTGCCATCTTATTTATAGTGGCAATCAGCTATATGGCCAAAGCACAGGAAACTAAAAGTTTCACGGTCAAAAACTTTAATAGCGTTGGGGTGAGTAGTGGAATTGACTTATACTTAACCCAGGGAAGTAGCGAAAGTGTAAGTATAAAATCTGATTCGGAAACATTACAAGATATTGTTGTGGAACAGAATGGCAGCAGTATTACCATCAAGTTTAAAGATGGCATCAACTGGGGCGGCATGTTTAAAAACCGTACCATTAAAGCTTATGTAAACTTTAAAATGCTAAATGCAATTGCAGCTTCCGGAGGTTCGGATGTTTTTACACAAAATCAGATCAGGACAGATAAACTTGCTGTCCGCTCTTCTGGTGGATCAGATTTAAAACTTAACGTTGTTTGTAAAGATTTATCTATCCAGTCAAGCGGAGGAAGCGACATTGATTTGAAAGGCAAAGCAGAAAACATGACCATTCAATCCAGCGGCGGCAGCGACATAGATGCTTATGAATTAATTGCAGATTATGCAAAGGTGCAGGCTTCTGGTGGTTCTGACGTAAATCTCTATGTGAACAAGGGCTTGGAGGCCAGTGCGAGTGGTGGTGGCGACGTAAGTTATAAAGGCAATGCCGCACTTAAAAAAACATCGACTTCAAAAAGTGGAGATGTACACCACGTAAATTAAGACTTTAGTTTAGTTAATAATAATTCGCTGCTTTGTGGATGCAAAGCGGCGTTATTTTTTTTTATAGATAGGTCTAATATTCGGGCATTAAACCACTTCTGACTATTATTGGCTGTGAGAATTAAACCATAAACCCTCCACCACCTACCCTTTACCCTTTTTATATGGGTAATAAATAAAGTTAGCGCCTTCAGGAACGATTACAAAAACGCACATAAAGTCTACCGGTTTCTTATATACTTTTAAGAAAGGTTCTTTTTTATCCTTGCTGATAATTCCTTTTTCTAGAAATTCTTCTAAAGTAGAGGCCTGTATCGTCCAATTGGTATTAAGTTCTTCTTTATTTAAAATTACCTCTCCAATATTTACTTCGTGCTGGTGAGCAATGAAAATAGGAGAAGCGGAAATGCCTTCAACCATAATTTCTATGGCAACTTCTTTAATCGCATCAGCATAAAATTCCAGGTCTTTCTCTAAACTGATTAGTGGACTTTCCTGTTTTTGTTGTGGTGCCCCTCCATCTTCCGGTGTTGCACTTAGTAATTCTTCTCTATCCATTTTTTGTTGTTGAAAGGTTTAAATGTTAGAATGTTTAAAATCCCATAAAACCTTTTCTATTTCTGTTTCTACGCTCTTAACCTCAATAGTACCACATTCTCTACGTGTTGTGTATGAGGGAACATGTCTACCGGCTTAATGCGAGCTACATCATATTTTTCTTTTAACAGTTCGAGGTCTCTGGCCTGTGTTGCAGCATTACAGCTCACATACACAATTTTTTCGGCTTCCATTTCCAATAATCTTTGCACCACATCTGCATGCATTCCGGCACGCGGCGGATCGGTGATTACTACATCAGGCTTACCGTGCGCCAATATAAATTCGGATGTAAGGATGTCTTTCATATCACCCGCATAAAAGATGGTATTATCAATGCCGTTCAGTTCAGCGTTGAACTTAGCATCTTCAATAGCTGTGGGTACATATTCTACGCCCACTACCTGTTTCACATTTTTGGCCACAAAGTTGGCAATAGTTCCTGCCCCGGTGTACAAATCATAAACCAATTCATCGCCTTTAAATCCGGCAAATTCCCTGGCAATTTTATATAGCTCAAAGGCTTGCTCAGAATTGGTCTGATAAAAAGATTTAACCCCGATCTTGAAGCGGATGCTATCCCCGCCTGTTAGTCCGGCAGGCATTTCTTCAAAAATATGATCCCGGCCCGAGAACACCACTACCTCCTGATCGAAAATGGTATCATTTTTCTTCTGGTTAACGATATAAAGCAGGGAGGTAATTTGTGGGAATTCACTTTTAATGAACTCCATTAAACCATCAATCTGTGTTAGTTCCGGATAAGCAAAAACTACTGCCACCATCACCTCTCCCGTGCTGGAAGTACGGATAATCAGGTTACGCAAAACACCTTCATGGTTACGCAAATCGTAAAACGACAGTTCATTTTCTAAAGCATATTTACGGACAGCGTTTCTTATCGAATTGGATGGCTCATCCTGTAAATAACAATGTTCGATATCCAAAATCTTATCAAAACGTAAGGGCACGTGAAAACCCAATGCATTCATATCAAAATCTTCATCGCGCTCTACATCAGTTTTCTCCAACCAACGTTTGTTCGAAAATGTAAATTCTAATTTATTGCGGTAATACCTGTTTTTTGCCGACCCCAAAATAGGTTCTGTTCCAGAGGTATCTATTTTACCTAAACGCTGTAAGGCGGCCTCAACATTTTTCTGTTTAAACTTTAATTGAGCATCGTACCCCATATGCTGCCATTTGCAACCACCACAGGTTCCGAAATGAGGACAGAAAGGATCGGTGCGCAATGTGGATTTTTCGTGGAGCTGATCGATGATGGCTTCAGCAAAATTCTTTTTCTTTTTGGTCAAGCGTACATCCACCAAATCACCTGGAACGGCTTTATCTACAAAAATGACCAATTCATCAGCTTTGCCAACACCTTTTCCTTCTTCAGCAATATCAATTATTTGTACGTTTGGAACAATAGTTACCGTACCGGGTTTTCTTCTACTCATTATGTTGCAAAGATAGGAAAAAGAGGTTGAAGGTGGAGGACAGAAAGACAGAAGGCTTAAAAACTGCTGAACAAACAAGGCGAAGGCCTGGCGATTAGGACGACTGTACAAGGTTAAACAACGAATTTAGAAAAATTAAGGTATAACCTTTCAACCGGAAACTAACTGCCCGGTAAATAATTATGGCTAAAAAATTATTTTCCAAAAAATTTAAATGCTGCGCCCCAAAAGCCGTCCAGCCAATTAAATTTCAGGTCGAATTTTTCATCCACTTGTACAGAAAACTCTAATATTTCTTTGCTCATGACAAAAAACCAATCTATTTAAACAATAATACAAAATTCAGACCAAAAACCGAAACGGTATAGATTAATTTTCTGTTAATTTTACATTATAGATTCAAAACAACTATTTATGTTGCCAACATCTTCCACCGCCTACTACTATACGTTTACAATATCCTCCGGTTTTATTTTTAGCACCACAAACTGACGAAACTGGGTTGGTATTTCCTCCGCTGTTATTCCCTGTTCCTGTAACGATGTAATTACCGAAACTTGAAATGCCTTTACTTTGCCTGATGTCATAAGATATTTCAGCATAATTATATCCAAATATCCCATATACTGCTTCATCATTTCTAAGAATGTAAGCCTGAATCTCCTGTGCGCTCACCAAACTTGTTTTAATAGACAATTTTAGATCAAAAGAAACATTAGCATTCATTTTATAAGCCCATTTTCCCATAATGCCCTTGATGGTTTTGCTTTGGTTTTGTATATCAATGTAAGAAATGTCGCAATAATTACAGGTTACCTCATAACTAAATTCAACTGGGGCTTCAGTTATTTCGATGTTTGTATCAACCTTTTTCTTACATGAAAATAGAGATATGGCTATAATAAATACCCACAAGCTGTTAATTAAACCGATTCTATTCTTTCTGGAATTCTTTCTCATAGATTTTTGTAGTAGAACTTACATTTGTTATTTATACAAAAATCAGCATTGGAAATAACATCTAAATACGGCTTTCCGTATCAACTGGTTTCAAATCATGTAATATTGATAAACAAAACACCCAGAACACGCAATAACCTGCTGATGGAAGCCTGAAACGCAAAACACGTAAGCGCGGCGCCTAAATAACATTAAATTCTTAGTATCTTTCGTTTTTACTAACGATCATGAAAACGAAGATATTTCTTGCACTACTTTTTGTTCACTTAGGCTGTTATGCACAACAATCGACAAATGAATATTTTAAGCTTACAAGGACGGGTTTCCAAGAAAAAAATGCCTACGAAACCACCGCTTTTGTAGAAAAATACTTCCGTGTGCCCGGCAACACCGGTTTTAATGCCAGTATCCATTACGTCGAAAATATCCTTAAAAAGGCTGGTTTTATAGAACAAAAGCAAGATGAGTTTGAAGCACCTCTAACCTATCGGATTGAAAAAAGAGCAATGAAAAACAGTACATGGGAGCCTGTTGATGCCAATATTGATATTATAGGTGATGTACAGCCGCTCATATCTTACAAAACCAATCGTAACATGATTCCGATCAACTGTGGATCAACTCCTGCTGATGGCATTACAGCCAAGGTTGTTTACATCGAAAAAATAATTCCGGCAGAAATAGAAAAAATGGATTTAAAAGGAAAAATCCTATTTTCAGAAAATAATCCATCACGTTTACTTCAAATTGCTACTAAAGCAGGGGCCATTGGTTTTTTAGGCTATTCGATGCCGAAATATACGCAGCCAGAATTTCATCAAACTTCCATCCAGTTCGGTAGCATGAAAGCCAATAGCGAAGTATGGACATTGCTTCTATCCTACGCAGCAAAAGAAAAGTTGAAAGCGGCTTGCCTAAAAGGTGAGACCAAATTGAAAGTAAATATTCAAACTAAAATTTATCCTTCCGAAGAATTAACCATTGTGGCAAATGTTAAAGGAAGCGTGAATTCACATGAACGTTTTGTATTTAGTGCACACGTACAAGAACCCGGCGCAAACGATAATGCAAGCGGCGTGGGCACATTAGCAGAAATGGCAAGATTAACAGCAGAATTGTATCAGGCAAAAAAGATAAACCCCCAACGTAGTTTAACTTTTTTATGGGGCGACGAAATCATATCAACAAGAAGATATATTACCGAGGATACCACCAGGGCCAAAGGCATAATGTGGGGAATGAGTTTGGATATGGTTGGTGAAGACACCAAAAAAACCGGCGGCTCTTTCTTAATCGAAAAAATGCCTGATCCATCAGCCATTTGGACGAGAGGTACGGATAAACATACTGAATGGGGTGCTGGTGATGTGAGTGAAAAAGATCTTTTCCCGCACTATTTCAACGATTTTATTTTCGATATCTGTAAAGCACAGGGTAAATTTGCCAATTGGACGGTTAACTATAACCCTTTTGAAGGGGGAAGCGATCACACTCCGTTTTTACAAAATAAAATACCAGGTTTACTGATGTGGCACTTTACCGATGTTTTTTATCACACCGATAACGATAGAATCGATAAAGTTTCCGCAACAGAAATGAAAAACGTCGGCATCAGTGGTTTAACTGCGGCCTATACCTTAATTTCTGCAGACGAAAACACGGCTATTGCTACCGTTTCTCAAGTTAAAGCAGATGCGCTGATCCGCTTAAAAACAGAATTTCAGCTCAGCAAAAAAGCAATTACAAATGGAAAATCGGCAGATGATGAGAAACATATTATTGAGGTTTGGGGCAAATGGTACGTTGATGCACTGGCAACCATCAATAAAATGCCTGTTAAACCAGAAACTACGAGAGTAGATTCGGCCATTAAGTTTGCCATCAACGAGATTGACAAACAGACACAGGTATATTTATCGGAATTGAAGTAGGTTAATTTTTATAGTTGATCAAATTAATCACTACTTTAACCATCATTTCTTTTTCTTTAGGATCACTTTCTGCGATCAGTAAGGTAAGCGCAACCAATGCATTATCGGCGATTCTTTTCGTACCATCTTCGCGATAGAGCATTTTATTTTTGTCCAGAAACCAAACAAATAAAAAAGCAGCGATCCGTTTATTTCCATCAGAAAATGAATGGTTTTTTACAACGAAATATAATAGATTGGCTGCTTTTTCTTCCATACTTGGATAAAGCTCCTCCCCATCAAATGTTTGATAAATGGTATATAATGAACTTTGAAATGACTGGTCTTTTTCATTTCCAAAAAGTTTGCTTCCACCAAATTTCACCCTTAAATCATCTATAGCTTCAAGTGCAGAATCGTAATCTATTTTAAAATCGCCCTTATGGCCAGAAACTTCATTTTCCAGCCGCTGATGGTCGTAACGATCAAGAACATCTAAAGCATAAACATAATCTGTAAGAATTTTAAAAGTATCTTTTAGCTCATCATTATTAAGCAAGTGGTTATTTTGAACAGCACCAACCAGCCTTATGGCCTGCTTTAATTCTATAAGTTGCTGGCTTTGTTATTGTAATTTTTTATAATTTAGAGCATACCCATTTATTAGATAATCTTTTAATATTTGGTTGGCCCAAATGCGGAATTTTGTTCCCTCGACCGATTTTACACGATAACCAACAGAAATGACTACATCAAGTGAATAGTAGAATGTATTATAACGCTTACCATCTAAAGCAGTTGTCAAGGATTCCTTGACAACTGAATCTTTTACAAGTTCATTTTCACTAAATATATTCTTAATGTGCAGACTTATATTCTGTTTAGTTTTATTGAAAAGTTGCTGCATCTGCTGTTGCGTAAGCCAAACAGTATCATTGTCGAAAACCACTTCTATTGCTGGCAGTCCTGCTTCATTTTTATAAATTATAATTTCATCCTTAGTCATTGCCTTAAGTTAGTAAAATATTTATTCTATTTTCGCATTATGCCTAAACTAAAAGCCATAGTGATCGGTGCAGGAATTGCAGGAATTGCATCTGCCGTTCGACTCGCTGTAAAAGGTTATCAAGTCGATGTTTTTGAAGCCAATGCTAAACCTGGGGGCAAGCTTGGGGAAATAAACATGAATGGTTTCAGGTTTGATGCCGGTCCGAGTCTTTTTACCATGCCACAATATGTTGATGAACTCTTTAAACTGGCGGGTAAAAATCCTGAAGACTATTTTAAATACATTAAACTAAAAGAAATTTGCCGTTACTTTTATGAAGATGGCTTAAGGTTAAATGCCACTGCTGACCTTGATCAGTTTGCAAAGGATATAGCCGAAAAAACCCATTCAACCGCAGCGGAAGCACGGCATTATTTTAAAAAAAGCAAGACGATTTATGAGGTTACACATCGTGTTTTTTTAGAAAGAAGTTTGCATAAACTTAAAAGTTACCTGCATTGGGATACTTTAAAATCAATATTCCGTTTTGGTCAGATTGATGCTTTCAGAACACAGGCCAAAGCAAACCAATCGTTTTTTAAAGATGAGCGCATTGCGCAGCTTTTTAACCGCTATGCTACCTACAATGGTTCAGACCCCTATCAGGCACCAGCTACGTTGAATGTAATTCCACATTTTGAATATCATTTTGGGGCTTATATCCCAAAGGACGGCATGTATGGTATTGTGAATGCTTTAGTGAAATTAGCGGAAGAACTAGGCATTAGGTTTCATTATAGCCAAAAAGTTGAAGAAATTTTACATAGTAAAACAGGCAAAACTAAAATAGAGGGTGTTAAAGTGAATGACAAGACCTACCGAGCAGATATTGTTGTCTCTAATCTTGATATCTGGTTCACTTATAAAAATCTACTTAAAGATATAACTGAACCAAAAAAATTATTGACCCAGGAAAGAAGCAGTTCGGCATTAATTTTCTACTGGGGCATGGATAGTAGTTATAGCGACTTAGGACTGCACAATATTTTCTTTGCTAAAGATTATCAAAAAGAATTTAGTGCCATTTGGAAAGATAAAACGCTTAGTCACGATCCAACAGTTTATGTCAATATTACCTCCAAGCATATCAGAAACGATGCACCGGCAAATGCTGAAAACTGGTTTGTAATGATTAATGTGCCAGCCAATAACGGACAAAACTGGGATCAGTTGATTAATGAAGCAAGGGCAAATATTATTAAAAAAATCAACAGAATTTTAAACCGGAACATTGAAAGGGATATCGTTTGCGAACAGACTCTTGATCCTAGAGGCATAGAAAGCAAAACAGGATCGTATCAGGGCGCTTTGTATGGCAATAGCTCCAACAATCAATTTTCCGCATTTTTAAGGCATTCTAACTTCAGTTCGAAAGTGAAGAATCTTTACTTCTGCGGTGGAAGCGTACATCCGGGTGGCGGAATCCCATTGGCATTGTTGTCGGCCAGGATTATTGATGATGATATCAGGCCAGTTCAATAGTTCATTAGCCATTGGTTTATTGGTTACTAGTTTAATAGTGGATAGCTCATAAACTATAGCAGTATTATTTAAAGCGATAACCGAATATAGACTGAAGACTCCGGAATAAGTACTAATAACTTCCCTTAATCGCTTCCTCCAACTTCTCCCCATCGAGGTCAAATGCATCTACAATTATTTTCGCCTGGGTATAAAACGGAGCACGTTCCTGAAGTTTTTCTTTAATGAACACAAGCAGTTGTTCATCATCCAAATCTTTAATTAAAGGACGTTTTTGCCGGTTATGTAAACGAGAAACCAAAGCAGCGGGTTCCATTTGCAGGTAAACTGTTGTACCGTGTGCATTCATCCATTCCATATTATCGAAGAAACAAGGCAATCCACCGCCGGTAGCTACCACACAAGTTTCCGGATAATCGAAGGTTTTAAGCATCTCACTTTCGTAATCCCTGAAACCACTTTCTCCGTACTCAGCAAAATATTCGGCAATGCTTTTGCCTGTTTTTGAAACAATTTCGGCATCAAGATCAATTACAGGGCATTCTAAACGATGTGCCAACTGTTTCGCTTTGGTACTCTTGCCGCAGCCCATATATCCGATAAGAAAAATTTTCATCTGAAGTTTTATAAGGCGACCTATAGTAAATGATCGCGTTTTAACATAATGTAATCGGTTACAGGTGGAGTAAAACCTGCCTTTTTCAGCAAAGTCACCACCTGCCCGCGATGATAAGTAGAATGGTTAAACAAATGAAATAAAATTTCATCTATGGAGTTTTCGTATTGATCGCCTCTGGAATTCGAATATAAAATCCGCTGATCTAAAGGAAAATGAATCAATGCCTCCCTAATCAGTTTAAAATTTTCTGAAGAGAGCCTTTCAAAATTTTTCTTTGGATGTATATCCCAAACGCCATATGTTGGTTTTTGTGCTGAAATGCGATATGCCCAGATATGCTGTGCATTAAGCACATGACTGAACAAACGCTCAGCATCAGGCATTTCAATCTTAACGTGCTTAAAGATTTCGATAATGCGTTGATCTGCAAGCTCAGTATAATTTGCTATTTCTTCGTTGCTCATCACTTAACTTAATTTAACCCTAGGGTCAACATAGGCATATAAAATGTCGACCAGAATATTAATGACCACAAAAACAAAGGCAATAAAAAGAATGGAGCCCATTACCACCGGAAAATCAGACATTTCTAGAGCAGTTACTGTTGTTCTTCCCAAACCGTTATAACCGAAAATATATTCGACAAAAAAAGAGCCTGCCAATAGCGAAGCAAACCATCCGGAAATAGCTGTAATTACAGGATTCATGGCATTTCTTAAGGCATGTTTATAAATGATCGCATTTCTGCTCAGACCTTTTGCCTTTGCTGTTCTGATGTAATCCTGGGCCAGAACATCCAGCATGGCACTCCGGGTAAGCTGTAAAATAATGGCCAAAGGCCTTAAACCCAGGGTAATCATTGGCAACCATAAATTCCTGAGCGTTAAAATTTCTCCACTAAAAGGATCATAAGAGTATAAGCTCCCACTCATTTTTAAACCTGTATAATTGCTCAGCACAAAGCCAAAGAGCCAGGCAATGATAATCCCGGCAAAAAAAGAAGGTGCAGATATCCCCAAAATGGCAAATGCATTGGCTGCTTTATCAATCCACGAATCTTTATAGACGGCAGATAGCACACCTAAAAACACACCGATTATGGTGGCAAAAATCATTGCAGTTAAAGCCAGGATAAAGGTGTTGGGTACCGTTTCGGAAAGAATTGCAGTAACGTCGCGTTTGGTTTGGTAAGAGCTACGCAGATAGGGCCATTTGAGCGCCAGTACTTTTTGATTAAAAGCGACTATTTTGGCATAATGGTATTTCTGCTGACTGGCACTATCATTATCCAGTAAACTGATCGGCGACAAATCATTGATATATAAAATAAACTGAACCGGCTTAGACCGGTCTAAACCAAATTCTTTACGAACAGCCTCAAGCGACTGCACATCAGCCCGTTGCCCCATGGTCATTCTTGCAGGGTCGCCGGGCAAAATGTTAAACAGCACAAAAACCACCAATATCACACCGCCCATTACCAGCAGTCCATACATGAGTTTTTTTAGTGCATATCCAATCATGTTTATTTATCGAAATATTTTCGGCTGAGTTGTTCGAAAGTCGGTACATTATGATAATGCCACTTATTGATCACCACTCCATTTTTCATCAATAAAATACCAGGATTTGCCCTTACCATACTTTTCAGCGGAACGGCATCTGCAAAAAACACTTCTGAAAACAGGTTGTTTTTTTTGATAAAAGCCTGGGCATCCTGAGCTGAATTAGCAGTAAGCAATACTGTACGGATATTAAACTGTTGTGTAGCATTCAAAGCCAGTGCATTTAATTTACCAATAGCAGCTTCATTGGTTGCATGCAGATCGTAAGCCACAAAAATCAAATTATAGTATGGGTTTTCGATCAGTTCTTTGGTATAATCAGTTCCGGAAGCATCAGTGATATTCAAATCTTTGATCTTGGGCTCAAACCCTTTTTTAATCAGCCTTTTAGTCGGTTCGCCAATAATTTCCCAATTTTCGTCCTTCCATATCTCCGTTTTAAGATAGGCCTTATCGCTCATGTCTTTTTCCTCTTTGGTTTTCTTGTTCCTGAGGTGATACATAATTTCATATTCATCAGGTTTTTCTCCCGGAGGAATTACCATTAACGATGGAATATGTGCGCCAACCTTATAGGGTAGGAAATCAATAATTGGCAAAACATTATAAGTATATACGCCAAAGCCTAAAGATACAAGCGTTACGGCAATGGCAATATATTTTTGCGTGGCTTCTTTTCTAAACAGTGGCTGAATGAGGTTTTTATTTAGGAAAATCACGATAATCAGCGCCAGGAGGATCAGATCCTTGGTAAATGACTGCCATGGTGTAAGCGGAATGGCATCGCCGAAACAACCACAACTGGTCACCACTTTAAATGCTGCAGAAATAAACGTGAGTAGGGTAAAAAAGATAATAAGCAACAATAGGCCCCAGGAGACCTTTTTACTCCAGAAACCCAATAACAACAAGGCACCGAGCACAATTTCTAAAGTACAAAGTAAAATGGCTATACCAGTGGCCATTCCGCTCAGGAAATTCATGTGAAAAACTTCAAAATATTCCTGTAGTTTATAGCCAAAGCCAAGCGGATCGTTTGCTTTGATTAATCCTGAAAATATGAATAAAGCACCAACAAAAATCCTGGAGAATCTTAAAAGTATATTTCGCATTTATGTATCTATCTTAAAGGCTGTTTTGTTATTATTATTTAACACCGAGTTTGATCAGTGCAAAAACCGAATAGTTCAGCATATCCTGATAATTTGCATTAACGCCCTCGGAAGCCAGCGTCTGCCCTTCATTATCTTCGATCTGTTTAACCCTAAAAATTTTCATCAAAATCAGGTCGGTTAACGAACTGATGCGCATATCCCGCCAGGCCTCTCCATAATCGTGGTTCTTGGCAAACATCAAATCTTTAGTTTCGGTTACCTTTTCGTCAAACCTTTTTTCAACTTCTTCATAAGGCATTTCATTCGGGTCGCTTTCCGTCAGTTCAAGCTGCATCATGGCAATCACACAATAGTTTACAATCCCGATATATTCAGATACCACACCCTCTCCTACCTTACTTACCTTTTTTTCTTCCAGGGTGCGGATACGTTGTGCTTTGATAAAAATCTGATCAGTGATCGAACTTGGCCTTAAAATCCGCCATGCAGTGCCGTAATCTTTAGTTTTTTTTAAAAATAATGATCTGCAAACCGCAATCACTTCATCAAATTCTATAGAGGTATTTGTTTGTGCCAAAGCCAATAATTATTTAGTTTTTAGTGTATTTTTGTCCTGAAAAAACAAAAGCTAAAGATACATTTTTAAAGCGAAACCCAAATCCCGAAAGGGTTTATTATGGCAGAAAAAAACTTTTTTGAGTCCAAACAAAGCTTAAATATAAAAGGCAGACTTATTGATTTAAGCTCGCCAAAAGTAATGGGGATTTTAAACATTACCCCCGACTCCTTTTACAGCAACAGCCGTACAAAAACGATAGATGAAGCCTTGAACAAAGCAGCCCGGTTTTTAAATGAGGGTGCTACATTTATTGATATTGGCGGTTATTCATCAAGGCCCGGCGCTAAGGATATTTCTGTCGATGAAGAGACGGACCGTTTGATACCGGTGGTAGAAAGTTTGACAAAAACTTTTCCGGAAGCCATTATTTCCATAGATACCTTCAGAGCGAAGGTTGCTGAAGAAACCATTGCCGTAGGTGCGCACATCGTTAACGACATTTCCGCTGGCAATCTGGACGAGCAGATGTTCGAAACAGTAGCGAAGCTACAAGTCCCCTATATTATGATGCACATGCAGGGAACTCCGCAAAACATGCAACAAAATCCTACATATAACAATGTATTGCTAGAGGTAATAGATAATCTGTCAAAAAGAGTTGCCGCACTTAAGGCCCTGCATGTTCATGACGTCATTATTGATCCTGGTTTCGGCTTCGGAAAAACTATCGGACATAATTACGAACTGCTCAGACAGATGGAAGCATTTAAAATTTTCAAACTCCCTGTTTTAGCAGGTTTCTCTCGCAAGGGAATGATTTATAAAACACTAGGTATCACTGCAGCAGAAGCGCTAAACGGAACTTCTGTACTCAATACGATTGCTTTACAAAAGGGTGCCGGGATTTTAAGGGTACACGATGTAAAAGAAGCGATTGAGTGTGTAAGGTTGGTGGAGAAGTTAAAAGGTTAATCGGTTAATTGTTTAAATCGGTTAACTGAGGATTATTGACTAGCTATTGAAATACTTCAAATTTATTGATTGAACTCATGTAATAAGTAAATTAATTGAGTATGTACACTTAAAGCCGTAAATTCATCTTAAACGACACCTCTGTTGGCTGACGTCAACACTTAAATTTAATTATGATGCATGTATATTCCTTTGAGAAATTAGAAACCTGGCAAAAAGCCAGAATTTTTAGAAAAGACATTTATAATTTAACTAGAAAATTCCCTAAAGATGAAACATTTGGCTTAACAAGTCAGATCAAAAGATCTGCAAGCAGTATTGGTGATTGCTTAGCAGAAGGTTCAGCTAGAATTACTTCCAAGGACAAGGCACATTTTATATCCATGTCTTATTCTAGTGCAATAGAAACCATTAATCACATTATTGGAGCTTATGATTTGGAGTATATAAATGAAGAAGAGTATACTTCATTCAGGTTGAAACTTGATGAATTAACAAACAAGCTAAATGCATTACGCAAATCAATATTAAAGAATTAATTCTTATACTCCCAAACATTTAACCAATTAACCAGTTTAAACAATTAACCAAACTTTAAACGGTTAATCTAATATTGTAAACTGGAATCCGTTTTGCTATCTTGCCAATAATGAAAGGTTTTGATTTTGACTTCCTTAAAGTATCGCCAACTGATATCGTTGATATTATTTTGGTGGCTTTATTAATTTACTACGTTTATACCCTAATCCGCAATACATTGGCCGTTAATCTGTTGGTTGGGATGTTTATTATCACCGTTTTTTACTGGATAGTAAAAGCCCTGCACATGGAATTATTGACTGCCATTATAGACAAGTTTATGAGCGTGGGGATTATTGCCTTGATTGTAATTTTTCATCCGGAGATCAGGCGCTTTCTTTTACTGATCGGGAAGAATGCTTTTTTACAAAAAAACAAAGCCTGGTGGGGCTACTTATTTGGCCGTAAAGAAATTGAAAGGAACAATTTAACCCGTATAAAGCCCATTATCGATGCTTGTAAAAGCATGAAGAAAACGCGTACAGGAGCCTTAATCGTATTTGTTAAATTTTACGACGAACAGTTTTTTGCCAATAGCTGCGAATTGGTTGATTCCAAAATATCGAAACGTTTATTGGAAAGCATTTTCCAGAAAAACAGTCCATTGCACGATGGTGCTGTGGTGATCTCTGAAAACCGAATTAAAAGCGCCAGTTGCATCTTGCCTTTAACAGATAACGACCAGTTGCCCCCACAATTTGGCTTAAGGCACCGGGCAGGTATCGGCGTTTCGGAAACGACTGATGCTGTCGCCGTAATTATATCGGAAGAGACCGGAGAGATATCTTACGCTAAACAAGGCCGTGTACGGATGAATGTTTCTTTCGGAGAATTAGAAAAATTGCTGAATAAGGATTTTTAAAGCACTGATTGAAGATTTTTTTTTCAAGCCGTCACCCTGATCCGATAGCAATCGGATTTATTTCAGGGTCTTAATGGTAGAAAGATGCTGACCACGAAGTAGCTTCTCTAGTCTTAGCGCCCCTTAGACCAGGTGCGGATCTATCTCCATAAATCTCTCGACTACGTTACACTCGGCTCTAGATGACGGAGATTATTAAATGCAAAAAGGCGAATGCTTCCATTCACCTTTTCAATATAATTTCATGAATCATTTTATTGGTGTAATCCCCTCAATCTGTGTAATCAATTTTAACAGTATTGTTCAAAAGCACCGATCAGGTTATCGGCAATCATTTGTGCCGGCCTGCCTTCAATCTGATGGCGTTCGATCATATGAACCAATTTACCATCTTTAAATAAAGCCATTGCGGGAGATGATGGCGGGAAAGGCATCATATAACTTCTAGCCTGATCTACTGCTTCTTTTTCCATACCAGCAAAAACAGTAACCAATTTATCAGGATGTTTTTCGTGTGCGGCGGCTGCGCGAGCTGCCGGACGTGCATTTGCTGCTGCACAGCCACAAACTGAATTCACAACAACTAACACTGTTCCTTCGCCTTTAATGGCCTGATCTACGTCTGCTGCATTTTTTAACTCTTGAAAACCAACGTTCGTTAATTCCTTACGCATTGGCTCTACTAAATATTCTGGATACATTATCTTAGTTTTTTATTTACAATTTCAATTTTACAAAAATAAGAAAATCGAATGGCATGCACCATTCGATTTATATTTTTAAGGTAAAATTAATGACCTATTTCATCCCTTTTATAAAATTATCAAACATTTGAGGATTGGTAATCGCACCAGCTATAATCAATATGAAGATCACGATAAATAATGCACTTAAAATGGTTGCGATCATTCCACAGATCTTACCTGCTTTTGCATTTTTATATGATGACTCGGTATATAAATTAGGATTGAGCTGATATTTTTTCATATCGCCGGCACCTAATATCCAGGCGATTACGCCAAATATTAATCCGAATATGCCATAAAAACAACAAGCCGGAATTGCTAAAATGCCCAATACAAGAGCGGCAGTAGCATTTGGCAAATTTTGCTGACCAAAACCTCCTCCAAACTGACCGAATGGCGGTGGTTGCTGAAAGGGCGGCGGCTGCTGGAATGGTGGTGGGGTTGCTGGTCCCTGATCAAGAGGCTGAAAAGGTGCTGGTTCGGGATTCTGATTCTTTGAAAGATCAATAGGTTTATTTTCCTGAGGGTTTTCCTGTTCTTCTGACATAGCTATATTTAGATCAATTGGTAAGTGTATATTTTGTAAATGTAGTTGATTAAAATAATTACTGCAACTCCTGCAAAGATGATTTTAATCAGCTGTGCGCCATACTTAAAATCTAATTTTAGATGAATAAGAGTGAACATTACCACAAAAATAAGGGGAATTGTTGCAGGATAAAACTTTAAGGATGCAGCTAAATCACCGCGAAATAATGCCAGAACGGAGCGCTGCAGGCCACACCCTGGGCAATCAATACCGAAATGGGCTTTAAAAGGACAACTAAAGAGGTGTTCGCCCAACCATTCTAAAAAACTTTTATGCGGTTGGGCCATTTATATCAATTACTTTTCCTTGTGCATCTTTCCAGTTTTTATATTTTTCCAAATCTTTGAGTACCTGTCTGTATACCAGATTTAAGATGTATATGTCGTCAATAAAGCCCAGAACAGGAACAAAATCCGGAATGACATCAATTGGGGATAGGAAATAAATCAGTCCTCCTAAGATGGCAATGATCGATCTTTTCGGGATTTCGGTATAATCGCCATTTACATAGTCTTTAGCTACCGCAAAAAGCAGAACCAGTTTCGACCAAATTCCCTCCAGATCTCCTTTGTTGGTTACCGCCTTACCCAAAGCATCTTTTATGGTATTACTTGCTTTGGTCTTGTCGCCCAAAATTACCGAGGCCTTACTTTGCGATTTCTTAAAAAAACCAAGTATTTTATTTCTGTTCAATTTCATAATTAACGCTTTACAAATTAACGGCCAAAAGTGTCGTCATTGTCTTCTGCTCATTTGTCAACAGCCTGAAACTTTACTTCTTATTAAAAAGTTTCAATAACTTTTTGTCAAAATCGATAGCAATCAGTTTATTGTTTACCACATCTTCTTCGTAAAGCTGTTGCCTTTTTGGATCAAATACAAACCGAGCTAAAATAGGCATCCTATCGGTATAACTTTCGTGCAGGTTAAAATTATAATTTTGTGAGTAAGATTGAGATGGATCTGTTTTAGGATTTGGACTACTTTCGAGCATAATGCCATAAGAGGTACCCCCATTTTTAACAACTCTTTCGTAGAGCCCTTTGGTAAGCTGTTTACAACGAGGAGAGGTTTCTACAATTTTATAGGCAATCTGTGCTTTGTAGCTTTCTTTTAATTGGGCTTTTGATTGGTAAATAGACAATCCCAAAACAAAGAAAAAAAACAAGATATTTTTCATGATTGAGTAACGATATTATCCAATCAATGATAAAAATTCATCAATTGTTAATACTTTAACTTTAGGGAATTCTATTTGTTTTAAGATTTTAAAATGATTGTCATTTGTAATGATAAAATCAGCATTGCTACACACGTAAGCATCTACGTACTTATTATCATCTAAATCTGACGAAATAAGTTTCCATTCAAAATATATATCTACCTTTTCTACATTTTTAAGGTTTAGCAACAACTCAGCAATATTACTTGCTACAAGAAAATTTGTTTTTTGTTCTAAAATCTCGACATATTCTGAAAGGATATCATAACTGACCACGGCATCAAAACGTTTAGCAAGCAATGCATCAAAAATTGCTCTGTATTTTGATTTCTTAGGAATTGAAACAAGAAGTATATTCGCATCCAGTACAACTTTAACTAGATTATTTTTTTCTTAAATGTTCGTTCTTCCAAGATTCAATTGTATTGTCATCCCAATTGTTATCATGCCAGAGTTTATCCATCTCATCGGACGCAGATTTAGCAAAATACGTTGCTAACATCTCTTTAATATCATTTAGTTGAGCATCAGGCAAATTATATTGAAATAATTTTAATAACTCTAACTGAACGTTTGTTAATTTTCCTGTAGCTTCCATAGTTTTCTTATGAACTAAAACAAATATAATCAATATATGCTAAGAAGATTTCATCATCTCCAAAATATCATCTACGTATTTGCGCTCATTGGCTAAACGGGGCACTTTATGTTGTCCACCCAATTTATCTTTCGCCTTTAACCAGTTGTAAAAAGTATGGGCAGGAGCATTATGCACTTTAGGACGGGCCAGCGCCATATCTTTAAACCGTTTGGCGTCGTAATCAGAATTCACCTCGCGCAAGGTTTGATCCATCACATCCACAAATTTTTGGAAATCATCGGGCTGCTTATCAAATTCAATGATCCATTCATGTCCGCCTGCTTTTTCATCTTTGAAGTAAATCGGCCCGGCAGTATAATCTTTAATTTCAGCACCCGTTTGCTGACAGGCTTTAGTTAAGGCCTGTTCTGCATTATCAATAATCACTTCTTCGCCAAAGGCATTGATAAAGTGTTTAGTACGTCCGGTAATTTTTATACGGTATGGAGAAAGTGAGGTAAACTGGACAGTATCGCCGATCATGTATCGCCATAAACCACCGTTTGTAGAAATAACGATAGCATAATTTTTACGTAATTCTACCTCACCCAACAGTAGTGCCTTAGGATTTTCATCTCCTATATTTTCCATCGGCACGAATTCATAGAAGATCCCATAATCCAGCATCAGCAACATTTCTTCCGAGTGGTCCTGATCCTGAATACCGAAAAAGCCTTCCGATGCATTGTAAGTTTCCAGATAGTACATCTCAGCGGAAGGAATCAACTGTTTAAACTGTTCGCGATAAGGCGCAAAATTTACTGCCCCGTGGATATATAATTCAAGGTTAGGCCAAACATCCAATAAATTTTGCTTTCCGGTAAGTTCGAGTACTTTTTTCGCCAATACGATGGTCCAGGTTGGTACGCCTGAAATACTGGTTACGTTTTCATTAATGGTGGCTTCTGCCATTCTATCCATTTTGATTTCGTAATTGTCCATCAGTGCGATAGACATATCGGGTGTGCGGTAATATTCGGCCCATATCGGAAGGTTTTTAATCAGTACAGCCGATAAATCACCATAAAAACAATCTTCGTTTAACTGGTTAACCTGATGGCTACCACCTAAAACCAAACCTTTTCCGGTAAACATCTGGTTGTCGGGCCGGTTATTACAATAGATGGAAAGCATATCTTTCCCGCCTTTAAAATGGCACTCCTCCAACGATTCTTCAGAAACGGGGATAAACTTACTCCTGTCGCTCGTGGTACCCGATGATTTTGCAAACCACTTGATATCAGACGGCCATAAAATGTTCTGCTCACCATTAAGCATACGCTCAATGTAAGGTTTCAGGGTATCGTAGTTTTGAATGGGAACACGCTGCTGGAATTGCTGCTGCGTTAAAATTGATTTATAGTCGTACAATTTACCCCATTCAGTATTTTCTGCACTATCAATCAAGCTATGAAACCATTCTTCCTGAACATCGTGCGGATATTTCATAAAAAGCTCGATCTGGTGGATCCGCTTTTTCATTAACCAGGTAAAAATTGAATTTACAATTGCCATCTCTAAATGTTAAAGTGAATGACCCTCGTTTTGTCAGAGATTTTCATACTTACGAATTGATTACGCGGAGACACACAGCGATTTTTATGCACAATAAAATTAATAGCTTTTGGTTTAATGTTGCGATTAGGCAACACGCCAGGTTGAATTTTGTTTGTTAACTATTCTAAATATCAAATTTCTTACGTTTCAACACGAAATTCGAGCCCAGATATACTTTTCTCACCATTTCATTTTCAGCAAGCACTTCCGGAACACCCTGCTCCAGGATTTTTCCTTCGAAAAGCAAATATGCCCTGTCAGTAATGGATAGCGTTTCCTGAACATTGTGATCGGTAATCAAGATACCAATATTTTTATGCTTCAGTTTCGCTACAATACTTTGGATTTCCTCTACCGCAATAGGATCTACCCCGGCAAAGGGCTCGTCCAGCAAAATAAAATTAGGGTTTGCAGCTAAAGCACGGGCAATTTCGGTACGGCGGCGTTCACCACCAGATAATAAATCGCCACGATTTTTACGCACTTTGTGTAAACTAAATTCATTGATCAGTTCTTCCAGTTTATCACGCTGCTCTTCTTTAGTCAAGTTACTCATTTCCAAAATGGCCAGGATATTATCCTCTACGGTAAGTTTTCTAAAAACAGATGCTTCCTGTGCCAGATAACCGATTCCTTTTTGCGCCCTGCGGTACATCGGATCTTCGGTAATATCCTCTTCCTCTAAAAAGATCCGCCCTTCATTCGGTTTGATTAAACCTACGATCATGTAAAAGGAAGTGGTTTTTCCCGCACCGTTTGGGCCTAAAAGACCAACAATTTCTCCCTGACTTACGTTAAAGGAAACATTGTTAACAACAGTACGCTGTTTATATTTTTTAACGAGATTCTCGGCTCTTAATATCATATTTATCAGCTAAACCTTACAGGTTTTAAAAACCTGTAAGGTTTCAATTAATTTACTTTTATTCCTTTAATATTTAACTGCAAACGTTTCTTATCTCTCCATACGTTCTCTTCTAACGTATAACAAACAGAAAACGGCACCCTTGGTTGTAAAAGATTTTGAAATTCTGCCAAACCAAATGCAATGCCCTCAAAAATAGGCGAATTTTGTTGTTTAATGCTAATTTTCAAATGATTTTGACCAACCGCCATGGCATGCTGAGCAAGATATACGTTATGGGTAACAAATATTGGCGCCATATTTTCTGGTCCAAATGGCCCCATTTGCGATAAAACGCGGAAAAATTTACCATCTATCTGTGCCAGTTTAATTTCGGCGTCAATCCTGATCATGGGGGTAAGTAGCTCTTCGGTAATGCTAGCCGATACAATTTCTTCGAATTTATCGGCAAAGGCATTTACATTTTGTTCCTGCATAGTTAAACCAGCAGCAAATTTATGTCCACCGTATTGATCCAATAAATGTGCACATCCGCTTAAAGCTTCATATAAATCAAAACCCACTACCGATCGGCACGAACCAGCAACATGCCCGTTAGACTTAGTGAGTACAATGGTTGGGCGGTAATATTTCTCTGTTAAACGCGAAGCCACGATTCCGATAACTCCTTTATGCCAGTTTTCGTTAAATACCACAGTTGTTTTTCTGTTGATGAGGATTTCACTGGCGCCAATTAATGCCAAAGCTTCGCGGGTAATGTCCTGATCGTAGGTTTTACGTTCGGTATTTTTTAGATTGATAAGTTCACTCTGTTCCAATGCGTTACCATCAACCTGGCAGAGTAACATGGCCACGGCATGTTTTGCATGATCGATCCGGCCAGCGGCGTTAATCCGCGGACCTAATGTAAAAACCACATCGGTAATGGAATAATTTTCGGTTTTGCCCGAAACTTCCATCAGGGCGCGTAGACCTTCGCAAGGGTTGGAATTTAGTTTTTTCAGCCCATAGTACGCTAAAATTCTGTTTTCGCCTACTACAGGCACAATATCGGCTGCAATACTCACCATCACTAAATCTAAATATTGCAGATAACTTTCTTTTGGGAGCTGATGTTTTTGAGCGTAAGCCTGCGCCAATTTAAAACCAATGCCACAGCCAGCCAGTTCTTTAAACGGATATGCACAATCGGCACGCTTAGGATCCAAAACTGCAATGGCCTGAGGAAGTTCATCTCCCGGCAAATGGTGATCGCAGATAATAAAATCGATCCCCAGTTGATTAGCGTAATCAATTTTATCGATTGATTTTATACCACAATCTAACGCGATAATTAAGGAGAACCCATTTTCATTGGCATAATCAATCCCGGCAATAGAAATGCCATAGCCTTCCAGATAACGGTCTGGGACGTAATATTCTATATTTTGAGTGAGCTTGGAGAAGAAACTGAAGGCCAGAGCAACCGAAGTGGTACCATCCACATCGTAATCACCATAGATCAATATCTTTTCATGGTTACCCAATGCCTTTTCAATACGGGCAACAGCAATATCCATATCCTTCATTAAAAAAGGATTATGAAGGTGATTAAGATCTGGTCTGAAGAAATCTTTTGCCTGATCAAAATCACATACATTCCGCTGCACGAGAATCTGTGCCAATGAGCGGTCTATGTTAAGTTGTTGTGCTACTTTTGTTACCGTATCATCATTACAATCTGACGCAAGTACCCATCTTTTTTCCATTTTATACTGTCTCCGAACAGTAAATATACGTTTTAATTGGATATGACGGCGCTAAACTTTAGCGTAATGCTTTACAAAGCATTTAAACAGAAAAAGTTAAATTTTATTCCAATAACGAATGTGGTTTTAATCATATCATTTTGAAAAGCCCTGTTGAAATTGATTAGACCTGGCTTTATGATAAATACTAATTTTTAGATTGTTACCTTTGTACACACATTAAAAGATTCATATTTTGCAAGTACACACCTTATTCGAAGGCACATATTCAGTTGATGCAACAAAGAAATTTGTGCCTTTCGATTCCGCTATACACAGTTTTAAAGACAGACCCGCTTCATTATTCATCAATGTACAGCCTTTTTTGGTTGAGCTGAAAAACGACCTCATACTTTTCGATACGGGTTTAGGTTTTAGTGATGACCAGGGCGAACTGATTTTACATCGAAACATTCGCAATGCAGGTTTCGATCCCACTGATGTGACCAAAGTTTTAATGTCGCACTTACATTACGACCATTCTGGTGGTATGATCCATAAAAAAAGCAATGATCAAGTAGAATTAAGTTTCCCTGCTGCAGAATATGTAATTAACCGGGGAGAATGGGAAACTGCTTTCAGTAGCACATCATCATCTTACCATACCGATATTTTCGATTTCGTTCAGCGCAATGCACAATTGAAGTTTGTGGAGGGTGATGGTGCTTTGGATGAAACCATTGCTTACGAATTTACCGGGGCGCATTGCCCAAACCACCAGGTTTTTCTTTTAACAGAAGGCAATCAAAAAGTATTTTTTGGTGGCGATGTTTTACCTGAACCTGAAGAACTGGTTAAAAATTTTATTGCCAAATATGATTTCGACGGTCGCCAAGCAATGGAATTACGAAAAGAGTTTGGGAAAAGAGCCGCAGAAGAAAACTGGGAATGTTTGTTCTACCATGGAAAAAGTGTAGCAACTGGTTTTGTGGATGCTGTTGAAGGTGGATTTAAGATTAGGTAGGTTTAGGGTTTAGGGTTTAGGGTTTAGGGTTTAGGGTTTAGGGTTTAGGGTTTAGGGTGAACAACTTCATAATGGTTTTGTTGTGCATTGAAATGTAAGAATCAATATATTTTTATTTCGGCGTGCACTTACGTCGTTCCGTCATCTGAAACGCAGTGGAATGCCCGCCTGTGCGGACAGGCCTTGCCCGTACAGGCGGGGAGAGATCTTTGAACTTTGCAATTTTCTGTTTCTTAATATGCCGAAGCCTTTAAGCCCTTCTATTTTTTTTTCGCAAAGCACGCAAAGAAGGAAGCGCTAAGCGCGCAGCGTTTTTTTTTTACCACAAAGGGCCACGGAGAAAGACACAAAGTAAACAGAGTTGGGTGCATATTTAGTATTATTAATAAACTCTACGCTTCTCTGTGCAAAACTCAGCGTCCTATGTGGTTAACCTTAGCGTGATTTGCGGTTAAACGAAAAAAGCCCCGACAAATGCCGAGGCTTCGAATTTTCCGAGACTGGAAAAATTATTTTTTAGCTACCAATTTTACAGACAATTCGAAGTTATCGTCAATTGCTTTGTCACCAATGCTATCAAAGAAAGATTTCGAACCGTATTTAATGTCGTATTTAGTTCTGTCTACCACAATTTTACCAGCTAAAGCTGAAACTGTACCATCTGCATTAACAGATACAGTTGCCGGGAAGCTTAATGGTTTAGTGATACCTTTGATGGTTAAATTACCGGTTACCGTTACGTTAGCACCTGAACCCGCAACTTTAGTAATTACGAAAGTTGAAGTTGGGAATTTAGCTGTACCAAAAAAATCGTCTGCTTTTAAGTGACCTTCTAATTTAGCGCTGCCGTCAGCATCTTTAATTGAAGTCATATCGATTACGAAAGTACCACCAGTTACGCTTTTACCGTTAACAGCTAAGGTACCTGATTGTAAAGCCACTGTACCATTATGTGAGCCTGTTACCTTTTTACCAATCCAGGTAATGGTTGATTTTGTTACATCTACTGTATAAGTTACTGGTTTAATAGTTGTAAAAGCTGATAAAGAAACAACTGCAACTAATAAAAAAATTGAAGAGATTTTTAATTTCATTTTCTGGTTTTTTAAAATTTGATACAAATATAGATGAACTACCTATCTCTTGTTGTTGACCTATGTTAAGTTTTTTGAAAAATAATCTGATTTATTTTAAATCATGCTATTGACTGTGGCAAGATGTAAGGGTTTAATTTATCGAGTAGAAAATTGTTTACAGTTGAGATTCAGCCCTCTAACGTTCATTCTAAACCTGACAGCAGCGGAAATCCTTGTTGTTGGCACTTACTGTAAAAGATTGCTTCGTCGTTCCTTCTCGCAATGACGACAAGAAAGAGAAAACACTACAAAAAGATTGAAGCAAATGGCGGGGCTGTAGCCGCCGATGTGAAACCGACATTCATTTCCAATAAAGGTATAAGGTAAAAGGCTTAAGGTTGAAGGTCCCATTCTATACTTTAAAATGCGCTGCTCCCCATAAACTGAAAAGGGTTTAAAATTTTCTGCTGCATGCTTTACGCACCCTGCAAAAAACCTTAAACCCTCTACCTTCCTGCCTTCTACCTCCCTAAGGAACTATTTCTTCCAAATAACTTTCAACCGGAGGACAAGCACAGATCAATGATCTATCTCCATGGCTATCATTCACACGACCAACTGAAGGCCAGAACTTACGCTCTAACACATAAGGAAGTGGGAAAGCAGCAGTTTGACGGCTATAAGCATGGTCCCAATTGTCAGCAGTAATCACTGATACCGTATGAGGTGCATTTTTTAGCGGATTATCCGTTTTATCAAAAGTTAAATTCTCTACCTGATCTATTTCCTTTTTAATGGCAATTAAAGCATCACAGAAGCGATCAAGCTCATGCTTAGGCTCAGATTCTGTAGGCTCAACCATTAAGGTACCTGCAACCGGGAACGAAACCGTTGGTGCATGGAAACCATAATCCATTAAACGTTTTGCAATGTCAGTTACTTCAATTCCGAAAGCTTTAAATGAACGGCAATCTAAAATCATCTCGTGTGCGCAACGGCCCTGAGCACCTGAATAAAGTACTGGATAATGTTGCTCTAAACGCGCTTTCATGTAATTTGCGTTTAGAATAGCATATTTCGTAGCATTGGTTAAACCTTCAGCACCCATCATTGCAATATAGGCGTGAGAAATGATCAGGATTGAAGCTGAGCCCCATGGTGCAGATGAAACTGCAGAAATAGATTTTCCTTTGTCAATATCAACCACAGCATGACCTGGAAGATAAGGGACCAGGTGTTTAGCCACGCCGATTGGCCCCATACCCGGCCCCCCACCGCCGTGAGGGATACAGAAAGTTTTGTGCAAGTTTAAGTGACAAACATCAGCACCGATATTGGCCGGGCTTGTTAAACCTACCTGTGCATTCATATTGGCACCATCCATATAAACCTGTCCGCCGTTAGCGTGAATGGTTTCGCAGATTTCGATAATGCTCTCTTCAAATACTCCGTGTGTAGATGGATAAGTTACCATCAAACACGATAAGTTGTCTTTATGTAATTCTGCCTTCGCTTTTAGATCCTCAACATCAATGTTACCGTTTTCCAAAGATTTAACCACCACAATTTTCATATCGGCCATTGCCGCAGAAGCAGGGTTTGTTCCGTGTGCAGAAGCCGGAATTAAGGCTACGTTACGGTGGAAATCCCCCCTATCTTGGTGATAAGCACGGATCACCATTAAACCAGCATATTCTCCCTGAGCACCCGCATTTGGTTGTAAGCTCATTGCCGCGAAACCGGTTATTTCACTTAACCACTTATCCAGTTCGTTAAAAACTGAGTAGTAACCTAATACCTGATCGGCTGGGGCAAATGGGTGGATGCGACCGAAGTGAGACCAGGTAACCGGAATCATTTCTGCCGTGGCATTTAATTTCATGGTACAGCTACCCAGAGCAATCATCGAGTGGCAAAGTGATAAATCTTTTGCTTCCAATGATTTGATATAACGCAACATTTCGTGTTCCGAGTGGTGCGAATTAAAAATTGGGTGTGTTAAATAAGCAGAAGTACGTTGTAGAGATGCCGGAACAACCGTTTCTACATTTTCTACTACCTCTACCTGATCGCCAGCAATACCTTTTGCTCTTGCAAAGATTTTAGCAATTAAAGTAATGTCTTCAAAAGTGGTGGTTTCATCAACAGAAATGGTCATCGTATTACCCACGTAATGTAAGTTGATTTCATTGTCTAAACAATAAGCATGAATGCCACCTTTTAAATCACCTAAATCAAAACGGATGGTATCGAAATAAGCAGAATTTAATTGCTCGTAACCCAAATTTTTAAGGGTAGATGCCAAACTGATGGCCAAACCATGTGTACGTTCCGCAATGGCTTTTAATCCTTTCGGACCGTGATAAGCGGCATAAAAACCGGCCATAATAGCCAATAAGGCTTGTGCCGTACAAATGTTTGATGTTGCCTTATCTCTGCGGATATGCTGCTCACGCGTTTGCAAAGCCATACGCAAAGCATAATCACCATGGCTATCGATGGTCACACCGATAATACGACCAGGTATGTTACGTTTATATTGTTCTTTGGTTGCGAAGAATGCTGCATGTGGTCCCCCGAAACCCATTGGGATTCCTAAACGCTGTGTAGTACCTACAACAACATCAGCTCCCCACTCGCCCGGAGGCGTTAGTAAGGTTAAGCTTAAAATATCTGCAACTACCGTTAATTTAATATTTTGGCTATGTAATGCTGATGCAAAGTTCGCATAGTCGAAAACTTCACCGTTTCCGGCCGGATATTGTACAATTGCGCCGAAAAATTCTTCTGTAGCCCCAAAATCTAAATGACTTCCGATAACCAGCTCGATGCCATAAGGATTGGCACGTGTTTTTAAAATATCGATGGTTTGAGGGAAAAGTAATTCTGAAACGAAAAACTTTTTAGCCGCCTGGTTTTTGCGTAAACTGTATTGCATAAACATGGCCTCTGCTGCTGCAGTGCCTTCATCCAATAAAGATGCATTGGCAATTTCCATTCCGGTTAAATCGATTACCATGGTTTGGAAATTTAATAAAGCCTGTAAACGGCCTTGTGCAATTTCCGCCTGGTATGGCGTATATTGAGTGTACCATCCCGGGTTTTCAAACACGTTACGTAAAATAACGCCAGGAGTAATGGTATCGTAATAACCCTGACCGATAAAGCTTTTGAAAACTTTATTCAACAATGAAGTTTGTTTTAAAGCACCAAGATATTCAGTTTCTGATTTCGCTGCCGGCAAATTTAAAGGTTGTTTTAACCTGATTGCCGTAGGAACGGTTTGTTTAATCAGCTCGTCAATAGAATTTACGCCAACAATTTGCAACATTTCGGCTGTATCAGCCTCATTAGGAGCAATATGACGATTTTGAAAATCTTCCTTGTAGTGGATATTTAAGCCCATGCGGTATGAATAATAAATTTGCGTGCAAAGGTAGCAAAAATGAAGCTGTATTTCACTATCAATCAGTGTAAAAAAGGTGTCCTATTTACGTTTTAAAGCGACAAAACAGATAGAATTTGTAATCGAAAGCAAGGTTACACTTTTCGACAATTTTTACCTGATATTTTAATTATTTGGAAAGCAGTAGGGGTATTAAAATTTAAGTTTGTTTCCGCCATCCATTTCCATCTTTTTACAATCCTTTAATGCTGAGCTACGATGTATGGCAGCGTATTCAAATCATGATAACCAGACAGGATTTCCACTGTTATCAGGATGTAACAACAACAACATTGCGGGAAACAGTGCCCGGCAACAAATACTCAAATCAAATCCTTAGATATTATGCAACTCTTTTTCAGCTATTTAAATAAAAAAATCAATTGAATTTAAATATACATTGTTATACTATGTATTTTGTTATACCTTTACACTATGAACGAAGACTTTATTCATAAATGGATATCGCAGGTTAAAAAGGGAACCTTATCCTTTATTGTACTCAATGTTTTAAAAAGCGGAAAAGCCTATTACGGTTATGATCTGATCAATGAAATAAAAAAAATTACGGAAATCGAAATCGCCGAAGGAACCTTATATCCACTTATGAACCGGCTTAAAGATGAAAAACTCATTATATCAGAATGGGTGGAACAAGAATCGGGCATCCCAAGAAAATATTACAGCATTACGCACGAAGGGAAAAACACGGTGACCAAAATGGAGGAATACTGGCATAACCTGAACCAATCCATATTAAAAATTACGAAATGAAATTAAAAGAAATACCATTTAAAGATCAGTCGGCTGAACGGATTTATCAGGATTATCTGTACAGAATAAGAAAACAGGTCAAAGGCCTCAATCAGCAGAACCAGGATGAAATATTAATGGAACTGAACAGCCATATTTATGAAAACCTACAAGAACATCCTGCCGGAAATGAAGTAGAAAAGCTACTTAATATATTAGAAAAATTAGGAAGACCTGAGGAAATACTCAAACCACTTGTGGCTGATAAAAAATTAGCAGAAGCCACCAGAACATTTAACCCGATACACGTTTTCAAAGCTTTATTGCTCAATTTAACCAATGGCATATCGTACATCATATTTTTTATACTTTACTTGTTTCTGTTTGGTTTTGTGTTTTTAATCTGTGCTAAAATATGGAATCCATCACAGGTAGGCTTTTTTTATAAACCAGGTGAAGTTTTCATAATCGGCCTCTCAAAAGGCCTGGTAAACCCTGCAGATGAAATTTTGGGCAACTGGTTTATTCCTGTAATGATTATCGTAGCCATTGCACTCTACTTCATGATCACCCTACTCCTTAAATTAAAAAGAACCATCAACAAATAATATCATGATCAAAAAATTAACATTCTTAACCTTGCTCATTCTCAAGGTTCATTTTAGCTTTTCACAATCCTTTGATAAAACCAAACTGGATACTTATTTTGATGCACTTGGCCAATACAATAAATTTATGGGAAGTGTAGCCATTGCTCAAAATGGCCATTTGATTTACAACCGAATACTAGGTTTCGCAAACATAAATGAACAGCAAAAAGCAAACGAAAACACCAAATACCGAATTGGATCAATCTCTAAAACCTTTACAGCTGTTTTAATCTTCAAGGCCGTTGACGAGAAAAAGATCAACCTGGATCAAACGATACAGAAATTTTTCCCGGACATCAAAAATACTGGTAAAATCACTATTGCGAATTTGCTTTACCACAGAAGCGGAATACATGATTTTACAGATGACAAAGAGGAATTCTTAAAATGGCATAGAGAACCAAAAACCGAAAAAGAGATGATTGCAATAATCAATAAGGGCGGAATTGATTTCGAGCCGGATACTCAATCTGATTACAGCAATTCGAACTATTTACTGCTATCATACATCCTTGAAAAAACGTTCAAAATGCCTTATGCGCAAATAATGGACAAATACATTGCTAAACCTCTTGCCTTGAAAAATACTTTTTTAGGCAAAAAAATAAATCCAAAAAGTAACGAAGCCAGCTCTTATCGTTTTGAAGGGAACTGGAAATTAGAGGATGAAACTGATAGCTCTATTCCGCTAGGTGCTGGCGGAATTGTTTCTACCCCGATCGATCTGGTGAAATTCAGCATAGCATTATTTGGCGGAAAAGTGATTTCTAAAAACAGTTTAGCACAGATGAAAACCGTTAAGGACAAATACGGCATGGGCATTTTGGCTATTCCATTTTATGACAAAGCCGGATTTGGTCATTCGGGTAGTATAGATGGTTTCAGCGCTACATTCTCTTATTTTAGTGATGGCGATATAGCCTATGCTTTAACGAGTAATGCTACAAATTTCAATAATAACTCTATTTCACTGGCCGTATTAAGCGCTGTTTTTAATAAGGATTATCAAATTCCCGATTTTAAAACAGTTGAGCAAATCACTGCTGACTTAAACCAATATATAGGCACCTATGCCTCAACGGCAGTTCCGATTACCATTGCCATTATCAAAGAAAATACAACCTTAATTGCGCAAGCCACAGGTCAACCGGCAATAAATTTAACCTCTAAAGGTAATCACGAGTTTACATTCGAAGATGCAGGTATCATCCTATCCTTTAATCCCACAGCAAAACAAATGATCCTGAAACAGGGTGGCAAGGAATTTAAGTTTACAAAAGAATAAACAGATTACATCATCAATAGGCAGGATAGTTTAATACTAATTAACCTGCTTATTTCTGCACTTTCCATCCTTCATCCTTACTTAACTTTAATTTATAAGTTTTGGTAATAAAGTTGCTGTTTTTGTTTGCATCCTTATCAAAAGGCTCGAAATCAGTAGTGGTCATTTTCAGTGATACGGTAACCTTTGCTGTACTTGAGTTCACCTGCTCAAAATCCACCGGTTTCTCGTCTGATAAAACATATTCTACCACTTTTACCGTTGCCCTGTCGCGATCCTGTTTCAATACCAGCGGACTCGCCTTATCGGTTAAGGTAATCTGATAAACAAAACTGCTGTCTTTTGAAAGAAATTTCTTTTTGGCTTCTTTTAAGCTTAAGATAACCAAACCTTTGCTGGCCAAAGATTTATATTTCCCCAGTTCAAACATATCGTTCGTACTATTAAATTTCATCTCACCAAATTTAAACCTGGTGGTTTTATATTCCGGATTGGCTTTTAAATAGTTGGTAATTACTTCAGCTGCCTCATCCTGGTTGATGGTGGTTTTGGTTTTACATCCGGTTAAGCTGATAATAATCAGTGATAAGATATAAATAGTAAGTTTTTTCATGTGTATATGCGCTATGCTTTTTTAAAGTTATTTATTTTTTTGATATGCTACCAATATAAACCACAGAGCACACTAAGTTTTCACAAAGAGAACGGAGACTTAAAGTACCCTACACCCTTAATTGTTAAACATTAACCCGGCTTTGTGCCCTTTGTGCCTAACTCCATTTTCTTTGTGGTAAAAATAAGATTACTTCTTTTTCAAATAATTTAAATTTGGTAAAACCATTGCCAATAAGATCACTACAACCCCAACCCACCTTAAAAACGAAACCTGTTCCTGCAACACAAAACCAGCCATCATTACTGCGACCGGTAATTCCGCAGCGCTCAAAATAGAACTAATGGCCGTACCAATTCTCGGCACACCTTCGGCATAAAACAGCGGCGGGATTACGGTGCCAAAAACAGAAATAATCAATCCCCATTTCAGTAAGCTTCCACTCAAAGCTCCATTAAACAAAAATGCAGGAGGAAAGATGATGAAAATCAAAATACAGGCACCAGTAATCATCAGCGCACTTTTCTTTAGCGGCACATATTCATTACCGATCCTACCACTCAACAACAAAAAGCCGGCATAACATAATGCAGCCAGCAAACCGAAACCAATTCCTTTTAAATCCATGCTTCCTAAACTGGTTTCTGCCATTCCGCTGGCTAAAACGGTACCACCCAAAACCAATACGATAGCTGCGAGCTGTAAACCACTAGGCTTCTTTTTGAAAATGAGGTACTCCATTAAAATACTCATCCAGATAAACTGCATCAGCAAAATGATGGCAACCGAATTAGGCACCAGCTTTACACATTGATAGTAAAAAATACTCACCAGACCTGTGCAGGTACCCGCAATGATCATCTGCCACCGGGGTGTTTTAGCAGGCAAAGCTTTAGCTTTATAAGCTGCAGTTCTGCTTTGCAAGAAAAATAATACCCATAAAATTACCGCACCGAAAAAAGCCTGTACACCGGTAACATCCCCCAAAGTATAACCTTCGTGATAGGCGAGTTTAACAAAAGTAGATAAGATGCCAAAACTACAGGCACCAAAAAAAACAAGGAGAATTCCTTTAAGCATTATATATTTTTTATTTCAACCACTGGAAAAAGAGTTTTACACCGAGTTCACAGAGGCTCTGTTTGCTCTGTGTACATCTTTGTGCGCTTTGTGGTTAAACCCTAAGCGAGCTGTTGTAAGTATTTCTGGATGGTAGTTTCCAAGCCTAAATAAAGTGCATCACTAATTAAGGCATGGCCGATTGAAACTTCCAATAAACCTGGGATGCTTTGTGCGAAATAATGCAGGTTGTGCAGATCCAGATCGTGACCGGCATTAATGCCCAGGCCTAATTTATTGGCATGATGTGCTGCAGCTATATAACTCACTACTGCCTTTTCGCGATCAGCAAAATAATTATGCGCATAAGCTTCGGTATATAATTCAATACGGTCTGCTCCGGTCTCAACAGCTCCCTCAACCATTTCTACAACCGGATCAACAAAAATAGAAACGCGGATGCCTTCGTTTTGAAAAACAGCAACCATTTCTTTCAGGTAATCTTGATGTTTGATGGTATCCCAACCATGGTTAGAAGTAATCTGTCCTTCAGCATCGGGTACCAAAGTAACCTGTGCAGGTTTGTTGGCCAAAACCAGATCAACAAATTTATCTTCCTTGCAATTTCCTTCAATATTAAATTCTGTAGCAATGGCAGCTTTTAAATCGTAAACGTCCTGATAACGGATGTGCCGCTCATCAGGGCGTGGGTGCACCGTAATCCCCTGCGCACCGAAACGTTCACAGTCTAATGCAACCTTTACCAGATCAGGATTATTCCCTCCGCGGCTGTTGCGGAGTGTAGCAATTTTATTGATGTTAACCGATAACTTTGTCATAAAGCAAAGATAAGGCTTTGCCCCTGTTAATCTTAAACCTTAAAAAAATTTGACTTTTTTTTGCTCATATTTGCTTCCTGTAAATGAATTTAAAAGAGACCACACTGTATAAAATTTTAATCGCTTTTATTGCACTGGTTAGTGTGCCGGCTCTTTTTGGCGGCATAATGGAACCCGATTCTGCACTTTATGCATCTATAGCCAAAAATATGGTACTGCGGAACGACTGGATCAATATATATGTTCGCGGTGCAGATTGGTTAGATAAACCACATCTTACTTTTTGGTTGGCCGCAGCTTCATTTAAAATTTTCGGGATTACAGCCTTCGCCTATAAACTTCCTTCCTTCTTATTTGGATTATTGGGTGCATGGTACCTTTATCAACTGGCAAAAGACATTTATAATGAAAAAACAGGATTGATCAGTGCATTGATTTTTTTAAGTTCGCTGCACATCCTCATTTCTACTTTCGATGTGCGTGCTGAAGTGTATATCACCACTTTTACCTTGGCAGCCATTTATCATTATTACAAAGCGCATCAGGGTTCTTTCTGGCATATTGCTGCAGGTTCATTTTTCGCTGCATTTGCCATCATGATTAAAGGCATATTTGTATTAATCCCCGTTTTTGGAGGCTTCATCGTGTACTGGTTGCTTACCAAACAATGGAAACAGTTGCTAAAGCTGAAATGGTGGATTGCCATTGCATTGATTTTTATTTTTGTTATTCCAGAGTTATATACTTTATATATTCAGTTCGACTTACACCCTGAAAAGGTAGTATTTGGAAAAACCGGTGTCTCCGGTTTAAAGTTCTTCTTTTGGGACAGCCAGTTTGGCCGTTTCTTTAACAACGGACCAATAAAAGGCAAAGGTGATGTTTCATTCTTTCTACACACAACCCTTTGGGCTTTTTTACCCTGGTCGATATTGTTTTATACTGCTGTGGTTAATCTTCTCAAAAAGAAAAACAGGATAACTTTGCCCGCAGAAAGCATCATCATCTGGACGAGTGCAGCCATTACTTTTTTATTGTTTTCACTTTCGAAATTCCAGCTGCCGCATTATATTTTGATCATCTTGCCACAGTTCGCCATCATTACGGCTTTATACATACAGCAATCGCAAGGCAAAAGCCTGAAAGTGTTTTTTACGATCCAAAATGTACTGGCCGTTTTAATCGTTTTGATTTTATCTGCCGTTACTATCTTTTTTGGTTTTGAGCATAATTATATCGCAATTACTGTTTTAGTCATTTTATTGGCAGTTTCTTTTTTTGCATCCAAAGGATTAAAAACCGAAAACTTACTGGCCAGAAGCGCGATGATTTCAGTTGGCCTGATGATATTTCTATCGGTCTTTTTCTATCCATCGGTACTGAAATATGAAGCAGGCATGGAAGCGGGAAATTGGCTAAAAGCGCATTATCCGGAGGCGAAAGCTTCGGTATTAATGTACCCTGATGCTTATTCGTTCGATTTTTATGCCAATGGCGAACCGAAATATTTCTGGAGTTACGAGGAATTGAATAAGTCTAAGGATGAAAAAAATCTGGTGATTTACACTCCGGAATCTGAACTGGCAAAATTGAAAAAGGAATATGGTGCCGAAGTGCTAAAATCGTTCGAATATTATCACATCACCAAGCTAACGCCTAAATTTATCAATGCTAAAACGCGTCCTCAGCTATTAGAACATTTTTATCTGGTTAAACTGCATTAAAATGGAGTTATTCTTCCGCATTATAAAATTTGGATTGACCGGCCTGCTCGGAATGGCGATCGATTTCGGAGCAACCTGGTTGTGCAAAGAGAAAATCAAAATCAATAAATACATCGCTAATGCCATTGGTTTTTCTTTAGCTGTAACCAATAATTACCTCATCAATAGAATATGGACTTTCGAAAGCACCAATAGCCATTGGGGAACAGAGTTTAGCAAATTTTTGGTCGTGAGTTTAATTGGTTTAGGATTAAACACCTTTATCATTTACTTATTTCACCAAAGAAAAAACGGAACCAACTTTTACGTGGCGAAGTTTTTTGCCATTGTAATCGTATTTGTCTGGAATTTTTTGGCGAATATGCTGTTTACTTTTAAGTAGTTACCAAAAAGATCCTGAAACAAATCCAATAGCAATCGGATCAGGATTGACGGTCAGCTAAAGATTTACTCGACTGGTCCGGACTAATAAACAAATGACCAGTGAACAAATGAACTATTTAACTCACATTTTTACCTATGAAATAGAATACAACAAGCCATATTAATCCTTTAATCAGGAAGAACAAAAATCCCACTAGCCCTACCCGTTTAAACCATAATTTTAATTTTTCTTTGTTCATGGCGATGTTTGTAAAGATAATCCATTTGCGTTAAATTAGAAAGATTTTAAATAAGGAAATATGAAGTTATCTAAATTTATACTGCTCAGCGTTTTTTGTATCTGCTTTTTCTGTACTGAAATCTTTGCGCAAGATTTTGAAGATATTAAACGCTATAGGGTAAATTTTGGTCTGGCAACACGTGCCAATGAACAACTGATCGCGCTCAGAAGCTTTTCTGCAAGTAACCAGAAATACTTACTGCTGATAAACCCTGAAACTTTAGATACCAAAGTAGATCTGGCCAGTCGTTACAGCACCAGGGGTTTACAATATTCCAATGTACTCGCCATCTTTAAAAATACAGTTTATATCAAGTCCTTGGAAGCAGCGGCAGCTAAAGATCTGCAATTGCAAAATGCGGGAATTGATCATGCAATCCCAAATGAGAAAGGCATTACCTTAACTATTGATCTTTGTCCTTCGCATAAGGCTTTAGACCGGATTATTTTCCAATCGGTTTTTGATGAATTTAAAAGGACGGAACAGCCAGCGCCACTTGCAGTATCGGTTTCGGGTAAATGGATGTTAAAACACCAGGATGATTTGAATTGGTTAAAAAGTTTAGTGAAGAATAAGGAATTAGATATTACCTGGGTAAACCATACTTATAACCACGAAGTAAATAAACTGCCATTAGCCGAAAATTTCCTGTTGGCTCCCGGAACCAATCTGGATGTAGAGGTATTGGAAAACGAAAAACTGATGTTAAAAAACGGCTTAACGCCTTCGGTATTTTTCCGTTTCCCGGGATTGGTGTCGGATAAAAAAATTGTTGAAAGAATTGAAGCCTACGGATTAATTCCAATCGGAAGTGATGCCTGGTTAGCCAAAGGACAGCAACCTAATGCGGGCAGCATTGTACTGATCCACGGCAATGGAAATGAAGAAATAGGCGTAAAGGATTTTATACAGTTGCTAAAGACGAAAGAAACCGATGTTAAGAATAAACAGTGGTTACTTTTTGATTTAAGGCAGGGTTTGGAGAAAGAATTTGAATAATCTATCACGTTTTTAACCGCAGAGAACACAGGGAAAAAGCCACAAAGAACACAAAGCTGATTATTTTCGTCATTGCGAGGAGGAACGACGAAGCAATCTTTAATGCAAGCGATCCCTATTAAATAGATTGCCTGCCTACAGCAAGGCAGGCTTCGTCGGCTGAAAAAGCCTTCTCGCAGTGACGTATTTTATCTAAACTATTTCTTAAACGGCAATAACTTGATCTCTTTCGCTTTAAAGCGGTTGTTCACAATCTCGCCGGTCACTTCTGCTTTACTTACCGCATTGCAAAAACCATGTTCGCCGTGGGCATCGCCAAAATCATCAATGCCTTTTCCATCCACAAAATAAGATTTGCCATCAATTTTAACTGCCAGCTCACAATCTTTACCTTTCATTTTAAACTGACACTCGCCACAGGCAATATCAACAACCTGTTTGGTAATTACTTTTGAAGTCGCAGGTTTTTGAGGACTGGTTTGAGCATTTGCAGCAACTGAAAATGCACCCAGTAAAAGGGCGAATATTAACTTTTTCATTATTTGCGTTTTTTTCAAATATAACGAAACCTAGCAGGTTTTTGAAACCTGTGAGGTCTGATCTAAAACGGTGGGTTTTGCGTTAGGGATTGAAAGGGTTTAGTACCGATCCTTCATCGGTACCGAAGCGAAGCGCAGCCCTGAAAAGCCCGCCCCTTGCGTAGCTTGGGGAACGCCCAAATCGATATAAATTTAAATTATTACTCAATAGTTCCTGAAATAAATCCGATAGCTCGGCTACCATTGACGTTATTTTGCAATTGTCTATTAATGAGTGACTTGCGGAACCTATGCATTTCGGCGTAGCTAGGCCGTAGCACCGTATCTCCGTTCCGCTTAAATCCGGCCTAACAAATTTTTCGG